>MNQS01000002.1 GCA_001915545.1 Bacteroides sp. 43_108 | reverse complement strand
TGAATCAAATAATGTTCAATATGACAAAGACCGATCCGACCAAAACGGGCAACTATTTATCAATTTTTAAACCGTCCCGATTTTAACGGGACACTAGTGGAATAATACAGACAATACAGCATCAGTTGCGGAACATCCAGGTGGATTTTATTCAGGTGAAATGACCATACCGCAGAGTATTGTTGTTGATAATGTGTCTTATAAGGTCGTTTCTATTTCTTCATTTGCTTTTAAGGAGGCAGATGTTACATCGGTTACTCTCCCTAATACAATCGTAGAAATAAAAAACGATGCATTTGCCAGTTGTAAAAAACTGAAAGGCATCAATATTCCGGAATCTGTGAGAATTATAGGAGATAGAGCTTTGTCGTATACCGGCATCACATCCCTGAGACTTCCGGCCTCTTTGGATTCTATAGGAATTTATGCTTTTTTTGCAAGCGAAGACCTTGAATTTGTGTATAACAGTTCTGCAAAACCGCAAACTATCAAGCGCGGTACATTTGCTTCTTCTACTTTGGTGAATGCTGTACTTTATGTCCCATCGGATTGTGTAGATGTGTACAAGAGTGCCGAAGTTTGGAAGGATTTTAATGTTGTGAAAGGTGATTTGCCGGCAGGAATTAAGGATACTGAAGCTTCGTCTGCTTCATGGTTGCGTAATGACGTCGATGGAGTACGGGTGAGCGCTGGATCGTGGTCTGTATATACATTGGGTGGTGAACTTGTTGCTTCTGGCCGTGGTGAACGTACTTTGAATCTTCTTGCAGGAATGTATGTGGTTTCTAATGGAGACGATGCTGTGAAGATAATAGTAAAATGAAACGAGAAATAAAGTTCTTATTATAATATCAGTAAAATCAGATTTCGTATGAAAAAATTAATTGCAGTTTTGGGAATGTCGGCCGTTGTGCTTTCTTGCGGCTTGTTCTGTGTGTCGTGCAGCGACGACGATAATGAAGGTGGAGAAGGCGGTTCCGGTGGCTCGTCAGACGTTGAAACATGTTATTTGGATGTTGACGGAAAACGAGTGAATTTTAAGTATGCTTATTACTATTCGTTTGACTTTGAAGAAGATTCTGAAGGTGAGTGCCGTTTGGATTTTTATGATATCGATATGATGTATTATTATAAGCATCCTGATAAGATAAAGGAAGGTATCATATATTCTAGTGCTTCTATTGATTTTTATAATGTCTCTGGACTTGCGACCGGTACTTATACGGATGTTGCTGTAGGAATTTACCTTAACGATGATCTTTATGCTAGTATTTGGGATGGAGATGGTGAATATGCGAGACCTTCTTCATTTGTTATGTACTCCGATGACTGGACTCAGGAACAGTCGTGCTCGATCGCTCTTGAAAAATCCGGCAAGTCTTATTCCGTTTCTGCTGATATGAATCTCCTTGCCGGTGAGCCTGGTGAGCCTGGCGTCGGCTTCGATGCACGCAAGACGACCGGTAAATTTGTCTTCGACGGAGAAGCTGAAGATCTGTCCTCTTGGGTGAACTTTGCAAAAACTCGAGGTGTTAAGGTCTATAAAGTTGAAAATCCGGACTTCATTAAATGGCTTGATTCTTTGAGACATAAGTGATTCGATATTTTGAAGAAAAAGCAATTTCGTGAATTAAGCAGCTCGGCCTTTGGGTTTGAGCTGCTTTTATTTGTATTTACTTTTGTGCTCGGCTTTCGATTTGTTTATATAGTAATAATATAGGATGCGGTTCTGCAAATCCAAATCGAAAACTATGTTTTCATTTGTATCTGCTCTCACCTTTCGCTATATTTGTGTTGATGTTTAAGTGCGCTGATCATATTCGTTTTGAAAAACATGACGTAAAGACGTATTTTATAATATTGCTGCATAATGGGATGGGGCGTATGAAATAACTTTTACAATCTTACTTATATAAATAATTTAATAGTATGAAACACAAAACATTGCTTATTGGCCTGCTTGCATGTGCAGGCGCGGTTGTAGGGTGTCGGACAGCTTCCGACAATAGAGATTTCGTCATTCAGAGGGGAAATGACAATATGTATGGCGTTGTCAGCCAGCCTAATGGTAAAGTGATATTGTTGGCTCGTTTTAAAAATATTGAACCGCTGAATGGTTTTTTCAAAGTTGTAAATGCAGGCAATTATGTCGGTGTCTATGACGGGAAGGGCAAGTGTGTTTTGCCGTGCTCTTTTTCATCAGTCAATATATATAATAATCAGTTTCTTGTTGTTCAGAACCGTAAGACTGGACTTTACGATTTGAAAGGCAAAAACATAATTCCTTGTGAATACAACAGAATAGAATCTTTTAATGGATTCTTTAAGGTTTACCGCAATTCGATGCAGGGCATATTTTCAGAAGACGGTCGTATGATTGTTCCTTGTGAATATGACGGAATAAATTTTGAATCCAATCATTTCATAGTTTCGCGTAGGTGGAAATATGGAGTAATTTCCACTAAAGGCAAAGTAGTGGCTCCTTGTGAGTACGACAAGCTTAAAAATGGAGGCTACGGCTCCTTTACAGCTGTAAAGGACAATAAAAGTTATCAGATTCTGCTGGATTGAGCTGAAAGTACGGAATATTTATTATTTTTGTACAGGGATATTCCGGAAAATTCCGGTGTGTCCGTTTGATGCGGCATTTCTGCATTTATGAAGTGCACGATTATTTATTATTTATATTATAAGATTGAATTCATGAAAAAAGTATTGATGATTGTTTTGGCAGTTGTTGGTCTTGCGGTTTCCGGCGGCTGCTATGCACAGAAGAACGAGGCGTTCCGTCCGAAAGAAGTATGGAACGACACTGACGGAAATCCTATCAATGCCCATGGCGGAGGCATAATGTATCACAAGGGCACTTATTACTGGTACGGCGAATATAAGGTCGGAAAGACGGTGCTGCCTAGCTGGGCTACTTGGGAATGCTACCGCACAGATGTAACAGGTGTGGGATGCTATTCGAGCAAGGACCTGCTCAACTGGAAGTTTGAGGGTATTGTGCTCAAGGCTGTGCCTGATGATCCTAACAGTGACCTGCATCCTTCAAAAGTGCTGGAGCGTCCGAAGGTTGTATACAACAAGAAGACAAAGAAGTTCGTGATGTGGTTCCATGCAGAAAGCGCCGACTACAGTATGGCTGCGGCTGGAGTGGCTGTATGCGACAGTCCGACAGGGGAGTTTGAGTATCTAGGAAGTTTCCGCCCTAATGATTCTATGAGCCGCGACCAGACTTTGTTTGTTGATGACGACGGTACAGCCTATCAGTTCTCATCTTCTGAAAACAACCAGACTCTGCACATCAACCGTCTTACTGATGATTATCTGAAACCGGACGGACACTATGTACGCCGTTTCATAGGTATGGCACGTGAGGCACCGGCTGTCTTCAAATATGACGGCAAATATTACATGCTTTCCAGCGGATGCACAGGATGGGATCCGAATCAGGCTGAGATTGCTGTGGCTGATTCTATCATGGGCGAATGGAAAACTATAGGCAATCCTTGTACCGGTGTCGATGCCGACAAGACCTTCTATGGCCAGAGCACATATGTGATTCCGGTAAATGCCAAGAAGGGCCAGTTCATTGCTTGCTTCGACATGTGGAAGAAGAAAGATTTGGCAGACAGCCGCTACATCTGGCTTCCTTTGAAGTTTGACAGCAACGGTAAGGCCGAAATACCTTGGATGGCTGAATGGACTCTGAAGGATCTCAAGAAGAAATGATCTGACGGAGATAGATATAATGTAGATTGACTCTTATGAGCCGAAAATCACATGACATGCATGTTTGATATGCAGTCTGTGTTTTTCGGCTCATTTTTTTGATTTCTTTCATTAAAGTCTATATGAATAATGCAAAAAGACGCTTTCGCAATAACATCGTAGCTGATTATGAGCGAAATTTGCAGGCTGAAAGAAATAAGATTTTATTTGATTTGCAGTTATGGAAAATCAGAACATAAGCAAGATTCAGGTACGCCCTCTGCAGATTGAGGACTACAGTCAGCTGGCGCAGTCGTTTCGCAGAGTGTATGCTGACGGAAGTGATGTTTTTTGGACAAAGGAACAAATAGTAACTCTTTTGCGCATATTTCCTGAAGGTCAGGTAGTCACGGTGGTTGACGATAAGATAGTGGGTTGTGCTTTGTCTATAATCGTTGATTATGATCTTGTCAAAGGCGACCATACGTATGCAAAGGTTACCGGCAACGAGACGTTCAAAACTCATAACCCGAATGGAAATATTCTCTACGGAATAGAGGTTTTCATACATCCTGAATATAGAGGACTGCGTCTGGCCAGACGTATGTATGAGTATCGCAAGGAACTTTGCGAAAAACTGAATCTCAAGGCCATAATGTTCGGCGGACGTATTCCTAACTATCATAAGTATGCAGATAAGCTTCGTCCGAAGGAATACATAGAACAGGTGCGCAAGCGCGAAATATACGACCCGGTGCTTACGTTCCAGCTTTCTAACGATTTCCATGTAAGAAGGGTGATGACAAATTATCTGCCTAACGATGAGGAATCAAAGCATTATGCATGTCTTCTGCAGTGGGACAATATTTATTACCAGCCGCCTACGGACGAGCCTATACCGACAAAGACTACAGTTAGAGTAGGTCTCGTACAGTGGCAGATGAGAAGCTATCAGTCTATCGACGACTTGTTTGAACAGATTGAATTCTTCGTCGATGCAGTCTCCGGCTATCAGAGTGATTTTGTGCTTTTCCCGGAATATTTCAATGCTCCGCTCATGGCACGTTTCAACCACATGAGCGAATCGCAGGCCATACGTGCGTTGGCTGAATATACGGATGAGATAAGAGACAGATTCATACAGCTGGCCATAAGCTACAACATTAACATTATTACCGGAAGTATGCCTCTTCTGAGGGACGGTAATCTCTACAATGTAGGTTTCCTTTGCCGTCGTGATGGCAGTTACGAAATGTACGAGAAGATTCACGTTACTCCGGACGAGATAAAGAGCTGGGGACTTACGGGCGGAAATATGATACAGACGTTCGAGACGGACTGTGCTAAGATTGGTGTCCTGATATGTTATGATGTTGAATTCCCTGAACTTTCGCGTATTATGGCTGATCAGGGCATGCAGATTCTGTTTGTGCCTTATCTGACAGATACGCAGAATGCTTATTCCCGCGTGAGAGCATGTGCACAGGCCAGAGCTATAGAAAATGAGTGCTTTGTTGTCATCGCAGGAAGTGTCGGCAACCTGCCTCGTGTGCACAATATGGACATCCAGTATGCACAGTCGGGCGTGTTTACACCTTGTGATTTTGCTTTCCCTACAGATGGACGAAGAGCCGAGGCAACTCCAAATACGGAGATGATTCTTGTTTCGGATGTCGATCTTGACTTGCTGAATGCACTGCATACTTATGGCGGTGTACGCAACCTCAAAGACAGACGTAAGGATCTGTATGAAGTGAAGGTGAAGAAACCTAGAGAAGACTGATGCCATAGTATTTATTATATGCCGGCCGTGTGTATGTGTCTGAAAATATGATGCAGACGCACGGCCGGTATCGGTAAAAAAGGCTGTTTTTATTTTCTAATGCCCCCCGTTTGCACTATCTTTGCAAACAATAACTTAATCTGAATTGTTGACTTTTGCCGGAATGTCTGTCCGGCATTAAAATACGAATATTTTTATGAGCATTGAAGAGAAAATTATTGCTGCCGTGCAGGAGGGTGTCAAAACCCTTTACGGAACAGAGGTGCCTGCAGAACAGGTGCAGCTGCAGAAAACAAAAAAGGAATTTGAAGGACATTTGACTGTCGTTGTATTCCCTTTTCTTAAAATATCCCGAAAGAAACCGGAGCAGACTGCACAGGAAATCGGTGAGTATCTGAAGGCGCAGGTGCCTGATGTCGTTGCAGACTTCAATGTCATAAAAGGTTTTCTCAATATAGTTGTAAGTCCGTCAAGCTGGATTGGTCTGCTCAATGATATCAATGCAGACGAACGTTTCGGATTTGTAGCTCCTACTGAAAATTCTCCTTTGGTGATGATTGAGTATTCTTCACCTAACACCAACAAACCGCTCCATCTTGGACACGTGCGCAACAACTTGCTCGGAAGTGCACTGGCACGCATTGTCGAAGCCAATGGAAACAAGGTCGTGAAGACAAACATCGTCAACGACCGAGGCATACATATATGCAAGTCTATGTTGGCATGGCTTAAGTGGGGCAACGGCGTTACTCCTGAAACAGCAGGCAAGAAGGGCGATCATCTGATAGGTGATTTCTATGTGGCTTTCGACAAGCATTACAAGGAAGAGTGTTCTGCCCTTGAAAAAGAATACATCGCACAGGGCATGGCTGAGGAAGAGGCTAAGGAAAAGGCCAAGAATGAGGCTCCTCTCATAAAGGAAGCACATGCGATGCTTGTGAAGTGGGAAAACAACGATCCGGAGGTAAGAGCTCTCTGGAGAAAGATGAACGAATGGGTTTACGCCGGATTTGACGAGACATACAAGATGATGGGCGTAAGCTTCGACAAGATATATTATGAGTCTGACACTTATCTGGAAGGAAAAGAGAAGGTGTTGGAAGGATTGGAGAAGGGTATCTTCTACAGACGTCCGGACAACTCTGTTTGGGCTGACCTTACAGGTGAAGGACTTGACGAGAAACTGTTGCTCAGAAGCGATGGTACCTCTGTCTATATGACTCAGGATATCGGTACAGCAAAGCTTCGTTTCCAGGATTATCCTATCGACAAGATGATATATGTTGTCGGAAACGAACAGAACTATCATTTCCAGGTTCTTTCTATACTGCTTGACAAGCTCGGTTTCAAGTGGGGCAAGGATTTGGTTCACTTCTCTTATGGAATGGTTGAGCTTCCTAACGGAAAGATGAAGAGTCGTGAGGGTACGGTTGTTGATGCTGACGACTTGATGGAAGAGATGATTAGCCAGGCCAAGGAAGTTTCTATGGAAATGGGCAAGTTGAAGGATGTAAGTGACGAAGAGGCTTCGGAGATTGCTCGCAAGGTGGGCCTTGGAGCACTCAAGTACTTCATTCTCAAGGTTGATGCACGCAAGAACATGTTGTTCAACCCGGCCGAGAGTATCGACTTCAATGGAAATACAGGACCATTCATACAGTATACTTATGCTCGTATTTCTTCAATCCTGCGTAAGGCTCAGGAGGCAGGAATAAGCATACCTGAGAAACTTGATGCTGATGTTGAAGTTAATGAGAAGGAAATGACATTGATACAGCATCTCAACGGCTTTGCTGCTGTAGTAAAGCAGGCTGGAACAGATTACAGTCCTTCTGGCATTGCCAACTACTGCTATGAATTGACAAAGGAATTCAATCAGTTCTATCACGATTTCAGCATATTGCGCGAAGAAGATGAGAAGAAGAAAGTATTCCGTCTTGTTCTCTCAAAGAATGTTGCCAAGATTGTAAGACTCGGTATGGGTCTGCTTGGTATTGAAATGCCTGAAAGAATGTAATGATAAGACGCAAGGGCTTGTGGCTTTGCTTCGGTGCAGTGGAATGTTGCTGAAGTGGCCACAGGCTCTTTTTGTTTTTACACGTGAGACGTAAACTTGTGTTTAATCGGTAATATTTTTGTATTTTGGCAGGCAAGAAGAAATATTATGTTGTATGGAATGGTCTGAAGACCGGCGTATTCAGTTCATGGAAGGAGTGTGAAAGCCTTATACGTGGAGTGGAAGGTGCACTGTACAAGTCTTTTGACACTGAGGAAGAGGCAAACAGGGCTTATTCTTCGAATCCATACGAATTTATAGGTAATAAGTCTGCCAAACAGACAGTAAGTAAAGCCGGAGGTTTGCAGGATGTTCCAACTGACAGAACGGATACGGTCCTGCCTCTTCCAATGGAAGTTGAGGCTGAGGCTTTGGCTGTTGATGCCGCCTGCAGCGGTAATCCGGGTATGATGGAATACCGCGGAATTTATCTTCGGACCGGCCAGGTTGTTTTTCACTATGGTCCGGTGTTCGGAACCAACAATATAGGTGAATTTCTTGCTATTGTCCATGCTTTGGCTTTGCTGAAAAAGAAACAGAGCAACATGACAATTTATTCGGACAGCAGGAATGCTATAATGTGGGTAAAGAATAAAACGTGCAAGACAAAGCTCGAACGCAATGAGCGTACTGAGGCTTTGTTTGAAATGATTGCGCGTGCAGAATCATGGTTGCGCAAAAATAATTATTACAATAGAATCGTTAAATGGGAAACGAGTCGGTGGGGCGAAATTCCTGCAGATTTCGGAAGGAAATCGTGACGCCGGCATCTTACTTTATTTGACGATCTTTCTAAGTATTCCTAACATAAATCACACTATCGAATATGAAGGAGTTTTTTAAAATAATGGGCAAGTATTTCCGACCTTACAAGAGATTTGTAATCGGAACATTCAGCTTCAATATCCTTACAGCCGTATTCAATGTGTTTTCTTTCACATTGCTTCTTCCGATACTGAACATATTGTTCGGTATTGAGACTGAAACTTATCGGTTCATAGAGTGGGGTACGGGCAATCTGAAGGATACTGCCATAAATAATCTGTATTATTATTCTCAGACGCTGGTCAATACCTACGGACCGTCTACGACTTTGCTTATGCTTGGTTTCGGGCTTGCATTGATGACGCTTCTTAAAACCGGTGCTTATTTTGGCGGTTCGGCTTGCCTTATGCCTATCAGAACTGGAATTGTGAGAGACATTCGTTTGGAAATTTATGCTAAAATCCTGCGTTTGCCTCTTTCATTCTTTTCAGAAGAAAGGAAAGGTGATATACTTGCAAGAGTTAGTACCGATGTGAACGAAGTTGATTCGTCTATCACGAATTCTTTGGACATGCTCATAAAGAATCCTATATTTATCGTTATATACTTTTCTACACTGATAGCAATAAGCTGGCAACTGACTTTGTTCACATTGCTCGTTGTTCCGTTCCTGGCATGGGGTATAGGTTCGATTGGACGTAAGTTGAAGCGCAAATCTCTTTATGCGCAGTCGAAATGGAGCGACGGATTGAGCCAGATAGAGGAAACGCTCGGCGGACTCAGAATCATCAAGGCTTTCATTGCGGAGGATAAAATGAACAGACGTTTCGTTGCTGTAAACAATGAATACAGAAATGCAGCTCTTAAGGTTGCAATACGTCAATCGGCGGCGCATCCTGTCAGCGAATTCCTCGGAACATGTATGATTGTTGTTGTTCTTTGGTTCGGCGGTTCGCTCATATTGTCAGATAACTCTCCTATAGATGCAAGTACATTCATTTACTATCTGGTGATTCTTTATTCTATGCTTCAGCCGCTTAAGGATTTTTCAAAAGCCGGTTACAGCATTCCTAAGGGACTGGCTTCTATGGAGCGTATCAACAAAATACTTAATGCAGAGAATAATATTAGAGAGAAGGAGTCGCCGGTTCAGATTTCTGGACTTAATGAGTCTATAGTGTTCAAGGATGTGTCTTTCAGTTATAACGGAGAAAGAGAGATTCTTAAGCATATCAATCTTAAGATAGAAAAGGGACGTACTATTGCGTTGGTAGGCCAGTCTGGTTCCGGAAAGTCAACTTTGGTAGATCTTATTCCTCGTTACCATGATGTACAGAGTGGCGAAATACTTATTGACGGAGTAAACATAAAGGACATGTCGATACATTCTCTGCGTTCTATCATTGGTAATGTCAATCAGGAAGCAATCTTGTTCAATGATACTGTGTACAACAACATCGCTTTCGGTGTGGAAAATGCAACGCAAGAACAGGTTGAACAGGCTGCTAAAATTGCAAATGCCCATGACTTCATCATGGAAATGGAAGACGGATACAACACCAATATCGGTGATCGCGGCTGCCGATTGTCTGGAGGTCAGAGACAGCGTATATCCATTGCGCGTGCCGTTCTGAAGAACCCGCCTGTACTTATTTTGGATGAGGCAACATCTGCACTCGACACCGAATCAGAAAAACTGGTTCAGGATGCACTGGAAAGACTTATGAAATCGCGTACTACAATTGCGATTGCACATCGTCTTTCCACTATAAAGAATGCAGACGAGATATGTGTACTCCACGAAGGTGAGATTGTCGAACGCGGTACTCATGAAGAGTTGCTTGCAATGGACGGCTATTATAAGAAGCTGAACGATATGCAGGCTTTATAGTTTGATGCCTTTGCAATTATTAGTAAATCTGAACATTAACGAATCTACATATTATCCCAGATATGAAAACGAACAAGGCTTTTTGGATTCTTCTTGCAGTGTGTGCATTGTCTATATTGCCGTTTATCGGGCAGACGGAGTTCTATACAAAGGGCGAGCCACGCGAAAGCGTTGTAGCTCTTACTATGCTGAAGACCGGCAACTGGATTCTACCGGAGAACAACGGTGGAGATATTCCGTATAAACCGCCATTCTTTCATTGGTGCATAGCTGCTTTTTCTTTGATTACGGGTAGTGTAAATGAATATACTTCGCGTCTTCCGTCAGCATTGGCGGTAATTGTAATGACTATGGCCGGTTTCTGCTTTTTTGCAAGACGACGTGGTGTACAGGTAGCTTTTATAGCATCGGCAGTGCTGTTCACTGCTTTTGAGATTCATCGTGCAGGAGTGAATTGCCGTGTAGATATGGTACTGACTGCTGCTGTAGTTTGTGCCATTTATTCTCTATACCGCTGGTGGGAACGCGGGCTTAAAGGTTTCCCGTTGGTTGCCGTCTTGTGTATGTCTGTAGCTACGCTGACCAAGGGCCCTGTTGGAGCGTTGTTGCCTTGTCTGGTTGCAGGTGTATTTCTGCTTCTTCACGGATATAAGTTCTGGCGTGTATTCTTGTACATGTTTGGCCTTGGTATCTGTTCTATGGTATTGCCTCTGTGCTGGTATGTTGCAGCTTATCAGCAAGGCGGTGAATCGTTCCTTTCGCTTGTCTGTGAAGAGAACTTCGGACGTTTTACCGGTCAGATGACTTATGAGTCGCATGAAGAACCGCTGTATTATAATTTTATTACTCTTATATCAGGTTTTGCTCCATGGACTTTACTGATTCTGTTCTCTCTCTTCGGTTTGAAGTATAAGAAGCCAGATTGTACGTTCAAGCAGTTCTTCAATCGTATGTGGACTGGTTTCAGAGGTATGGATCCTTGTCGCCAGTATTCATTGCTTGCAGCAGTGCTGATATTTGTTTTCTATTGCATACCGTCAAGCAAACGCAGCGTATATATTATGCCGGTGTATCCGTTCGTGGCTTATTTTATTGCTGAGTACATGCTGTGGCTTGTAAAGAAGCATTCACTTTCAGTAAAGATTTATGGTTCGGTTTTGAGCGTAGTGTTCATACTTGTATTTCTGGTATTTGTAATAGTGAAGCTTGATTTTGTGCCTTCATCGCTTATATCAGGCAAGAATGCTGCAGAAAATATGGCACTTATCAGATCACTTAGTGATGTAAACATCTTCATAAGCTTGTTTGCATTAGTGCCTATAGTTCTTTCCGCTATGTGGATGGCTTGTGAACGTCATATGGTTACAGTAAGACATTTGTACCTTCTTATAGCTCTTACATTCGGCTTTTACATTGCATTCGATGCCGTATATCAGCCTGCCGTGTTGAAACCGCAATCAGTTAAAGGACTGGCCGCAAAGGTTAATGAAATTGTTCCTGAAGGCAATATATATTCTTTTAAGGAAGTAGATCTTAAGGAATATGGTAATCCTCTGCATTTCTTTGGCTTGAACTATTATCTTAATGACCGCGTCAGAATATTCGCAAAGGACAAGCCTGCCGAAGGATATATATGGATGACTGTAGACGATGCATACGGTATCTTTGCTGATGTTTTCCCTGATTACGAATTGGAAGAAGTGTTCAGAGCCGATAGGCGTTATGATGGCGCCAAGGCCATTCAGGGACTGTTCAAGTTTAAGAAAGTCCGTTGAACAAGATTATTTCTATTCCTATTTCTTTTTCTCTTTCTTTCTGCTTAGTGTGACAAACAGTGTTCTGAGCAGAATGAAATTTACCGGAATAGCGATAGCAAGAACTAAAATAGGTGCTATCAACTTGTCTATTCCCAGATAGATGAACAGATTCAGCAGTCCTATGCTGATGAGATAATTTACAGCGTGACAGCCGGCAAAGCCAAGAGCATTGCCGGCTGATGTTTTTGATTTGAATGTGAAGAACGTCGTCAGGAAATAATTGCATATAAAAGACAGAGCATATCCTGCTGTATATGCCGGGGTTGGTGATACAAACTTCTGCAGTACATAATATATTGCATAGTGGAGCGCAGTGCATATTGCTCCTACAGAAGCAAATCTTATGAACTGAAATAGTTTTTCCTTATGTTCGTCTTTTATTTTCATATTTTACTTTGTAGTCTCTCCCAAGGCTCTTTTAGACGTAGTGTATCCTTCATTTATAAGCCACTGCGCACCCTGTATCATTGAAAAACTGTAGTTTTTCAGCATTTTGAAATCCGGATGGCTCTTGTCTTTGCTCACAGACATTTTAAAGTCGTTGCAGTCGTAGAAATATTCGGTTTCCGTAGCAGGCTCATAAAAGTAGAAATGACTCTCATTTCTTGCACCTACCATATTGTCTGCTGTGAAGTACATGCATGGACGTTTCTCGCCGAGCAGATCCACGCCTAGGCCTATTTGGTCATATTCCATGCCGAGCAGTCCCAGAACAGTCGGTGCAATGTCTACCTGGCCTCCGAAGTTGAACAATTCTTTAGGCTCTATACCCTTGCCGTAAATCATGAAAGGTACATGGTTGTAGCTTTGAGGCATCTCGCAGTCAGCTTTGCCGACAAGCTTTCCGTGGTCTCCTACGAGTATGAATATTGTGTTGTCGAACCATGGTTGTCTGCATGCCTGACTGAAGAATTTCTTTATTGACCAGTCTGCATATTCCACAATCTGTTTTTCTACATCATTGTTCTTCGGGTGGAAATACTCAGGTACCATGTATGGCGGATGGTTGCTGATTGACAGCAGACATGCAAAGAACGGCTTGTTTCCTTCCGAGGCATGTTTATTTAGTACCGGTATGGCATAATCGAACAAAAAGTCGTCTTGTACACCGAATCCGTTTACAACCTTGTCTGCCGGATAATCTTCCTGAGAGTATATTTCGTCGAATCCGTTTGTCCTGAAAAATGCATTCATGTTGTCATATTGGCTTTCGTGTGTCATGAAGAACATTGTAGCGTATCCATTGTCCTTCAGAACCGTTGGAAGTCCAGAAATATTAGGTATGACGGTATTCTTCATCATATTCTTTTTCATTATTGCAGGAAATGAATATAATGTGGCAAACATTCCGTGGTTTGTATGAATACCGGCCGAGAAGAAATTATGGAATGCCATTGATTTTATCATCAAGCTGTCCAGGAACGGTGTGATGTTGTCTTTGTTGCCGAAATGTCCCATAAGATCTGCCGACATTGATTCCATGAATATCAGTACTACATTTCTTCCTTTGAATTCTGTGTCTTTGCCGTCAATGTGTTTGCGAATAGGAGATAGCCCCGGCTCCTTAGGCTCGTTGCGCCCCAACAGCGTCTTTATGTTCTCCACAGCCTGTTTGTCGTCCATGAGATTCAGGTCCATGTTGTCTTTTCTGTTGTCGTCCATAACGCTTGTAAGCAGATTGAACGTAGGACTTACTCCCAACTGATTCAGAAACGCATCGTTGCAGTAGTAAGCCGCACTTATCTTTATAGGATTGTATCCTACACGCCCTCTTATTCCGAAGATGCACGCACCGATCAGCACACAACTAACCCCGACAGCCATTATTCTTTCTCGTATGCCCATGCCTCCTCTTTCTGCATGATTGGCTTTCAGCATGCTGCATCCAATGTGTTGTGCTACTGTTATGTATGCAATTGTAGCAACAATGAATGGTATAAGGTATACCAGATATGATGCCTCTTCCGTAACCATCATAGCGGTCTGCTCCTTATACTCGAACCATTCGAATATGGAAGAATTGATGTTCTTGAAGAAATATTTGAAGTATGGGATGTTGGCCGATGAAATCAAGAATACCAGCGTATAGAGCACTGATGTATAAATGACAACAAAGCGCATAATCCATTTTCTGTAATATCCGATTATTCCGCAGATGCACATTAGTGTCAGCGGTAATATGGATATGTAGCACCCGATAACGGTGTCAAACCATATTCCCTTGACGAATGCCGTTGCCTGCGTCGTAAAACTTCCTGCACTTTCGTCTCCAATCATATCGTGGCATGCTGAAAACATCAGCAGGCGCAGGAGGAACGTCAATATCAACGCTGTTGCCTGGCATCCCAATACGAATGCCATGGCTCTAAAGAATTTTTTCATATATTAATGGTTTCTTCCTTTGTGAACAGAGGCCTATGTTTGACTTCTGTATAAATTTTTCCTATATATTCTCCAACTATTCCCAGTCCTACGAGAATGCATCCGCCTATGAACCATATACTGACAATAAGAGATGTCCAGCCTTCGACTGCGTTTCCGTCAATGTATGAAATCAGACCGTAAACAATGGCGATTATGGAAATCAGAATGAATACAAATCCCAATGTTACTATTATCCTCAAAGGTTTTACCGAAAATGATGTAATGCCGTCTATTGCGAAGTTTATCATTTTCGAGAGCGGATACTTTGATTCTCCTGCCGTCCTTTCCTTGCGGTCGTAGTACACTTCTGCAGTGTTGAACCCAACAAGCCTTACCATTCCTCTAAGAAACAGGTTGCGTTCAGGATACTCCAGCAACGCCTCCAGACTGCGTCTGCTCATAAGTCTGTAGTCTGCATGGTTGTAAACAATGTCGCCACCCATAGCCTGCATGAATCTGTAGAAAGCTTGTGCTGTAACTCTTTTGAACACTGTGTCGGTAGATCTTTCCTTCCTTACTCCATATACGATGTCTGCACCATTGTGGAATTTGTCCACCATGTCTGCAATGCAGTTTTCGTCATCCTGCAGATCCGCGTCGATGGATATTACGGCGTCGCACTTGGGACAGGCTTCATTCAGTCCGGCCCACAATGCTCTCTGATGGCCTACATTGTGCGCAAGCTTTATACCGCAAACGCGTTGCATACCATTCTTGCACAATGTATCTCCGCAGGAACACAGTTCTCTGATGATTTTCCATGTATTGTCTTTGCTTCCGTCATCCACATACAGAATTCTGCAGCTGTCAATCTTGCCGTCTTTTTCAAGTTTTTCAGCAATCATGCACAGTTGCCTATTGGTATCTTGTAGTACTTCTTCTTCATTGAAGCACGGTACCACGATGATTAGTCTGCCACCGTTTTCCATCTAACGTGAAATTCCAATTTTTCAGATAATGTGCAAATTTAATTCTATTAATCAGATAAATAACATCTTGCCAGCATATATTCTGTTTTTATCCTTCTTTTGTTTGTCAATGTGCTGTATTTACGTTTTGCAATCTTCTTTACTTCAGTATATATGTATAAAAGTTCAAGACCGTGGCTCTATATCAATTGAGATATCAAGCCACGGCCTTGAAAAGCTGAAAGATTTTGAGCATGGAAAACAAAATGTTTGTTTTAATCCTCTGCCGCGGTGTTCCCACATGGCGGCTGAGGAATCTTATACGGTCTCGTCAACTATTCATATATTATCTATCGTGTGTTCTGTCCGTTAGTTTCTTTGTTCGAGACCTCTAGGTATTTTAAGGTTATTAGTTTTTAGGTTGGGATATTTTATTAGACAGTTTTTCCAAAATATAAACACTGGCAAATCCAATTGCCATAAGACCAATAGCTTCTGCAACGTATACATTCGGCAATATGTTGCTTTCAGCTGCAAATGTTTCTCCATTTATGGTCATTTCCGTTGTTTCTTTCCACGGCCATACCTTGTTGAGTGATCCAAGCATAAATCCTGTAAGCATGGCCAGAGTCATATTTCTGAATCTTCTAAGTGTAAACGACAATACTCTTGAGAATGTTGTTATTCCAATGAATGCGCCTGCACCGAATACTGCTAGTATAACTATGTCAAATGTTTTTACTGCATCCATTATATAGAAATATTTGCCGAGTAGCACTAGTATGAAGCTTCCGGATATTCCCGGCAGAATCATTGCGCATATCGCAATTGCACCGCAACAGAATATGAACAGCAGGTTCGAAGGAGTGTCTGCAGGTGTTGCCACTGTAATGTAGTAGGCTATAGCTGCACCCGCTATGAATGTAGGTATTGTTTTAACATTCCATTCGCGTATGTCCTTCATTACGAACCAGGTTGAAGCAAGTACAAGTCCAAAGAAGAATGCCCATATCAATATCGGCTGTTCTGTCAGAAGCCATGTGATAAGTTTGGCAAGAGAGAAAACGCTGATGGCAATGCCGGAGATGAGAGCCAACAGGAACGGTGCATTGATTTTTTTGCAAATGCTTTAAATTTCCCGGTGAAAAGCATAGTCAGACTTTCTCTGTTGATGCTTTTAATGGAGTTGATGAGTTCATCGTATATGCCTGCAATGAAAGCTATAGTTCCTCCTGATACCCCTGGAACAACGTCTGCTGCGCCCATTCCCATGCCTTTAAGCATCAGCATGGCATAATCCTTAATGCTTCTTCCCATTATTTGTTGTTTTCTGATTTTGTGTGGCTTTGTCTTGCCTTCTTCCTTTTTACCTTGTGGCAATTCATGTCCGTCAATCGCATTGTTTTCGATTCCTGTCATGAAATTGCCGTTGCTTAATATATATCTGTTGTTCGCTTTGAAAAAGCACAGTTATTATTGAAGTGCACTGCAAAGGTAGCACCAAAAAGTCAGCTCTTTGACCATTTACATGCGAATTGTCGTTTTTCATGTCTGAACAGGAGTTATCTGCAGTTGGAACATATTCCTTTTTGATTGAGGTGTAAACTGGTTGCTTTTTTATTTAAGTATATTTATGAGTAATTCATCTCAAATCCTTATTTTTGTTTTATGGATACAAATAATGAAATAAGAGGCAATATCTTGATTCTTATTGTTGTCTCATCGATAGTTTCTTTGGCAACTATTCTTCCAGAACTGTCGGTGGCGCTTGACAATGAGGCCATTTTCGAGCATGTTTATCAGAGTTCGCTTCTCAATGTGATAGTTGGAGGCCTCTGCTATTTTGCCGTGACCATAATTCTTTTTCTTGTAAATTCCGCAGTATTCCATTTCAATGATCCGTCGAGACGCATTACCAACTGGCATGTTCTCTTTTCGTTTTTATTCATTTATGCCGGAGCCGTATTTCTGGGCGAATTGTCGCGCATGCTGGTTTTCTCGCACAGTACAGGGCTTGTGGCCAAGCCTCATGCCGTTCTGTATGCCATAACCCATCCGATGCGCGATTTTGTCACCTCTATCGTCGTCTTCTCTTCTTCCTATGCCATGTACCTTCTTCGCAGACAGCATCTTATGACGGTTGAGAATCAGAAGCTTGCTACAGAAAATGCGCGAAGCCAGTACGAGTCGCTCAAGAGCCAGCTCAATCCGCACATGCTTTTCAATTCTTTGAATACATTGTCGGTTCTTGTCGACGAATCTCCAGAAAAAGCAAAGAACTACATACATGAGTTGTCCAGTGTGCTGCGCTATTCTCTTCAGGAAAGCGGAAACCGCACAGTGGATCTTTCTCAGGAAATGGCTTACACTGATGCCTACATCTATCTGCAGAAAATGCGTTACGAAGAAAGTCTGCAGTTCGACATACGGATTTCCGAAACGGCCCGTACGCGCAGAATTCCTCCTATGTCGCTTCAGCTTCTTATTGAAAACGCTGTCAAGCATAATCGTGTCAGCAGTAAGAAGCCTCTGTTGATAACGATAGCTACCGAAACCGATGATTGGCTTGTGGTCTGCAACCGCATTCAGCCTCGTTTCAGCACATCCCCAAGTGAAGGCGTACGTATTGGTCTGCATAATCTGAATGCCCGTTACAAGCTGCTTTATGGACGCGGTATTGACATTGAACGTACGGAGGAGCATTTCTGCGTGCGCTTGCCTCTCATTAAACCGGGTGAAGCAGAGCAGACTATTCCACGATGATTGTATGTGAACTATGTTGAACGAAAAGAAAAAATAATGCTATATGAAAGTCTTGATAATTGAAGATGAGCGTGCCGCCGTGCGCAGTCTTAAGAATATTCTGTCACAGGTCGATGCATCCATCGAAGTTGTGGATGTTCTTGAAGGAATTGCCGATACGGTAGAGTGGTTCGGAAACAACCCGATGCCGGATCTGATATTTATGGATATACATCTCTCCGATGGCTCTTCATTTGAATTGTTCGACCGGATAAGCATAACGTGCCCGATAATATTTACTACAGCTTATGATGAGTATGCCCTGCGCGCATTCAAGGTCAACAGCGTGGACTACCTTTTGAAACCTATACGTGTAGAAGATGTCCGTAAGGCGCTCGACAAACTCGATGCTCTTACATCTTCGTCTCCTCATTCGGAAAGCATGGATAATATTCGCGACATGGTCAGCGCTTTGCGAAACACCTCGCATTTCCGTTCACATTTTCTCATTCCGTCTAAAGGCGACAGGTTGATACCTCTTGATGTGGCAGACGTTCTGTATTTCTATATTGTCGACGGTGCAGTCTATGCCGTTACCCTCAGGCATGAGAAGATTCTTATTCCGCACACGCTTGATGAAGTTGCCGCAAGCATTGACCCTTCAGTGTTTTTCCGCGTAAACCGTCAGTATATCATATCTCGTTCCGCAGTTAAGGACATGGCTGTATGGTTCACTGGACGCCTTGTCGTCAATCTTACAGTCGAAACTGAAGAAAAAATTATTGTCAGCCGTCAGAAAGTTTCAGATTTCAAGGACTGGTTTGCCGGACTCTATTGAGTACCTTTCATGGTCTTGGCCTCCGTTTTGAATATTACGGGCGCCCGGAAACATTATTGCGAGCGCGCGCAATTTGTTTTCCGAGCGCCCGCAGTGTTTGATATGTATGTACCTTTCGGTATATTTTTTCTACTTGTCGGGTAATTTCCGTATCGTTTCGTATAACGATATTTGCTGCAGAAAAAAGAAATGTTGTATGAAACAAAATGTGCAGAATCAAAACGGTGCGCAGTCGCAGAAGAGCGGTAATCCTTATGTCGGGCTTCTTGTCGGAGTCTTGATAGTGCTTGCGCTTAATGGTCTTGTGTTTCCAAACTTTATGGACAGGCGGGTGCAGGCTGTCGATTACGGACGCTTCATAGAATGTGTAGACAGCGGTTTGGTCAGCGAAGTAGCTATAGAGAACGGCGAGATATATTTCTCGGTAGACCGCGGAAACAATAATGTTTCAGCTTATCATACAGGTGAGATTGACGATCCGGAATTGGTCGACAGGCTTCTGAAGGCAAAAGGCGCCAACAGTGACGGCAAAATTGCTTTCTGCAAAATTGTACCAAAGGAAGATTCGCCTCTTCTGAATTTCATTCTCATGTGGATATTGCCGGGTATTGTGTTCTATCTTATTTGGAAATTCACCAGCCGCAGCATTCAGTCGCGCTTGGGAGGAGGCGGCAATTTCATGTCATTCGGCAGCAGTGGTGCTAAAATTTATGCAGATTCCGATATAAAGACCACTTTTGCCGATGTAGCCGGTCAGGATGAAGCTAAAGGTGCATTGGCTGAGATTGTAGATTTTCTTCATAATCCGTCGAAATATACCGACATTGGTGCTTCTTTGCCAAAAGGTGCATTGCTTGTTGGACCGCCGGGCACAGGAAAAACTCTCATCGCACGTGCTGTCGCAGGCGAAGCCAAAGTGCCGTTTTTCTCAATGTCAGGTTCCGAATTCGTTCAGATGTTTGCCGGAATGGGTGCTGCGAAGGTACGTGATCTTTTCAAGCAGGCCAATGAGAAAGCGCCGTGCATTATTTTCATCGATGAAATTGATGCTATCGGTAAGAAACGTGACACTTCGTTCGGAAATGACGAGCGTGAACAGACACTCAATCAGTTGTTGACCGAGATGGATGGATTCGATGCACGTAAGGGTGTCGTAATTTTGGCTGCTACCAACAGACCTGACAGTCTCGATAAGGCTCTTCTTCGTCCAGGGCGATTTGACAGACGTATTCAGATGGAACTTCCCGATCTCGAGGGGCGTAAGGCTATACTCGGAGTGCATCTTAAAAAAGTAAAGCATCGTGATGTTGATTTGGATGTCGTAGCTCGTGCTACAGCAGGTTCGTCAGGTGCCGAACTGGCCAATATCATCAATGAAGCCGCTCTCCGTGCAGTAAGAATGGGGCGTGCCGTAGTGGAAACTTCTGATATAGAAGAAAGTGTTGAGAATGTTATAGCTGGAGTACAAAAGAAGGGCAAGGTATTGTCGGATACAGAGAAGAAGATAGTTTCATATCATGAAATTGGACATGCACTGGTTGCAGCGATGCAGTCAAATTCAGCTCCTGTGCATAAGATAACGATAATTCCGCGTACATCTGGTGCTTTGGGCTATACCATGCAGGTGGACAGTGGCGAACAGGTGCTTCTCAGCAAGGATGATCTCTTCAATCGTATTGCAACGCTTACTGGAGGGCGTGCGGCAGAGGAGATAGTGTGCGGCACTGTTACAACTGGAGCTTCAAATGATATAGAGCAGGCGACACGCCTAGCCAGAGCAATGGTCACCAAATATGGAATGAGCAGTAAGTATGACATGATGCAGCTCGAAACTACATCCAATACTTATCTCGGAGGCGACACGTCGCAGGTTTGTTCTTCGGCCACTTCTGCCGATGTTGATGCAGAGGTGCTTCAGATTATAAAGAATGCGCATGAAAAGGCACGCAGTATCATATCTGCAAACTTGGATGTAATGCACGAGGCGGCTTCATTCCTTATGGAGAAAGAAACCATAACTGGTGATGAATTCATGGCAATAATCAAAAGGCTTAAATCTTGAATGTTCAATCAGTCGGACGTCTGTATTGCCATTCGGTAGTCAGATGCGTCCGGCTGTTTTTCGGTAGCTTAACGGTGTTTCTCCTGCATTTTTTCTGAAGAAACGTATGAAAGATGCCGGTGTAGAAAAGTTAAGCATGTCAGAAATCGTTTTTATGGAGTTGTCTGTTGTGCGTAAGTATCTTTTAGCCTCATTTATGGTTATTTCGTTGGTCCATTCCTGTAGTGTATGTCCTGTAGCTGATTTTACTGCTGTACACAGATATTTTGATGTTACGCATAGTTTTTCTGCATAGAATGCAGTACCTCTCTCTCGATGGAAGTTTTTAAACAGCATGTCGATGAATGCTTTTGCGATTGATTCTTGTCTTGGACTTTCTTCCTTGCGCGGCATGGAGATGGACTTCAGCTGTGCGGCCGCGATGGTGAGAATCGACAAGGCTATAGCCTTTTGTATATTGCAAGTATAGACGTCTGTACTGTTGCGTCTCAGCGCCATTTCAAAAAGACTTCTTATGTCTTCCATAGATTTTTCATCAGGTTTGATGTGAGGATGCATGTAGGCCTCTTTAATCAAGTCCAAGTCCGGACGGACTGGTATTCCGTTTATGAATCCCGATGACAGTATCAGGGCTTTTATGTTGTAGTCTGCATCTATCTTTTTCAGCTGTATTTCCTGCATTGGCAGAATGGTCATCAGTTCTCCTTCTGAAATTGTGTATTCCTTCCTGTTTATCACAATTTCAGCATTTCCCTTGATGCAAGCTGCTAGAACAGCACCTTCGAAGATCTGTTTCTTCATGCTTGGCTCTGCATTGTCGCACGATAAGTTCAGAAATCGTACATTTCCAGAACTTATATTGTTTGTTGTTTTGGCTTTTTCAGGTCTGTACATTGGCATCAAGTTTTTATTATCGGCAAAAATATGAAATATTGAAAAGAGAAAAGGCTTTGGGGATGTCTTAATTATCTATCTTTGCAGTCAGGACTTGCATTTGTGCATGGTAATTGTTGCAATGGTATTTCATTGTGATGCAAAATCATACAGTATATGGAAACAATTTCCTCTTTTCTGGCGGACTTGAGCGGTTGGCTCTGGGATTGGCCAATGATAGTTATGCTTCTGGGTACGCATCTCTTTCTGACATTCAGACTTGGAGTTCCTCAGCGCAAGATATTTACAGCTATAAAACTATCCTTGTCTAAGGATAAAGGAGCAAGCGGCGACATCAGCCAGTTTGGTGCTTTGGCTACATCGTTGGCTGCAACTATTGGTACGGGCAACATTATCGGAGTTGCCACAGCTGTTTCGTTAGGAGGTCCCGGAGCTGTTTTCTGGTGTTGGATAACTGGAGTTTTGGGTATTGCTACTAAATATGGTGAAGGATTATTGGCTATAAAATATCGTGTGAAGACATCGTCAGGGGAAATGCTCGGTGGGCCTATGTATGCTCTTGAGCGCGGTCTAGGCATGAAATGGCTGGCAGTCCTTTTCTGTGTGTTTACTGCCATTGCCGCTTTCGGAATAGGAAATACTGTTCAGGCCAACTCCATATCTCTGCTTATGAATGAGAGTTTTGGTATTTCGCCTTATCTGACAGGAGGTGTCATGTGCGTGCTTGTCGCTTTGGTTGTGTTTTTCGGTGTCCGTGGAATCGCTGTTGTGTGCATGGGACTTGTGCCTTTTATGGCAATATTCTATGTGGCCGGTTGTCTTTTTATCCTTTGTCTCAATCATAATTATCTTTGGGAGTCGTTCCGGCTTATTATAGACTCAGCTTTCAGTGCACGTTCTGCAGGAGGAGGTTTTGCAGGAGCCACTGTGATGATGGCTGCCCGTTACGGTATTGCACGCGGACTGTTTTCAAATGAATCAGGATTAGGATCTGCTCCTATTGTAGCCGCGGCCGCACAGACACGTAACCCGGTTCGTCAAGCTTTGGTTTCTTCTACTGGTACGTTTTGGGACACGGTCGTAGTATGCGGACTTACCGGTTTGGTGCTTGTGAGCAGTATTCTGGCTTTTCCCGATATCGACAGTTCGCAAGGCGGAGCTCTTACAAAGGCCGCATTTTCGAAGATTCCAGTTGTCGGTACCATTGTTCTTTCTGTAGGTATTCTTACTTTTGCTTTCTCCACGATTCTAGGCTGGAGCTATTATGCCGAAAGGGCCATTGAATATCTTGGAGGCAAACGGTTGATCAAATATTACCGCGTAATATGGATCGGTGCAATTTATGCAGGCTCAGTCCTGAACTTGGCTGTCGTCTGGAATTTGGCAGACAGTATGAATGCACTCATGGCCATTCCAAATCTTTTGTCGCTCCTTCTTCTTTCAGGAGTGATAGCATCTGATACACGCAAGTATCTCTGGAACAACCGGCTTGATGAGAAGGGCGATTGATGTTTCAGTGTGCTATATAGTTTTGTATAATAAGATACGTGGAGCATCGGATATCAGCCGGTTTTATATGTCATTAGTTTTATTTGAAAGAGTAAGTAGAAAATTTAAATATGATAAAAGTATTTATAGATCCTCATTATGAATATTTGAGGCCATGGATTGAAGGTCTTCATGAATCATTCTGTAAAGAGGGCTCTGTAATATATAAGGGAAGAAACGTTGTCAGAAAAATAGTAGTTGCGGGCGAAAATCTGATAGTAAAGCGATACAAGAAACCTAATTTCTTTCAGCGTCTGGCTTATTCTGTGTGGCGGAAAAGCAAGGCGGTCAGGGCCTTTTTGTATGCTGGCAGATTGAATGATATGGGAGTTGACAGTCCTGCCGGTATTGGAGCTGTTGAGGTCTATGAAAATCTGTTATTCTCTTATGGATATTTCATTTCATCAGAATGTACTTATCCGTCATTGAAATCATTGCTTGGAAACCCGGATTTTGAAAGCCACATAGATATGGCTGAGGCTTTGGCCGGATTTGTTGCGCATCTGCATGAACTCGGTATTCTTCATGGAGACTTGAATTTGAGTAATATACTGTATAGCTTTGATGCTGACGGTTGTCCTCATTTTACTGTCATTGACACCAATAGAAGTCGTTTCGTTTCCAATCCTGGAGTCCATGAATGTCTGGATAATATGAAGAGGATTACGCACAACAGGCGTCTGCTTGAAGTTGTTGTAAGAAAGTATTCGGCTGTGCGGGGATTGGACGGCGAAGATTGCGTAAAATATATAATGAAGCGTCTTGATGATTTTGAACGCAGAAAAAGATTAAAACGCCGTATCTTTAAAAAGAATAAGAAATGATGTTTCATAGTCAAATCAAATATAATCTATGGGAAAGCGATATTTGTTTTTTGTTTCTGTAGCATATTCATATCCTATACTGCGTCCTTTGCAGAAAGAAATATTAAGGCGCGGTGATGAGGCTGCGTGGTTTATAGAACCTCAGTGTGCCGATTTGCTTGAAGCAGGCGAAAAGCGCCTTTGCTCTATTTCGGAAGTTGAAGAATATCGTCCCATGGCCGTTTTTGCTCCGGGCAATTATATCTACGATTTCTTCCCTGGTATAAAGGTCTGTGTTTTTCATGGCTTCCCTATAAACAAACGCGGTGATACAAAAGACGACCATTTTTCCATACGTGGATGGTTTGACATATATTGTACTCAAGGTAAAACCAGTACTGAGCCATTCAGACGTCTCGAAGCAAAGTATGGCTTCTTTAAAGTCTATGAGACCGGTTGGTGTAAAGCTGATTCCTTTGCCGAAAGACGCAACTGCGGTAGAAAGAATGAGCGTCCGGTTATTTTTTATTCATCTACATTTACAAAGAGTGTGACCTCGGCACCGGCTCTTTGGAAAACCATAAAATCTCTGGCTGAAACTAAGGACTGGGATTGGATTCTTTCTTTTCATCCTAAATTCTCGGATGTGGAGACTCTTGATAGATATCGTGAGCTTGCATCAACCCACGCTAATGTGGTATTCCATGAAGGTGGTGTTGTTGATGCTGATCTGCTTGATAGAGCTGATGTGATGCTGTCTGACAGCTCTTCTGTGATTGTTGAATTCATGATGCTGAATAAACCGGTCGTTACGTTCCGAAATACAATGCCAGGACCTCACCTCGTCAACGTTCAGAATGAAGATGAAGTTGAAAGGGCAATAGAATTTGCCCTGGCACGTCCGGAAGAACTTATGAATGCCGTATCGGATTTTGTCCATAACCATGAAGCTTATCTGGACGGTAAAGCGTCGGCACGCGTATTGGATGCAGTTGATGATTTTGACACACATTACAAGGGGCGTCTCAAGCGCAAACCGCTCAATCTTGTACGCAAAGTGAAACTAAGGCTTAAGCTTGGATATAAGCCTTGGAATCTGTGGCGCAGTCATTGATTGGCATTTTTCTTCAGGTAATCTTCGAACGGAGTATCAAGATCCAGATATTCAAAATTATGTTGACGCCTCTTTCCTGCCGGAGGAGGTGTCATATAGTCGCCGAATAGTTTTTTGAGATATTCGTGATTGTTGCGCATTCCCATGAACGCCATGTTCTCAAAGCTTACAGGAGTTGGGTCTCCAAGAACGTTGATCTTGTCTGCAACACCTTTCATTCCGTCGTTTATGTTGGTTGTCACATATCTGCATGAGTCGTAATCGTATTTCATCATGTGGCGTTTCATGATTCTGTGCACATGCTCTCTGTTGAACAGTTTTCTGACAAGCAACGGAATCCAGCATGAAGGGCCGTGCCCGTGTTTATACGGATCTCTGTAAAGGAAATATAGAATCTTTTTCAGGATTCTGTATTGCTTGAAATATATCTTTTGTTTTACGACAGATTCAGATATGCCGTCTATCGGGAATATATCAATGAATATTCCTCCTACATAGTAGCGGTATTGCTTCTCTATGAGAGTGGTTGTCCTGTCTTGTATCTTACCGTAATGCTGTGAATAGTTTATGTCGCTTTCGAAGGATATGAATTCAAATCTTTCAGGCAACCATTCCTTGCAGTGCAATACCAGTTTCTCGTAGTCTTTTCTAGGCATGCCTATATCGATATCGTCATCCCACGGTATAAAACCCTTGTGGCGGACTGCTCCCAGCAATGTTCCGTCTAGAAGATAGTACTTCAGCCCGTTCTGTCTGCACATATCGTCTATGGCCTTTAATGTGTCGAGCAATTTTATTTGGAGAGGTCTTATGTCGTAGTCTGTCATTTTCTTGAAACTGTATTATGCGAAATGCAAGTTATTGTATGATATTTGAAATAAGCTGTGTGCAAAGGTATCCATTTATTTATTATGCGCACCAATGTTTAAGTATATATTCTGTTTTGGCTTAGCTTATGATAGTGCAGTCAATGCGTAGTTTTGCTATATTGGAGTGTGTCGTTATTGATTTGTGATGGCTGGTTTGCTGTTTTTTCTTTTGTGTATGTTTGTCTTGATGCTGCTGTGTCTGTATTTGTCTTATATTTGCAGAATATAGAATGTTTGAGTATAGATAGTGATGAATTGTTATTTGAAGATAATATCGCCCAATAAGGCTAAGAATGATATCGATGAATTGATGGAGCGCGACGGGTTCAGGAATCTGTCGGTACATATAGGCAGCAAGGGAAAGGTGTCGGTTTTTTTTAGTAAATTGTTCAGCGTGATTCGTCTTCCTTTTGTACTTCATAAAGATGACGTACTGCTTATACAGTATCCTTTTAAGAAATATTATACGGCTTTGTGTCGTATAGCACACATGAAAAACGCTTCTACAGTGACGCTGATCCATGATCTGGGAACGTTCAGACGCCATAAACTTACAGCCGATCAGGAAATTGAAAGATTGTCGCATACAGACAGTATCATTGTTCATAATGGCGCAATGAAAGATTGGCTGAAAGAACATGGATGCAAGGTGCGTATGTGCGAACTGGGAATATTTGATTACTTGTCTTCTTCGTCTCCGTTGCACAGGCATTTTGGTCATAATCCTAGGAGAATAGTTTATGCCGGTGCATTAGGTTTGAGGAAGAATGCGTTCTTGTATGACTTGGATAAATGCCTTGATGGATGTGTTCTTGACATTTTCGGCCGTGGTCTTGACGAAAATATTGCATCGAAATGGCATAATATCCATTATCACGGTTATCTCGAATCTGACAAATTCATTGAAACAGTCGATGGTGATTGGGGATTAGTGTGGGATGGTGATTCCATCGATGCCTGTTCCGGCAATTGGGGGGAATATCTGCGTATAAACAATCCGCATAAAACATCTTTTTATATATGTGCCGGATTGCCGGTGATAATATGGAATCAATCGGCAATGTCAAAGTTCATCGTCGAAAACAAACTGGGCATTTGTGTGTCTTCGCTTTCTGAACTTTCAGAGGCCTTGAACCATGTTAGCAAGGAAGAATATGATGAAATATGTGCATCTGTAGAAGCTTTCAGAAAAAAGCTGGTTGATGGATATTTCTTCAGAGAGGCCTTTGCAGATGCATGTTCATGTATGGCGAAGCGTAATTGAACATGAGGTACAGAGCATGTAGTACTTGTTTACTTCATGCTCTTTATCAGAGTTTTGAGCTCTGATGATGATATACCTTTGGTGCGTGGAAGGACTACTACCTGTTTGCCGTTTTCCCTGCAGTAGGCTTCTGCTTTTTGAAAGGCTTCGTGATTCTGGTCAGGCCCTTTTGCGAAGATATCGAAATCGACTTCATGGACTATCTTGTCTGCACTTGTATATACTACAACGTCATCGACGTATCTGATGGCTTTGACCATGTAGCAGCGCTCTTCTGTTGAATAGACAAGGTTGGCTTCAGGTTTGAACAGTTTTACATATTCAGAGTCTTGTACGGCAACGACGAGCCGATCACCAAGTGCCCGTGATTTCCTGAATAATTCTATATGTCCTATATGCAGAAGGTCATAAACTCCGACAGTAAGTACTGTTTTCATGATTTACAAGGTTTTTGTGTTATAATTGGCGAAATTATGTAAAATTCCTGATATTGGCAAAAAATGATTGATGTTAGACGTTTTATAGCATTTTTAATATGGCAAGTGTGCCGTTTTGTCAAAATGAGTGTATAAAACAGATGCTTGTGTAAAAAATATATACTTTTGTTTCATGTTTGTTTTATGCGTAAAAAGTCTCCTTGCTGTTTGTCGGATTTTGTAGTTTTTCGATTTGTTGTTTCGGGGAGTCTTTGGTGCAGTAAATACTAAGATATGGTTTTAGAAAAACATGTTGAGTCCGAATACGGATTGAATGAACTGCCGATTTGTGAAGAACTTAAATCGGCTCTGTCTGATGATTTTCTGAAAGAAGAAGATCGTGGAGGTTATACCGTTTCGTCCAGAATGAAGAGAGTGTGGGCGGTTGAGCTGGATCTTGCCATGAAGCTGGTTGAAGTATGCAAGCGTCATGGACTTAAATGCTGGATGGACAGCGGTACCCTTCTTGGAGCAGTCAGGCACAAGGGGTTTATTCCGTGGGATGACGATATAGATTTTATAATGATGCGTAAGGACTACGACGAACTGGTAAAGATTGCTTCTGAAGAATTCAAAGCTCCTTATTTTTTTCAATGTACCTATACGGATGATGGCTATTATTGCGGACATGGGCAGATACGAAATGTTGAAACTGCGGCTATAGGGCGTTCTGAATTGGGTAAGAAGTATTGTCGCGGTATAGATATAGATATCTTTGTACTTGATGGATTTATTGAAAATCCGCTGTTGCGCTTTTTGCATCGCACATCTACAATGTTCATCAAGAAGACAATCAGAGCTTATTTGAGTCGGATTGACGAAAACCGGTCGTTCGGGAAAAAAGCCTTGGCTGTATTCTCAAAAGGACTTTATTCTGTGGTTCCTTACAGAAAGGCTTTTGCCTTGTATGAGAAAATGTTCCGTATGGTTGATGCTGACAAGTGCAAAAGAATATCTCCTGTTGCTTACAAATACAGCAATAGAAGGCGTATACGTCTGCGTGAAGATTATAATGATGTCGTGGATATTGACTTTGAAGGTTTGAAGATGCCGGCACCTAACGGCATTCATGGTGCGCTCGTTTGCTATTTTGGAGAAGATTATATGACACCAAGAAAACTACCGACTATGCACGGATTCAAATATTTTGATCCGTACAGGTCGTATAAAGTGGTTGAAAAAGAACTTTTGGACAATCCGAAACTTTTCGATGCAAGAGAAGTTGAAGGCGAATAACCCAGATTAATCGGCATATTCCCTTCTAAGCGGATAATTGCCGCGGAGGTATTCGAACATCTCTGGGTTGTTTTTTAATGCATCTGAGTCGGTGTGCGGGTTGTACAGCTGTAGAGCCATTTCTTCAGGGTCTGATGATGTAGGAAACATTGTGTCAGGAAGCTTTGGTGCTCTGATGTTTAATGTGAACGGTTTTCCGAGATATCTGCACAGAGCCTGTAGAGACATACGTGTTGCAGTAGCCTTTCCGTCTGCAGAGTAGCCGGCTATATGTGGTGTTCCGATGAATGTCCTGTCAAGAAGTTCGAGGTTTATATGGGGCTCGTGCTCCCATGTGTCGATTACAGCTTCACTTACGACTCCTTGCTTTAATGCAGAAAGAAGCAGGTCGTTGTCGACTACAGGACCTCGGCCGCTGTTCATCAATACCGGATGTTTGCGGAGGCTTTCGAAGAAATGCTTGTCAGCCAGATGGAATGTAGGGCATGGACCGTCGGTGGTCAATGGTGTGTGGAATGAGATGATGTCACATTTTTCAGCAATTTCATTTAAGTTTACGAAATTGCCGTCCGGCTCATTCATTTGTCTTATAGGGTCGTTGACGAGTACATTCATACCAAGAGCGCGTGCGTCTTCTGCCACAAGCGAGCCGACATGTCCGGCTCCTACGATGCCTATGGTCTTTTCCTGGAGATTGAATCCGCGCTCACGTTTGAGAAGAAGAAGTACGGAATGAATGTATTGGCGGACAGACGGTGCATTGCAACCGGGGCAATTGGTCCACTGGATACCATTGTCTTTGCAATAGGATGTGTCGATGTGGTCGAATCCTATAGTCGCTGATATTATCAGTTTCACACTTGTGCCGTCCAGCAGACTTTTACCGCATTTGGTGCGGGTGCGCACAACAAGTATTTCGGCATCGAGCAAGTCTTCACGGCTTATTTCGCTGCCTGGTATATATTCTGCAATATCTACCAATTTTTCTATTTCACCTTTGATGAAAGGTATTTTATCGTCTACTACCGCTTTCATGTCGGCAAAGTTAGCAAATTTGGTACAATGAGTTGTGATATTCAGAAAGATTATATAGATTTGCAATAAGTGATTTATACAGACATAGGCGACAATATGTACTTTTTGCTTATGTATTTTCGAATAAGAACATTTAAATAAAAAATATACGGTATGACATTTACTCAGCTTTCAATGCCTATATTTGAAAAGGCCATAAACGATTATCATGTAAATGACAATGTTGATACACCTATAAATAATACTTATGCGGAACGCAGTATTGAGTATTATCTTTATCTGAAAAACTGGATTGATACCGTTCAGTGGCATCTTGAGGATATTATAAGAGATCCGGAAATTGATCCTGTTGAGGCTTTGGCCATCAAGCGCAGGATTGATAAGAGTAATCAGGATAGAACAGATCTTGTTGAAATGATTGACAGTTATTTCCTTGACAAGTATAAGGATGTCAAGGTGTTGCCTGACGCCGTAATCAATACTGAAAGTCCTGCTTGGGCTGTTGACAGACTGAGCATCTTGGAATTGAAAATATACCACATGAAGGAACAGGTGGAGCGTAAAGATGCTGACGAAAAACATAAGGAACAGTGCAACAGGAAGTTGGCTGTACTTATGGAACAGCGCAAGGATCTTGCTTCGGCTATAGACCAGCTTTTGTCGGATATTGAATCCGGAAAGAAGTATATGAAGGTGTATAAGCAGATGAAAATGTATAACGATCCAAGTACCAATCCTGTACTTTACGGCAAACAGTAAAATTCGAAGGAACAGGTGCTTTGTTGAAATAAATGCTGTCGTATGATAAGGAATCTTTTGGCTATACGTCTGTCGGCAATGGGGGATGTGGCCATGACTGTGCCGGTGATAGACTCTCTTGCCAGACGTTATCCTGACTTGTGCGTGACAGTTCTGACTGTGAATCGTCTGGTACCTTTTTTCAGTTGGATGCCTGAGAATGTTAAGGTCAAAGGCATAAAACTTAATGATTATAAGGGTATATATGGTCTTGAACGGCTATTTTCTGAATTGAAAGCAGAGAAATATGATGCTGTGGCCGATCTTCATGATGTTTTAAGAACGAAATATCTTAAATGGCGATTCCGCATGTCGGGGGTACCTGTTAAGGTTATTGATAAGGGACGTGCTTCGAAGAAGGCTCTTTTGAGGCACGGAATTACAGGCACTGCCCTGAAATCGTCTTTTTCCAGATATGCGGATGTTTTTCGTGATCTGGGGCTTGTTTTTGAACCAAATTTTGTACGTGCTTTTGATAATTCCGTGGAAGACCTGTCTGTGGTATGGAAAGCTGTAGGTGAGAAAAAAACAGGAGATAAGTGGGTCGGAATAGCCCCCTTTGCCGCACACGAGGGAAAGGTGTATCCGCTGGATAAGATGCGTACTCTGGCAGAATGCATAGCAATGGCAGGATGTAAGGTGTTTTTGTTCGGGGCCGGTAAGAAAGAAAGTGCACTGCTGAAGACATGGGAAACACAAAATGTCATGTCTGTATGCGGACTGATGAACGGTCTTAAAGATGAAATACTTCTTATGAGCCAGCTTGACTGCATGGTAGCTATGGATTCTGCAAATATGCACATGGCTTCGCTGGTAGCTGTACCTGTAGTCTCTGTGTGGGGAGCTACTCATCCGAAAGCCGGCTTCCTTGGTTGGAACCAGTCGGCCGACAATGTTGTGCAGCTTGAAATGGAGTGCAGGCCTTGCTCGGTGTATGGAAATAAGCCTTGCAGGTATGGTGATTATAGATGTATGCGTAATATATCTAACGAACAGATTATAGGACGGGTATTCAAAATCGTAGGTGTAGAATGAATACCGTTTTTTAGATTAAGAGATTGTTGCCTGCAGGTCTGGACGGCTGTGCTGTTCTCTTTTTATGTTTGTGCGTTATGCACGTGTTTAAATTATGAATTCTGTTTTTATGTCTAATGTCTTGCAGAATCTGAATTATAGGTTGGTTTACGGCTTCTTCTGGCTTCTGTCGCTTTTGCCTATGGCCGTTTTGTATGTCATTTCAGACTTTATTTACCTTATTGTCTATTATGTTGTCCGTTATCGCAGGAACGTTGTTCGGCAAAATATAGCTGGGTCATTTCCTGATAAGGACAAGGCTTATTTGACAGAGGTGGAACGTGGCTTCTATCATTTCTTCTGTGATTATATTGTAGAGAACATAAAATTGTTTTCCATGTCAAAGAAAGAGATGATGAAACGTATGACTTTCAGCGGGCTGGATGATGCAAGGCAGAGATTTGAGAACGGCAAGGATTTTCTTTTTCTTTATCTGGGGCATTACGGCAACTGGGAGTGGATTGCCTCGCTTCAATATTGGATGCCTTATGCTCATTGTACTCAGATATATCACCCTCTTTACAACAAGATTGCTGACAAGATATTTATTGATCTTCGGGAACAATATGGAGGCGAGTGCATACCGATGAAAAAAACATTGCGCAGAATTCTTCAGATGAAAAAGGAAGGGTTGAAAGTGGTGGTCGGCTTTATATCTGATCAGCTTCCTAAATGGAACAGCATTCACCATTTTACACATTTCCTCAATCGTGAAACAGCAGTATTTACTGGTACTGAAGAGATTTCAAAGAAGATAGGGGCGATGGTTTATTATGGACGTATGACTCGTCCGAAACGAGGGTATTATCATTGTGATTTGATACTTATGACAGATAGTCCGGAACAATTTGAGGATTTTGATTTGACGGATATGTATATGCGCATGTTGGAAGCTGATATTGTGGAAAATCCGGCTATATGGTTGTGGAGCCACAAACGCTGGCGCAGAACGAAAGAAAGGTGGCTGGAAAGACAAAAAGCCGGCTTGCATAACGGATAAGTGCAAAAAACGTAAGTAAAGTAATCCGGCAGGCTGTTTATTGCCTTGAAAATCGTATATTTGCAAAAGAAAGATAGGTAAATTTTATCAGCTTAATGGAAAAGAAGTTTAAACGTACATTGGTGACATCTGCACTGCCTTATGCTAATGGTCCTGTACATATAGGACATTTGGCAGGTGTATATGTCCCTGCAGATATTTATGTCAGATATCTTCGTCTTAAAGGTGAAGATGTTTTGTTTATCGGTGGTAGCGACGAACATGGTGTGCCGGTTACTATCCGTGCAAAGAAAGAAGGATGCACACCGCAGGATGTTGTTGACAGATATCACAAGATTATAAAGGATTCTTTTGCGGAGTTCGGAATTTCGTTTGATGTCTATTCTCGTACAACATCCGAAACTCACAGTCACGTTGCATCTGATTTTTTCAAGAAGTTGTACGATGATGGGAAGTTTGTAAAGATTGAGTCTGAGCAGTTCTATGATGAGGGCGCCGGACAGTTCCTTACAGACCGTAACATCAAAGGCGAATGTCCTAGATGCCATGCACAAGGTGCATACGGAGATCAGTGTGAGAAGTGCGGAAGTACTTTGTCGCCGGATGAACTTATTAACCCCGTAAATGCCCTTACTGGAAATCCATTGGTCAAGAGACCTACTACACATTGGTATCTTCCTCTCGATCAATATCAGGAATGGTTGGAAAAATGGATTCTCGAAGAGCACAAGGAGTGGAGACCGAATGTGTACGGACAGTGCAAAAGTTGGTTGGATACTGGCTTGAAACCTAGAGCCGTAACTCGTGACCTTGATTGGGGTATCCCGGTTCCTGTTGAAGGTGCTGAAGGAAAGGTGTTGTATGTGTGGTTTGATGCTCCTATCGGTTATATCTCAAATACTAAGGAGCTGTGTGACGCACATCCTGAGAAAGGTAACTGGGAAACTTGGTGGAAAGATTCTGAAACAAGACTTGTGCATTTTATAGGCAAGGACAATATTGTGTTCCACTGCATTGTGTTCCCTGTAATGCTTAAGGCTCACGGTGGTTATATCCTGCCGGACAATGTACCTAGCAATGAGTTCCTCAATCTTGAAGGTGATAAGATTTCTACTAGCCGAAATTGGGCTGTATGGCTCAACGAGTATCTTGTAGATATGCCTGGTAAACAGGATGTGTTGAGATATGTACTTACAGCCAATGCTCCTGAAACTAAAGATAACGATTTTACTTGGAAGGACTATCAGGCACGCAACAATAATGAGCTTGTTGCTGTTTACGGTAATTTCGTCAACCGTGCTCTTCAGCTTACACAGAAGTATTACAACGGCATAGTTCCTGAATGTGGTGAACTTACTGATACTGACAAGCAGACTCTTGATGAATTCAAGGATGTCAAGCAGAAGGTTGAGGCTTTGCTGGACAACTTCAAGTTCCGCGATGCTCAGAAGGAGGCTATGAACTTGGCACGTATCGGTAATAAGTATATAGCAGATGCAGAACCTTGGAAACTTATCAAGACTGATCCGGAACGAGTAAAGACTATCATTTATATATCTTTGCAGCTTACTGCAAATCTGGCTATTGCTTTTGAACCATTCCTGCCTTTCTCAAGCAAAAAGCTTAGGGAAATGATAAATATGGAAGAGTTCAAGTGGGATGAGCTTGGTTCTACGGATCTTCTTCCTGCCGGCAAACAGTTGGCAAAGCCGTCTCTGTTGTTTGAAAAGATCGAGGATGATGTTATTCAGGCGCAGGTTGACAAATTGCTTGCTACTAAAAAGGCTAATGAGGCTGCTGCATATAAAGCAAAACCGATTAAGGAAAATATATCATTTGAGGATTTTGAAAAGCTTGATATCAGAGTCGGAACTGTATTGGAATGTGAGCGCGTTCCAAAAATGAAGAAGCTTCTTAAGTTCCTCATTGATGACGGATTGGAAAAGCGTGTCATTGTAAGCGGTATAGCTCAGCATTATGAACCTGAACAGCTTATGGGCAAGCAGGTATGCTTTATTGCTAATCTGGCTCCTAGACAATTTAAGAACGGTCTAGTAAGTGAAGGAATGATTCTTTCTGCAGAAAACTGGGATGGTTCTTTGTCTGTGACAACTGTGAATCGTGAGGTTAAGCCTGGAAGTCAGGTACTCTGATGCTTTAATGCATAGAGCTTCTATTTAATATATAGGTGCGGAGTCTGCATATTCTGAATGTACGGATTCCGCACATTTTATAATTTACTTAGAATAGTATTATGAAAAAAATCTATTATTTGCTTTTCTCTTTATTCTTGTGTTCTTCTGTTGCTGGTGCTTCTGGTGTCGGTGATGGTGTGAGCAACAGTAAAAAGACTGCTGGTAAGTCTGACAGAACTACAGCAGGATGGACTACGATTGTAAATGGTGATATGTGGGTCGATTCCGATGGAAAAGATGTGCAGGCGCACGGTGCCGGTTTCCTGAAAGTTGGAGATACATGGTATATGATTGGTGAGGACCGTTCTGATATGTGGCATCCTGATGTCAATATGTACTCTTCAAAAGATTTTGTTAATTGGAAATTTGAGCGCAAGATCATTTCACCTGATACACATCCGGCTTTGGCCGACGGAAGCCGCTTCATTGAGCGTCCTAAACTTATGTATTGCAAGAAAACCGGGAAATATGTGGTATGGTGTCATTGGGAACAAGGCAATTATGGTGCGTCTGAGGCTGCCGTCTTTTATTGCGATTCTGTAAACGGACCATATAAGTTCCACTGGGCAGGAAGGCCTTTGGGTATCAAATCTCGCGACTGCAACGTCTTTGTGGATGATGACGGCACTGCATACTTTATTTCTACAACAAACGAAAATCAGGATTTGGGATTGTTCAAGTTGTCGGATGATTATCTGAGCGCAGTTTCGCATACAACTCTTTTTGCCGGTGACAGGCGCGAGGCTCCGGCTATAGTCAGAGTAGGGGATACGTATTTTATGCTTTCTTCTGCATGTACGGGATGGGATCCTAACCAGTGCAAGGTTGCTTACTCCAAGTCTTTGACTTCTGGATGGTCGGAATTGAGCGATGTTGGAAATAATATAGCATTTGACACTCAGGCTGCTTCTGTTCTTAAGATTCCTAATAAGAATGGCTTTTCGTATCTTTATGTCGGTGATAGATGGCAGGACCCGGATCTTCCATCGTCAAAGACCATCGTTTTTCCTATCGAATTTAAAGATGGCAAGTGTATATTCGACTATAGACGAACTTTTGACATGAACTGGAAAACCGGTGAGTGGAAGTCTTCTGCACCTGAAAATGTTATATCGAAGCGTGGATGGAAACTTCGTGGCTATAGCAGTCAGGAAACTGAGGCTGAACAGTGTGAAGCTTATAAAGCTATAGATGGTGATTTTAAAACCATGTGGCATGCGAAATACAGCAGTCCTGCTCCCTTCCCTCATTATCTGGAAGTTGATATGGGACGCGTGTATGATGTCTCAGCCTTTTTGTGTACGCCTCGCAGCGACAAATCTTCAGGTGGGCTGATAAGGGGATATAAGCTTGAGGTCAGCATGGATGGAATTGCATGGACTGAAGTTTCTGGTGGCAAATGGTTGCCTTATTTTACAAAGGTTGGTTTTGATAAGACTAAAGCCAGATATTTCCGTTTCACTGCATTTTCGCGCGATGCTTCAATTGCTGAATTTGACATGATACAGTAAGTTTGTAGGGAATATCATGTTCCTGATGTAGAAAATAAATGGTGGCCGGTTGGACTTTTGTTCGGCCGGTCTTTTCTTTTGGACGCAAAAAAAACAGGGGATGAACCTTGCGGTGCATCCCCTGATTTTTTGTTTTGAGCTTTTTGAAAAAAGATTATTTACGCAATCCGAGTGCTTTTACAATTGCACGATAACGCTCGATGTCTTTTTTCTTGAGATAGTTGAGCATGCTGCGTCTTTTGCCGACAAGCTTAACCAGTGCTCTGTTAGTGCTATAATCTTTATGATTGACCTTCATGTGCTCGGTCAAACGGCTGATACGGTATGAAAACAAAGCTATCTGGCTCTCGCAAGAACCAGTATCTGTGTTAGACTTTCCGTACTGGCCAAAGATTTCTTGTTTTTTAGCTGAATCTAAGTACATATAAATAAAATTTTGTGTGTAAAACTTGATTGCGGGTGCAAAGGTACGTATTATTTTGATAATCGCAACTTTATATAAGAAAAAAAGCTAACTTTGCATCGCTTTTCAGCCGACAGCCATCCACAGAGTGTTTAAATCCTGTATGTGTAACGTCAGCTATGAAGAGATTATTATAAATATAATAAAGGTAAAGAGTGTATGCAGGACATTAGAAACATTGCTATTATTGCGCATGTTGACCACGGAAAGACTACACTGGTAGATAAAATGCTTTTGGCAGGTAATCTGTTCCGCAGCAACCAACAGACTGGTGATTTGATTTTGGACAATAACGAACTTGAAAGGGAAAGAGGTATAACAATCCTTTCAAAGAACGTTTCAATCTGTTATAAGGATACTAAGATAAATATCATTGATACTCCGGGACATAGCGACTTCGGAGGAGAAGTGGAGCGTGTGCTTAATATGGCTGACGGTTGCATACTTCTGGTTGATGCTTTTGAAGGTCCTATGCCGCAGACTCGTTTCGTTCTTCAGAAAGCTCTGGAAATTGGTTTGAAGCCTGTTGTGGTTGTAAACAAGGTTGACAAGCCTAACTGTCGTCCGGAGGAAGTATACGAAATGGTTTTTGATTTGATGTGCAGTCTTAATGCTACGGAAGAACAGCTGGACTTCCCTGTTGTATACGGTTCTGCAAAAAATGGATGGATGGGACCTGATTGGAGCAAGCCTACACAGGATATTACATATCTGCTCGATACAATCATTGAACATATTCCTTCTCCTGAACGCCTGGATGGAACTCCTCAGATGCTTATAACTTCATTGGACTATTCAACTTATACAGGACGTATTGCTGTGGGACGTGTTCATAGAGGTACACTTAAGAGCGGCATGAACATTACGATTGTTCATCGTGATGGTTCTATGGAAAAGACAAAGATTAAGGAACTGCATACTTTTGAAGGTATGGGCCATAAAGCTACAGAAGAGGTTTCTAGTGGCGATATATGTGCAGTGATTGGTCTTTCGAATTTCGAAATAGGTGATACTATATGCGATTTCGAACAGCCTGAGCAGTTGCCTACAATTAGTATCGATGAGCCGACGATGAGCATGCTCTTCACTATAAACAATTCTCCATTCTTTGGTAAAGAAGGTAAGTTCTGCACTAGCCGTCATATAAATGACCGTCTGCAGAAGGAATTGGAGAAAAATCTTGCACTGAAGGTAAGACCAAGAGAAAACTCTACTGATAGTTGGATTGTCAGCGGACGCGGTGTGCTTCATCTTTCAGTTTTGATTGAAACAATGCGCCGTGAAGGATATGAACTTCAGGTTGGACAGCCTCAGGTTATATATAAGGAGATAAATGGTGTTAAGTGTGAGCCGGTGGAGGAACTTACAATCAGCGTACCACAGGATTTCTCCAGCAAGATGATCGATATGGTTACACGCAGAAAAGGTGAAGTTGTATCCATGGAAGCCCAGGGAGACAGAGTCAATATCGAGTTCGAAATCCCTTCTAGAGGTATAATCGGTCTGAGAACAAATGTACTTACTGCAAGCCAGGGAGAAGCTATCATGGCACACCGCTTCAAAAATTATCAGCCATATAAGGGTGATATGACAAGACGTACAAATGGTTCTATGATTGCACTTGAAAGCGGTACAGCGTTTGCTTATGCCATCGACCACCTTCAGGACAGAGGAAAATTCTTCATTTCTCCTGGTGATGAGGTATATGCAGGACAAGTTGTCGGTGAACATGTGCATGATAATGATCTTGTTGTCAACGTTACTAAGGCAAAGCAGCTTACCAATACTCGTGCGTCTGGTACTGATGATAAAGCAAGAATAATACCTCCTGTCATCCTCTCTCTTGAAGAGGCTCTTGAGTACATCAAGGAGGATGAATATGTGGAAGTTACACCGAAGAGCATGAGGATCAGAAAGATTATACTTAATCATCTTGAGCGCAAAAGGAACAATAAAAACGAGGCTTGATAAGTAGAGCTTAAAAGTTTTTGGTGGTCTTTTGACAGCTGTTTATGCCCTAAAACTTGGAATAAATGCACAAAACTCCTGTGGTGTGTGCATTTTTGCTCAAATTGTCTGTCTTATTTTTGCACAACTAAGGATAATTTTGTTCCTTTGCACGGAGATAAGAATAAACTAATCATTTTTAATAACATTTTAAAATTTAGAGTTATGTCAGAAATTGAATCAAGAGTAAAAGCTATTATCGTTGATAAACTTGGTGTTGATGAAGCAGAAGTAAAGCCAGAAGCTAGCTTCACAAACGACCTCGGTGCAGATTCATTGGACACTGTAGAACTTATCATGGAGTTTGAGAAGGCTTTCGGCATCAACATTCCAGATGACCAGGCAGAGAAGATTTCTACAGTAGGCGATGCTATCGATTATATCGAGAAGAACGCTAAATAATCAATTCCAATTATATATAATTTATGGAATTAAAGAGAGTTGTTGTAACAGGTATTGGTGCCATTACACCTCTTGGCCTTACTGCTGAAGAGTCTTGGGAAAATCTCAAGAAAGGTGTTAGTGGTGCTGCTCCTATTACTCATTTCGATGCGTCACAGTTCAAGACCCAGTTTGCATGCGAGGTCAAAGGATTTGTTGAAAGCAAGTACATTGACCGTAAGGAGGCTCGTAAGATGGACCTCTACACAGAATATGCAGTTGCTGCAGCAAAGATGGCGCTCGAAGACTCCGGAATTGATCTCGAAACAGTTGATAAGGACAATATCGGAGTTGTACTTGGTGTTGGAATCGGTGGAATTCATACATTCGAGGAAGAAGCTGGAAATTATGCTGTAAATGGACCTCAGCTTGGCCCTAAGTATAATCCGTTCTTCATTCCAAAGATGATTGCCGATATCGCAGCCGGACACATTTCTATTGAATACGGTTTCCATGGTCCGAACTACACAACAACTTCAGCTTGTGCTTCTTCATCAAATGCTTTGGCAGATGCATTTAACCTTATCCGCTTGGGCAAGGCAAGTGCGATCATAACTGGTGGAGCAGAAGCAGCTATATGGCCTGCAGGAGTTGGTGGCTTCAATGCTATGAAGGCATTGTCTACACGTAATGACGACCCGACTCGTGCTTCTCGTCCATTCAGCGCAAGCCGTGATGGATTCGTTATGGGTGAAGGCGCAGGAATCCTTATTCTTGAAGAGCTGGAGCATGCGAAGGCACGTGGTGCCAAGATCTATGCTGAGATGGCAGGTGCAGGTATGTCTGCTGATGCATATCATATCACAGCATCTCATCCTGATGGATTGGGCGCTAAGCTTGTTATGAAGCGTGCACTTGAGGACGCAGGAATGACACCTGATGATATTGATTATATCAATGTTCATGGTACATCTACACACGTAGGTGATATTTCTGAGGCTAAGGCTATTAAGGAAGTATTCGGTGAAAGCGCTTATAAGTTGAATATCAGTTCAACTAAATCTATGACCGGACATCTGCTCGGTGCAGCTGGTGCTGTTGAAGCAATGATAAGTGTTTTGTCTGTAAGAGATGATATTGTTCCTCCTACAATCAATCACGATCCGGAAGATAAAGATGAAGAAATAGATTACAATATGAATTTCACATTCAATGTGGCTCAGGAGAGAACTGTACGTGCTGCTCTCAGCAACACATTCGGTTTTGGTGGTCATAATGCATGTGTAATATTCAAGAAATACAAATAATCTGTGTTTCGAAATCTAATAGATAGTTTAAGGCTCCTTTTCCTGCGTGATAAGGAGCCTTTTTTACGCTTTTATTCTATTTTGGGGTTTTATCCAAGACGTATAGAGCTCTATAAGCTTGCACTGAGACATAAATCTTGTATGTTTCATTTGAAGAACTCCAGCTTTGGTGCAACTGCTAATAATGAGAGGCTAGAATATCTTGGAGATGCCGTTTTGGGGGCTGTTGTTGCAGACATTCTGTATGAACATTTTTCAAATAAGCATGAAGGTTTTTTGACAGTTCTGCGCAGTCGTCTGGTGAAGCGTGAGACTCTGAACCGTCTTGCTTCCGATATTGGATTGTCTGAGATGGTGGAACACTATGGCGTTAGTTCAACTGCGCATAATAGTTACATGTGCGGTAATGCTTTTGAAGCGCTGGTCGGTGCTATATATTTGGATCGCGGTTACAGCTATTGCGTTCGCTTTATCCGTAATCGCGTGTTTGCCGATTATCTTGACATTGATGAAGTAGCTTCGTTGGAGAATAATTTTAAAAGCCGTCTTATAGAGTGGTGTCAGAAGCGACATTTGGATTATTCCTATGATGTTGTATGTGAGAAGTGCGAAGATGGAAGCAATACGACCGTTTTTGTCTCTGAACTATATATTGAGGGTTTCCGATGTGGATATGGAGAGGGGTATACGAAGAAAGAAAGTCAGCAAAATGCTTCTAAAAGTGCATTGGAGAAGCTAAATGTTGATAAGGACTTATATTCAGCTATTATTAAGAAGAACTCAGAAAAGGTTGTGCCTGAAACATAATGATTCTTTTATCGTTGTATGACAGAATTATATGTACATATATTTCTAATTTGTGCAATGTCGTATTATAATGTTAGGTACAATCTGGCTTGAAGGCTCTTTTTGGGCGGTACTGTAGGTCATGTCAAGTTTTTAATATATTTTTGTGCCATAAAACATTTAGAAATGAACGTAACAGGAATACTCAACAAGGTTTATTTTTCTTCGCGCCAAAAGGCGATAGAGCGTTATGCTGATAGAACAGAAGAACTTCAGAGTAAGGTACTGCGACATCTGATAGATGCTGCTAAAACGACTGAGTGGGGAAAACTGCACAACTACAGCAGTATTTCGTCTTACGAACAGTTCGTATCGAATGTAGGTGTACAGACCTATGAAGAACTTAAAGGTTATATCCAGAGAATGCGTGAAGGCGAGTCTGATGTTTTGTGGCGAGGAAAAGTAAGCTGGTTCGCAAAATCATCGGGCACAACCAATGACAAGAGTAAGTTCATTCCGGTCAGCAGCGATGGTTTGAAGGATACCCACTATCGTGGTGGTACCGACTGCGTTGCCAGTTATCTGAACATAAATCCTAAAAGTTCTTTGTTCAGCGGAAAAAGTCTTATTCTTGGTGGTAGTCATTCTCCTAATCTCAATACGCCAAAGAGCCTTGTGGGTGACCTGAGTGCTATCCTTATTGAGAATGTGCCTAGCATTGTCAATAAGACACGTGTTCCAGATAAGAGTATAGCCCTTTTAAGCGATTTCGAAGAGAAGCGCGATAAGATTGCACGTGCTACTATGAACATGAATGTCACCAACATAAGCGGTGTCCCTTCATGGATGTTGTCTGTGCTCAATCGCATACTGGAACTTAGCGGTAAGGATACTTTGGATACAATATGGCCTAATCTCGAAGTTTTCTTCCATGGAGGTGTTGCCTTTACACCTTATAGAGAACAGTATAAGAACATCATCAAGAATCCTAATATGCACTATATGGAGACATATAACGCAAGTGAAGGATTCTTCGGAATACAGACAGACTTGTCTGATCCGGCAATGTCGTTGATGGTCGATTATGGTGTTTTCTACGAGTTCATGCCTATGGAAGACTTCGACAAACCGAATCCAAGGGTAATTCCGTTGGTAGATGTCGAACCAGGAGTGAATTACGCGATGATTATAAGCACTACATGCGGTTTGTGGCGTTACATGATCGGCGATACAGTTCGTTTCACTCAAAAGAATCCGTATAAATTTGTAATTACTGGTCGAACAAAGCATTTCATCAATGCTTTCGGAGAAGAACTTATCGTTGATAATGCCGAGAAAGGTCTTGCTCAGGCATGTCTTGCAACTGGAGCTCAGGTCAAGGACTATACAGCTGCTCCTATATTCATGGATGCCAATGCCAAGTGCAGACATCAGTGGATGATAGAATTTGCTAAACGTCCGGCTTCTGTAGAAGAATTTGCAGTTATACTCGACAGATCTCTCCAGGGAATAAATTCAGACTATGAAGCGAAGAGAAGTAAGAACATCACTCTTCAGCCTCTTGAAATTATTGAAGCAAACAATGGCCTGTTCGATGAATGGCTTAAGCGCAAGGGAAAACTTGGCGGACAGCATAAGATTCCGCGTTTGAGCAACAGCAGGACATATATGGACGAACTCATACAACTCAACAACGAAATATAATCACTCAAGCATTCGGAAAAGCATAATTGCGCTTTTCCGGGTGCTTGTGGCTGATTTGTAATATATAAAGCAATTTCCCTATTTCTTTATATGAACAGAAATCTCTATAAAGTATTATTCATTTTGATGACGGTTATCGTCGTTGCTGCTTGTGCCAACATGGGATCACCAGATGGAGGACCGTACGACGAGACACCTCCTGTACTTGTCGGAACGTCACCTGCAGACAGAGCTACAAATGTCACTCCAAAGAGAATAGTGCTTACTTTCAATGAGAACATAAAAATCGAGAGCGCAAACGAGAAAGTCGTAATTTCACCTCCACAGAAGGAGCAACCTGAGATTTTGACTTCCGGAAAGAAGATAACAATCAACATTCTCGACACGTTGCGCGACAGCACGACTTATACCATTGATTTTTCAGATGCTATAGAAGACAACAACGAGGGCAATCCGTTGGGTGACTATGCTTTCTCCTTTTCAACCGGTGAAACAATAGATACGTTCCAGATATCCGGTAATGTTCTTGATGCATCCAATCTTGAACCTATAAAGGGAATGCTGGTCGGTATCTACTCTGAAATGGATGACAGCGTGTTTAAGACTAAGCCGTTCGAGAGACTTTCCCGTACGGACAGCCGAGGCCATTTTGTCATAAAAGGCATAAATCCTAATCGCAAGTACAGAGTATATGCGCTTAACGACCAGAATCAGAATTACATGTATGATCAGAAGAGTGAGATGCTGGCTTATACAGACCGTATTATTTCCACATCTTGTTCTCCTGATGTCAGATACGATACAATATGGCACGACAGCATACATTATGATTCCATCATAACCGTAAATTATACTCATTTTTATCCAGACGATATACATCTGCTTGCTTTTCAGGAAAAGATTACCGACAGGTATCTTTTGAAAGCTGAGCGTCCAAATCTGCAAACAGTGTCTTTCTATTTCACCTCGCCGAGCGATAAGCTTCCGGTCATCAAAGGACTTAATTTCGATGAGAAGAACCTTTTTGAGATAGAACATTCTGCTGGAAATGATACTGTTACATATTGGATACGCGATTCTCTCGTATATAATCTGGATACATTGAATCTTATAGCCTCTTTCATGGCTACAGATACATTGGGACAGTTGGTGGAGACGTCGGACTCTTTCGAGATGGCCTCGAAAATAACCAAAAGCCGACTGGCCAAGGAATATCAGCAGGAATATGAGCAGTGGGTAAAGGATTCCGAGGCAAAGTTTAAAAACGCTCAGAAAATCAAGAAACGTGAGCGTCGTGAACTTGAAAAGCGTTTTAAAGAGAACGGCGACCAGAAATCTTTGGATAGTCTTTATAGTCTTCCACAAGATGAAGAATTTGTCGTGCCGCCAATGCCGGAGAAGTTCCTTGATATGAAAGTTTCTGCATCAAGTTCACTGGATCCTGACCGAAATATAGACCTGACTCCAGCAGAGCCTATAGATACTCTTCACATGGATATGGTGCATTTCTATCAGAAGCAGGATACCGTCCTTGTTCCGCAGCCTTTCATACTCAGACAATTGCCAGGACAGCTGCGTAAATATAGATTCTATGCCGAGTGGCAGCTGGATACGGAGTATCAGTTGGTGGTCGATACCGGTGCCTTCGTCAGCATCTACGGAAAGCGCAGTGCAGGAATCAAAAAGAACATAAAGGTCAAGTCGCTTGACGAATATGCAACTTTGTTTGTGAATCTTGTAAATGCCGACACATCTGCAATCGTGCAGCTTATGGACGGTTCCGACAGAGTTGTCAAAACCGTCAAGAGCAAAGGAGGAAAGGCCGATTTCTATTTCATAACTCCTGGTACATACTATCTGAGGCTGTATTACGACCGCAATTCGAATGGAATATGGGATACAGGCGAATTCGACAAGCGTGTTCAGCCTGAGGAGGTGTTCTACTATCCGGGTGCCATCAAGTTGAGAGCACTGTGGGAAGTTGCCCAAAGCTGGAACCCTACGGCAGTACCTATCATTAACCAGAAGCCGGGAAAGATTACCAAGCAGAAACCAGATAAGGAAAAGACCATCAAGAGCAGAAATGCTGAACGTGAGCGCAACAAGAAGAAATAGGCCATATTGCGCTCCCAACCTTTCCTGGTCTGCGATGTTTAATCCGATTAATAAGAGTCATTGGTATGAAGCATTTTATTGGAACCGCAGCAGTTTTTGTACTGACACTTTTGGCCCCATGCAGAATGACGGCACAGTGTGATACTGAAAACACCGCTTTCAGTGCTGGCGAAAGTCTTACTTATGATTTGTATTTCAATTGGAAGTTCATCTGGGTGAAAGCCGGTACTGCGTATTACGACATCCGAAACGATGTATATGAAGGAAAGAAAGTACTCAGGTCGGATTTGCTCTGCGTAGGCAACAAGCGCTGCAATGCGCTCTTCCCAATGAAAGATACGCTGACATGCTATTTCACGCCGACTCTCGTGCCTCTATATTTCCGTAAGGGAGCGACCGAGGGACGCAGATATACCATTTCGGAGGTTCGTTACAGTTATCCGGACAACAAGAGCCGTGTTCATTTGCGCTATTTCAATAAAGACCGCAAATGGTCCGATTCCGTGCATATAAGTGATGAATGCAACTACGATATGCTCAGTATTCTTGCTTTGGCACGATCTTTTGATCCTACGAACTACAAGGTCGGACAGAAAATTCATTTCCAGATGGCAACCGGACGCAAGGTCGAAGAGCAGACGCTTATATATATGGGAAAGGGAAATTTCACGGCCAACGATGATGTTACTTATCGATGCCTTGTGTTCTCTCTTCTCGATTATGAAGAAAAGGAAAAGTCGAAAGAGCTTCTCCGTTTCTATGTGACAGACGACCTCAACCATCTGCCGATACGTATAGACTTCTATCTGAAGTTCGGTACGGCCAAAGCCTTCTATATTAAGGGCAAGGGACTTCGCAACCCAATGAACTCCATTGTTAAGAAGAAGTGATGCTGGTCGGCATGTTCCCTTGCAAAGTGTTTTATTTTGGACTTGAATTAAAGTAATATATTATTCCTCTGATTGAATGTTGCTGCCTTATTACAACGAAAATCTCATTGAAGCCGGATGCGATGAAGCCGGTCGTGGCTGCTTGGCCGGAAGTGTGTACGCGGTTGCCGTTATCTTGCCTAAAGATTATCGCAATGATGCTCTCAACGATTCCAAGCGTCTCAGCGCATCACGGCGCTACAAGCTGCGCGAGGAGATAATGCGCGATGCCGTTGCATGGGCCGTAGGTGTGGTGACTCCCTCAGAGATTGACGAAATAAATATCCTGAACGCCAGCATTCTGGCAATGCACAGAGCTGTAGATCAGCTTTCAGTCCGCCCGCAGGCACTGATAATCGACGGCAACCGTTTCCGTCCATATCAGGATCTGCCGTATACTACAATTGTCAAAGGCGATGGAAAATATCAGTCTATTGCTGCAGCCTCTATCTTGGCGAAAACGTTCAGGGATGATTATATGAAAGAGCTTCACGAACAGTATCCTTTCTATGGCTGGAACCGCAATGCCGGCTATCCTACCCGTGAACATCGCGAAGCAATACGTGAGCATGGCATAACGCCGTATCATCGCAAAACATTCAATCTTCTTGGCGACGGTCAGCTGGAACTTGAATTCTGACCAACCGCAAATAACTTCGCATGTATGGAACTCGATAAATTCGGAAGACAGCTGAGACTGATCAGCCTGCTTACGCGAAACACCATGTATCGTGTCGGCGAGATAGGCGATAAGTTAGGTCTTTCGCCCAGATCAGTCTACCGTTATATTGATTTCCTGCGCGATGCCGGTTTCACCGTTGTCTGCAACGACGGCATATATAGCATAGATTCCTCATCTCCTTTCATTCAGGATGTCTCCGAACGCGTCCGTTTCACCGGACGTGAGCTTGACGCCCTTGGCAATATTCTCAACAAGGTCGATGACAAGTCGCCTGCCGTGCAAAGTCTCAAAAAAAAGCTGTCTGCTGTCTACGGAGTCGATTTTATGTCGGATGTCAAGGTAAATCCTCTGCTGTCTGCTAATGTCGAAGCTATACATGAAGCCATTGTCGGAAAGCGCAAGATTGTCATGCACGATTATTTTTCGCCGCATAGCGGAGTCGTATCCGACCGCATTGTCGAGCCGTTCCGTCTGTTGATGAACGATTCCGAGGTGCGGTGTTTCGAGATTGCCAGCTCCAAAAACAAGACCTTCAAGATTTCCCGTATACGTGGAGGTGTCACAGTCTTGCCCGAAAAATGGGAATACACTTCTTCTCACATGGAATATTTTACCGACATATTCGGCTTTTCGGGCGAGAAACGGTTTCGTGTCAAACTTCTCATGGGATTATTTTCTGCAAACCTCCTAATGGAAGAATATCCTGTATATAAAAAGGATTTTGTGATTGTCGATGACCGCCATTGGTTGATTTCCCTGCAGGTCTGCAGCTATCAGGGATTAGGCCGTTTTGTCGCAGGTCTGATGGAAGACATACGTATTGTCGATTCTGATGATTTCAAGAACTATATGATTGAATATTTACGTAAATTAACAGAATCCATCCTCGAATAGTAAAAATTACTGCGTTTTTGCCGTATTCTGACACTGACTGCTCCTTACTTTGCACATGTAAAGTTTAACTAATAAATCTCAGCAGTTATGAAGAAAGATTGTATGACAATGTCCGGAACAGCAGTTTGCCAGAACAGTATATTCAGTACCCTTGCACTATCTCGTTTGCGCATATCTTCTTTGCGTATGACAGTCACTATAGCTTCATTCTTTTCCAGCATTCTCGAAGAAAAGGTTAGTCCTGTTCAGGCCTTATGCCTTATAAATCTCATGCTTGCTCTGCTCATGACGGTATTTCCTGTGTCTATGCCCCTGCTTCTGCGTGCACTTTTCATCGTGTGGCTGGGCATCGCACTTCGCGTCTGCCGTCAGTCTGGAATAAAGTGAGCCTTTGCCTCGAATGTGGAAAATCCCTAATACGCTTAGGCTTTTTCTCCGTCAGTTTAGGATTTATCCCTTTTGCAGTATAATGTTTTGATGTACTTTTGCCATGTGAGCTAGAACAATCATTCAGTATTAACATCAAAACTCATTGGGATATGAAAGCATTAAGGACAATTATTCTAACGCTTGCTCTTGCGTTTTTCGGGCAAACGGCTTCTTATGCCAGACCTATGACAGGCGAGGAGCTCCGGTTCAATGCCAGACTTCTGACAGACAGAATGGTGTATACACTGGGGTTGAGCTCAAGCTGTATTGATGATCTTTACTGCATCAACTACGACTATCTGTATGGCGTAAACGATTACCTTGACGATATAGCTTTGGGACGTCGCTACGACGATTATATGTACGTTGTTGAGATGCGCGACGATGCCCTTCGCCGTCTTCTTGGCGCGGCTGCGTGGACGGCGCTTGTCAGATACGACTATTTCTATAGGCCTATATCCTTTGTCAGAAATACATGGAACCTGCTGATACTATCGCTCGACCTGCGTCCGAGCAGATTCTATTATCGTGTTCCTCGATATTATACTTCCTACTGCGGTGGACATTTCTTCCATGGCATGCCGCCTCGTCCGCGTCCATATCATTTCACTCCGGCAGTGGTTCCTGGACGTGTACCAGACAGACATCCTTCACGACCGCCGTATCATATCGGCGACAATCGTCCAAAACCTGTCCACAGGCCGGACCATGACAACCGGCCTAACCGCGAACCTTCGCATCGTCCGGAAAAGCCTTCAAGGCCTGACGGAAACAGAGGACAGGGCGTGCATGTGTCAAGGACTTCCGGCGTGAGCTCTGCTGGCGGGCGCAGAAGTTCGAGCAACATGAGAAGCTCTTCAAGAAGCGCTTCGCGTACATCCGCAAAATCTTCAGAACGCGGTTCCGGAACGATTGTGAGCGGACGTAAGTGAACATTGTAAGTATTTTGGATCCCTTTCTACTTTATATAATAAGAACTTTATTTTTTGTTTTGGGAGGTGCTGTTCGTGATGAATGGCGCCTTTTTTATTTTTCCCCTGTTCCATAAATGTATATTTGTGAGCCCTCGCAATGTTTGTCGCGGGCGCTCGCGCAGAAATTTCTGAGCGCTCGTAATCATAGCGCCGGGCGCCTGCATTTACATGGTAGATTTATGTCATAAAACTTCAGACAAGTGCAATATTTGTTACATCAGTGCTGCTTTCTATCAAAATATTTGTATAACTTTGCTGTGTTTTAGGTATAGCCCCATATCTGCCTGCTTGTTTCTCATGCTATGGGTTTTGAGATATGTGGCTCTTTAGAGAAAAGGCGAGATGGAAAATTTTCTGAAGCAATCCCTGTTTTTCCTCTTTTTCCTGTTTGCCGTGTCGGCATGGAAAATGAGTTCGGCGATGTCTGACACCGTAGGGGAGAGTGTGCCTTCTTTCCACGCAGGCACAGAATGTGCAGTCGGTTCTCCCGAAGAAGATTTTTCTGCCACAATGGAATATCTCCTCGATTGCGGCAATGCTTGCGTCACTCAATGTCTATGTGACGATTCTGTTTTCAGCCTTGACAGTTTCAAACTTCTTTCAAACGTTATAGGTACTGTTGTCAGGGCAATAGATTATATACAGCATGCAGGTATACGTTGTATCGTATCTTCATGCCGTATCGTGCAGCATGATTCTGCAGACTATTATGTTTATATGCTCGAAAGAATAATTGTGTAGCCGGTCTGATGTGCAGTCAAGCCGGATTGTTTTTTTATTTGGCGCTTGTCGTAATGCACATCTTTATTTGCTCTTTCTGGTTCTACGTCTTTTATTGTTCGATAAACAAATAAATAATATTTTCATATATGTTTTTTAATTTTCTAGTAGTTGTGGTGCTCACAGCAGTTGCGCTGGTTGTAGCCGCGATGACCATTGCCAAACTGGTCGCTCCGCGTTCTTACAACAAGCAGAAAGGTGAGCCCTACGAGTGCGGAATACCTACTCGCGGTCAGTCGTGGGTGCAGTTCCGTGTGGGATATTATCTGTTTGCTATCCTGTTCCTGATGTTCGACATCGAGACAGTGTTTCTCTTTCCTTGGGCAGTCGTTGCCGCTGAACTCGGCATCTATGCTCTTGTAAGCGTCGGATTTTTCCTGTTGATTTTGGTTCTGGGTCTTGTTTATGCCTGGAAGAAAGGAGCGTTGGAATGGATATAAAGAAGCGTACATCGATACGTTCGATGGAGTATGACGAGTTCAAGAACAACGACTATCTTGAACGCATGGTCAAGGAGCTCAACATGAACGGCGCCGGAATAATCCTTGGTACTGTCGACGAACTGATTGATTGGGGACGCAGCAACTCTCTGTGGTCGCTCACGTTCGGAACCAGCTGCTGTGCCATCGAGTTCATGGCTCTTGGTGCTGCACGCTACGATATGGCCCGCTTCGGATTCGAGGTTACACGTAACTCGCCGCGTCAGGCCGACATGATTATGGTGCTCGGTACCATCACCTATAAGATGGCTCCTGTGCTTAAGCGTCTTTACGACCAGATGGCCGAGCCGAAGTATGTTGTTGCAGTGGGCGGATGCACCATTTCCGGAGGTCCTTTCATCAAGTCGTACCATGTTGTAAACGGCATCGACAAGATCATACCGGTCGATGTGTACATTCCAGGATGCCCTCCGCGTCCGGAAGCATTCTATTACGGCATGATGCAGCTTCAGAGGAAAATAAAGGTTGAAAAGTTCCTCGGAGGCGTCAACAGGAAGGAGAAAAGACCTGATAACGAAAACGAATGATCAATGGAACAGATTGAAAAGATATTGAAAGCCTTTCCGCAGGCCGTTGTGTCTGAGAACGGCGAGAGAATAGTTGAATTGTCTCCGCAGGACTTCCGCCGTGCGGCAGAGATGCTGCGCCACGACAGCGAGGAACCTATGGACTTCCTCCGCGACATTGTCGGCATGGACTGGGGAGAGAGCCTTGGCGCACTCTACTATCTGGAATCGAGCGTGACTTATTCGCGCATTGTGCTCAAAACTGCCACATCTGACCGCGACCAGGCTTTTCTGCCTAGCGTGTGCGATTTGTGGAAGACTGCCGAAATAAAGGAACGCGAGGTTTATGACTTCTTCGGAATACGTTTCCTCAACAATCCTGACATGCGCCGTATTTTCCTGCGCGAGGATTGGGTGGGTTATCCGCTCCGTAAGGATTACGACATGAACTCAAATCCGCTCAACATGGAGAACGAGGAGAATGCCGATGTTACTGAGGAGTATTTCATGAACCCCGACGGTACGATAGATGAGCATGAGAATACTGTGTTCGGTAAGAGCGAGTTTGTTGTAAACATCGGACCTCAGCACCCGTCAACCCACGGTGTGCTCCGTATGCGTACCTCGCTCGACGGTGAAAACATCCGCAAGATTGACCCGATTTTGGGATACATACACCGTGGTATCGAGAAGATGAACGAGAGCCTCACTTATCCGCAGACTCTTGCACTCACCGACCGTCTCGACTACCTCAGCGCCCATCAGAACCGCCATGCACTCTGCATGTGTATTGAGAAGGCCGCAGGCATAGAAATTTCAGAACGCGCGCAGTACATCCGTACAATCATGGATGAGCTTCAGCGTATCGATTCCCACCTGCTTTTCTATTCTTGCCTCGTTATGGATATGGGTGGTCTGACACCGTTCTTCTACGGATTCCGCGAACGCGAGATGATTCTCGACATTTTCGAGGAAACAACCGGTGGCCGACTCATTCAGAACTACAACATGATCGGAGGCGTGCAGGCCGACATTCAGCCTGACTTCTGCAAGAAGGTGAAGGAGTTCATCAAGCATCTCTACAGCGTGCTTCCTGATTATCACAACATATTCACCGGAAACGTCATCGCACAGACTCGTCTCAAGGGCGTAGGTGTGCTCAGCCGCGAGGATGCCATCTCGCTCGGTGCAACCGGAGGTACAGGACGTGCTTCGGGATGGTCGAACGACGTGCGCAAGCACCATCCGTATGCACTCTACGACAAGGTGGAGTTTAAGGAAATCACCCGTACCGAGGGCGACTCCTTTGCACGCTACATGGTGCGTATGGACGAGATTCTTGAGTCGTGCCACATCATTGAACAGCTCATCGACAATATTCCTGAGGGTGAGTTCAAGGTGAAGACCAAGCCTATCATCAAGCTTCCTGAAGGCAATTTCTCTGCTTCAGTGGAGACCAGCCGAGGCGAGTTCGACGTGATGATAGAGAGCCATGGCGACAAGTGTCCTTACCGTCTGCACTACCGTTCTACCGGTATGCCTCTCGTACACACAATGGATACCGTTTGCCGCGGACAGAAGCTGGCCGACCTCATTGCCATAGGCGGTACGCTCGACTTTGTCATCCCTGATATAGACAGATAATGTTCAACCCATATTCACAGATAACGATATGAATCAACCATATTTGGATTATTATAACATTCAGCCTTTGCTGCTTCGCGTGCACGAGTGGTTGTGCAGCGTCATGCCGCAATGGCTGGCACTGACATTGGAAGGTATCGTCGTTGGAGTGTTCATCATGATTATGTATGCAGTCATGGCTGTCATACTTATATACATGGAGCGCAAGGTCTGCGCCGCATTCCAGTGCCGTATCGGTCCTAACCGCGTAGGAGGAAAAGGCGGACTCCTTCAGGTGCCTGCCGACGTATTGAAGATTCTGACAAAGGAAATCATCTCACTTAAGAATTCCGACAAGTTTCTCTACAATCTTGCTCCGTTTCTCGTTATCCTGGCTTCCATTCTGACATTCTCTTGTCTGCCGTGGAACAAGGGTGGTGAGATTATCCACATGGACATAGGTATATTCTTTGTTCTTGCTGTTTCTTCAATCGGTGTGCTGGGTATCCTGCTTGCCGGATGGAGCAGTAACAGCAAGTATACTCTCATCGGTGCTGTCAGAAGTGGTGCCATGATTATCAGCTACGAACTTTCCATCGGTATAAGCGTGCTCACAATGGTTGTGCTCACCGGAACAATGGACATACAGTCGATTGTAGGTTATCAGGCCGACGGATGGAACATCTTCAAGGGCCACATACCGGCAATAGCCGCTTTCATCATCTATCTCATTGCTGGTAACGCCGAGGCCAACCGTGCACCTTTCGACCTTGCCGAGGCTGAACAGGAACTTACTGCCGGTTATCATACCGAATATTCTGGTATGCACTTCGGTTTCTTCTATCTGGCAGAGTATCTGAACCTGTTCATCACTTCAGGAATTGCCGTGACCCTCTTCCTTGGCGGATGGATGCCTCTGCACATTGCAGGTCTCGACGGCTTCAATGCGGTCATGGACTACATCCCAGGTTTCATCTGGTTCATGGGCAAGACCTTCTTCGTAGTCTTCCTGCTGATGTGGATCCGCTGGACGTTCCCGCGTCTGCGAATCGACCAGGTTCTTATATTGGAGTGGAAATACCTCATGCCTGCGTCCCTGCTGGTTCTTCTCGTAATGACGCTGTGCAAGGTTTTCGGTTTAGTATTTTAAGTGTATTTACAAATGAGCAGTATAAAGGAATATTTTGAGGGATATGCTTCCGGCATAAAGAGTCTTCTGATTGGTATGCGCACTTCTATGAAGGTGTTCCTGCAGAAGAATGTCACCGAGCAGTATCCGGAGAATCGTCATACGACTCTTCATATACCTGAGCGCCACCGCGCCAAGCTTGTGATGTTTCACGATGAGTCAAACCATCACAACTGCGTGGCATGCGGTCTGTGTCAGATGAATTGTCCCAACGGAACCATCCGCATACAGAGCGAGATGCGCGAAGGCGAGGACGGAAAGAAGAAAAAGGTTTTGTTGAAATATGAGTATAATCTTGGTTCATGCATGTTCTGCGAACTCTGCGTCAATGTTTGCCCTCATCACGCCATCGGATTCACCAATGATTTCGAGAATGCCGTGTTCGAGAAGGACAAGCTGCTGCTGACACTGAACCACGAAGGATCTTCACTCGCTAATAATTAGTATTATGGAATTATCACTTCAGGAAATATTCTTCTACGTGGTGGGCGCAGGAATACTTTTCTGCTCCGTCATGGCCGTTACGGCCGGAAAGATTCTGCACTCGGCAACGTATCTGCTGTTTGTGCTTTTTGGTACTGGTGTCATCTACGGACTTCTTGGCTACAACTATCTCAGCGCCGTTCAGCTGATGGTCTACGCCGGAGGTATCGTCGTTCTGTATGTGTTTTCAATACTTCTGACAAAGTCTGACCGCAACATGAAGTACCACATCAGCCGTTCAAAGCTGTTCTGTGTGCTGCTGACGACCATTGCGGGCGCTGCGCTTGTATTGTTCCTCATAGTTACTAACGGTTTCGTCGTAAATACGATACCGCAGGGCGTAGAGCTTCCTACAAAGGAAATCGGTCATGCCCTTGTCGGAACAGGCAAGTATCAGTTTGTACTTCCGTTTGAGGTCATTGGAGTTCTGCTTCTGTCGTGCATGATTGGTGCGATAATGATAGCCCGAAAAGATAAGAAACAAACAAAGGAGAAATAATTATGGAACTGGAAATACACGTCGTACATTATCTTGTCATCAGTACGGTCATGATGTTCTGCGGAGTCTACGGATTCTTCACACGCAAGAACCTGCTCGCACTGCTGATATCAGTAGAGCTCATGCTCAATGCTACAAACATCAATTTCGCTGTGTTCAATCGTTATATCTATCCTGAACATCTTGAGGGACATTTCTTCAGCCTCTTCGGCATTGCCATTGCCGCTGCGGAGACTGCTGTTGCCATAGCCATAATTATTAATGTCTATCGCAATCTGCGTCACATCGTCACAGACGACATATCAGATATGAAGGGTTAATATAAACACATTATCACGATTTTTCTATGGAATATACAATATTAATTCTAGTCCTGCCTTTCCTGAGCTTTCTTATATTGGCACTGGCCGGTATGAAAATGTCTCACCGCTTGGCGGGCATAATCGGCACCATATCGCTTGCGCTCGTGGCTCTGGTGAGCTATTTCACCGCCTTCAGCTATTTTTCTGCAGGCAGAAACGAGGCAGGCCTTTATCCGACGGTAGTTCCGATGGACTTCCAGTGGCTGCCGTTCACATCCGACCTGCACATCGACATGGGCATCATGCTCGACCCTATATCTGTAATGATGCTCATCGTTATCTCTACAGTGTCGCTGATGGTGCACATCTATTCTTTCGGATACATGAAGGGCGAGCGCGGTTTTCAGCGCTACTATGCTTTCCTTTCGCTTTTCACATTCTCAATGCTTGGACTTGTGGTAGCAACCAACATCTTCCAGATGTATGTATTTTGGGAGCTCGTGGGAGTTTCTTCTTACCTCCTCATCGGATTCTATTACACCAAGCCTGAGGCTATACTCGCTTCAAAGAAGGCATTTATCGTTACGCGTTTTGCCGACTTCGGTTTCCTTGTAGGTATACTTCTCTACGGCTATTATGCAGGAACATTCTCGTTCACTCCGGAAGAGAGCCGTCTGGCACAGGCTGCCATGATTCTTCCTTGGGCGCTCGGTCTTATGTTTGTCGGCGGTGCCGGCAAGAGTGCCATGTTCCCTCTCCACATCTGGCTTCCTGATGCAATGGAGGGTCCGACTCCGGTGTCGGCGCTTATCCATGCCGCCACAATGGTTGTTGCCGGTGTATACCTCGTTGCACGCATGTTCCCGCTCTTCATCGCCTATGCTCCCGATGTGCTCCATTGGGTTGCTTACGTGGGCGCGTTCACAGCGTTCTATGCTGCTTCCGTAGCTTGTGCGCAGAGCGACATCAAGCGTGTGCTTGCCTTCTCAACCATTTCTCAGATTGGCTTCATGATGGTATCGCTCGGCGTATGCGCATCTGATGTACCTGAAGCTGGCGGACTCGGCTACATGGCCTCAATGTTCCACCTCTTCACACACGCCATGTTCAAGGCTCTTCTCTTCCTCGGTGCCGGATGTATCATACATGCAGTACACAGCAACGAGATGTCTTCAATGGGAGGCCTGCACAAATATATGCCTGTAACAAGCATCACATTCTTCATAGCATGTCTTGCCATATCGGGTATACCTCCGTTCTCAGGATTCTTCTCAAAGGACGAAATTCTCGCGGCATGTTTTGCCTTCAGTCCTGTCATGGGCTGGATTATGACTGCCATTGCCGGAATGACGGCTTTCTATATGTTCCGTCTCTACTGCAACATATTCTTCGGACATGAGAACAAGGAACTTCATGCCGAGCACGTGCCTCACGAGGCGCCTGTCACAATGACTTTCCCGCTCGTATTCCTTGCTCTTGTAACTATTGTTGCCGGATTCATTCCTTTCGGCCATTTTGTTTCGGCCGACGGACAGAGCTTCGACACTGAGATGGAAATGCAGGTGGCATGTACCAGCGTTGTAGTGGCAGTTGTTGCCATACTGCTTGCTGTGTGGATGTACGGACGTTCCAATCAGCCGGTTGCCGATATGCTCGGACGCCGTTTCAGCAAGCTCCATCGTGCGGCCTACAAGCGCTTCTATATGGATGAGGTATGGATGTTTGTGACAAAGAAGATTATCTTCCGTTGCGTTTCCACACCAATCGCGTGGTTTGACCGCCATGTCATAGACCAATTCATGAATTTCCTTGCCTGGTGTGCCAATGCAGCGGGTGAGAGCATACAGCCTCTGCAGAACGGTAGAGTTCAGACCTACACTCTGTACTTCCTCGGAGGTATAATCATTTTGACATTAATAACTCTGTTCTTCTTATGAATATACTAGGCATTTTCGTTCTGATACCCTTGCTGATGCTTCTCGGACTTTGGGCCGCGAGAAATGTCAATCAGGTCAGGGGAGTTATGGTGACTGGTTCGTCAGCTCTGCTGGTGCTGTCGATCTATGTTGTTGTAGAGTTTTTGGGCATGCGCCGTGCAGGAATCACTGACGAGATGCTTTTCGTCGACAGTTTCGTGTGGTACGCCCCAATGAATATATGCTGCTCTGTCGGAATCGACGGCATTTCGCTCGTCATGCTGCTGCTCAGCTCAATGATTGTATTTACTGGTACTTTTGCTTCGTGGAGACTTCAGCCGCTCACTAAGGAATATTTCATGTGGTTCACCCTCCTGAGCGTTGGTGTGTTTGGATTCTTCATCTCGACCGACCTCTTCACCATGTTCATGTTCTACGAGGTTGCACTCATCCCTATGTTCCTTCTTATCGGTGTGTGGGGTAGCGGACGCAAGGAATATGCAGCCATGAAACTTACGCTCATGCTCATGGGTGGTTCTGCTCTCCTTCTCATCGGTATACTTGGAATATACTACGGTGCGGGAGCAACGACTATGAACGTGCAGGAGATTGCGCAGCACACCATACCGGTGCACCTTCAGCGTATTTTCTTCCCGCTTGTATTTGTCGGCTTCGGAGTGCTCGGTGCTCTCTTCCCATTCCATACATGGAGCCCTGACGGTCATGCTTCGGCACCTACAGCAGTGTCTATGCTTCATGCCGGTGTGCTCATGAAACTTGGTGGTTACGGATGTTTCCGCATAGCTATGTATCTCATGCCTGAGGGACTTGACATCTGGGGAGACTTCTTCCTTGTGCTCACAACAATTTCTGTCGTATACGGTGCGTTTGGAGCTGTCGTTCAGACCGACCTCAAGTATATCAATGCTTACTCTTCGGTGAGCCACTGCGGACTCGTGCTCTTCGCTTTGCTTATGGGTACACGCGTCAGTGCTACCGGTGGTGTGCTCCAGATGCTCAGCCACGGTCTTACCACGGCTCTCTTCTTCGCCCTCATCGGTATGATATACGGGCGTACGCATACACGTGATATCCGCCGTCTGCGCGGACTCATGCGCATCATGCCGTTCCTTTCAGCCGGTTACGTTGTTGCCGGTCTTGCCAACCTCGGACTTCCTGGTTTCAGCGGATTCGTTGCAGAGATGACTGTGTTTGTAGGTTCGTTCCAGAACGCCGACACTTTCCATCGCGTATGCACCATAGTGGCAGCATCGAGCATCGTCATAACAGCTGTCTACATCCTGCGTGTTGTAGGCCGAATACTCTATGGAACATGCACTGACCCTGAGCACCTCAAGCTCACCGATGCACGCTGGGACGAGCGAATGGCTGTCATCTGTCTGGTCATTTCCATCGCGGCAATAGGATTTGCTCCGTTCTGGTTCAGCAACATCATCAGCGGAGGCGTAGAACCTGTCATTTCGCACATTATGCGGTGACATCCGCTGTACAAGTCCATCAATAAACCGACAATATAACAAAATCGATTATGGATATATCAGTTTTATATAATCTGCGGGCAGAGATAAGCCTGCTTGTGGCGATAATCGTGGTGCTCGTGGCCGACATAGCCATCAAGCGTCCGCGCTACCGTCTTCTTCAGGGACTGGCATGTGTGTTCATGCTCCTGCCGCTGGTGGTAAGTGCCATACCTTTCGAGGGACAGGCATTCGGAGGAATGTACTATTCTTCGCCTATCACATCGGTGATTAAGACAGTACTTACATTGGCTTCGCTCATCGTGTTCATGCAGACAGGTGCATGGCTTTCGCGCGACGATATGCGCGAACGCGCCGGTGAGTTCTATATTATAATTATGACAACTCTTCTCGGAGCTTATTTCATGGTCAGCGCCGGAAGCATGATGATGCTCTACGTAGGTCTCGAGCTTGCCAGCATTCCATTGGCATGTCTTGCAGCTTTCGACAAGTTTCGCCACACCAGCGCTGAAGCAGGAGCCAAGTTCATTCTCAACTCCATGTTCTCTTCGGCCATGATGCTCTATGGTGTGTCGTTTCTTTTTGCAACATGCGGAACGACCTATTTTGCCGACATGCATCAGATGCTGACTGCATCGCCTCTGCAAATTATGGCGATGGTGCTCTTCCTTGCCGGACTCGGATTCAAGCTAAGCCTTGTGCCGTTCCACGCATGGACACCTGACGTATACCAGGGTGCGCCTACTCCAGTAAGTGCATACCTTTCTGTAGTATCAAAGGGTGCCGCAGCATTTACACTAGTCATAGTGCTCAAGCACGTGTTTTTTCCAATGGCCGACGAATACAGCCTTGTGCTCAGCATTCTGATTGTTGCATCTATCACGGTTGCCAACCTCTTTGCAATACTTCAGCACGACCTCAAGCGATTCATGGCATACAGCAGTATTTCACAGGCTGGATATATTGTGCTTGCCGCACTCAATCCATCGTCTCAGGGAATGGCATCGCTCGTGTACTACGTGTTCGTATATGTATTCGCCAACATGGCCATCTTCGGTGCCATAACAGCCATTGAGGCAAAGACTCAGGCACCTGTCACCATGGATACATGCCGTGCGCTCTATTCAACCAATCCTAAGCTTTCGTTCGTGATGACGATAGCTCTCTTCTCGCTTGCCGGTATACCGCCGTTCGCAGGCTTCTTCTCGAAGTTCTTCGTATTTGCGGCTGCATTTAAGGCCGGCCACTGGATTGTTGTGTTTATCGCGCTCATCAACACGGTTGTGTCGCTCTACTACTACATGCTTATTGTGAAGGCCATATACATCTCGCCGTCCGACGAACCTCTGCAGCATTTCCGTTGCCGTCGTCCGATGCGCTGGAGCCTTCTTCTTTGTACACTTGCACTTATGGTTGTCGGACTCTGTTCGACCATATATACATACATGTTCAACGCTGCGCAGATTTGATTCTGTCACGTTTGACGCGTAAGCCGTGTGCGTGCCGTTTCTCATTTTTTTGTGAGGGACGGCACGCATTTGTTTTATGCTTTAGAATAATGGCGTTTCGCGTGTGCGCTGTATGTTTGTGTCCGAGTTATGAATGTTTTTCATCTGTACTATGAATTGCGTCCGTCTGTACTAGCAATTGATTGCTGTGATGTTAACTCTGATTGGACTTATTGTTAGAACGCCCGGCGCGTGTTGTTGGAGTGGGCAAAAAAGAAAGGGAAACAGACTTTTGCGCCCGTTTCCCTTTCCGGTAAAGTGTATTGAAGTTTATTTTGTCTGTCTGAACATGTATTGTTCAGCACATGCTGTATTAGTCTTCAATAAGGTTCTTTCCTGTCATTTCTGAAGGCTGTTCGAGACCCATGATGTGCAGGATGCTTGGTGCAACATCTGCAAGGATACCGTCGCTTACCTTTGCGTTCTTGTTCTCTGTGATGTAGATGAACGGAACAGGATTGAGTGAGTGTGCAGTGTTAGGTGTACCGTCTGCATTGATAGCGTTGTCGGCATTGCCGTGGTCAGCTATGATGATTGTCTCGTAGCCTGTAGCGCTTGCTGCAGCAACAACCTCACCTACGCAAGTATCGACAGCCTTGACAGCCTTCTCGATAGCCTCGTAGACGCCTGTGTGGCCTACCATATCGCCGTTTGCGAAGTTTACTACGATGAAGTCATACTTGTTCTCCTTGATAGCAGCAACGAGCTTGTCCTTAACTTCGAATGCGCTCATTTCAGGCTTGAGGTCGTAGGTTGCAACCCTTGGAGATGCAACGAGTATACGCTCTTCGCCGTCGTATGGAGTTTCGCGTCCGCCGTTGAAGAAGAATGTTACGTGTGCATACTTCTCAGTTTCTGCAGTGTGGAGCTGCTTGAGTCCCTTTGAGCTGAGATATTCACCGAGAGTGTTGCTTACGTTCTCCTTAGGGAAGAGAATGTGTACTCCTGTGAAGCTTGCATCATACGGAGTCATGCAGCAGTAGTGCAGACCTGGTATTGTGTGCATGCCTTCTTCCGGCATATCCTGCTGTGTGAGTACAACTGTGAGCTCCTTTGCACGGTCGTTGCGGTAGTTGAAGAAGATTACAGCATCGCCTTCCTTGATTCTTCCGTCAACGTTTGCGTTTACGAGCGGTTCCATGAACTCGTCTGTGTTCTTGTGGTCTTCAGAATCGCTGTCGTAGCAGCTCTGAACTCCTTCAACCATATCTGTGCACTGACGTCCCTTGCCTTCAACGAGAAGGTCGTAAGCCACCTTGATACGGTTCCAGCGCTTGTCGCGGTCCATTGCGTAGAAACGTCCGATGATTGAAGCTATAGCGCCAGTCTGCTCGTCGCAGTGCTTCTGCAGTGCTTCGATGAAGCCTTTTCCGCTCTTAGGGTCGGTGTCGCGTCCGTCCATGAAGCAGTGTACGTATGTATTTTCGATACCGTACTCCTTAGCGATGTCGATGAGCTTGAAGAGGTGTTCGAGTGATGAGTGAACACCACCGTTTGATGTGAGTCCCATGAGGTGGAGGCTCTTGTTGTTCTTCTTTGCGTATTCGTATGCCGCAACGATTTCAGGGTTCTGCATGATGCTTCCGTCCTTGCATGCGCGGTTGATCTTCACCAGATCCTGATAAACGATGCGTCCTGCACCGATATTGAGGTGACCGACCTCAGAGTTTCCCATCTGTCCGTCAGGCAGACCTACGTTTTCGCCGCTGGCCTGGAGCTGTGAGTGAGGGTTTTCGGATGTCAGTTTGTCAATGCATGGTGTCGGTGTGCTGAAGATAACATCTCCTTTTCCGTGAGAACCGATTCCCCATCCGTCGAGAATCATCAAAAGTGCTTTCTTTCCCATAAATATTTCTGTTTTTATAGTTGCGGCATCTGTAAGAATGCCTGGTTTGTTCTTGACTGCAAATTTAGTCATTTTTTTGTTACTGCTGACTTACTTTTATTGCTGAATTTCATCTTATGCAGTAGTGTCAGGCATATATAAGCTGCAATGTGTGCCGGCATGCAAGTATAGTGCTCTTATGCTTTGATGTGTGAAGCTGAATGTGTCTGACATAATGTCTGGGCAAGCATATATACAGCAATCCCCGAATGAAAGCATAATGCCGATTTGCCTTACTTTCATTCGGGGACTGTTATGTGTGATGCTGTCAGCGTAGGGCCGACAGAGAAGTATTAAAGTTCGTGGAACGATTTTGTCATGATTGATATGACTGAATCATCTCTTTCAACGGCTACGTAGCTTCCTTCGTCAGGAAGATTGTAGTTGAAAGTCTTTCCTGTCTTCAGGTCGCAGATGCTTATCACGTTTCCTGTGTCGTTGCCCGGGGCATAGCATTCGCTGGCAGTGCCTTTCTGCACTGTTCCTGAGAATACCACTGTGCCGTTTACTGCTACGTCGAGAGAGTCACCCCATACGAGGCTTGAGAATGCAATGTCGTACTTGTAGTCTTCCGGTATATCCTCTGCACCTGCCTTGGACTTGAGGGAGAGTACCAGCAGTGCTCCTACTGCGAAGAGCATTACCACTGCGAGAATCACTATTCCTACGAGGAAGCGTTTGTTGGCTTTCGCCGCTTTGTTGTTTATGCTCATTATATATAAGTTTTAATCGTTTGGTTTTGCTGTTGTTTTACTTCTTGCCCAGTATGCTCTTGTATTCGTCAGGCGAATTGAGAATCTTCTGTGCTGCCTTGAGGTCTTCGTCATCCTTGAGCTGTTCCTCAATGATGCCTCGCTGGTAGAAATATCTCTTTATGATTTCCTGCGAAACAATTTTTTCTATGTCTCTTCTGAAGTGGTCAAGTTCTTTCGACAGGTTGTGCTCGAGCTTCTTCTCCAGTGTGGCGAATTCTTCTTTTGCATCGTCGAGATAACCTTCAAAGTCTGCCACCTTGCGGAGCTCTTCAAGCCTCTTGCCGCTGAGTCGGTCGTATGTGAATCCGCTGTCTATTGTCATTTTCTTGAACTCCTCGTAGTCGGCGTCGGTTAGCTTGAACTGTGCTACCGATGAAGGAGCATCGTGTGTCTGCACGTAGCGGGTGGCATAGTCGACCAGCACATCGTCGTTTGAGAGGTAGAAAAGCAGATTTGGAAGTGTGTCGTGCTTTACTTCTATATCAGGAGTGATTCCTCCGCCGTCGCGTACCTCGCGTCCGCCGGCAGTGTGGAATACTGTGGTAAGACTGTCAGGTATGCGTCCGTCAGAATGAGCCTCGCGGCGGTTCTTGTAGTCGATAGCCTGAATGCAGCGTCCGCTAGGAATGTAGTATTTTGAAGATGTAAGCTTCAGACTTCCGTTGTACGGCAGTGGTCTCGGTGTCTGAACGAGTCCTTTTCCGTAGGTGCGTGTGCCTACTACTACACCTCGGTCAAGGTCCTGAAGCGAACCTGAAACGATTTCGGCAGCCGATGCAGTACCCGAGTTTACGAGAATTGCCAACGGAATGTCTGTATCCAGCGGTTCAGACGAAGTCTTGTATATAGAGTTGGCTGCTTTGATTTTTCCTTTTGTAGAAACAATCTCATGGCCTTTCGGAACAAACAGGTTCACGATGTCGACTGCTTCCTGCAGAAGTCCGCCACCATTGCCTCTGAGGTCGAGTACTATGGCCTTGGCTCCCTGATTCTTAAGATTGATGACTGCTTTTCTCACTTCTGACGAACAGTTTTCTGTAAAGCTGGACAGGTTTATATAACCCAGGCTGTCAATCATGCCGCTGTAAGGTATTGCCGGAAGCTTAATGTTTCGGCGCGTTACCTTGAACTCGCGCATCTTGTCTTCTCCAGGGCGCTGTATTTTCAGCACGAACGTTGTGCCCGGTTCGCCACGGAGCATGTCGCTGACTTCACTGGTGTTTTTTCCTGTGAGGTCTGTGTCGTCAATCTGCTTGAGTATGTCGCCTACCTTAAGTCCTACTTCTGCCGCAGGCATGTTTTCGTAAGGTTCGGCTATCATGACTGTCTTGTCCTTGCGCTGGCGTATGATGGAACCGATTCCGCCATATTTGCCCGTTGTCATCATTTTCAGGTCGCTCATCTCTTCTTCCGGATAATAGACCGTATACGGATCCAGCTCGTCGAGCATGGCATCGATGCCGACTCTGATGACCTTCTGTGCATCGAGCGTGTCGACGTAGAAGAGTTCCAGCTGCTTGTATATGGAATTGAAGATGTCCAGATTCTTTGCAATTTCGAATCTGTGTTCGGCTTCGCCTGTCTTGCCGGCTTTCTTGTCCTGTGCATTTGCCGTAAACAGACCTATAGCGAGTGCAATAGCCGTGATGTAGAATCTTGTGTGCATTATGATTTTTATATTTATTTTCTTGTTTGTTCTTTGAACTGATTCTGCTGTGTTTGAGATTATTGCCACGTGCGTCAGCCCAATATCTGTTCAGCCTCCTTGCGTATCATGTTCCATGTCTCGTCGGAGAGGGTAGTACCGATGTGCTGAATTACGTGTCCGCTCAGAAGTGTGCCGAGTTTTGCACATTTTTCACAGCTAAGGCCTAATGACAGACCGTAGAGATAACCTCCGGCAAAGAAGTCTCCTGCACCGGTCGTGTCGACAACCTTGTCTACGTCCATGGCAGGCTGGTGAATGGTGCATTCTCCGCATCGTATGATAGAGCCTTCAGGACCAAGTTTTACGATTGCCGTATCGCAAAGTGCAGAAATTTCGTTCAATGCATCTTCCGGATTGGAACATCCGGTGAATGCATGTGCCTCTTCCTGATTGGCAAATACGATGTCGACGTGGCCTCTTATGAATTCTCTGAAGAAATCTCTTTCGTTTTCTACAATGTTGTAGCTGGCCATATCGAGGCTTATGCGCAGTCCGTCGCGCTCAGCAATTTCTGCTGCCTTGGACATGAGTTTTTTGTCCTGTACGAGGAAACCTTCAATCAGTATGTACCGGCTTCCGAACATCATGCCTATGTCAAGATCATTGTCCTGCATGGCAGAAGCTGCTCCAAGATAAGTGGCAAATGTGCGTTCGCCGTCGGGAGAAATGAATGTTGTTGCAACTCCCGTCTGCATGTCGTGCCTGCGTATGAGTGTTGTTCCTATACCTTTTTTCGTACAGGTATCTTCAAAAAAGTTTCCGTAATTGTCATTGCCTATCATGCCTATGAATGCGCTTTCGCCTTTCATTTCGGCGATGGCCTTCATGGCGTTGCATGTAGAACCTCCGGTAGCTGTGGATTTATGCATCGATGCCGTTTTGGCAGATATTTTCTCCATGGTCTCGAGGTCTATCAGCTGCATGCTGGCTTTGGACAACTGCAGTTCGTTGAGCAGACTGTCGTCTTCAATCTGGATAAGCACGTCAACCAAAGCGTTGCCTATACCTATAATTTTGTCCATTTATTTAATTTTTGACTGCAAAGATATTGCATTTCCACAAAAAACAGCTACCTTTGCACCACTTTAAAAACGGTATATAACCGCTGTTTAATCTATTTAAGATTTATTGCTTCAGTAGCTCAGTTGGTTAGAGCACATGACTGTTAATCATGGGGTCGTTGGTTCAAGCCCATCCTGAAGCGCACAAAAAAAGAGGTTCTTTTGAACCTCTTTTTTGTTTCTGCCTCAGAACATCATTTTGTGAAAATCTTTTCTGTCTTCACAGTTCCGTCGCTCATGATTGTCTTTACTATTGTTATGCCTTTGCATGGAGCTTCGAGCTTCATTCCGTTGAGGCTGTAGTAGCTCTTGCTTACAGGCTCAGCTGCAGTTCCGGTTTCGACGTCGTCGATTCCAACCATGGTTTCCTTGTCAAGAATCATGAACGGATATTCAGAATCGGTATTATCCGCATTGACAGTAGGCATAAGCATACCGTTTTCGTTTGCTGCGATGTTCCAGTACATATTCTGGCATGTCTGTGCATCGTTGCTGTTCTTAAATGCATACAGATTGTCGCTGCCTGCAAGTTTGCGGATATTGATGCTTTGTCTCATGTAGTCGAATCTTGTGGTAAGTTTTCCGCTTGTGTCGAAATGGTTGGTCTTACCCTTTACATATATTATGTATCTGTTGCCGTATGCGCTGAACTGACGGATATCCCACAAGAAATCTTCATCGGATGCTTCGTCGTACTCTGTGAACTGCGCATTGGAGTTTTCCATGTACAGTCCTGTTTCAGGGTCTACGATGTAGTAGTCGCCAGGCTCAAGCGTATTTTCCTCGTAAGCATAAATCTTGAAGCTTGTTGTTTCCTTGTATTCCTCGCCGGTTTCATTTTTTACTCTTGTAAACGTGAGCTTCAGATCCATTGTGCTGTCAACGGTTGCAGTAAGTGTGTCCGACAGTTCTTTTCCTGCACGTACTGATGTCTGAAGGGTGTCTTCTCCGCATGTCCATATGTAGTGACGGGTATATTTTTCAGACTTTCCGAGAATTGAATTAGGAGTTGCACCGATTTTTATTTCACTTCCTTTTTCTACCGACAAGGCAGATACGTCGCGCCATTCTTCGCCGTCATAGATTGATGCATCGACTTCTGTGACACCGATGTTGAATGTGAAAATCTTTTCTACACCTGCATGGTTGCTGAATGTCACTCTGTAGAGCGTGTTCTTTGTTAGTGCAGGAGTCTTCAGCGATGCTCCGCTTTCGCTGTCGTTGAGCCATTTGTTGAGAGTAGAGTTGTATTTCTCCCATTTGATGGACTTCATAGGTCCAGTATATGTGATTCCGAGAGTGATTGCCTCGTTCTTGCGTACATAAATGACCGTGTCGTTGTCAATCTGTGTTCCGTTGTATATCATGTAAGGTACAACAGTTCCGCAGAAACCTTCGCCGTCAACGTGCAGTGTGAACAGCTGTTTGCTTTTTACGCCTGCTGCATTGATGTATATGGCTCTGAGAATCTTCGAGTGGTCCATTGTGACTTCGCGTTCGCGTGTTTTGATTGTCGGATCGTCTTCCCATTCCCAGTTGCCTGTGTCTTCGCTTCCGTCAACAATCTTAGGTTGCAGAAGTATGACCGAACCGCGCTTGATGTTGTTCAGTTCAGGAAAGTTGTAAGTCATGCCCTGTGAAACAGCCGGCACACTGCTTCCGCTGACTTGCGTCAGGCGTGTACCCTCGGCCATTCCGCTTACCATTTTGAGAGTACCTCTCAGACGGGTGTATGGAGTGGTGAGACTGTCTTCGTTGTGCATGAGGTCGCCGAATCCGGCATTGTCGCTGTAGTTCTGCCATGCGTTGGCACCGGCACCCCATTCGCATCCGCCTGACCACGATGAAGCCGCTTTTTCCCATGCTTTCTTTGCATAAGGCATGTAGAGACCCATGCGGTTGGCGAAGTGGTTGTAGCCGATGTACCAGATGTTGGTGTTAGGAGTTCGGCCGCTGTAGGAAACTCCCGAAGTGTAGTTGCTGTTGCCGCATACGGTACATGTGATCCACCAATCCTTGACCGGATAATTCTTCATGAAGATGGAATCGTTGTCGTCGGCTGAGTTGAAACCTGCCAGATATTCAATTCCGCCAGCCATAATCTGGCCGTTGAAGTCCCAAAGGTCGTCGCCCTGGTTCCATGCCTGTTCGCATGCCTGGGTCATCTGTCCCATTGCTACTTCGGCATGAGGTTGGTCGCGTCCGGATTCCTGATTCTGGCAAAGATATTTGATCGGAGAATGATATTTGACGTTGATGCCTTTTGAAGCAAGCGACTCGTTCAGAGAATCGACATCGAAGAAGTGTACAAGATAGCCCTGGTTGATGCCGTTCAAGGCTTCGTTTCCGCAGAGTCCTTCCTTGAGCGATGCATTCGTGTTGCTCTGCTTAAGATACTGCATGGCCTGGTTGTAGATGAAAGGGTCGTCGAGATATATACCTATGGCCATCATGGAGTTGTAGGCTCCTCCGTTCCAGTTGCTGTGGTAGTGAGGATCGCTCTGTCCGTTCTGTCTGTAGGTGAAATCGTAGATGGAGGTATACCACACATCGTACACCCACTGACGGAAAATCTTCTGTTCGTTTTCCGGCCATCCGTCATATTCACGGAGAATCTCAGCCGCATTTGCAACCTGCCATCCCTGCAGTGCTCCTACGAGGGCATAGTTGGAGTTGCCTCCGATACCGGTGATGCGCTTTGCATACTGGTTGAGCAGGTCGACAGCCTCCTTTGCACGTGTTTCGGCCAGCTGTCGCTCGGAAGCGTTAGGAGAATTGTGCATGAGTTTCCAGTATATGGCCTTGATGTAGCACATACCGAAGTCTCTTTCAGAGTGTGCGAAGTTCTGTGCTCCTTCGCCTCTGATGATGGTGTTGCCCTGTATGGCACTGAGCCAGTTGTCGTGTTTCTCGAGCATCCAGTTTGCCGCAAAAGTATTCCATGCCTTAGTTACCTGCGGATTGCTTCCATCCTCAATCTGTTTGTTTATTCGGTCGAAGTCGGCCTGTGTGTGCAGACATCCTGGATGATAGAATTGTGCGTTTGCAACGGGTGCAAGCATCAGCATCAGTTGCGCCGCAATCATCTTAGGGGTGTATAAATTTTTCATAGTGTTATTTTGTTGTTGATTGTTTGTTAGTTGTTGATTGAAAGTATCGTGATGTAAATATATGCTTATTTATTCATTCATACCGTTTGGCTTGGAATAAAACGGTCCATTTTCTGTTCCAAAATTATTTCAGACTTGATTATCACTCACTTGAAGAATATTCTACGAGCGCTCGTGGTCGACATTGCTCGCGCTCGGAATGTATTCCGTGAGCGCTTGCAATTTTTCATAATGGGGCTTGGACTCGAAAAACACATCTTGTATGCAGAATTTTTATGCCTGAAAAAGAGAATGCCGGCCCATGCACGCCTTCATGTGCATGGCCGGCATTTACCGATATATTTATGCTATGGTGTTTTTGTCCTATGAGATATATCCTTGTTCAGCGTTGCGGATAGACCACTTCGGCCGACTTGTGTCCTAGTCCTCCATACCAGTTTGCACATCTGATGGAGAAGCATGCTCCTTCGTACGTTCCTCGCGGTATGATGTATTTGTTGGATGTGGTGAAGTCGATTACTGCGTTGTCGCGTACGATGGCATAGCATGATGCTTCTGGTACGCTTTCCCATGTCAGTGTGCGTCCGTTGAGAGTCGGTATCGGAGGAACGACCTGCATGGTTGCATTTTCTGGAATCCAGGTACTGAAGATGCTGTCGATGGTATAGTGTTCTGCTTCTTCGGGCGACAGTACGACATCGAATCCTGCATCAACGTAAGCTCCGGTCTTATCCTTGAATGATTTCTTTCTCATGCTGGTGTCTATGAGCTGGAAGTCGGGAGTCATGCTTCCGTATTCGGCAAAAAGTGCAGGTGTGTCGCCGTAGAGGTCGTCCCAACCAGATGGAGCAGGAACAACTTCCATTATTGTATTGAGGAATACGGTGCGTGGACTGTTTTTCCACGGATGACCGAGAACGAAGCGCTTGTTGGCCGAAGTATCGCCTTCGATGGTGCAGTCGTTGAATATGTATTCGTAAGGCTGATTCTGCAGTGTTGACGGTGCTGTGACAGCCCTTCTTCTCATGTTGTGTCCTCGCGGTGAAATCTTTATCTGGCAGCGGTTGAAAAGCACTGTGCCTCCTCCGCTTATGATGTCTGTAGTGCCTTCGATGGTGCAGTCCTCGAGATACGTGCGTCCGCTGTCGGATGTGTAGTAGGCATTTTTCAAACCTATAAGACTGACGTTCTTGAGAATGTTGCCTGTGCAGTTCTTTTCATTGAGCGCCACTACTTTCTCGTTGCAGGCTTTAGGGTCGTCTCTGTAGTTCGACCACAGTTCGATGTCCTGAATGTATGTGCTGTCAGCTCCGTTGAGAAAAAGAGTGGAAGTCTGTGTCAGTCCTTCATGTCGGGGACAGTTCTCCACCTGCGAATTGGCCATACCCTCACCGATGATAGATGTATTTGGGGCTGTGAGCGTCGTTACAGGTACGGAGTATGTGACTTCCCTGCCGTCGACGTATGATGTCGCTGTGGTTTGTCCGCCCTTCACCCTATAGTTGCCTGAACGCACGAATATTCTGAAGCGTTTGCTTTTGTCGGGACGTTGATTGGCCTTTCGTATTGCTTCGGTGAAGGAACCGTCGTTGGGCACAATGAAGTCGTATTTCCACATCTGCTGTGCATGCAGCGGTGAGGCGAATATGATTATCTGCAGAATTATTGATATTGCGTGTTTCATCTCTGTGTTTGTGTATCTTGATGTGCCTGAAACCTATTCGTACCACGTTTCTCTGTCAAGATTGCGGTAGCCTATAGCTTCGGCAATGTGGTTGTCTTGTATGTTTTCCGAACCGTCCAGGTCGGCAATTGTTCGTGCCACCTTGAGAATCCTGTCGTAGGCGCGGGCAGAGAGGTTCAGGCGGTTCATTGCAGTGCGAAGCATTTTGTTTCCGTTTTCGCTTGGTACGGAGTACTTGCGAAGCAGACTTGAATTCATCTGTGCGTTGCAGTATATTCCGTCGAGTCCTGCAAAACGTTCTTCCTGAATCTTTCTTGCTTTTATTACCCTTTGACGTATGACAGAACTTGGTTCTCCTTTTGGTGCATCGGCTATTTCTTCGAACGGTACACTCTGCACTTCAACCTGTATGTCGATGCGGTCCATGAGCGGACCTGAAATCTTGTTCATATAGCGTTGAATCTGGCCTGGAGAGCACATGCACTGGCGTGTCGGATGGTGGTGATAGCCGCACGGGCACGGGTTCATGGAGGCTACGAGCATGAAGGAGCAGGGGAGTGTGAAACTGTATCTGGCGCGCGATATGGTGATGATGCGGTCTTCGAGCGGCTGGCGAAGCGTTTCGAGGACAGAACGTGAAAATTCGGGAAGTTCGTCGAGAAACAGTACTCCGTTGTGTGCCAGACATATCTCGCCGGGCATGAACGTGTTGCCACCGCCTACAAGTGCTGCGTCGCTTATGGTGTGGTGTGGCGAGCGGAACGGACGTTGGCTGATGAGCGATGAACCGTTGCTGAGTTTGCCTGCCACGGAATGTATCTGCGTAGTCTCCAGACTTTCTGCAATGGAGAGCGGAGGAAGTATCGACGGCAAGCGTTTGGCCATCATTGATTTTCCGCATCCGGGACTGCCGATAAGGATGATGTTGTGGCCGCCTGCAGCCGCAACTTCGAATGCTCTTTTGACATTTTCCTGGCCTTTAACGTCTTCGAAATCTACATCGAAATTGTTTTGGCCGAAATAGAATTGTTCCTTTATATCTACTTTTGTTTTCGGGAGTTCTTTATTGGTGTTGAAGAAATCAGCTACATCACTGAGTTTTTCGGCACCGTAAACATCAAGTCCTTCTACAACTGCAGCTTCGTTTGCATTCTGTGCCGGTACGAATATGCCTTCGTAGCCTAGTTCTTTCGCCTTGATGGCGAGAGGCAAGATACCTTTTATTGGTTGTATGTTTCCGTCAAGCCCGAGTTCGCCTACAAGCATGAATCTGTTAAGACGGTCGGTTTTAATTTTTTCTGCCGATGCAAGTATTCCGATTGCAAGAGGTAGATCGAATCCGGAGCCTTCTTTTTTTATGTCTGCCGGCGCCATGTTTACGACTATGTGTCTGGCCGGAAGCCTGTATCCGCTGACTTCAAGTGCGGACAGAATTCTCTCATGGCTTTCCTTGACTGCGTTGTCGGGTAAACCGACCATGACAAACTTCAATCCTACAGTGGCATTGACTTCTATGGTTACAGGCAATGCCTTCAATCCTTGAAGGGTAGCGCTGAAAACTTTGATTAGCATATAGTTTGATGAAGAAGTGGTGCTTGTTGTATGAAAATAGAACGTGCTCTCCTTTTTGTTTTGGGGAGAGCATGGCGTTCGGATTAGGCTATTATTCAAGGATTTTGCTCATTTCTTTTCGCATTTCCTCGAAATCTGTCTTTCTGGATATGATTTTGTTGTCTTTGCCTACGAGTACGAACAGCGGTATTTCTTCTACTCCGAAATCTTTTACTGCCGGGGAGTCCCATGCGAGGCCGTCGCATGAATATTTAATACCGGTTGTGTCTGTCTTGACATAGCTTTCGAATTTGAAGTACTGCGTGTCCAGTGAAATCATGATGAGATCAAGCTGTCCACCGTATCTGTTCTTCAAATCCTTGATTTTGCTGTATAGATTGTAGCTTCCGCTGGTCCATGTTGCCCAAAATACCAGCAGTTTGCATTTGCTTCCGGAATTTTCCTTCAGCTTTATATCTTTGTCTTCGAATGTCTTGATTGTCAAATCGGGTATAACAGAGCCTTTTATACCCTTTTTTCTGGACTTTATTTTTGATTCTATATCCAGTATATATTTGTCCTTAGGATGGTTCTTTTTCAGTTCTGCAATGATAGACAGCAGTTTGCTGTCGCTTACACTTTCATCTTGAACGAAATATTTGTCGAAAAGATAAAGCGATACGGCTGACTCACCGTGCGCCTGTATGGTTTTTTCTGCCTCGTTTCTGATTTGTTTCGGATTCATCTTGGCAGTATTCTGCCTGAATTCGTTCATCATCTTGTTTTCTTCATTTCCTTCGGCCGTATAATTCTTCAAGTCGTTGGCCGCGGCTTTATATGTGATTTCTTCTCCGCCGTTTACGAAAATGACTTGTTCCATTGCATTTGGGAAAACAATGATGTAAGGCGTTGTTTCTGATACATTCCCCTTGTATTTGAATTCACCGTTTTTAATTAGGACCGTATCAACCTTTCCCTGTCTGTCTGACAGGTTGTAGATATATAATTCACCGCTTTTGAGGTCTTTGAAACTTCCGTTTATTCGGAAAGAATTGCCGTCAGGGCCACACCCGTATATTGATACGAGTGTGGCTGCGGCAATGATGTATTTGTTTATACTTTTCACTTTATGATGCTTTCGATATCGCTTTCAAATGCCTTGAATTCTACATCGTTTGCTGCTCTCTGAGCATAGCTTCTGTCTGCTGATATTGCATTCTTGAGGTTTGAAACAACAGCTGACTTGTTGTCCTGGCGAGCTGCAAGTATAGCCTTGAGGTAGCTTGTTGTAGCATCACCATTCTTTATGCCGCTGAGAGTCTTCTCTGCTGAAGCGTAGTCCTTTGTAAGGATCTGTGCAAGAGCTGCTCCGTTTGAAGAAACTCCATTGAGGTTCTGAGCTGCCTTAGTGTACTGTCCCTGTGAGAGATACAGGTAGCCGAGAGCTTCATTGGCGTTGTTTGAGTTAGAAGCCTTTGAGAGGTAGAGTTCTGCAGACTTAGTGTCGCCAGACTGGAGAGCCAGCAAACCGAGGTTAGCGTTAGCTTCAGGTGCATTGGCGTTAGCCTTGAGAGCCTGGTTGAGGTAGTTCTTAGCTGCATCTACGTTGCCCTTTCTCATTTCGATCTCAGCGAGGTTGTTGTAAGCTCTGTAGTCGTTAGGGTAAACCTGTACAGTCTTCTTGTAGTACTCTTCCTTCTGAGCGTCGTTGTTGGCAAGGAGGTTGCCTGCGTATACCATTTCTTCTACAGAAAGTGCCTTAGGATCTTTTGCCATTACGTCGAGAATCTCTTCGTCAGAACGTCCGATAACATCGTAGTTGATTGTGAGGCGTGCACGACGGAGTTCAGGAAGAACAGCTTCAGCAAGTTCCTTGTAAACGACAGAAATGTTCTTGATTTCCTGCTCGCGCTGTTCTGGATCCTGGTACATAGAGAGGATTCGGAGAATCAGATCCTTGTCCTGGATGTTTGACTGTGATACGAGTTCCTTGAATCCTTCCCAGTCTTCAGCTTCGTATTTTGCGTCAACGTTAGTGTCAATCTTGTTCTTGCGAAGATGAGTGTTGAGGAACTTCTCAGAGTTCTTCTCACGGTTCTCAGCCAAACGCTTGTTGAAGTCATACTTACCATCTGGAGATGCGTATGCGCTTATTTCGATATTGTTGAGAACGAGGCTTTCTTCGTCAGACTTGATTTCTTTGAGCTTTGCAATGAATTCCTTTACGTTCTGGCTGTTGAGCTCGCTTCCGCGGAGGTTAGCCTGTGCAATGAGGAACTTGATTGTAGCAGCCTGCTTCTGGTTGATAACTCTCTGGAAGTTGTCTTTTGCAACACCGTTGTTGGCAGACTTGATGCAGTTTCTAACAAGAAGTTCGCTGCAGTTTGTACCGTAGCCGATCTTTACAGCTGGGAGCTTAACTTCTTTCTTTCCCTTCATGGCCTTGAATTCCATGTAGAGGTCGCTGTTTTCCATTCCTTCCTGGAATGGGAATGAAGTTCTCATTGTAACGTGACCACCGGTCTTGTAAGGAATTACCTGAGCGTTTGCTTCTACTTTCTCGCCCTGGAATGTTGCACTTGCTCCTGTAGCCTGTCCGCCGTCCCACTTGAGAACTGGAATGCAAGTTACAACTGCATTCTTCTTCATGTACTTCTCAGGAATGTTTGCACTGATTGTTGCAGGAACTGTTCCGCCGATGCATTCCAGCGGTGTTGGAGTTACTGTGAATGCGTCTGATTTCAGCTCTCCCAATTTGCTACAGCTTGTAGCAAGAAATGCAATAGATGCTGCCGGGAGAAGAAGATAAAAATTTTTATTCATAATCTCTTCGTTTTATTGTATTTAGTTGATAATAATTATTTTTCAGCCTTTTCCAAGGTAAACTTTCTGCTCAGATATCTGACAGGATACCATACTGATATATATCCTACGGCAATTACTGTTATGAATACGGTAATAATGTCCGTTGCGTGAACGCTTACTGGATATGCATCGATTATGTATGTTCCTGCTGAACCTCCAAACTTGATCAATCCGTATGTTTCCTGCAGATAGCACAGCAGTAAGCCAACGGCAATGCCTATCAATGCACCAGCCGTTGTTATCATACGACCTTCAAACAGAAATATTCTTGAGATGTCTTTGTCATCGGCACCAAGGTTTCGCAATGTAATAACATCGTCCTTTTTGTCTATAATAAGCATAGACAGCGAACTCAGTATGTTGAAGCATGCGATTGCAACTATGAATGTTAGGAACAAGTAAGATATAAGTTTCTCGATTTTCATAATCTTGAATGTATCTTCCTGTTGCTCGTACCTGTCTTTGACCTTATATTTGCTCCCAAGCTGTGCGGAGAGTTCTGATTTGACATCGTCTATGTTGCATCCGTTCTTCAGCTTAAGTTCTATTGCTGATACGTAGCCTTGCTTCTCGAAAAGTCTGCGAGCAAAGCTTATGGATGTTATGGCATAGTTTCTGTCGTATTTTGACTGCTGGACCATGAATCCGACATTCGGAGAGTACAGCTCTTCGCAGTTGAAGCTTTCTCTAGGGTCGGTCATGTTTATGCGTTCTCCCTTTCTTGGTGCATATACTTGTATTGGAGTGCTGAAATCAGTTCCGATTCCAAGCTCTCCTAATACTCCAACTCCAAGCACTCCATAGTCAATGACATCCATTTTCAGTTCAAATGTTCCGTCACCGTAGAGAATGTCGTCAATGTTGGTCAGCTGTTCAAAGTTCTCATCGACACCTTTGATTGTCACCATTTTCTGGCGTTTGCCTGTGACCAATAAGGCTTTGTCCTCAAGAACCTCTGTATAAACTTTTATGTTGGGGTTGTTTTTTATGGCTTCAAGTTCTTTTTCGTCTGCAGCTATAAATTTTCCTTCTGCAGGAGTAATCTTAAGTTCCGGATCAAACGAAGTAAACAATGTTGCAACCATATCTTGGAATCCGTTGAATACGGACAGAATGCACACCAGTGCGGCTGTTGCTATTGCGACGCCGCATACAGATATGCCTGATATGATATTTATGGCATGATGCGATTTCTTTGAGAGAATGTATCTCTTTGCTATGTAAAATGAAAAAGACACTTGCCTTTAATTGATACTTTTGTTGATTTTATCCGTTTTTCAGTCTTTGTGCAGAAGTCTGTCGATGTTTTCTATATAATCCAGCGAGTCATCCAAGAAGAATTTCAGTTCTGGTATGATTCTGAGCTGGTGTCTTTCGAGCATGCCAAGTTCATACCTTATCTGATGCATGTTGTCGTTTATATTCTTTAGAATTTCTTCTGCTTTAGATGACGGGAATATACTCAAGTAAACTTTTGCTATGCTTAAGTCCGGACTTATGCGCACAACGCTTACCGACACAAGAACACCTCTCATCTGGCGTGTCTGTGCCTGAAATATGTTGCTTAAGTCTTTCTGGATAAGGCGAGCAATTTTATTTTGTCTTGTACTTTCCATAATGAAAGATTTATTGTGTTTTATAATGATGCGTCTTTGTTATGTTGCAACTATCAAAGATATGACGTTAAGACGGTATGTACAACTTTACTTATGTTTTATTTTAACAATATTAACCGATTTTATCTTATTGTCACTTCTTTCTTATGATTGTGAGTCCGTCTCTGAGTGGAAGTATAACTTTCTCCACAGTCTTGTCGTTGGCAACCAAATCGTTGAAGGCCATTATGCCGATTGTCTGTTTGTCTTTAATGGGAGGTTCGTCTATCACGTGCCCGTCCCAAAGCGTGTTGTCTGCAATAATGTATCCTCCATCATTGAGATACTCCATGACCATCTTGTAGTAGTCTGTGTATTTCCGTTTGTCGCCATCAATGAAGGCCATGTCGAATCTGACTCCCAATTTAGGTACAAGTTCGAGCGCATCACCTATATGCATAGTGATTTTGTCTGCGTATTCGGAATTTTCGAACCAAGGTTTTGTGAAATCCTCCTGCTCGTCATTGATCTCGAATGTGTGCAGCATCCCGCCTTCTTCAAGACCTTCTGCAAGACAGAGACCTGAATAACCGCTGTATGTTCCTATTTCAAGGATTGTTTTAGGACGTATCATCTTTACCAGCATCTTTAGCAACCTTCCCTGAAGATGGCCTGATGCCATACGCCCATACAGTAGATGTGTATGTGTCGCACGATATAGACGATGAAGATATTCGCCTTCATCGTCTATATGTTCGAGTATATAATCGTCTATTTTTTCGGTTTCTGTCATGCTTTATGCACTCTGATCTTTCAGATTAGAGATATCTGTTTGAGTTTGGAAGTACGTAGTCTGCTGCGTTTTCAATAACATCCTCAACCTGATTTATTTCCATAAATGAGGTCTTTGTATGCATCTTTCCGCTACTGAGGTATACAACGTAGTCATTTGGCTGGAGCACTCCGTCTCTGAGAAGCTTGCGCAATCCTGCGAAGTAGTAATCCTGACCATTGTCTCTTTCTTCCAGATATATGGCTTCAACTCCGTATGACAGGGCAAGCTGTCTTGTCGCTTTTTCTCTGTAGCAGAGTGCTAGTACGTTGATTGAACCTCTGAATGCTGCAAGATTTCTTGATGTGCATCCGCTGTAGCAGTCTGTCAATATAGCTCTGATAGGCATTACCTGAGTTGCCTTTACAGCCTGTTTTGAAAGGAACTCTGTTACGCTGCAGTTTTCTGACAATGGAATTTTTGTTTCCTGTCCGCGCAGATCCACTTCTGCCTGTTTTGCAATTGAAGTCATTGTCTTCACAGCTTCAACCGGGTATTTACCGTATGCAGTTTCACCGCTGAGCATGAGGGCGTCAGTTCTTGAATATACTGCATTGGCGATGTCTGTAACCTCAGTTCTTGTAGGACGCGGGTTCTTTATCATGCTGTGCAGCATCTGAGTTGCTACGATTACCGGCTTATGTGCGCAGATTGCTTTCTGGATAAGTATTCTCTGAATACCAGGAATTCTTTCTTGAGGAACTTCTATTCCGAGGTCACCTCTGGCAACCATGATACCATCTGCAGTATTGAGAATTTCGTCGATGTTGTCTACACCTTCCTGGTTCTCTATTTTTGCAATGATGTGTATGTCGCTGTGCTTGTCGTCAAGTATTTCCTTGATGTCCAGAACGTCCTGCTTGTTTCTTACAAAAGAGTGGGCAATGAAATCAATGTCCTGCTCTATTGCAAATTCTATATTTTTTCTGTCCTTCGGAGTCAATGAAGGCAGATTGATTCTTACGCCTGGCACGTTTACGCTCTTGTGACTTCCGAGAGTAGCGTTGTTTTCAACTTCGCATTCCAGATATTCAGGTGTTTTGCCTGTAACGACCATTTCGAGTTCGCCATCATCGAAAAGAATCTTCTTTCCAATTTCAAGGTCGTTTACGAAGTTCTTGTAAGATACTGCGATACATTCTTTTACAGTTTTCTGATCCGGATTGCCGACAATCTTTACTTTGTCGCCTGTTGCATACTCAATTGGAGCATCACAGCCAGTAGTACGTACTTCCGGACCTTTTGTGTCAATCATTATTCCTATTCTGTTTGACACTGCGCGTACGTTCTTTATTACTTCTGCCATGCCTTCAGGTGTTGCATGTGCAGTGTTGATTCTTACAACATTCATTCCTGCGTTGAACAATGAGCGCAGAAATTCCTGATCGCATCGAAGGTCTGATATAGACGCAACGATTTTTGTTTTTTTGAGCATCATATGAATGTGGTTATCTTTTTATCCTTAAAAACAAGTTCTAGTTTTTGATTTAGGTATGCTTTTGCCAGAAGAATGTATGATACCTTATTATATTATTCTTTATGTATCAAAGCTTCAACGGCTAATCTGTAGGAATCTAGTCCGAATCCGCAGATTACGCCTACGCATGCGCATGAAATCATAGATTTGTGACGGAATTCTTCTCGTTTGTGCACATTTGATATATGCACCTCGATGACAGGACTGCTGACAGAACGTATGGCATCCTGAAGTGCAATGGATGTGTGAGTATATGCACCGGCGTTAAGTATTATGCCGTCATATTCGAATCCAGTATCCTGAATCTTGTCAATCAGTTCTCCTTCAATGTTCGACTGATAGTAGTCGAATTCAATGTCAGGATATTTTTCCTGCAGTTCATTGAAGTAGTCTATGAATCCGCGCGACCCGTAGATTTGAGGTTCGCGTTTTCCCAGAAGATTGATATTGGGACCATTTATAATCTGAATTTTCATTCTTCCGCTATTTTTTGAATTTGTATCTTTGTAAGAAAAATTCACCGCAAATGTACGAATTTTAAATGGAAAAAAGTGAAAAAGAACAAAAGATAGTTTCTTCCGAATACGAAAAACTGCTTAAAAGGTATAATCAGTATTTGCGTCTAGAGAAAAATTTTTCTGTAAACACTGTTGAAGCTTATCTTCGCGACCTGAATAAATTCATCTCTTATATGACTGACTCCGGCAGAAACTTATTTGAAGCGCAATTGTCGGATTTCAATGATTTTTCTGCCAGCCTGATAGATCTTGGAATCGGGTTCCGTTCTTTGTCGCGTATATTGTCGGGCATAAGAAGTTTCTATAATTTTCTGCTGCTTCTTGGATATACGGATGACGACCCGACAGAACTTCTTGAGTTTCCGCGCAAGGCTCTAGCTCTGCCTGAAGTCTTGACTGTAGAAGAAATAGACCGTATAGAAGCCGCCATAGACCTCTCGTTGCCTGAAGGACAAAGAAATCTGGCCATTATAGAAACTTTGTACAGTTGCGGGCTTCGTGTAAGCGAACTTTGTTCTTTGAAGTTGACAGATCTTTTTCTCGAAGACCGTTTCGTTAAAATTCAAGGCAAAGGCGGTAAGCAACGCCTTGTTCCTATATCCGACAAGGCTGTACATGAACTTGAACTTTATTTCATTGACCGCAATGCATGTGAAATAAAACCGGGATTTGAGGATTATGTTTTTGTGAGTTTCAGACGCAAGAAAAACCTTTCCAGAATAATGGTTTTTCACATGATAAAAGAATTGGCCGAGGCCGCTTCCATTAAAAAGAATATAAGTCCGCACACGTTCCGCCACAGTTTTGCCACGCATCTTCTTGAGGGCGGTGCGAATCTGCGTGCAATCCAAGCTATGCTCGGTCACGAAAGCATATCAACAACCGAAATATATATGCATGTCGATATGACGCGCTTGCGCGAGGAAATAATAAACCACCATCCGCGCAATATAAAGCATGTTACTGATTGAGCTTTCGTTTTACTTTTGCAGGATTGCCTGCTGCAAGTGAATCGTCTGGGATGTCTTCGGTGACAACGCTCCCTGCAGCAATGATGCACCTGCTGCCTATCGTAACTCCTGGGCATACTATCACTCCCCCTCCAAGCCAACAGTCGTCGCCGATCTTTATAGGAAATGCATATTCTTTCGGTTCTCTTCGTTCTCGATAGTCCATTGGGTGCTGAGGACAATAAAACTGGCAGTTCGGTCCTATCAGAGTGTGATTTCCTATGCTTATGCTGCTGTTGTCCAGCATTGTGCAATTGAAGTTTATGAATACGTGTTCGCCTATGTGTATGCCGGTGCCGAAATCGCAATAGAACGGTGGTACGATGTTGGAGCTTTCCGGTATGTCAGGTATGAGCTCTTTCAGAACCTCTCTATAGTTTTTCCCTCTGAATGCAATGGAATTGAATTTCGGAAGCAGACTTTTTGTCCGTTTCAAAATCTTCTGTATTTCTTCGTCCCTATAGTCTGCTAAAAGGCCGTTGTGCAACTTTTCTAGTTCTGTCATGGCAAACGAAATAATATATTATGTTACAGATATTAGGCTCTGTCAGAATTCGGCTCTGTATTTATCCTCGTTCTTGTCTTCCAGTATGCTGAGATATGAATTGTATCTGCTTTCGCTTATGTCATGTCTTTCTACAGCTTCCCTTACAGCGCATCCTGGTTCGTGTGTATGTGTGCAGTTGTTGAATCTGCAGTTGCTTGAGTATTCAAAGATTTCCTTGAAGTAATGCCCAACTTCGTTCCTTTCCATATCGAAAGTTCCGAATCCTTTTATTCCTGGAGTATCTATTATGTAGCCCTCGTCGTCGATAGGAAACATTTCAGAGAATGTTGTTGTGTGTTTTCCCGTATCGAAGGCGTCGGATATTTCTCCAGTCTTAAGGTTGAGATATGGGAACATCTTGTTTATCAGTGTAGATTTTCCTACACCGGAATTTCCTGAAAGCAATGTGATTTTTCCCTTCAGTTCATTCTTCAGCTTGTCTACGTTGTATCCGGTTTCAGCTGAAACGCTTATACATTTATAACCGATTTGCGAATACAGCGTGGTCATGCCTTCGAGATACTCTTTTTCGTAATCTTCTGTCAGTAAGTCGATTTTGTTGAACACCAGCGTAACCGGTATTCTGTAGGCTTCGGCCGAAGCAAGAAATCTGTCGATGAAAACTGTTGATGTTTCCGGACGTTTGATGGTTACGATAAGGAAACATTGATCTACATTCGCCGCCAGGATGTGCGACTGCTTGGACAGGTTTGTGGCTTTTCTGATAACGTAATTCTTCCTGTCGTATATCTTGGTTATCAGAGCCGATTTGTCAGGTTCTGGAATATATTCCACATGATCTCCTATGGCAACGGGGTTTGTGCTGCGTATGCCTTTGAGCCTGAAGTTGCCCTTTATCTTGCATTCGACAGTTTCTCCGTTGTCTCCTTTTACGGTGTACCAGCTTCCTGTATTTTTTATTACTATGCCTCGCAAGTTGCAATGAAATTTTTTAGGCGGCCGCATTTTTCTGCAGACCGCCTTTAGTTTTTATTATACTGTCATTATTTCCTTGTTCTTCTCCACGAGCATGGTTTCAATCTTCTTGATGTATTTGTCGTGGATTTTCTGGCACTTCTCCTCGGCGTCTTTCTCGACGTCTTCAGGTGTACCCTCCTTGATGCTCTTCTTGAGCTTTTCTATAGTGTCTCTTCTTGCGTTTCTCACGCTTACTTTGGCAGTCTCTTCTTCTTTAGCACACTGCTTTGTGAGGTCGCGGCGTCTTTCTTCTGTGAGAGGCGGTATGCCGAGTCTGATTATTTCACCGTTGTTTTCCGGCATAATTCCTACAGGTGAGTCTATTATGGCTTTTTCAATGACCTTAAGCATGCTCTTGTCCCACGGTTTGATGGTTATCGACCGTGCATCAGGCGTCATCAGGGTGGCCACGTTGCTCAACGGAACCATACTTCCGTATGAGTCTACGCGTATTCCGTCCAGAATGTGTACATTCGCTTTGCCGGCGCGTATTCTGCTAAGTGATTCCTCCAGATACATTGCTGCCATCTCCATTTTCTCTTCTGCTTCCTGCAAGCATTGTTTAACGTCTATCATACGAATACTTTTTGTAGTTTATAAATTTAACCTCAAAAATATTGCAATTTTTCTATTTTTGCAACTTTAAGGATGTTTTGTGCCGTTTTTGCTGTCTTTTTTGGAAAAACACGACTTTGTGAACTCTTCCGGCTTTTATCATCCCTGTATAGACGACGCTGTGTCGTAACGATTATTGCTCGCCCTTGAAGAATTTCTCTACTTTCAGTTCTGACAAACGCTTTTCTGCAGTCGCAAGCAACTTTTCGTAAACCTCCTTCTCCTCATCCTCCTCGCACGCATTCACTTTGTCTACGAACATCCGCAGATATTTCTCTTCGTTTTTATGATCCTTGTTAAGTCCGTATGCTCTGGCTGTCATGTACAGCACGTTATATTGGGAGTGGTCGAGATCCCATGCCATCTTGTAGTATTTTATGCCATTGTCATAGTCGAAATATGTCATGTAGGCTTTTGCCTGCATGTAGCGCAAAGAAGACAAGAACGTGGTGTCAGGCTGCAGTTTTTCGATGGCCTCCTCTATCACATTCCGTCCCTCAACAACAGAACCGGATTCAACAGCGGCCGCGCCGTACTTTGCGAGAATATATGCATTTCCACGCTGGCTCATTTTTACCGCTCGGTAAAGATAGTCGCGTGCATCATTTTTCTTGCCCAGACTGCTGCAGGCCATTCCCAGATAATAGTTTATTCCGATATTTTCCATCCCGGCATCCAGAAGTTTCCGATATTCGGCTTCGGCTTCTTTGAACCTCTCCAGCTGAAACAGAGTGTATGCCCTTTGCGTGTTTACAATAAGGTTTGTAGAATCCACTTTGTAATATCTGTCAAGATACACTATGGCTGTATCATATTCCTGGATGTCTGCGAGATTCCTTGCCAGGCTCATGAGGTTGGAGTAGTTTTCAATCTCGCGGTTTGCCAGAATTTTCTGATATACGACAGATGAATCGGGTATACTTATCTTCTCATAGCATTTTGCAATGAGTGTCAGGTCTTCATTGTTTTCATCCCTTTCGATTATCTCCCTGCAGAGATTGATGCATTTCCTGTAGTAGCCACGCATATATAGGCAGTTTGCAACAGCGCGAAGGATTGTATCGTTATTGCTTATTTTCAAGGCTTCTTCATAACACGTCATAGCCTTGACGGTCATAGATTTCTTTTCATATTCTTGGCCTTTTTTGTACAGTTCGTGCCAGTCTTGTGCGGTGGCGCTGATGCAGTTGGCGCAAACAAACAGAATTGCCATAAACAGTCTTGCCAATATTGTTCCACTTATGGTGTGCTGCAGGTTTTTTCTGCTTGATTTATTCATCGAGAATTTTTTCATGCATTATTCCTTTCATTTTAACTGCTTGTCTTTGTATGCAAATATATATATAACAGGCACATGCTCACTCGTTGCAGAGTGTAGCATGTGCCTGTTGTCAAACGTATTTATCTGTTATATCAATTGTGTACGAGCGTACCGATGTTTTCTCCGTCCATTACTTTCTTGAGATTACCGTATACGTCCATGTTGAAGACGTAGATAGGCAGGTTGTTTTCCTTGCACATTGTTGTTGCAGTAAGGTCCATAACCTTCAGTCCCTTGTTGTATATCTCGTCGTAAGTAATTTCTGAGAATTTTGTTGCAGTAGGGTCTTTCTCCGGGTCTGCAGTGTAGACTCCGTCGACGCGTGTACCCTTCAGCATTACGTCAGCTTCGATTTCAATGCCTCTGAGCGAGGAGCCTGTGTCTGTTGTGAAGTAAGGGTTGCCTGTTCCTGCAGACATGATGACCACTTCGCCGTTTTCCATTGCTTCGATGGCTTTCCATTTTGTGTAGAATTCACCGATAGGTTCCATACGGATGGCTGTAAGTACGCGGCTTTTGCATCCGATTGCTCCTAGTGCCGAACTGAGGCCCAGGCTGTTGATGACGGTTGCACACATGCCCATCTGATCGCCTTTGACTCTGTCGAAGCCTTTTCCTGCGCCGCTGAGTCCGCGGAATATGTTTCCTCCACCGATGACTATACCTATCTGTACACCCATGTCGTGTACTTCCTTTATCTGCTGTGCATATTCGTTGAGACGTTTTGTGTCGATGCCGTATTTCTGTTCTCCCATGAGGCTCTCGCCACTGAGCTTAAGCAGTATTCTTTTGAATTTTGCCATAATGAATTGGATCTGTTATAGTGAATATTTTCTTAATTTAAGGCTCATTTTGAGTCTGTTGGAGCAAAATTAGTCAAACTTTATGACAATGCAAAACAGGGAAAGAGCTTTTCGGCTGTTTTGCGGTTGTGCTTTGTTTGTCAGTCTATAAGCAAGCCGAATGCATGACGAAAAGGTGTTGTGCATCCGGCTTGTTGTTCTGTTGCTAATCTTCCATGATCCATGTGTCCTTGAAACCGCATCCATAAGGAGTGTTGACGGTTCTGGAGTCTGCGTCTCTGGTGAATCTGGTCAGCGCACCCTTCCATACGACTGGTTCTTTACCGTTTATGACGAATGCTCTCATGTCGGATCGTCTGCGGGCTATAGTTCCGTCTTCCCAGATGTCCAGCTTCTTGAAATCAACCATGTCTTCGGCAATCCATCTGCTAGGTTCTTTTCGTATGAGTCTCTGCAGCTCTTCCACTTTTGCCGTGCTCAGGTTGCATCCGTATATAACTCCGTATCCGCCTACCATCGTGTTGTCCTTGATGACCAGTTTGCTGATGTTGTCAAGAATGTAGTTTATGTCTTCGCTGTAGTACGGCAGATAGCTGTTGACGTTTGGAATGATAGGGTCTTCATTCAGATAATATCTTATCATTTTCGGGATGAAATAGTAGATGCTCTTGTCGTCTGCCACTCCATTGCCCACAGCATTGATAAGAGATACATTTCCTTTGCTGTATGATTCCATTATGTTTGGAACTCCCAGTACGGATGAGGCCTTGAACATGTTAGGGTCGATATATTCGTCGTTGACTCTTCTGTATATGCATCCTACACGTTTCTTCTCATTGTAGAGTCCCGAATAATAGACGCAGTTGTCTTCGATTATCAGGTCGCCAGGGAATGCCAGCGTAGCTCCTGTCTTGTATGCCAGGAACGAATGTTCGTAAAATGTAGGGTTGTCTCTGCCGGGTGTGAGCACAACAGCTTCGCCTCTTCCGTTGCACATTTCGTCCATCATGTTCTTGAGAAGATCGAGATAGTTGCGGTTGTCTACCACTTTGTTCCTCTTGTAGATTTCAGGACAAACTTTTTCCGTGACTGTTCTTGCAATCATCGGGTAGGAGACTCCAGAAGGAAGGCGCAGCTTGTCTTCCAGAATATACCAGTCGCCTTTTGAATCTTGTGCCAAGTCTATTCCTGCGATGTGTGTATAGACTCCGTGCACTGGGTCGATGCCTTCGCATTCAGGCATATAGCCTTTTGAAGAATATATCAATTCTTCAGGTATTATTTTGTCTTTGACAATATGTTTGTCGTGATATACATCCCATAAGAATTTGTTAAGGACATAACTTCTCTGTTTCAGTCCTTTCTCGATGTGCTCCCACTCTTTTTTTGAGATAATGTGCGGTATCGGGTCGTACGGCTCTTGCTGTTCCTTGAACGCACCTTTATAGTGGACGCCGAACTTGACGCCGAATCTCTTCATCCACTTGTTCATAGTGTCTTTGCATGCAGACAGCTCGTAATCCTTTATATTGTTCATGGTATCAAAGTTTTTTGTTGAGTTTTCCAATGGCTCTAAAGTTACATTTTTTTTGTTGAAATGTAAAAGGGAATGCAATTATTTTAAAACGCATTCCCTTTTTGTAAATTTTATGTTTGTTTTAGATAGTTGGCGTGCCGGTACTTTGCATTGTCTGCATACTATTTTAAGTCGGCTTTATGAAAGTTTTCAGCCGTTGTTTCTGTTCTTGCTTCTCTGCGCAAGATTATTTGCCGGTACGGTGTAAAATTTGTGTCGGCTGATAATAAAATGCCCCGGCGCATTTTGATTTGCACCGGGGCGTTTATTGCTGAACTAGTCAGTTCGTATATTTTATTATTTTCTCTGTCCGAGCTTGTCGTCCATGAACAACATGCTGCCTTCGTCCTTGCATTTTCTGATTTTTTCTGCAATGTTGAGAGCTGTGGCTTCTTCTTCAACCTGCTCGCGTACATAACCCCACAAGAAATCCTGTGATGCTTTGTCCTTTTCTTCAGAAGCAACATTTACAAGATCGTCGATCAGCTTAGATACGTGGCATTCATGCTTGTATACACCGTCAAATACATCCTGAACGCTTTCCCATGTCTGAGGAACAACGTCTATCTTGTCGACTTTTGCAGTTCCGCCTCTCTTGATTACGTAGTCAGCCAAGTCGTAAGCATGCTGAAGTTCTTCCTGAGATTGCTTTTTCATCCACTCTGCCATTCCGTCGAATCCCTGTACCTTAAGATAGAATGACATGGAAAGATAGAGGTTTGAAGACCACATTTCTGCTGTAATCTGAACGTTGATGGCGTTTTGAAGTTTTTCCGAAATCATAATTCTGAATGTTTTAAAAGTTGTTTGTATGTATTTTCCGGCATACGCACAAAATATGTGCCGCATGTCCATTTTGTCATATTTCGATATTTGAGCCTGACAATGTTTTTATATGGTGCCATATTGTCAATGTTCCGAGCGCTCACGGTTGAATTTCTGCGCGCTCGGAATTTTCGTCGCGAGCGCTCATCTTTTTGCCGATTCTTAAAAGACTGGCATGATTGAGCTTCTTGGCGGTTGTTCTTCTGCACGTCAAGTGTGCGTTTGTAGTTCAATCGCAGCAATCTTTCTTTTTCTGTATGCCCTGTTTGAAGAATTCCTTGAATAGTTTCTTCGCTGTTTTCCAGTTCTCCTGATTGATGCAGTATCTTACCTTTGGAGCTTCAATTTCGCCTTGTATCAGTCCTGCGTCTTTAAGTTCCTTCAGGTGCTGAGACACTGTGGCCTTGGCGATAGGCAGTTCTTCATGGATGTCGCCGAAATAACATGATTCTTGTTCTGCCAGAAAATCGAGTATGGCTATTCTTGCAGGATGGCCCATGGCTTTTGCATATCTTGCCATTTCCTCTTGCCGTCCGCTGTATTTCTTCTTGTAATCCATATTTTTGTCTGATTTTTATTATGTTTACGAAAGTACGAATAATTTCTGTATTGTCAAAAATGACATAGGCGATTTGGATTTATTATATTTGCAACCGTATGGGTAAAAAGAATTTTATTTTGATATTTGTCCTGATGATGACGGCATTCGCGGAAGTGTCGGCTCAGAATACGTACGAGGAGTGTATTTCTGCAGGACAAAAGGCCGCTTCAGCTGATAGTCTGGAGCAGGCTGAGAAGTTTTTCAGAAAGGCTCTGGCCCTTTCGCCTTCGGATTATCGTAATGCGCTGGTCTTTACTGATCTGGGACGCGTTCAAGAACGTATGGGACATGACAAGGACGCCGTGGAATCGTATACCATGGCGTTGAACTCTGCTCCGCTTTCTGTTCCGATACTAATGGCGCGCGCCAATCTGTATCTTCGTATCGGAAATTTCAACAGTGCGTATGTGGACTACTGCAGTGTCATAGATGTCGATCCAAACAATATCGAGGCTCTGATGTTCAGAGCTTATGCATGTATGGAACGGCGTGACTATAATTCTGCCAAGATGGATTATGAGAAGGTTATAGCAAAGGAACCTGACAATTATACAGCCAGATTGGGGCTGGCGGTTCTCCTTCAGAAAATGAATCGCCTGAACGAAGCTTTGGAGAAAATGGAACTGCTTGTCAATCAGTATCCTGACAAGGCAGAAGTGTATTCTGTGAAAGCTGATATGGAGGTAGAAAAGAAATTGCCGGAGTTGGCGATAATGGACCTCAGCAAGGCTGTCGAACTTGATCCGAAGAACCGCAATTATGTTCTGGCACGTGCGTATCTGTATTTGGAGCAGGGCAAGAAAAGGCTTGCCAGGCAGGATTTTGAGCGTGCAATAGAACTTGGTGTCGACCGCGGCTCTTTGTCTGAAGAGTTCAAGGCTTTGAAATGAATTCCAAGCCGGTCAATGTGCAGGCTCAGCTGATAACTGTGCAATCTTACACCTTATAATATATAAAAATACGTTTTTTTCTTGTATGTTAGTATGAAATAATGTATTTTTGCACTGAAATGGATGGAGGGGGCTTGTAAGTCTCCTCCTTTTTGTAACCGCTTTAACAGTATGATAGACAAAGAAAAAGTAAAGGGGCTGGTCGGTGAATGGCTGAACGGCAAAGAGTATTTTCTGGTAGACGTTGAAGTCGACAAGCAGAACAGAATCGTAGTTGAAATAGACCATAAGGATGGTGTCTGGATTGAAGACTGCTGTGAACTCAGCAAATATATCGAATCCGGACTTGACCGCGATGTCGAGGATTATGAACTCGAGGTCGGTTCTGCAGGTATAGGACAGCCGTTCAAGGTGGTCCAGCAGTTTATCAACCACATAGGCGGTGAAGTGGATGTCCTTCCTACCGACGGCAAGCATTTTGAAGCTTTGCTGAAAGAAGCCGATGAGTCAGGATTTACAGTGACTGTCAAGGAAAAGGTGAAGGTGGAAGGAAAGAAACGTCCGCAGATACAGGATGTGGACAAACATTTCGGCTATGGCGACGTCAAATGGGTGAAGGCCGTCATAGATTTCAAGTGAGAAATAAATAAACAAATATAGAAATGGCTAAGAAAAAGGATGAACAGATAAACCTGATAGACACATTTCAGGAGTTCAAGGAAACAAAGAATATTGACAGAACAACGCTCGTGAGCGTACTTGAAGATTCGTTCAGAAGTGTCCTGCAGAAAATGTTCGGTTCTGATGAAAATTTTGATGTCATCGTGAATCCGGATAAGGGCGACTTTGAAATCTACCGCAACCGTAAGGTCGTTGCAGACGATGAGGTCAAGGACAGCAATACTGAAATTAGTCTTACAGATGCTCAGAAGATTGATGCTGACTATGAAATCGGCGAGGAGGTCAGTGAGAACGTCAACTTTACAGATTTCGGACGCAGAGCCATATTGAACCTTCGTCAGACAATGGCATCAAAGATTCTCGAACTCGAGCACGACAATCTTTACAACAAATATGCTGATAAGGTCGGAACAATCATTAGTGCCGAAGTTTATCAGATATGGAAGCGCGAGACTTTGCTTCTTGACGATGAAGGCAACGAATTGCTCCTGCCTAAGACTGAACAGATTCCTTCAGACTTTTTCCGCAAGGGAGAAACTGCAAGAGCTGTCGTGTTGAGAGTTGACAATCTCAACAACAATCCTAAGATTATTCTGAGCCGTACAGCACCGGAGTTCCTTCAGAGACTGTTGGAACAGGAAGTTCCTGAAATCAACGACGGACTCATTACAATCAGAAAGATTGCACGTATACCAGGTGAGAGAGCCAAGATTGCTGTGGAGAGCTACAATGAAAGAATTGACCCGGTAGGTGCATGTGTAGGTGTAAAGGGCAGCCGTATACACGGCATCGTGAGAGAGCTCAGAAATGAAAACATCGATGTTATCAACTATACAAGCAACATGAAACTTTTCATTCAGAGAGCTTTGAGCCCTGCGAAGATAACTTCTATCGTGCTGAATGAGGAAGAGCGCAAGGCTGAGGTTTATCTGCAGCCTGATCAGGTATCGCTTGCCATTGGTAAGAACGGTTACAACATCAAGCTCGCCAGCATGCTGACTGAATATACCATCGATGTATTCCGCGAGGTCGACGACCGCGAACAGGATGAAGAGGACATCTACCTCGATGAGTTCAAAGACGAAATCGACGGCTGGATAATCGATTCCATCAAGTCTATTGGTCTGGAAACAGCGAAGAGCGTGCTCAATGCTCCGCGCGAAATGCTTATCGAGAAGGCTGACCTGGAGGAGAATACTGTTGACGACGTGTTGAGAATACTCAAGGCAGAATTCGAGGAATAAGATAATGGACGAGTAGAAAGAGAGTTTCTGTGGATAGTGAGTGGTTATGTTCGTGCTTTGGCGGTAACCGTTTTGCTATTCTTACGCTGGGGCTCCGGCGGTCTGCGAAAGCGGCCAGCAATCTGTGATTGGAAAAGTCTTGGATGTTGCAATGCCGGGATATTGTATGATCATTCACTATTTAATATTCACTAAACGATATATATGGCAGTAAGACTGAATAAAGCTTTAAAAGAACTCAATGTAGGAATCAACACCGTGGCTGAATTCCTGCAGAAGAAGGGACTGGCTCTTGAAGATGCCAGCCCCAACGCAAAGATCACGGATGAACAGTACAACCTGCTCATGGGTGCCTTCGGAGCAGATAAGAATATCCATGACGAAACGAAAATGGATATAAAGAAACGCAAGGAAAAAGAGAAACAAGAAAGAGAAGAACGTAGAGAGAAGGAAAAAGAAAAGCAGAGACAGGAGATATTCCGCGTGAGCAGTGAGAAAAAACCGCAAATTAAGGTTCTAGGAAAAATTGACACCCGTCCGGTAAAAGATAACGGCAATGATGTTGATGAAAAACCTGCCGTACAGCAAGCGAATACACCGACAGAAGTGACTGAAGCTTCTGCTGAAAAGTCTCAGGCTAAAGAAATCACTGAAAAGCCTGTGGAGAACAAGAATTTGGAAGAAAAGAAATCACAGCAGGAAAACAAGCCTGCAGAAGAAATGCGCATCAGTGCTGAGAAGGACGGTGCAGCCAAGAATAATAATGAAGAAAAGACTGCATCGGCGAAATCGCCTGAAGTTGACAAGGATGGCATTTACAGAATGCCTACACCGGATGCAGGAGTACAGTTCAAGCAGGTTGGATTTATAGACCTGTCGAATATAAATTCTAAAACTCGTCCTGACAGAAAGAGCAAGGCCGAGAAGAAGAAGGAACGCGATGAAAAGGAACGACTGAGACAGGAAGCAAAGGCTAAATACAAGGAGTCGCTGCTTAAGGAAATGTCGGGAAAAGGTGCTGATGCCAATAGTGAGGCCGGCAAGAAAAAGAAGCGCGTAAGAATAAACAAGGAACGAGTTGATGTCACTGCTCCTGTTGGACAGAACGGAGCAAAGGGACAAGGCAAGGGACAGCCTCAGGGCAATCAGCCTAAGGGCGGACAGCGTCCGAATGCCAAGAATCAGGCTAAAGCCGGAAAGAACGGCAAGCGTCCTGCTGTGCAGAAGCAGGAACTTACCGACGAGGAAGTTGCTAAGCAGGTTAAGGAGACTCTTGCAAGACTCACAACCAAGCAGACTAAGAATGCAGCCAAGTACAGAAAGGAAAAACGTGATGCTGTGCACAAGCACATGCACGAGCAGGAAAGTATGGAAGAGGCAGAAAGCAAGGTGCTCAAGATAACGGAATTCGTTACTGCCAACGAACTTGCGAGCATGATGAATGTTCCGGTTACTGAGGTCATAAGCACTTGTATGTCTATCGGAATAATGGTTTCAATAAACCAGCGTCTTGATGCTGAAACAATCAATCTCGTTGCGGAGGAATTCGGATTCACAACTTCGTATGTAAGTTCTGATGTTTCAAATGCTATCGAGGAAGAAGAAGATCGTGAAGAAGATCTTGTGCCACGTGCACCAATCATTACTGTAATGGGACACGTCGACCACGGAAAGACTTCGCTTCTCGACTATATACGTAAGACGAATGTGATTGCCGGTGAGGCCGGAGGTATTACGCAGCACATCGGTGCATACAACGTAAAGTTGGCTGACGGAAAGAAAATCACATTCCTTGATACTCCTGGACACGAGGCATTTACTGCGATGCGTGCACGTGGAGCAAAAGTTACAGATATTGCAATTATCATCATAGCGGCCGACGATAATGTCATGCCGCAGACAAAAGAGGCTATCAATCATGCTGTTGCAGCAAATGTCCCTATGGTATTTGCAATAAATAAGGTTGATAAACCAGGAGCAAATCCTGAAAAGATTAAGGAAGAGCTGGCTGCTATGAACTTCCTTGTTGAGGATTGGGGCGGTAAATACCAGAGCCAGGACATTTCTGCAAAGAAGGGTGAAGGTGTTAAGGAATTGATGGAGAAGGTTCTCCTCGAGGCTGAAATGCTTGATCTGAAGGCTAATCCAAACCGTAAGGCAACTGGTTCTATCATTGAGTCATCGCTTGACAAGGGACGCGGATATGTTGCAACAGTTCTCGTGCAGAACGGAACACTTCATCAGGGTGATATCGTGCTCGCAGGAACAAATTACGGAAAGATCAAAGCTATGTTCAATGAGCGCGGACAGCGCATCAAGCAGGCTCTTCCTGCAGAACCGGCATTGATTCTCGGTCTGAACGGTGCTCCTACAGCCGGTGATACTTTCCACGTAATGTCTACAGAACAGGAGGCTAGGGAAATTGCCAACAAGCGCGAGCAGCTGCAGCGCGAGCAGGGCTTGAGAACTCAGAAGATGCTTACACTTGATGAAGTCGGACGACGCATAGCTCTCGGCGGATTCCAGGAGTTGAACATCATCGTGAAGGGTGACGTGGACGGATCTATAGAGGCTTTGAGCGACTCGTTGATAAAGCTTTCTACAGAAAAGATTCAGGTAAATGTCATTCACAAGGCTGTAGGTCAGATTTCCGAAAGCGATGTTTCATTGGCAGAAGCTTCTGATGCTATCATAATCGGATTCCAGGTACGTCCTTCTGCTACAGCACGAAAGATGGCAGAACAGGAAGGTGTTGACATTCGTCTGTATTCAATCATCTATGATGCTATAGAGGAGGTCAAGAGCGCAATGGAAGGTATGCTTGCTCCTGAAATCAAGGAGGAAACAACTGCTACTGTCGAGGTTCGTCAGGTTTACAAGATTACCAAGGTCGGAACTGTTGCAGGTGCATTTGTCCTTGAAGGTAAGGTTCACCGTTCTGATAAGGTACACGTAATACGTGATGGTATTGTCATCTACACCGGTGCAATAAACGCACTTAAGCGATTCAAGGATGATGTCAAGGAGGTATCTTGCAACTTCGATTGCGGTATTTCTATTGTAAACTACAACGACATCAAGGAAGGTGATATTCTCGAAACGTTTGCCGAGATAGAGGTGAAACAGAAACTTAAATGATATCTTGCATGAGACGGCCTGCTTTCGGCAGGGCGTCTTTGCAGTATATTATATATAATACTAAATTCCGTACGGCGGACATGGCTTTTGGCTGTGTCCTCTGTTTGGTGTTCCGGACATAGCTGACTTCGAGTCCTTTGTCTGTGAAATAAATACATTTAATATGGTCGTTTTGATAATTGTGATTTTGGCCTTAGGTGCAATTATGGGATGGACCCAAGGAGCATTGAAGCAGATTGCACATCTGGCCGGAATAGTGGTGGGACTTTTTGTAGCATGTACAATGTATAGGGAGTTTGCAGAATTGCTTACACCTCATATAGGTACTTCGCAGACCACGTGCCAATTCATTGCATTTGTATTGCTGGTGGTCCTGGTACCTGTTGCTTGCGGAATAGTTGCAACAGTTCTGACTAAGTTCTTGAATATAGTTAATCTAGGTTTCTTGAACAGGATAGCTGGAATGATAATCGGAGCTGTTACTTATTGTGCCTTGTTGTCATTCATTTTCAATATTATGGACTTTATAGAGAGTGAGGGAGGATTCTCGCCGGACAAACTCGGAAAGCGTCCGGAACTTTTCTATTTTGTCAAACATTCTGCTCAGAGAGTAGTTCCAGATGCATTCATCGTGGACGACATGACTGAAATGAATGATGCTGTTGATGCTGGAGAAAAGGTCCATCGTGGATTGATGGATGTGAAATACACTGTGTCTGACGAAAAGGAGTGATGACAGCCGATTCCCTTTAAGCATCACGGGCATTAATGTGTAGAGTGTATTAAAGTTTTTGTGGTAAAAAGTATTGAGACTTCCGTTCTGATACATAAGAAATAATGAGAAATGAGCGAATCGAATGAGTTTGTCAGGAAAGTGGCCGAAGAAAAGTATAAATTCGGCTTCACAACTGATATTCAAACCGAAATTATAGAAAAAGGGCTTGATGAGGACGTCATACGCCTCATTTCTGCAAAAAAGGAGGAACCGCAGTGGCTTTTGGATTTCAGATTGGAATCATATCGTCACTGGTTGACGATGAAACAGCCGTCATGGGGACACTTGAAAATGCCTGAAATTGATTATCAGGCTATATCCTACTATGCAGACCCTACAAAGAAGAAGGAAAACAGCGGGAATGGCGAGATTGATCCGGAGCTGATGAAAACCTTCGACAAGTTGGGTATACCTTTGGAAGAACGTTTGGCATTGAGCGGAACTGCAGTCGATGCTGTCATGGATTCAGTCTCGGTGAAGACAACATTCAAGGAGAAGCTTGCAGAGAAAAATATCATTTTCTGTTCTATAAGCGAGGCCGTGAAGAACTATCCAGACTTGGTGCGCAAGTATTTGGGAAGTGTCGTTCCGCCGAGAGACAACTTTTTTGCAGCGTTGAATTCTGCTGTATTCAGCGACGGATCATTTGTTTATATACCAAAGAATACCAGATGTCCGATGGAGCTGTCTACGTATTTCAGAATCAACGCAAGGAATACCGGACAGTTTGAGCGTACGCTGATTGTCTGCGACGAAGGTTCGTATGTGTCTTATCTTGAGGGATGTACGGCACCTATGCGTGATGAGAACCAGCTTCACGCCGCTATTGTGGAAATTGTGGTGATGGACAATGCAGAAGTGAAATACAGTACCGTGCAGAATTGGTATCCTGGTGATTCCGAAGGCAAGGGTGGTGTCTTGAATCTTGTGACCAAGAGAGGACATCTGAGAGGCGTCAACAGTAAGCTTTCATGGACTCAGGTGGAAACCGGATCGGCCATTACATGGAAATATCCGAGCTGTATATTGAGCGGTGATAATTCGCAGGCGGAATTTTATTCTGTTGCAGTTACCAACAACTATCAGCAGGCTGACACTGGTACGAAAATGATACATATAGGCAAGAATACCCGAAGCACTATCATAAGTAAGGGTATATCTGCCGGCAAAAGCCAGAATTCATATCGCGGTCTGGTGAAGGTCAGTCCTAAGGCTGATGGTGCGAGAAATTACAGTTCTTGCGATTCCCTTCTGCTCGGAAGCGAGTGCGGCGCTCACACTTTCCCTTACATGGATATACATAATAACACTGCTGTTGTGGAGCATGAAGCTACAACATCTAAGATTTCCGAAGACCAGCTGTTCTATTGCAATCAGCGTGGAATATCGACGGAAGAGGCAGTGGGACTTATTGTCAACGGTTACGCAAAGGATGTTATCAACAAGCTTCCGATGGAATTTGCTGTCGAGGCTCAGAAATTGTTGTCTGTGTCATTGGAAGGCACAGTGGGATAGCATTAAAGATGCGAATCGTTTACCGCTTTCTATTTAATTTTAAACAACTATGCTAGAAATAAAGGATCTGCATGCCAGCATCAATGGCAAAGAAATATTGAAAGGTGTTGATCTCGTAATCAACGACGGTGAGATACATGCACTGATGGGTACCAACGGTGCGGGAAAAAGTACGTTGAGCAATGTCATTGTTGGAAATCCTGCTTACGAAGTAACAAGCGGTTCAATAATATTCAACGGACAGAACTTGTTGGAAATGAAGCCTGAAGAGAGGGCAAATGCCGGCATATTCATGTCGTTCCAGCAACCGGTGGAGATTCCTGGTGTAAGCATGGTGAATTTCATGCGTGCAGCAGTAAATGCACGTCGTATGGCACTGGGTGAGGAACCGCTTAAATCGACGGATTTCTTGAAACTCATGAGGGAAAAGCGCAAGCTGGTTGAAATTGACAGCAAGCTTATAAATCGCTCTGTGAATGAAGGATTCAGTGGCGGTGAGAAAAAACGTAATGAGATTTTCCAGATGGCAATGTTGGAACCTAAATTCTGTATTCTTGACGAAACGGATTCTGGTTTGGACGTTGACGCCTTGAGAATTGTTGCGGAAGGTTTCAACCGTCTCAGAAAATCCGATACCAGCGCAATGGTCATAACTCATTACCAGAGACTTCTGGACTACATTAAGCCAGATGTGGTACATGTGCTCCTTGGAGGACGAATTGTCAAGACTGGCGATTTTAGTCTGGCATTGGAGATTGAGAATAAAGGTTTTGACTGGATAAAAGATGAGGTTGGAGCTTAATCCCTGATTTATGGCAAACAGTGAAAAACAATATATAGACCTTTATAAAGGAAATCGCAATGTCGTTGACGCTCATGGCTCTGTTGTCATGAATGCAGTACGCGATAAGGCTATGGCTGACTTTGAGCGCCTTGGATTTCCTTCTTTGAAGGATGAGAAGTATCGCTATACAGATGTAGATAAGGTCTTCTCTGACGATTATGGATTGAACATTGCTAGATTGGCTTTCCCGGTAAATCCTTATGAAGCCTTCAAGTGCGATGTCCCAAATCTGAGCACTCAGTTGTATTTCATGGAAAATGACATGTTTTATACTGGTGCTTCCGGTGTTCCTGCTTTTGATCAGGGCATATTTGTAGGTTCGCTCAAGCAGGCTTCTGAAATCTATCCGGAACTCGTTGCAAAGTATTATGCTAAAGCTGCAGAAACTTCTTCTGATGCAATAACGGCTTTGAATACAGCGTTTGCACAGGATGGTATGTTCGTATATGTACCAAAGAATGTGAAGCTGTCAAAAACAGTACAGGTTGTCAATATCTTAAGATCTGATGTTGACATGATGGTGAACCGCCGTGTGCTTGTTGTTCTCGAAGAAGGGGCAGAGGCTACATTGCTTTTCTGCGATCATGCAGCTGACAGCGTACGTTTTCTTACAACCCAGGTTGTTGAGGTGTATTGTGGCGACAATTCACATTTGGATATGTATGAGCTTGAAGAAACACATGTCAAATGTTCCCGCTTCAGCAACATGTATGTTCATGCCGGTCGTGATTGCAGTGTAAATCTCAACAACATCACGCTTTACAACGGTCTTACTAGAAATACGACTTGTGTTGCTATGGAAGGCGAAGGCAGTGAAGTTGTGCTCAACGGTTGCGTCATAGCAGATAAGAATCAGCATGTGGACAACAATACGCTGATTGATCATCGTGTGCCTCATTGCACAAGTCGTGAACTTTATAAATATGTACTCGACGATTCTGCAGTAGGTGCTTTTGCCGGAAAAATCCTTGTACGTGAAGGAGCGCAGAAGACATCGTCTCAGGAAACGAATGCAAACTTGTGTGCAACCAGCGATGCTCGCATGTACACCCAGCCTATGCTTGAAATATATGCTGACGATGTTAAGTGTGCTCATGGAGCCACAGTCGGCCAGTTGGATGAACGCGCAATGTTTTATATGCAGCAGCGAGGCATTTCGCGCGAAGAAGCCCGCATGATGCTTATGTTTGCATTTGTCGGTCAGGTCATCGATGAGATAAAGCTAGAGCCGTTGCGCGACCGTCTGCATCATCTTGTTGAGAAGCGTTTTCGCGGAGAATTGAGCAAGTGCGCAGGATGTGGCTTGTGCAGACCGTGATGCGGATGTTGTTTCAGAAAGGATTCTGAGATAATCATTTCCAGTTGCACGAGCTGTTTGTAGAGTTCCGTTTTTTAGTCTTATTAATTTTGATTCATCATTTTCAATATGTACGATATACAGAAAATACGTGAAGATTTTCCAATCTTGTCCCGTAAGATATACGGCAAACCATTGGTTTATCTTGACAACGGTGCAACTACGCAGAAGCCTCGTTGTGTCGTCGAAGCAATAGTTGATGAATATTATTCGGTAAATGCCAATGTTCATCGAGGAGTGCATTTCCTTTCTCAGCAGGCTACGGAACTACACGAGGCGGCTCGCGAAAAGGTCAGGGCTTTTATTAATGCCAAATCTACCAATGAAATAGTTTTTACGCGTGGTACGACAGAAAGCATAAATCTTCTGGCAACCAGTTTCGGTGAAGCTTTTATCAATGAAGGCGATGAAATAATCGTTTCTGAGATGGAGCATCACTCAAACATCGTACCTTGGCAGATGCTTGCCGAGAGGCGTGGAGCTTCAATACGCGTAATACCTATTGATGATAAAGGAGAACTTTTGTTGGACGAGTATGAGAAACTCTTTACGGAGAAGACGCGCATTGTGTGTGTAACTCACGTATCGAATGTGCTCGGAACAATAAATCCTGTCAAGCGTATCGTTGATATCGCACATCAGCACGGAGTTCCGGTATTGGTAGATGGAGCACAGTCTGCTCCTCACATGAAGATAGACGTTCAGGACATAGGATGTGACTTCTTTGCATTCAGCGGTCATAAGATCTACGGCCCTACTGGAGTTGGTGTCCTTTATGGTAAAGAGGATTTGCTCGATAAGCTTCCTCCTTATCAGGGAGGTGGTGAGATGATTCAGAATGTAAGTTTCGAGAAAACAACATTCAATGAACTTCCTTACAAGTTCGAAGCTGGTACTCCTGACTATGTTGGAACTAACTCTTTGGCCAAAGCTTTGGATTATGTTTCAGCCATAGGCATGGACAATATCTTTGCTTATGAACACGAACTTACCAGATATGCTACAGAGCAGTTGAGCAACATTGAGGGCATGCGCATATTCGGACAGTCTGATAATAAAGATGCCGTCATATCTTTCCTTGTCAGAGACATACATCATCTTGACATGGGTACATTGCTAGACCGTCTCGGCATCGCAGTCCGCACCGGTCATCATTGTGCACAGCCTCTCATGACGCACTACGGCATCGAAGGTACAGTGAGAGCCTCATTCGGCATTTACAACACAAAAGAAGAAATAGACGTTCTTGTTGCAGGCATAAGGCGTGTGTCAGGAATGTTCTGATCCGGCGACATATAGATTTTGAAAAAATAATAGATTAACGATATAAAGATGGCACAGAAACCAGGTATACCTAAGGGAACGCGCGATTTTTCTCCTTTGGAGATGGCCAAGCGCAATTATATATTCGACACCATAAAAGATGTCTATGCACTGTATGGATTTCAGCAGATTGAGACTCCTGCCATGGAGAACCTCTCAACACTGATGGGCAAGTATGGTGAAGAAGGCGACAAACTGCTTTTCAAGATTCAGAATTCAGGTGATTATTTCAAGGGCATAACAGACGAAGAACTTCTCGGACGCAATTCGGCCAAGCTTGCATCAAAGTTCTGCGAGAAAGGTCTGCGTTACGACCTTACAGTTCCTTTTGCACGTTATGTCGTCATGCACCGTGATGAACTTACACTTCCTTTCAAGCGTTATCAGATTCAGCCTGTGTGGCGTGCCGATCGTCCTCAGAAAGGACGCTACCGTGAGTTCTATCAGTGTGATGCCGATGTTGTAGGCAGCGATTCTCTTCTCAATGAAGTTGAACTCATGCAGATTGTCGATACCGTTTTCACTCGTTTCGGCATACGCGTGTGCATAAAAATCAACAACCGTAAGATATTGGCCGGTATTGCAGAGATTATTGGTGAACCGGACAAGATTGTTGACATTACAGTTGCCATTGACAAGCTCGACAAGATAGGATTGGATAATGTCAATGCAGAACTTGCGGCCAACGGCCTTCCTGCAGAAGCTATCGAAAAACTTCAGCCTATCATCAATATGTCTGGAAGCAATGCCGACAAGTTTGCCTTGATGAGAACAGTTCTTGCCGACAGCGAGGTTGGAATGAAGGGTATAGAAGAGTGCGAATATATTATAAATATGCTTGAGCGTCTGAAACTCAATAATCAGATAGAGCTCGACCTTACTCTTGCACGCGGACTCAATTACTACACTGGAGCTATATTTGAAGTAAAGGCTCTCGATGTAGAGATCGGCAGTATCACCGGTGGAGGACGTTACGACAATCTTACCGGTATTTTCGGAATGCCAGGACTCTCCGGAGTCGGAATATCATTCGGCGCAGACCGAATCTTCGATGTGCTCAATCAGCTCGACCTCTATCCGGCAGAAGCAGTAGAGCGCACTAAAGTCCTCTTCGTTAACTTTGGAGAGAAAGAAACAGAATATTGTCTGCCTGTAGCTTCAGATTTGCGTAAGAACGGAATCCGCGTGGAGATATATCCTGACAATGCAAAGATGAAGAAGCAGATGAGCTATGCCAATGCAAAGAACATTCCGTTTGTTGTTATGGCCGGCGAGTCAGAAATGGAACAGGGACGTTTCAATCTCAAGAATATGAAGACAGGCGAACAGGCACTTCTTCTCCCTGAAGAACTTATCAGTGCACTGAAAGCCTGAATAATTCAAATATCATTTCAGCAAATACATCTCTCCTTGCTATTTTGAAGGTTCGGAGAGACGTATTTGCTTTCGGTTATATTTTTACATAATAGTTTCTTCGATATGATTTTCGATTACGATAATATACCCTTTGAAGAATTTCCTAATTTCAAAGGTGGTGAAGGCGTCATGAAGGCAAAGATGTTTTTCGATTCTGATTGCCGTTTTTTCCGTGCAGTACTTCATCCGGGAGCATCCATAGGCATGCATTGCCACACCGACAGTTGTGAGGCTATCTATATCCTGAAGGGTGCCGGTAAGGCATTGCTTGAAGGAGGAGAGTCTGAAGCTGTTTCTGCCGGCCAGTGCCATTACTGTCCGCGTGGATGCAGTCATAGTCTTGTTAATACAGGAACTGACGACCTTGAGTTCTTTGCCGTCGTATCCAATTGCCAGCCTTTGCAAAAATAATATTGCTTTATGAGTCTCGTAGAAATAGGCAATACTCTGGTATCATTGGAACTCTTCACTGAAAAATTCTGCTGCGACCTTTCAGCATGCCACGGAGCATGCTGTGTTGAAGGCGATGCAGGAGCACCTGTTGAAGAGTCTGAAATCGGCGGACTGGAAGAAGCCGCAGAGAAGATTTGGGACGATTTGTCAGAAGATGCCCGTACGGTAATACGCAAGCACGGAGTTGTGACTGTCGACCGCGATGGCGAGTTTGTAACATCCATTGTCGATGGACGTGACTGTGTCTTTACATGCCATGAGAACGGTTGTTGCTATTGTGCCATAGAACGTGCATGTCGCAACAATGGTCTCAATGTACAGAAACCTCTTTCATGCCACCTTTATCCTATTCGTGTCAGCAAAGTCGGCGATTCTCTGGCACTCAATTATCATCGATGGTCTGTATGCCGTCCGGCAGTTGAACAAGGCCGACGCTTGAATCTTCCGCTCTATAAGTTCTTGCGCGAACCGCTTATCCGTGCATTCGGCCGGGAGTGGTGGGACGAGCTTGAACTTGTTGCTGGCGAACTTGCCAAAAGCGGTTATCTTGGCGAATCTGCCGATTGATGTTCTACTTGTTTGTTTAAAATAATTCTGTTCCAAAATGTCAGCTAATGGAAATCTGAAAGGACATCTTTGCATGGCTCTTGCATGTATTATGTGGGGCTTGATGGCCCCGATAGGCAAAGATGCCATGACGCACGGACTGAACGGGATTGAGATGGTCACGTTTCGTGCCGTCGGAGGTGCAATCTGTTTCTGGATAACATCTTTGTTTGTAGAGCGCGAGACTGTTTCTGCACGTGACATGGTGCGCTTCTTTTTTGCAGCAATGTTGAGCATTGTTTTCAATCAGTGCTGTTATACCATAGGTCTCAGCATAACATCTCCAGTTAATGCCAGCATCATGACAACCACTATGCCTATCGTAACCATGATTTTGGCCGCTCTAATTCTTCGTGAACCTGTCACCGGCAAAAAGGTTGGAGGCATAGTGAGCGGTGCCGTAGGAGCTTCTCTGCTTATCACTGCCAGTGCTTCGCCCTCAGCCGACGGCAATCTTCTGGGCGATATGCTTTGTCTGGCGGCACAGTGCAGTTTTGCTTTGTATCTGACTCTATTCAAGCATCTCATCTCGCGTTATTCCGTCTTCACCTGCATGAAATGGATGATGACTTATGCCGCTATTGTGATACTTCCTTTTTCTTTCTCCGATTTGTCTGCTCTTTCGTGGTCTTCAGTTCCGCTTTCCTCGTGGTTTGAGTCTGCGTTTGTTGTTGTGTGCGGAACATTCATTGCCTATATCTGCATGATGGTAGGTCAGAAAAATTTGCGTCCTACAGTAGTCAGCATGTACAATTATGTTCAACCCATTGTGGCCTGCGGTGTCAGTGTCGTTCTCGGATTGGGCAAGTTCGGACTTCTTCAGGGAGCTGCAATAGCTCTGGTCTTCTCCGGCGTATATCTTGTCACTCAGAGCAAGAGTCGGCGTGATGTAAAGATTGAGCAGCGGGCGGAGAGAAACAGAAACAAATGATATATAAAAAAACGGCGTACGGCCGTTTTTTTCTCCTCAGTGAGAAATAAGTGTGACAAATTTGTACATTGTAATTTTTATGGCGATAAAGTCTTTTATAAAGTATTGGGGCATATTTTGTTTATTGGCCTTAAATCTTTTTGTCGGAGGATGCAGCGATGGCGAAACCCTCCCGGCCGACCAGAGTGAAAGCACATTTGTTGATTCATTGTTGGTCAGCATGTATGATTCCATGTACGTCTCGCCGGTATCGGCCGAACAGACATTCCGTAATGCCCAAAAGGCATTTCCGACAGCATATCATATTACAAGCTGGAATTGTTTGCCGCATTCAGCGGAGGTCTTCAGGGGCGTATTGATGAAGCAATGGATGTCAACGATAAGGTTCTTGCCTTTTGTCATGCCCATGCCGGCAGTGAAGCCCTGGAGGCCATGTGTTGGAATCACCGCAATGCCTTGTTTCTGGCCTTGGGCAGGCGCGATTCTGCACTTGTCTGTTTGTCTAATGCCTACGATGCGCTTAATCGTGCAGACGACAAACGTGAGATGGAATCCGTATGCATCAATCTTGCCGACCTCAATCGCCAGGAAGGCCATGTTGCCGAAGCCTCCATGTACTATCACCGTGCTTTGCGCATAGCCGACTCGACATATTCCGACCGCGCTCGTTTCAGCATATATATGGGTCTGGCACAGGTCTATATCGATTTGTACAATTTCCGTATGGCGCATCATTACCTTGACGAGGCCAGACGCGATACGAGCATACGTCTTGAGTACGAGAAATATTTCTATTACAACACTCTCGGCAATTGCTATTATTACGAGAAGCGCTATCCTGAAGCCCTGAAAAGTTTCCGTAATGCCTACGATTTTGCAGTCAAGTTCAGTCAACCGTCCATTACAGCAAGTGTCGAAGCCAACATGGGTGAAATCTTCACACTTCTTGGCCGGCTCGATTCTGCTTCTGTCTATCTAGCCCGTTCAGCATCTGCATTTTCTTCCGATAATGACGGCGAAGTCATGTTCTATCTGAATAGTCTTCAGGCTTCTCTGGCACTTAAGGAAGGCAATCTCAAGCGGGCCGACAGTCTTCTTTCACTGCCTTACGATTATTCTGCTGTTCGTCCTGCATATCTTAATCTTCACAATCAGCGTCTCATGGAGTATTTTTCCAAGAAGGGCGATTATTCCAAGGCATACGCTTATCGTGTAAAGGTAGACGAGTACGACGATTCCATACGCAGTGTCCGCCACATGGCCAATCTTGCAGAAATGGACTATCGCTACAGCAACGATACCACTCTTCTCCGACGCAATGCCGACCTGGCTGAGAGCCGTGCCGACGTAGCTCGTCAGAACAACGTCATAATACTTATTTCTACAGCATTGGTAATCCTCGTTCTCCTTGTTCTCGTTGCCTACGTCTACGTCAAGCGCAAGAACGACCGGCGCTACAACGAACAGCTGCGCCAGCTTGCCCGTCTGCGTATGGAGAATGTCCGCAACCGCATCTCGCCTCATTACATGTTCAATGTCATCAATGCCGTCATGCCGCTGATGCGTCAGCACACAGAGCTTTCGCGCATCATGCAGTTGTTTGTTCATGTGCTTCGAGGCAACCTCGTCGTGTCCGACAGCATATCCGTAAGCCTTGACGACGAAATCCGGCTTGTCAAGGATTTCGTGTCGCTTCGTGGTGAAACATCTTCCTCTGTTCCCCGTGTAGAATGGCATGTCGATGCCGTTGTCCAGCCGTCTGTGCATATACCTTCCATGTCCATACAGATTCCTGTCGAAAACGCTTTGAAATACGCTTTTGCCTCAGGCATAGATGATTCATCGCTCATTTCTGTGGACGTATCAGATGTAGACTCCAAGGGAGTGCTTATACATATAGTTGACAACGGAGCCGGGCTTTCTTCCACTTCGCGTCTTTCGGCATCAAGAGGTACAGGCAACGGATTGAAGACACTTTATTCCACTGTCGATTTGCTCAACGTGCGCAATGCATCCAAAATGAAGATTTCGATTGTAGACATGTCTTCTGCCGAGCCGTCTTCTCACGGCACAGATTTTCAGCTCTTTGTGCCTTATGATTATAAGTTTGAAATTTAAGTAACCATTGATTCTTTAATGATTATGCCTAGAAGACTATCAGCAGTTATCGTAGACGATGAACCGATGTCGGTCGATGTCCTGCGTTCGGACCTTGAATCCTTCGGCGATATTGAGATACTTGCGGCAGTGAACCGCGCATCCGAAGCCCTTGCGTCAGTTCCGCTTCTTAAGCCCGATGTGCTTTTTCTCGATGTTGAGCTTGGCGCCGACAGCGGCATCGAGCTTCTTCAGACCATGCGCGCCAAAGGTCTGGAGCCGTCCACTCGTGTTGTTTTCTATACGGCTTTCGATAAATATGTGATAGATGCGCTTCGTTCTTCAGCTTTTGATTTTCTTCTCAAGCCATATATGCCCGATGAGCTTTATAAAGTGATGGAGCGCATACGTACCGATTTCAGTGCCGGACGTGTAGCAGAGCAGAATATTTCAGAACTCACAATGCGTATGCCTGCTTCATCTTCAGGCCGTTTTGCCATACAGACTGTCAACAGTCTCATGTTTTTGCGTCCGTCTGATGTTCTTTATTTTGAATATTCGGGCATTAGACGTTGTTGGAGTGTAGTTCTTTCAGACCTCAAGAGCCATCGCCTTCGTATGAGCATCAAGGCACGTGACATTTTGGTTCTTAGCAAGTCTTTCGTCAAAGTCAATTCCGACACCATCCTCAATATAGACTATCTTTCCTATGTCGAGAACGGCTCGCTTCGCTGCGTGTTGGTTCCACCGTATGATTCCATCAGCATTGTTGCCAGCAGACGCCATTTCAGCGATTTGCGCGATGCGTTGACAATGTTGTAGAGTTCGGCTATGTATATTCAAGGTATGCCTGCGTAACATATTATCCGCTCATTCATAAAGACCGTCAAGGGCCGTTTCAGCAACTATGTTTTTCTGCTGAAACGGCCCTTAATGTTTTTTCTGTGCTTCTTGCACTTCCTCTTATTAGTCAATGCAAGCTATAGCCTCTATCTCCACCAAAGCACCTTTAGGAATCTCTCTTACAGCAACTGCTGAACGTGCAGGGAATGGAGTGTTGAAGAATTCTGCATAAACTTCGTTCATCTCGCCGAAGAAAGCCATATCCTTCAAAAATACAGTTGTCTTTACCACAGCATCCATGCCGCATCCTGCAGTTTCAAGAATATTCTTGATGTTTGTCAGTGACATACGTGTCTGTTCCTTTATGCCCTCAACCATATTTCCTGTAGCAGGGTCAATAGGAATCTGTCCTGAAGTGAAAATCATGTTGCCTACCTTTATTGCCTGGCTGTATGGACCGATAGCTCCTGGAGCCTTCTCGGTTGCGATTGCTTTTTTACTCATGGTCATTATTGTTTTTTATGTTGTACATATTCGGCTTTTAAGCTTGTAGCTGCCGTAGTGCAAAGATAGTGAAAGGTGAGTGCAAAGGCAAACGGAAACGCAGTTTTCTGGTGGGCTTTGCCGAGTCGCATCCTATCTTGTCAAAAGATGAGAAAAGGAGAGGGGAGAGGCTAATTTGAAAGCTGTTTTTTCTACATTGCATTTTTTCTTCGTTCTGTAAAAAATCAGCCACAGTTACTAGCTTGTTTTATCCTGGTTGCTTATGTTTTTGTTTACGAGGGCTCATAATTTAAATTGCATGCCCTCGAAATATTATTTGTGAGCCCTCACAGTATTTGAAAACACTACCTTAGAACTCACATACATATATTGCCTGTGTGCATTATCGAGTTATTTTGTCAATCTCTGATAGTGTGTCTTTAATTTTATTGAACTTGAAAAATATTACAATTCTAATATCTCATAATTTTTTTCTTGCTGTTAATCAAATTATTACGTTTTAAGATGTAACATCTGTTTTATAATAATATAAAAATGCCTTAATATTGCAACATGTTAATCGTTGGTGAATCAACTATGAAAACATGCAATTCAAGTTGGGCATAATTAATGCGTGAAATTTTTAAATCTATAATTTAGAGTTTATAAGATTCATTCATTAGCACGATTCGCTTTTAATGGCATTTAAAATGTTTAGATGTTGTTTGTGATAGTTGTAATTATATGACGGATATAATATCATGTAATAAAATATCTCATTATAGTTAATAAAAGTTGTGTATTTACCCAGTTTAAATCTATATATGAAAACAACAAATACAATTTATGATTTTATCAGAAATGTTGATAAAATGCGTGTTGCAGGAATTTTTGCATTTCTTGTACTTCTTGTATCATGCTACATGCCCTCGATGAAGGGATTTTCTGATAATCTTATATTACCTAAGTGGTATTTTTTTACAGCATCAATAATTATATTGTTGTTTCTAGATACTGTTTTTAGAATCCGAGAACGCAGAATTATATATAAGACCAATGATATATGTTGGTTATTTGCTTTGACTGCTTTTGTTGAATCCATTATATTTATATATGCAGTTTTTTGTGGATATATTCCTTTATGTGGACTTTTTGGAACTTTTGATAATCCGGCAGGATTTGCATGTTGTTTGTCTATTTCTTTGCCGTTTTATTTTTATTTGTTCAGAGACACTTCATATTCTTTATTTCTTAGATCTGTTATAGCCTTTATGGCTGTTTTTGTGTCAGTTGCAATCATTGTTTCTGGGTCTCGTACAGGCCTTATTAGTATAGTCTTGGTTGCTGTATTAATGTTGCCGTTGAAGCATACATATAGGAAGGTTTATTATTTGATATTGTTGATGGCTATTATTGGTCTATGTTTTTATTGTCTCAATATTAAACAAGATTCTACCAGTGGACGTTTTTTCATATTTGAACGTTCGCTTGAAATGATAGAGAAACATCCATTTATTGGTTATGGCTATGGAGGATTTATGAAGAATTATATGAACTTTCAAGCGGAATACTTTCGCAATAATCCTGATAGTGTATATTCCATGTTGGCTGGCGAAGTTAGGCATCCGTTAAATGAATTTTTGATGTTGTGGATAAATTGGGGTATTGCAGGTCTATTTTTTATGATTGCAATGTTTCTGATACCTCCAGTCTATTATATACGTAAAAATAGGACTATGGACATATTTGTCTATGCTCTTTTGCCGGTTTTTATTTTTAGTTTGTTCTCTTATCCATTTAAATATCCACTGCCATGGTTGGTATGTATTATTGTGTGGGTTAGGTTATTGAAAGAGATTGGTGGCATAGAAAAGTGTAAAGTTAAGTCTGTCTTTTATGGCATTTTTATCTGTTGTTTGTTTTCGGCTTTTTTATGTCTGTGCAATCAATGGAGTAAGGAATATAGATGGAGTCGTGGCATAGAATTGATGGAAAAAGAAGAATAACCAGAGCTATGAATATATATGACGATTTGTATCCTGATATGAAGTCAAATCCTTATTTCCTTTACAACTGTATGGCTTCAAGATTTGTTGCTGGTCGGTTGGAAGATGCTGCTGATACTTATGAAGAATGTCGAAAATACATATCGGGGTATAATGCAGAACTGTTGGGTGGAGATATTTATAGAGCCTCATCCTTATTTGATAAGGCTGAATATCACTATGAACAAGCTTGCCGCATGTGCCCTTCCAAATTTGCCCCTCTTGAAGGTCTGATGCAGACATATATATCAAAAGGAGATACGGTAGAGGCTAATAGAATTGCTGATATAATTATAAAGAAGGATGTTAAGATTTTGTCTTATGATGTGTCGCGTATAAAAAAATCAGCATCTGATTTTATTAGCAAACACGAAAAAGAGTTTATTGCTAAATGATTGTCAATCTGTGTGTTGAGTAGAATAACCCTTTTATTTATATAACTTAATTATTAACAATTTAAAAAATTATTTTATGAGATTATTTTCAAGTAGAATTAAAAATGTGGTGCCATTGAGTCTTTTGGCTGTTCTTGTGTGTACAAGCTGTTCTCAAGATTCAGAGTTGGATCAGTCTTTGGAAGAGCTTGAAAATGGGGATTACCAGACGTTGGCTGATATGAATATGACACGCTCTGGTGAGTCTGATATTGCTGTAATAAAAGCTGGATCTTTTACTTATGCTTTTGTTGGACCTTTAAATGGTTGGGTTACTATAAATTTTAGTTGGACAAGAGGATATCCAAATCGTTATACGCCTCTTTCTATTATATCAGCAGAAGTCGTAGATAATATTGATTTTGATTATGTTATTACTAAGTATGAGTGTACATGGGAAGGTGGTAATTATTCAATATTTGGACGATTTTACTATCGTGAAACTGATTATTGGGGTTATCCTATAGGTCAAGAGAAGTTTTTTGATGTGCGTACCCCAAGTATAAAAGTACAGTATGAATAATGTTTTAAATTTTAATCAATTTGGTTTGATCGGAATTTGAAACGGTGCTTAAAGTGTGTTAAAATTACGACTGGCTTAAAATGTATAATTATACGACAATACATGCAATGTATGTATTTAGTTTTATCATATTTTGATATAATATAGATTTTATGTTGAAGTGATATCTTTCAGTTCTTGATTTTAACATACTTTCTTTATTGGGAATTTTATTTATAATAATTGCAAATTTGCAGGCAAGAATATATAAATTCTATATGTAATTTATAAATATTTATTTTTTACATTGTAGCATAGTTGATTAAAATTATAGAAATGTTGGTTTTATTAAGACGTTTAACATTGGTATTCCTTCTGGTTATTTATTTATTCTCATGTTCAAATGAAGGGCTTATTGCAACTTACGACTTGAGCAAATCTGATAATAATTTTGTACGCATATATTTAGATGATTGGAATATTTGTGGCACATTTAGTCTTGCAGAAGATTCTCTTATTGCAGACTCTATTATTGCCAATCCGAGTGATTACTTTGAGAAATATAAAACAGATTCTGTACGTCCGTATAGTTATACGGGATTATATCATCCTAAATTTAATCAATTGGATTTGAGAGAAGTTTATGGAATATCTCCAAATGATACTTTGGATTTTATGAACGGCCGTATTACATATCTGTATTGTCGGATCTTGTCTGATGTAGATAAACAGATGTTTGTTGAAGTAAATAGTTCGATGAGGCTTTTGCAGGTACTTAATGGTGATACTTTATATAGATGCGATATCCAAGGTCCAAATATTTATCCTATAAATTTGAAAAAAGGGTATAATGATTATGTCGTAAAGACAATGATTACAGGTGGCGATTATGCTTTTGAAGCAATACTTCATGACAGTACTAGCATTACTAGGTTGTATGCCGATTGCCAGACTTGTAATATAATTTATCCGCAGATTGACACAACCAGTCACGTTGTGATGCTTTCGAATGCTCATCAAAATGTGTTGGATATACCTATTACATTGCGGTTTGATGACGTATATGGTAATAGGATTTGTGATGATGTTGTTTTGAAACCTGGTACATTTACTTATTATATTCCAGGGATGCAGAATCAACATTCTTATATGTGCAGTATGACGATTGGCGAACATACTGTGCGTCAGCCTGTATTATGCGGAAGAGATGATTATGCTTATGCTCGATTTGTTTCTATGCGTGCATCAATCCCCGATAGTCATCCTCGCGCAAATGAAATAGATCAGCTGTTGTTTAGGTTGAATTTCTTGTTGAAGCATCCTACGCGTTATGATGGAGATTGGTGGTGGCAGTTTAAGATTTCTCCAATAACATATCAGCTTGAACACGCATTCTCTCATTTGAATGATACTTATGGAGATGATGATTCCGAAGCAAGTATTCAGTTTGTTACTTATGTCTCAGAACAAGATGACAGTCTGCAAAGGTATCTTCTTGCACGTCCTAATAGGATATACAAAGATAAACCGTTGCCTTTGGTTGTTGTGATAAGACCTAATATTGAGAAAAAATACCACTTCTTCGTTTGTCCGCAGCTTGCTCGTCAGTGGGCTTTGAATCAGATGCAGGCACTGTCTGATAGATATGGTTTTTTGGTTATGATGCCTGAGATACGTACATATCTAAATGAAGATCTTACACCATTTGCCGAACAGGAATTGAAATTGGCAATAAAGGATGTTCAAAAACATTATCCTGTAGATACCTCGCGTATTTTTTTGCATGCAAATTGCAGTGCCGGTTATCGTGCATTGCAGATGGCCACTGATAACCCTGATATGTTTAGGGCTATTGCTTTGTATGCTCCTGTTTACCATAAGAATTACTGTGATGAATCGTCAAAAGAGCGAATGCCGGAGTTTTCTATTTATAAATTGAAAGACGTTCCATTGATGGTACATGGTGATCCTATTGATAAGCATAGTCCGTATGCCTTATATAAGGATTTGATAAAAGATTGCCGTAAATATGAAATACCCTTGTCGTTTTCTATGAAACGTAATTCCGGAAAATCTTATAATATTGTGCTTATTGGTGAAGATGCTCTTAAATTTTTTAAAGATGTTTGTGGTGATGGTAGATAGTATGTTTCACTATATTTGATAATATAGGATGCCCATTGTCATAGCAAATTAGAAAACATATTTTTGAATTTGTTTCTGCACTCGACTTTCACTATATTTATATAGGGATATTCAGTAAATGTCCCTAAAAAGTAATATGGCATATAAAGTCGATAGAGTATAATCACTTTATGTGCCATTATTATTGCCCATTTTCC
>MNQS01000180.1 GCA_001915545.1 Bacteroides sp. 43_108 | reverse complement strand
GAATTTCTTTGATATTGAATCCATATTAATACAGATATATGCAAATATAATAGATTGATAATCAATGCTATATAAATATCAAAAAGCTAAATGCTGTTAAAGAAATTTTGATGCGTTTTCTCTGAAAATAGAGTTAAATTTACCTCGACACGTACGTGACGAGGTCTTGACACGTTCGTGCTGATGTCTCGTCACGTTCGTGTCGAGACCTTGACAGCTACGTGTCGAGGTATTTTTGTATAGGTGCAATCACATCTGCGTCTATGCCACAAAAATTCTTTTTCTTTGTACATCGGGACGATTGGATAAAAGCTGAAGTGGAATCCCCACCGAAATATCGTCAGATAAATACTGACTACTCAGTGTTCCTCGTTCAATCGTGTGAGTCGGTTCTTTCAGCAAAACAGAAAGAACATTTTCTGTTTCACTGATACTTTTACGAATAGTCTGCAAAAAGCCTCAAGCACACTCGGGTTTGCCCGCGCCTGATGGACAGCTATACAGAGCTCTATCGCCCCTTGTTGGGCAGCAAACTGCTGGAAAGGGTTTATAATACGCATCATTCGGGTTGAGACTGTTCCCGTATCCACCTCTACCGGCACCTGATAATCTATCTGATTGACATATATCAAGTATTAAGGTCTTTCATGAAAATTTTATGCTATACAACATATTATGTAATAAACAATACGTACTTTTGTGTTGTAAAACATAAAAACAACTACGAAAATGAGATTTATTATTAAATGCTTTATTAAAGGCCTGAGAATGATGGGCGACAACCAACTACAGATTCTGAACAAATAATAGTTCACATTTGCCCATTTTGAACAGGAATAACAGGCAAACAAAAAGACAAGAAATGAAACCGACCACCGGATACGACTTTAGCATATTCCGATGATCGGTGTTTTTTTTGATATAAAGGCACCTAAGAGCTGATGCCACAGCCTTGGCGTTTACTTGGGCTGCCGGTTTGTAATTCTCATCAATTACGTCTTATCGCATTTCAGCCATCGTCCACGTTTCAGACGTACAAGGAAGATAAATCCACGAAAACACAGCTCTACGCACATGGCAATCCATACGCCTTGCAGTCCCAGTGTCGGGGCAAGCCAGGCAGCCAGAGCCAGACGTACAGCCCAGATGCTGAATAAGTTCATCAGGCATGGAATCAGTGTATCGGCTGCTCCGACAAAGACTCCGTATGCAACAATAGAGGCCGCAAACATGGGCTCAGCAAAAGCTTCGATGCGTAAAGCCATTACCCCCAGCAGACGGATTTCTTCGACCGGAGTCATCATCCCAATAATCTGAGGGGCGAACAGATACATAAGAATACCCATTACGCCCATGATGGCCATTCCCATCAGTACGGTAATATGGGCAAAGCTGCGGGTCAGCTTCTTCCGTCCGGCTCCGATACTCTGGCCGACAAGAGTGGTGGCCGCATCGGCAATTCCGTAGCCAGGCATATAGCAAAGACTTTCGGCCGTAATGGCAAAAGAATTGGCTGCAATGGCAAAGACTCCGAGTGGCGCTACGATGACTGTCGTCAGAATCTGTGCTCCGCAAATGACAACATGTTCTATTCCCATCGGGAAACCGATACGGAGTGCTTTCCTGAACGTGTCAGCTTTCAGTCGGAAATGGCTTTCCCGGATGTGGCAGCTCAGTTTCTCTGAGCGTGTCAGCAGATACCAGAGCAACACACTGGCGACGACGGTCTCTGCGGCAGCCGTACCCAGGGCAGCACCGCTCACACCAAGTCCGGCTCCTGAGATAGTGAATTGCATGCCTACTATGCTACATCCGCGTGTCGGGAAAATCAGAAAAAAGTTGAATACCACATCCAGCACGCACATAATGACGCCCAGCAGACTGGGGATACGCATATTTCCACTACAGCGAAGCATACCGCCTGCCAGAAAAATCATTTGCAGTATGGGCAGAAAAATAGAAAATATGAAGAAATAAATGGAAGCATCCCGACGGATGGAAACATCGCCTCCCAGCCATGCCGGCAGTGAGGAACTGATGCTCGCGCCCAATATGGCCAGCAGCAGACTGAAGACCAGTGTACCAACAAGTGACTGCTGCAGCACCATACGCGCTCCCTTCAGGTCACCTGCTCCGATTCTGTGAGCCACCTGTACGGAAAAGCCCGTAGCGGCAGCCGTGCAGAGTCCCCAGAAAAGCCATGTGGTGGTCGATACCAGTCCGATGGAAGCAGATGCCTCCGCACCGATACGTCCTACCATGGCTGCATCGATATACTGCATGATGATGGAAGACAGCTGTGCTATAATGGCCGGAACGCTGAGTTCTACGGTCAGGCGCAGCTGCTGCCGCAAGGTCATCGGACGGCCGTCACGGATAAGGTCAAGCAACACATCTGTTTTCTTTTGTGCAGCCGGATGCTCCTGGGATTGCTCCGGTGAGGCTCCATTTGTGTCCGTTTCAGGTAAGTTACGTTTCATCGGGTCATCCTTCTGTTGTTAAGGCATCGACAAAGCCCTTGAAGCGCGACAGGGCATCCTGCAATACCGAACGCGGACAGGCAATGTTCCAGCGCAAGAATCCTTCTCCTTCGGCTCCGTACATGGTACCGCTGTTGAGCCAGAGTCCGGTGGTCTCCAACAGGCGGGTCTGCAAGGTATCGGAAGGCAGATGCAGTGCCCTGCAGTCTGTCCACACCAGATAGGTTCCTTCCAGCTTTGTCACGGGTATTTCAGGCAGGTGGGTACGGAAGAATGCACACAGACAGTCATAGTTGCCCTTCAGATAGTCCAGCAACTCAAGAAGCCAGTCCTCGCCTTCATTATAAGCGGCGATGGTAGCTTCAACCCCGAAAGGATTGACATCGCACACCTCGTTGATATTGATGGCACGGTCTATCCGCTGGCGCACAGCCTCATCGCGGGCTATGATGCTGGCTATCTGCAACCCTGCAATATTGAAGGATTTACTGGGTGATACGCAGGTCACGGAATTACACAAATGCTCTTCGCTGACAGATGCATACGGTATATAGGTATGTCCGGAGAAAACAAGCTCACAATGTATCTCGTCCGATAAAACGGTCACATTATTCCGCTGACAAATCTCTCCTATCCGGCACAGTTCCTCACGGGTCCATACACGTCCTGCAGGATTATGCGGGTTGCACAAAAGCAGCAACTTTACGCCCGGTTCTTTCACTTTACGTTCCAGGTCGTCAAAGTCGATATGGTAGGTACCATCTTCGTATATCAGAGGATTGGTGACAACGCGACACCCGTTGTTACGGATGGATGAGAAAAAGCAGTTGTACACAGGAGTCTGCACAACTACACCGTCTCCAGGTTGGGTCAGAGCCTTGATGACAGCAGATACGGCCGGAATCACTCCAGAGGTATATAGCATCCATTCTTTACGGAAAGCCCAGTGATGGCGTCTTTCAAACCAGCGGGTTACTGCCGTATAGTATTCATAGGGGACACGTACATACCCGAATATGCCGTGCGCTACACGTCTGGTTAGTGCTTCAGTAATTGCCGGTGCCGTACGGAAATCCATATCGGCTACCCAAAGGGGAAGTATATCCTTATCCGACGGCAGACTGTCCCACTTGTAGGAATTGGTTCCCCGCCGGGAAATAATTGTATCAAAGTCGTATTTCATGGTCCTTGCATTTTATTAATCGGTAAAGCAGGTGCGTTCATCTCTAAGCCGGATTTCACAGTCGGCGGGAGCCTTGATGTTCTCATCAATGGTTATCGAGCCGTACTCGTCGGCTACGATACGTCCCGATGTAGGATTCTTAATGTTGGTTATGGCACCACGGATATCGGCATTCAGCGTGCTGTACTCAAAGGCACGGTCGCAGTCCGGCCCAAACGTACAGTTTTCCAGTATAAGGTCGTGTGCATAGCAAAGCGGCTGCTCGCCCGTGATGTGGCAGTTCACAAGACGGAGGTTTCTGGAGTGCCAGCCAAGGTATTCGCCGTTAAGCTCAGAATCGTAGATAGTCACATTCTCCACTTCCCAGAAAGCATCCTTGGTGGTAATCTTGGCATTGTGAATCTCCACATTCTTCACATACTGGAAAACATACTTGCTGTCACTCTCCAGTCCGTCCACATAAATGTCATTGCTGAACATAAAGGGATAAGTTCCTCCATGCAACTTAAGGTTTTTGATGCGGATGCCGTTGCAACGCCAGAATACCTCATCGGCATCGTTCATCGTGACGTTTTCAATGTCAATCTCACTCATCTCGCGGAACATTTTGGGAGCGTCAATCACGGTATCCTTCATCTGCAGATGGTCGGAATACCATAACGCCGAACGGCCTCCCACATCGAAATAGCAACGTTCAATCTTAAAACCGTGTACATGCCAGAAAGGGTAATTCCCCTCAAAACGGCAATCTACTGCCTCAATGTTACTGCACTCCTTGATGGCCGATTCTCCGGCGCGGATTATTACGTTTTCCAAACGCAGATTATGCGACTCAAACAAAGGGCGTTCGCCCCCGAATTCTGAATTTCTGATAACTTCCATATAATTTTCTCCTCCAATCATAACTGTTACTTATCAATTAACCGATACAAAAATAGAAAAGGGCTGAATGCCGGATAGTATACAAATCCTCGGACTATATACCCATGTTACAGATTTTGGAAAAAGGTAGACAGAACTGACTTTGCATATACAGCAGAAGCTGAATCATATTCCACGAGTCAGGAGAAGTACTTTGCCCACATTCCCGCCAAGATTCGCACGAAATTTTGTAGCTTTGCAGACAATTTTGAAAAAATGACAATGAAAAATAAGCTCATCCAAATCTCGGCATGGATTGCGGCCCACATCACCCTTGTGGTAGTGCTGGTGACGGCCGTGACTCTCTTTCTTCCCTCCTCGTTCGTCTGGATAGATACTTCGGCCATCACACCGATGCTAGGCGTGGTGATGTTCGGCATGGGACTGACACTTCGTCCGTCCGACTTCCAGCCGGTCTTGCAGCACCCGAAAGACATCCTCATCGGCGAACTGGCACAGTTTCTCATCATGCCCTCGCTGGCGTGGCTGCTCTGCAAGTTATTGTCGCTGCCGGAAGAACTCGCCTTGGGAGTAATCCTCGTAGGATGTTGTCCGGGAGGTACGGCCAGCAATGTCATCTGCTACCTGGCCAAAGGCGATGTAGCCCTGAGCGTGGCCATGACCGGAGTTTCTACACTGCTGGCTCCCATCGTAACGCCTGCCCTCGTATGGCTGCTTGCCGGAGAATCAGTGGAAGTAGATGTGGCAGGCATGTTTTTAAGTATCGTACAGGTGGTGATAGTGCCCATCGTACTGGGAGTGGCTGCCAATCATTACTTCCAGCGCACCACCCGACGGATTGTACCGTTGCTACCGATGATTTCCACCTTATCTATTGCGTTCATCATCGGCATTATCGTAGCACACAACGCAGCCAGCATCCTTGCATGCAGCCTGATAGTGGCCGTAGCGGTAATTCTGCACAACGTACTCGGACTGGCCTTGGGCTATGGTCTCTCCTCTCTTGTCGGAAGTGAGCCGTCCAAACGGTCGGCCATTGCCATCGAGGTGGGCATGCAAAATTCAGGTTTGGCCACTTCACTGGCCGCCACCCATTTTGCCTTATTTCCCATGGCGGCCGTACCCGGTGCCATGTTCTCGGTATGGCACAACTTCTCGGGCAGCATTGCGGCACAGATTTTCAGAAAACAGGCAGATAAGAAAGACGAAAAATAAGAAATCGTAGCATAAAAAACATGCGGTTCAAAGACAACGCCCTTGAACCGCATGTGTGTATCTATATCCCAGTAATTGATGTTACTGCGCTTTTCCTAACAGCACTTCTTCTCCCTGCACAAAGGTAATGTCACGAGGAATGCCGGCTCCGTTAATCCGGTCAAGGTCGGCCTGAAGTGCCGGAGTGATTCCACCGTTCTCTTCTCTGTATTTCTTCGCAAATTCCACATTGCCGTCGCCCTGCGTCTGAAGAATCAACGCTGCCCAACCGTTCATGGCTTCCTTGGCCTTTGCAAAATCAATCACATACTGACCTTTGTCATCGCGTGAAAATGCCCCTGCTTTCTCCATATAGTTGAAGCACATCATATTGGCTTTTCCGTGTGAAGAAGCTGCTCCAAAACGGACTGAACGCAGAATGCCTGCAATGTAAGTAGCCATCGCATCTTCAGTTGTAATGTTCGTGATTTCGCCCATTTCAATCAGCTTGGTCACCATGAACAGGCCCAGAATGTCAGCCTTGGCTTCTTCCCAGGAAGTCTTCTCTGTGCCCATCACTGCATCTACGCTTTCATTGGTACGGATAGTCTGCTTCACACCCAGTCCGTGTGCCACTTCATGGAAGGTCACGTTCCAGAAAAACGCATCAAAGTTGAGGTATTTCTGCTGTTCGGGCGTAACGACAAGCTGTCCGATAGGCAACAGAATCTTGTCGAACTTAGCCTTCATGGAGTTCCGCAATTGCAGACGGCGTGTACCTTTCAGCGCATGCACCCGCTCGTCGTTCGGCAGGTTGATGGCAATGGTCTTGCTTCCCGCGTTACAGTCGCCGGCATAGTACACCGCATCATACACATTCAGGTCTGACGACGTACCCGGCACAAAGGTTTTATATTCCGGCGGACAAGGCAACTCTTTCTGAAGGGCCGGAAGCATGGCTACGAACTTGGCCAGATCCTTGCTGCGAGCTTCATCCTTCAGCAAGATAAACGACTCGTACGACGCCTTGGTTTCGCGGAACTTATCATCATAAGTTTCAATAGGTCCTGTCACGAAGTCAATCTTGCTGTCCTTCATGTCCATCCATGCCAGGTCACTGGCCAGATAGTCATCTGTCTTGAATGCTTCGATACGCTTTTCAAGGTAGGTTTTCAGGCCCGGGTCTTCTGCCAGTGCCACCGCTTTCTCCAGCAAAGCACAGATACGTTCTATTTCCGGGGCATAGGCTTCATGATACCATACGCTCTTTAGAGAACCGTCTTCGTTGCGGCGGATAACCGTGTACCATGAGTCCTTGTTTTCATCCTCAAAGGCATTAAACTCCGCTTCGGTAATATCCAGCGGGTAATAGTTGCATACATCCGGTTTCTCACCATAACCAGCCAGGAAAGGCTTGTTATTGTCCAGACGGTCCCATGCCCCATAGTGAATCATCGCAAACTCTTTCGCATAGCTGTCGGTAATGGTATCGAGCAGGCTTTTATCACCGAATGTCTGCTTCCAGAAAAGGTCGTCGGTAATTTTCCCCACCTGGAAGAATATTCTCACCAACTCTTTTTCCTTGTCGCTCAGGTTGTTCACAAGGTCAGACTTCAGTTCAACAGATGCATACTCCTCTACCTTTGCTTTCATCGGCGATTCCTTCTGCTGGCTGCTGCACGAGCACAGGCTGGAAGCCATCGTGGCAACTCCCAACAAGGCTGCCGAAAAATTAATCATTCTTTTTCTCATACTTCATTGATTGTTTTGTTTGTTTGCGAAGATACGAAAAGTCCTCAATATCTCAGACATTCAGTGATATGGTTTTGCTTCTGTCTACACACCTTTCATGCGGAAAAGCTGCAATGCCTTGACTAGAATACCCCACTTCTTGTATGAGAATTTTCCATAAACCTGTAATACTCGGCAAAAAAGCTATAAATTTGCTATCGAGTTTAAAACAAACCAATAGGAAAAAAACAACCAAAAACAAGATAACATGAAAAAAGTAATTGTGATTTCAACCAGTCTGCGTGCTGGTTCCAACAGCGACATGCTGGCCGACAAATTCATAGAAGGTGCCCTCCAGGCAGGTCACGAAGTAGAAAAAATCTCACTCATCGGAAAAGATATACGTTTCTGCCGTGGATGCCTGGCTTGCCAGAAACTGGGCAAGTGTGTGATTCAGGACGATGTAGACGCTATCATGCAGAAAGTGCTGCACGCAGATGTCATCGTATGGGCTACCCCGATTTATTATTTCGAGATGAGCGGACAGATGAAAGTACTCATCGACCGTATGAATGCAATGTACACCCTGGATTACCAGTTCCGCGACGTCTATATGCTGACCGTGGCAGCCGAAGAAGAACCGGAGGTTCCTCAACGTGCCGAAGCGGGTCTCACGGGCTGGATTGACTGCTTCCCGAAGAGCCGCCTGGCCGGTACACTTTTCTGCGGCGGAGTGGCTGACCCACGTGCTATCAGCGGACACAGCAAACTGAATGAAGCTTACGAGATGGGGCTTCACTGCTGATAAGATTTCAGAAAAAACTGCGCCGGACAAAGTGATTAATAGGATATCACCACCTCCGGGGAAATTCAATAACTCTTGTTCCGGACTTCCAGCGTCACATCCATGTAGCTACGCTTGCCTTCAATGTAGTCGGCATACAAAGTTTCCGCATCCTTACCTTTCAGGATGCGGCACTTGCCGCACGATTCACAATCGTGCAGGCACTTCCAGGCATCGAGCACATACGCCCGGCGAGCTTCCTGGGTGGATTGTTCAGTTGGAGGAGGTGTCATAAATTCTGTTTTGCTTCATACAATAATACGCAAATATATCAGTTTTGTTCATTATCTTACAAGGAAAAATTACCGTAGCCATGAAACAAAAACCCCTACACTCCTGCCCCGAACTTATTGACTACATCAATGAAACGGGTTTCCTTCCCTTGCTAAGCATGGGCATTGCCGGATGGTCAGCCGAAGAAGTCACGGACGAAGACTGTCAGTACACCCGTTTGCCCGACGGCGGATGGGAATGGCCGCTTTGGGAATGGAAAGGTGCCATCCTGCAAGAAAGCGGTTGCGCATACGGTAAGTTCTTCAAAGACAAAGCCGCATTCATCAGCTGCGAGTGGTGGCCCGACTTCTGCAATTACCGGCGGAGTCTGTTTCCTTATCCGGAGGCGGGAAGCATTGAAGAAACCATCCTCGACGCACTAAGATGTGAGGGTAGCCTGATTACACGGGAACTGCGTGCGGCATGCGGATTTACCGGACCGAAAATGCGGAGCCGCTTCGATGCCTATCTCACCCGACTGGAAATGGGCGGCTACATTGTGACGGAGGATTTTATCTATCCCCTCGACCGCCACGGAAGGGAATATGGCTGGGGCTGGTCACTGCTCACCACGCCCGAACGTCTCTTTGGACGGGAGGCCTGCCATCCCGACCGCAGTCCGCAGGAATCACGCGAACGGATGCTCACCCAGTTCCGGAAGATACTACCGCATGAGTCCGAAAAGACGTATGCAGCCCTGCTGAAATAAGTCTACAGAAACATCGTCAGCAACGGAATGCTCAGCACGGAAAGCAAGGTGGTGAGGAAGGTTCCTTCTGCCATGATGACCTCCCCTTTCTGATACTGAATACAGAACAGGGTGCCGTACGAAGCTACGGGCATGGCCGCCAACACGACATTGATATTGGCAATGGTTTCGTCCACCCGGCAAAGGCGCAAGAGATACAGGATAAGGAGTGGAACCAGCATCAGACGCAAGGCTGACATCAGGTAGATGGCCGTATTGCCAAACATCCGGCGAATAGGTACACGGGCAATGGACGAGCCGATGATGAGCAGTGCAGCAGGCACGGTGACATTTCCCAACAGGACAAACGGGGTACTGATGACACGGGGAGGTACCCATCCGGTCACGACAATCAGAATGGAGAGGTACGACGCAATCATGGCCGGACAGTAGAGAGTACGCCAGTCAAAACGCATCTTTCCCTGACCGCCTGAAATAAACAGGGTACCGAACACAAAAATCAGCAACGTGCTGGGGAAATTAAGAATGCTGGCATAGAACACCGCACTGGCTCCGAAAATGGAAGCCACAATGGGATAACCGATGAAACCCACATTGCCGAACGCCAGCATGAAGCTGTAAATACCGCGGTCGGACAGCTTGACGGGCAAATAGCGCGGAAGCAGAAAGGCTAACCCGATAAGCACCACGTAGGTAGCAAAACCCACCACGAGCAAAGGCAGAATCAGCTTCTTGTCGGGAAGCGTATCGCCCATCACCGACGAAAGTATCAGACTGGGACACGTCACGTTGATAACCAGTCCCGAAAGTTTGCGGTCGAAATCCGCATCCATCATTTTCTTCTTACTCAGATAATAGCCGATGATTACCAGAATAAACAGGATAATCATCTGTGTAACGATTGCATCCATTGTTTCTTCTTACCTTAAAAAAGTCGTGCAAAGATACAGATTTTTCTTTACTATTTCATGTTCACCATTAATCGGCTTTTCGTACATTTGCACCGCATTTTAAACGTATTGACCACACACCGGGCTATTTCTTTCGGGAGGTAGCCTTGTTTATATAGAACCACTTAAAAACAAAAGCAATGGAAACTTTTTATGACGTAGTAACAGGCAATCAGCTTGTATTGGTGGACTTCTTCGCCACCTGGTGTCAACCTTGTAAAATGATGCACCCGATTCTGAAACAGGTGAAAGACGTGCTGGGCGACCGCATCCGTATCATCAAGATTGATGTGGACACACACAGCGAATTGTCTCAGAAATACCAGATTCAGTCCGTCCCCACCCTCATGCTGTTCCGCAACGGGGAAGTGCTCTGGAGAACCAGCGGCGTGATGCAGAAGGCCGAGCTGCTCAGTACGATTGATCCGTTTCTGAGATAATAATCCGCACGAAAAACAACATCGCACAAAGTACAATAAAAAATGACGAGAAAAGAAAAAATCATATCTTTTGCCTGGCAACACTTACTGCTCTTCGTTGCCTTGTATGTCATGACACTGGGAATTGCCGCCTGCGTAAAGAGCATGCTGGGAGCAAGCGTCATCAGTGTATTGCCCTATGTGTTTCACGATGCGGGAACCGGCGGACTGACACCGTCACTGACCATCGGGCAATACACCTTCATCATGAATGCCCTGCTGGTAGTGGGGCAAGTGGGAGTACTCCGCCGGCACTTTGACCCGGTTCAACTGTTCCAGTTGCTCGTAGGGTTTGTATTCGGCATGTTAATCGACCTGAACCTCTACCTTCTTTCATGGCTGCAACCCGAAGCTATATGGGAGAAAGCCGTGGCCCAACTGGCCGGATGCACTATCCTGGCAGCAGGCATTGCACTGGAGGTAAGATGCGGCAGCGTGACCATGCCTGGAGAAGGCTTTCCCGTCGCCATCAGCAAGGTGACGGGCATAGAATTTCCGAAAGTCAAGATTGTGGTAGACGTTTCACTGGTGCTTCTCGGCATCGTCTTCTGCTACATCTTCTTCGGAAAATGGCAATGGCACATTATCGGAGTAGGTACGCTGTTTGCCATGTATTATGTAGGATGGGCCGTACGTATTGCCAGCCACCACCTGAAATGGTTCGACCGTCTGCTTAAGTACCGTCCGGGATTCCGGAGATACATCTACGGACTGGCAAGATATATTTACAGAAAGTAGGCACACGGGAAGAATCTCCCCCGCCACAAGCGCAGGTTTGTCATTTAATAATTAATTTTGCACCCCGATTACACAATTACATCTATCTGCACATGAAAAAACTAAGCAAAAATGCCATTATAGGCTATCCGGCAGGAATTATCACCGGTATTACCTACGGATTGAATCCCTTATTTGCGATGCCGCTGATGAAGAACGGTGCCGCCACAGAGTCCATACTTTTCTTCCGCTACGCTTTCGCAGTGCTGCTCTTAGGCCTGTTCCTGCTGCTCCGCAAACAGAGTTTCCGGGTTTCAGGAAAGCAAATCGGCGTATTGTTCGTCCTCGGACTGCTTTACACCTCCAGCAGCATTTTTCTTTTCGATGCATACGAATACATCGCTTCCGGACTAGCTACTACGCTGGTATTCCTTTACCCCGTCCTCGTGGCCATTATCATGGTGTTCCTGAAAGTCGTTCCCTCATGGCCGGTATGGCTTGCCATTGCCGCCACCTTCGGAGGTGTGCTCATCATGACACAAAGTGACGGTTCACAAACCATCAACCCCATTGGTGTGCTGCTCTCCATCGCCTCGGCACTGGTGTATGCACTCTTCATCGTCATCATCAACCGCAGCAAGGCCATTGCCGGCATATCCAACTCCCTCCTCACCTTCTATGCACTCATGGTAGGAGCGATTGTCTTTATCGGAAAAATCCTCAGTTCCGACACCGCGATAACCGCCGGAATCAATACCGGAACAGACTGGCTTAACCTTGTGGGACTTGCCCTGCTGCCAACCATCGTTTCTACAGCCACCCTCGCCATTGCCTCCCGTAACATCGGGGCCACCAAGGCTTCTGTACTCGGCGTATTCGAACCCATCACCGCCATCATTGTCGGCACACTGATGTTTGGCGAACCGCTGACCACCAACATCATTGTCGGCATTTCCATTGCCATGGTAGCCGTCACGTTCATGATTACCGTGACCAAGCGATAACGTATATAGAGCAAGTAAAGACATGAGAGACTTTGCCGCAATAGATTTTGAGACCGCCAACAACCAGCGCTCATCCGTATGCTCGGTGGGCGTGGTCGTGGTGCGCGACGGCGAGATAGCCGATACCTTTTATTCCCTCATCAATCCGGAACCGAATTATTACACATACTGGTGCTCACAGGTACACGGACTTACCCGCGAAGATACCGAAGATGCACCGGTATTTCCTGCCGTATGGGCACAGATTGAGCCACTGATTGAGGGCCTGCCGCTCGTGGCACACAACCGTCCCTTCGATGAGAGTTGCCTGAAAGCCGTCTTCCGCGTCTATCAGATGGACTATCCCGACTATGAGTTTTATGACACCCTATGCGTGGCACGCAGAGTATTTCCGGAGCTCCCCAACCACCAGTTGCACACCGTGGCCGCTGCCTGCGGATACCGTCTGGAAAACCATCACCACGCACTGGCCGATGCCGAAGCCTGCGCGTGGATAGCCAGAGAAATATTATGACACCCATGAAAAAAATCCTGCTCGCCATCGATTCCTTTAAAGGCTGCCTTTCTTCCGAAGAAGTAGAAGCCGCCTTCTCGCAGGCCCTCACCGCCCGCGGGGCAGAAGTCCGTTCCCTCCCCATGTCCGACGGAGGCGAAGGGATGCTTCCGGCCTTTATCACTGCCCTCCACGGACAACTTCTCCAAGCGAAAGTACATGACCCGCTGATGCGCCCCGTCACCGCTTGCTACGGCATTGCTCCCGACGGAACCGCCGTCATTGAAACTGCACAAGCCTGCGGACTGACGTACCTGTCTGCCGAGGAACGCAACCCGTTAGTGGCCACCACCTACGGTGTAGGCGAACTCGTGGCACACGCCGTACAGCGCGGATGCCGGCGCTTCCTCATCGGACTGGGCGGAAGCGGTACGAGCGATGCCGGAAAAGGCATGCTTCAGGGCCTCACTGAGTCCCTGGCTCCCGGCGGCACGATAGAAGACGTGTTAAACGGTCCCCTTTCCGACTGTCACTTCATACTAGCCAGCGATGTACGCAATCCGCTCTACGGACCTGAAGGTGCTGCTCACATCTTTTCCCCACAGAAGGGAGCCACTCCCGAGATGGTGGAAGAACTGGACCGCCGCGCCCGTCAGTTTGCCGAAGAATCCGCCCGACGCATGGGCAGAGACGCATCCTTCCAACCTGGTGCCGGAGCTGCCGGCGGACTGGGATACGCCTTCCTGCAATACCTTCAGGCTACCACCCAATCGGGTGCCGACCTCCTGCTCGACCTCTGTGAATTCGACACCCTCCTGACACATACCGACCTCGTCATTACCGGCGAAGGACATGCCGACCGTCAGACACTCATGGGCAAGCTTCCCGAGCGGGTGATGCGGCGGGCACAGGCACATCATGTCCCCGTCTGGCTGGTAGCCGGAAAAACCAGCGATACCGAATCCCTGGTGAATGCCGGGTTCAGTCGGGTGGACAGCCTTACCCCCGACGGTATGCCCCTTGCAGAAGCCATCCGTCCGGAAGTCGCCCGGGAAAATATCCATCGGTGGGTAGAAACCGTATGGAATCAACTGAAAAAGTAGTATCTTTATCCCGAAATACACACATCCAAATTCCTAAAAACATGAAAGCTTATTCATTACTGTATCTGTCGCTGTGTTCTTTGGTAACACTCTATGCGTGCCAGTCGTCACATACTACCCAGATGGAAAAGAAAGAACTGAAAATGCTGGAAGATTCTCAGCCGAAATCAGAAGAAGAAGCCTTCGAGAATTTTTACACTCCCTCCCACGAAGGTCTGATTAATTGGGTACTCACCGACACCGCCACTTTCTCCCATCCTTTCACTCAAAGCATTGAAAAGGAATATGTCACCATCGCCACTTCAGACGACAAATGTCTACGCATCTATTCATGGAATACGGGCGAAGGAGGAACCATGATCTGCTGGGGCAACCTCATCCAGTACAGAAGCGGAACAGAAATAAAAGCTGTCCATCAGTCGCTCGACATGCTGCTGCATCCCGACGGCGAGCACGATGAAATCGATTTCGGCAGCTACATCGACACCATCTATACCTATCCCTGTACAAACGGCAGCAAGCTGTACATGGTCGACGATTATTTCAGGATATCCAGCAACTACTCCGCCAATTCCCTGGTGGCTATGCGGATAAAAGATGGGAATCTCGTCAGCGCCCCTTGCTTCGTACGCCACGGCAAACGCTCAGACACCATAGGCTTTGAACACAGCATTGCTGACTGGTACTTTCTTGCCAATCTGGGCGAAGGATGGGACTGGCTTTTCCAATACGACAAAAAAGCACAAAACCTGTATGTAGCCACCACAGACAGCATGAACTGCATTTCCGACCGATACGACATCTACCATTTCAATGGCACAGATTTCGTCTATCAGAAAACCGGAGCTCCTTTCTGGCTGCATCCCCAGTTGCACCACTACCAACGTCTAGAACTGTTTTTCAGAACGAAAGATTACATCATCCGAATCGACAATCTAGACGGAGAAACCATGCGATACGCTTCCTGGAAAAGCACACAGCAGATGTCGGATAGTCCCGAACTGGTACTGAACGGCAGCTATGTAGAAAAGGACAACACCTTCCTCTTCTCAAAAGGCAGCTACCGCTATGTGGTAACCATGGGCGATAAAGCTACCCTGAAAGTGCAGCACAACGGAAAAACCATCCTGCAACAAACGCAAGAAACGAAAGAGTTCTGATACGCCCACTGTAGACTTTATAAAGCAAACAACCGGGGCCGGCGGCACAACCTGTTGCAGTTGTCCAGCAAGGCCCCGTTGGAAAAATCTCCACATAAGATAAAAATATCACGTTATGTTTACCAAATCCGCAGCCACCTCTCCGACGAGTTTCCCCCGCACAGGCTAAGCAAACAGCAGATAATAAGAACGATAACTAAGGTCATCAACCAGATGACCACTTCCTTTTTATCAATTGATTTCATTGTCTTTCCTCTTTTTCTGCAATTATACATTAAGCCATATTATCTCTTGCATTTGGTGAAAACCCGCAACCTGAACTGGTGCGGTGGAAGCGTCTCATCCGGGTATATCCCCCATTTACCCTCCGCGTCGGGCGGCAGCTGTAAAAAACATTCGTGCACCACGTCCATCGCCTCCGTCGTTTCCTTGTCGTCCGACCAGTCCGCATTCTCTATTGAGAACACAACCATCGCCACCTCATCTGCAGACGAATATTTCGCCGGCAGCTTCTTCCACCAGTCCTTCACTTCCTTCCTCAGGAAATCCAGATTACCGGCAAGCATAAAAAAGTCGACGTGTTTAGAAGGAGTCGGAAACCGCAGAAAAGTCCTGAAATCATTAAAGTCGAAGGTAATCATGCAACGACGCAGCACCATCCCCAAAAGCGAGTCCGTAAACTCGATTATCTTCCGGTCCGCTTCCTGATACACTTCCGTAAGCATGGCATACCGGGAGTCATCATAATCCACCGTATAAAGAGCGTCTACCATCGGTTCCAACGCTTTCAGCAGACCTAAAGCATTCTTCCGCTTTTCCGCTCCCTCCGACGAATGAGGAATCGTTGCCACCAAAATGATTGCCTTGTTTCCTAACTCTCTGGCCTTCTGCAGGAAAGACCTGATGCACCCCTCTCCTGTTCCTCCACCAAGGCATACCACAAACACCGCCACAAGTCTGCCCCTTAATACACTCTCTATTGCAGGGAAAGACTTACTACACTCATACTCCGCAAGAAAACGGTCCTTACCGCTACCCAGCCCTTCCTGTCCAATCAGGTATTTGCCACACAAGGACAACTCATCCATTTCCTTCCGGTTCATGCCAAACGCATACAGTTGCACATCTGGCAGACAGCATTTCCGCATCTGGTCTACCACACGACCTGCTCCCCCGCCAATGCCCACTATAGATGCAAAACGTCCACTTCCCGGAATCAGCGCTCTGTAATCGAATAGCTTATCTAAATTCTCTTCCATACATTTTTTCTTTTAATGATTTTCATAATGTATGGCAAATATGCACCTGAAGATATGCCATATAGGGGGATATGAAGAAAAATTTTATCCGGCGCTCCGAATTATCTAATGGGTAACTTGTCCTGTTTTCAAGGTTTCTACCAAGTTAGGTTGGTTCTTCCATTCAGCGGGAGGAGCAATATGAAGATAACGATTGCACAAGTCCTATTGGTCTCCTAATAACAGATTCCGGAAGAAGCGCTCCAAATATATAGGTGTATAATCAATCCCTTTCTGTGCATTCTTGTAATTCGCCCTCACCAATGCATTACAGATTCGGTCTTAAATATTATTCCAAGGGAATAATAACATCACTATACCAACTTCAAATATACGCATTATTTCCGTATTAGATTTCTTTCAGCAAGAACAATATATTTCATTCCTTGACAATTATAATCCGGACGCTCTACATGACATGCATTATATATCGCATTCAATAAAGCGGATACTCCCGACATCGGAGAAAGTACCCCACAAATTTTACCCAATATAATATTACCCAAATGAGATTCATTCATCCTTGCAGAAATCTCTTCCTTCTCTTGCCGTAACTGGTCCAGTTTTATAGAGAACAGTTCAGATTCAGGCAAGATTGTGGCATCCAAAGCTATTTCCTCGACATGGTTCCTGAATGTCCTTAAAAGTTCACGATGTGTTTCCTTAAAATGCCTGATTTTTCTAAGATCATACTCTCTAGGAACAGGTATTAATTCTTTCAAGATGCAATTTCTCCGGTTGTTCTGATGGCGAATTTCATATTCGGGGGTATGAATGTATGTGGTTGAAAATGAATATGACATCTGGTCTGTAGACAATCTATAATCCATAGTATTAGCCAACACAGAAGCCAAATAGTACATCAAATCATTGGCTGTATGAGGCTCTACATCATACCAACCATTCTTATCATATTTTGCTAAGCCTAATTCCTCTAAAAAACAATACAAAGAATGACTAAATTTACCTTCATGAAGTTTAGCCCCTTTCAGATTCCTCGTTCGATGAAAAAAGCCTTTTCTTTGTTCTAAGCATCTTCTATGCGAAGTAACATATTGCTGAAAAAACTTCTGAATTTGCTCCTGATGCCGTAAATTCATCATCGGATCAATAGGTGTAACCAATTCATTGACGAGAACTTCCCGCATAAAAGGCTCATAAGAGTTCGGTTCCATATTATATTTATATGGAACAATCGCCGCTACCTCATCATAATACAAAAAAGCACGAATAGCCCACTCTGTTCTCGGTATATTAATTTCAGGGTAATATAAAATATTCATGATTCAGAATCTATTTATGCGAATTTAGAGAATTATATGCAAATCCCCAAACTATTTACTCTCCGACTGTGCAGGCGAAGAAAGCTCCTCGTTGGCATCATAACTCTGTTTTGACGGAATCACACCTCTTACCCCACCTTTCGGATTAGGCACATCGCCCTTGTAGCGCGGAATCAAGTGCATATGTACGTGAAAGACCGACTGTCCCGCCGCTTCGTTCACATTAATGCCCACATTATATCCGTCCGGATGGTATCGCTCGTCCACCTTCTGCTTCACGTACTGAAGCACCACATTCATAGCCTCCCGTTCGTGATTGGTCAGGTCGAAGTAAGAAGCCACATGCCGCTTGGGGATAATCAGTGCATGACCAGGCGATACCGGATAACCGTCATAGAACGCCACACAAGTAGCCGTCTCACAAATAATTTCCACTCTTCGCGACAGACGGCAGAAAGGACAAACCTCCCCTTCCTTCCGAGGCAACTTATTGAAATGCTGATACTGATAAAGTTCATAGCTCGAATTACGTTCCAAACTCTGGAAAGGCAGCCGCACATTACACTGATAGGTGTACTGGCGGTGAATGGCATGCAACCTGAATCCTTCTTCCGTCAGGTCACGACGCACGGCAAAAAAGGCCGTTCCCGTAGGAGCAAGAAGGTTCGTGACATTCATCATCACTTCCGCCTGTGCGTATGGTTCCAGTACATTCAGCACATAGTTGCACAGAATGGTATCAAACTTCCCGTCCGGATACTCAGGACGATAATAATAGTCGTACCCCGTGATGTCATACCCCTGACGTTTCAACTCGTCTGTATCAAAGCCATACCCGCAACCAAAGTCCAGAATACGTCCTTTCAGCAGATTATGTTGAAGCAGGTAACGGGTGGGTACAGAAAGACTCGTACGCTTGATGGCGGTGAGGTAAGGATGGTTTATCTTTTCAGGTTCCATAGTATTTAGTATTTCCAGGTTTCAAATCCCATGTTCAAGGCTATTTGGTGCATTGGTCCGAAAGTACGCCTATACACCTCCAGAAACTCTTCCTCATTCATCAGGACAAACTCTTTCGGAGTATATCCTAAAGACAGAAAATCTTCCAGAATAGTTGGCTGATAATTCGCCTGTATAGAGACTTTCAAAGAATGATGCTGCAATTTAGCTAATTTAGGCAGATAAATATCCAAATCCGGCAGATAATTACTTTTGGAAGAATTGATACAGCCATCAGCAGGTATCAGATTCCAGAGCAAATCATGAGAAACAAAACTCCAAGGAATGAAATGATCCAACTCATAATCAGAAGGATGCAACTCATGGCCTGTGTAAATGCAGCGTACAGGCCCTCCTATCTGTATCACCTTATTCCAATAGCGATGCTGGTTTGCCAGAGAACTCCTGCTTTCCGGCCTGATTAGTTTACTGGAAATAGCCGGCACATTGGGATTCCTCGCTTGCAGAAACTGCATCAGGTTCCAATAAGTGAAATCCATCAGAATCTTGTAATGCGTATGCAGATATTCATCCCACACTGGATTAAGTTCGATATAAAAATCCGCTTTCTCTTTATAGATGGAATAAAGACATCCGTTTTCAAAACTTTGAGAACGCCACATAACTTCACGACTGTTATTTGTCGCATTTATCCAGGGATACAGAAAACAGTAAGGCACATACGTAGTAAGCTTACCCAGTCTACTCTTTACTTGCTTATCTTTCAGCCTTGCCTGAAGCTGTCCGATAACCTCCTCGTAACTCGCATCAATCGGTATCTGTGTCTCTTTCTGCAATTCGGTGACAATATCAAACAAAGAATCGTTTTTCCCAAATGACAGTCTGAAATAATGTATCGGATACCAGGCATTGGCCACCATACGAATTACAATATCCCATACATTTATATGTAAATTCTCCGTACAGGCATGTATCTGCAAGATGGCCAAGAACCAGAAGAACTTATAAGTGGCCGAAGTGGTATCAAATATCCGACTAAGGCATCGGGTGGTAAGTGTTTGTGACTGCGGTATTTGCATGGTTTGTTACATTATTAGCAGAGATTCATCCAAAGTTAAGACATTAAAGGGATAGTTAGTATTGAGTAAAATTACAGAAAAGCTCCATATAACCGATATTTTCCATCATTTTTTTGATAATACTACATAAAGTTCTCGTATTTTTTGTGTCTTCAGGTTATAATACTTACCTTCACTACATAAATATAATCTCCCAACGACCATGAAAAAACTTGTTATCTTCAGTATCGGGATTTTAAGTTTCCTTCCCATGCAAATTCAGGCACGAAAATATTTCTGTGAAATCAAAGGAATGGAGAAAGGCCTATCCAATGGACTTAAGATAGTATTTGATTTTGGAGAAAGCCCCGTCTATTCAGTCTGGAGCGGACTGAAAAGCAAGCAGCAACTGGTAGACGAGAATGGTAAAGAAATAGACTTCAACAGTATGGTTGACGCTGCAAATTATATGTCTGAAAAAGGATGGAATTTTCAACAGGCATATACCTCTATGTATGCTGGTAATGTGATACAGCACTGGATTTTCTATAAAGAAGCTGAAACGCAAGAAGAAGCTGGCAAAGGGATAATGACGAAAGAAAGTTATAAGAAAAAATGAGACAACTACTTTATTGTCTCACCATACATTACAATAGAATTATATTTTTACTATATAAGATTCCCAGCTACACAATTTAGATAAATATTATTAGCTATGGATTTGATTTATGTAAAGGACATTGACAAAAGTCTACTCTACCAAGGATTTACAATACGTACCTCCTTACTAAAATATTTCATGGAAAAATTTAAGAAACTGGCTATTGGGGAAAATAGAAAAATTTCTATCATATTGAATCATAAGATATACACAGACATACAAGTTATTAATCAAAATTTTAACAGAGAAAAGTATCCCAATCACCCAGAAATGTATCAAGTAAGATATAGTCCACAACATGAATTCTCTCAAGCATTACGAATGCTCTTCTCAGAAATTACCAATTATGTAGACTACAAACTTGTACAAAACAATATACTAAAAACGCAAGGAATAAAAACTCCCAATATAAAAATCCCAGAAGAAATACGTTGTTCAATAGCCTTCTATACGACAGAAAATCCTAATGTATGGGAAGCTATTCCTGTTTATGCAACAGAATTTAATCAATTAAAAAATGAAATAGCACAATACTCTATGACTGAACCAGATTTTGAAAACCTATTACTTAACGATAACACAGCGCACATTATTCAAGAATCTCATATAAATAAAATTAGAAAACTAAATAAAAATGTATGTGATAATCTAAAAAAAATATATGCTTATCGATGTCAGATATGTGGCCAACTTATAACCATACCATATGGAAATGAAAAAAAGGTTATTGACGCACATCACATAGACCCTTTCATTACTTCTCTCAATAATAATTTTAATAATATTATTATCCTTTGTCCTAACCATCATCGAATAATTCATGCTTATAATCCTATTTTCAGATTAAAAACAAAAGATTTTCTATATCCTAATGGATATAAAGAAGGATTACAACTGAACCTACATCTATAGCATCTAATATGCATAATTATTGTCTCTTTCTTACAAAACGAGGACATTGTTTTGCATACTCTGGATTAATTCGGCCATGGGATCCCAGTTCCGGACGGCAACCACAATGAGCCCAGCCGTCTTTACAAGCCCAAGCCAGATTTATCTCACAATCAAAACAAGATTTCTCAGAATCAGTATTATTTATGTCAGTAGGCACTGGCTGAATTGAATAATTATATTTATCATTTTCTACTTGTTCGTATTCTTTTGCCAAAAGTTTCTCTTCCCATCTTCTATGATTGGCTTCCCGACATAATCTATCTTCTTCTTGCTGTTTGCAATACTCCTTCAATTCTTGCTTATATTTTTCAGTCTTACAGAGACGAAATTGCTGTCCATTATTTTTAATAAGCAATGGGGTACGAAATCCATAATCAAATGACATCACGGCACAACATGAACTTCTGATTTTACACTCTTTACACTTATCATCCGAAACAAGTTTAACCAACTTTCCTTTATCTTTATACTTTGCCTCTATTCCCTTGAAGTATACATCATTATTTATCCAATGTTTATCTTCAGAAGAGGTTAAAAGAAAATTCTCTAATGAGTTGAAATTCTGTCTAGTGAGGTTTACTGAAAGACACGTGAGATTATGAAAATCAAAAGATTGCTTATGACGTACATAATCATCAAAACAAAAAACAATAAGATACTTCTGGTTCTCTTTTGTCGTAGCAATCACATCCGGCTGTCTGTCTTCACGTTCAAAACGGAAATCTATTTTCACATCAACAAATTCTATGTCTGTTTCTTTATAAATTCCATAATAAGATGGCACATGAATCCGTTTCTGTGTTTCAATAATCTGTTCTGCTAATTTAAGTAATGTCACTCATATCTCAAGATTAGCTCCCCTACCATGGCTTAAATGAGCAAAACCATGTGCATTCATATCCCCTTGTCTCGCAACTAATTGCTCATGACAATTTGGACAAATACATCCACAACGTTTACCATTAGGGACAGTATCTACATGTACCATTTTTCCTTCGGCATTTTCGGCCCAAGAAAAGACTTCTTCATAATACATAGTTATTGCTCGTTTATTAAGTTTTATTTAATTCCCCACCACATACACCGGCTGATACTTCGTCCCCGCATTCTTCAACACCCCATCCTTCACCAGCTCCCGAATCACCCGCGTAGACTTCGACGAATTAAACCCAGTGAGTCGTTCAAAGTCGCGGCGTTGCAGGAAAGAATGCGTCTTGAAATACTCCGCTAATTTCTGTTTCACCTCCTCCTCGTCCAACTTAGTAGAATGATGCGCCTCGTCCACCTTGCGCTCCAGATACACACTCTGAAAGCGGTCAATCAAGTCTTTGTCGGGCGTGAATTTGATGCTTCTCACCTGTACATCGTCATCCTTAATATACTTCGGATTAATGTCTGGCGCACACTTCAGGCTCAGACTGAAATAGCCGATTCCTTCCAGATGCACCGCATATCCGTTGCTCAGGTTCTCATAGAGTTCATCGTTCAGGGCCGTGATGACAGCTGCCACATCGGCTGGAGAGACGGTACATTTCCTGCGTATCGCTTCACGGATTTCACGGGTGGTCACCACGTCTTTGGTAATCACTTTTGCATGCAACTTCGGCGCGGAGACTCCCTCCTTTACCGGATTCTCAAACAGGTCAAATTTTATAGCCATAATCGTTTTAGTTATATTGTTATTATACTTCTTTCGAAACGCTTATACAAAAATACCTCGACACGTTGCTGTCAAGGTCTCGACACGAACGTGACGAGACATCAGCACGAACGTGTTAAGACCTCGTCACGTACGTGTCGAGGTAAATTTAACTCAATTTTTCAGAGAAAACGCATCAATCTCCGATATTAAGAAAGTTAATAGTTTCCAGAATAAGTTTCTCCATGAAATTCTCATCCCACCCTGCCATCAGTCTTT
>MNQS01000098.1:1831-2997 GCA_001915545.1 Bacteroides sp. 43_108 | reverse complement strand
ATACACATCACGGAACAGACCGCCTCCCGTGTACCAGCGTGAGCCTTTCTTGGGACCGGTGGAGGCATAGACGGCTACCACGTTTTCTCCGTCGTGACGCAGAAAAGGGGTAAGGTCCGCTTCAAGTCCCACGTATCCATAATCTGTCGAGGCTATTTTGGTACCGTTCAGATAGACATCGCCCAGATAAATGATACCTCCGAAATCCAGGACCACCCGTTTCCCTTTCCACGACGGATCGGTAGGGAAAGACTTGCGGTACCATCCTTCGCACATGGGTTTGAATCCGCGTGCACCTCCACCATTTTCAGTCCAGGGTTGTTCGAACTGGAAATCATGAGGAAGGTCCAGTGTACGCGGTATTTTTATTCTCGTTTGTAACCAACTGGAATTTCCAGCCAAAGTTAAAAAGGACTTTCTGCTGTGATGCAAAATTTTCCAAAGGTACATTGACCAGAGGAGCTTTTTCCTGTGCTTTCTGATATTGGGCTGTTACTCCGACAGGAGCAAGCATCAAGAAGAAAGCGATAATGATGTTTTTCATTTGATACATTATTATAAAGAATGAACACCGATTTGTGTCGGCTCGTTTATTACGCAAATATCGGAATTATAAAGAGTTGCAGACATGGAATTTAGTTGCAACACCTGTATTATCGTACAAAAAGTACATACAATGGCTACTCTTTTCTTATCAGTCGTATGATATCAAGTTATTAGGGCATTCCAATATTTTATGATTGGAATGCCCTGAAACTTATTTTTCAGCAGGCATATCCGGTACTATGGGCCAATATGGATTTTGATAGATAGGAGAATTTTCTACTGTTTTGTTATCGGGGGCGGTGATCAAAAACTGCTTAATCATAATGGGGTGCAGATAATGAGCCATACGCCAAGTAAAACCATTATAACAGGTCTGTTTAGAATTCTTTTGGTAAGGGCGCAAGTATTCGCTGACATTAGGTGAAGATACATTGGATGCGTCTGATCCATCATACAGCAAATCTGTATACCAAGCCTGCATGGGGGTATCCCATAAATGGAAACCTTCCGGTATATAAGGATGTTCAATCAACTGGTCCATAGCACGCCAACGGCATAAGTCCATATAACGAAGCCCATCCGCCATAAATTCACATCGGCGCTCACGACGTATATTATAG
>MNQS01000098.1:0-1719 GCA_001915545.1 Bacteroides sp. 43_108 | reverse complement strand
GTAATTCAACAAGGCTTCTGTCGCACGATAAGCAATAGAGGCGGTATATCCTTTTGAATTGGAATAATATTTCTGATGGAAAGCTCCTCCTTTGCGTAAAGCATACCCAGTTACATAACGACGGGCACCATCTGTAATGGTAATCAATGGATAAGTTTCTTCAACATTGGCTGTCTCACCAACCACATCTTTTATTAAGATGTTATGTTGTCCGGGGTCTTTCAGAAAGATAACCAATCGGCTGTCTCTGTTTTGACGAACGTCGTGTATGGTTTTGTCTCCCATATAATATCCGTCTCCGTTCATATAATCACCGTGGGTATAAACAGGAGTGCCGTCAGCCATCAAAAAGTTATTCACAAAGCTACGGGTGACGCCTACGCCATTGTTTCCCCAGCTAGCATAGACATTTACGTTGTGGTGTACTAAGTTATAAGCGTATCTGCGCCATAACAAAACTTCATCGACAGAAGATAAATCTTCTTGAGCAAACATGTCAAAATAGGGGTTTGCAGCTTCGCTAGTTGACTGTTGCAGGGTACCTGTATTTTCTGTAAGCTTATTTTTGTAGCGTTCTGCGATATCTTTAGAAGCTGTCATGGCGATTTCTAAGAAATAATCTATCTCACTATCAATATTCCCGCTGGGATATTGATAAGTGGAATTGTAATCTTTTGCCTTGCCAGGCCAACCGTTACCATTGGGTACAAAAGCCGTATTCTTAAAATATTTCAACCAAGTACCTTCAAATAGAGCTACGCGCGACTTTAATAAAATGGCAGCATCCGCATTAATTCTAGTCGTCGGCATGTTTTTAGCTTTTAATAAAGTAATAGCTTTATCCAAATCACTTAGAATAAAGCGAGCCACCTCATTGCGTGGTGATCGTTTACTGGCTTCACTCAATGCTTCTTTGTCATCTGGCAATGGGTAGATAATTATGGGAAAATCTCCAAACAACTGATAACGTTTAAAGTATTCACAAGCACGTAGGAAAAATAATTCACCGATATAGTGTTTTATGCTGTTAAGGTCACCATTGATGGTATTGGCATTACCGCTCAGGTCGTTCCCATTAGCATTATTATCCCCAAATTTGGGCAACACATTCGATAATACAAAATTGATCTTGTATATTTTATCGAAGTTCCAATTACTGTTTTCCGCATTGTCCACTTTCCACAAAGTGGAAGTAAAACGATTGGGAGCTGTAACTTCTATTTGATTGTCCGTTGTTGCATCATCTTTGTAGATGCCATATGTATTTCCAGTTCCGTGAGAGGGAAGAATATCAGAGTACAAATTATCTGCAGAGGCTTGAATATGGGTTGCCTCTGTAAAATATACTTCCGGGGAAATAGATGCTTCAGGTACTTCATCCAAATAGTCATCGCAAGCAGTAAATGCAAATCCTGCCGAAGCGATTAGTACAGATAAGAATATATGTTTTGTTTTCATTGTATACGTATTATTAAAGTGTTAAACTTAAGCCAAAAGACCAGGTGCTTGATAACGGATAAGCATTACCACCATTACCGCCACTAATTGTTTCCGGATCAAACAAAGAAGACAATGATGTTCCGGTCCAAAGATTTTCTCCGGAAACAAACACACGGCATCTGGTCAAACCCATACTTTTCATCCATTTTGCTGGGAAAGTATAACCTAATTGGAAATTTTTTAAACGGATATAGGATGCATCTTGCAAATAACGTGTCT
>MNQS01000097.1 GCA_001915545.1 Bacteroides sp. 43_108 | reverse complement strand
AGGTCCTAACATATCCTTCGTATCACGTTGAAAAACATCAAAAGAACCGGTCAACGAATTACCAAAGAAACCGAAATCCAAACCTATATTCTTACTCTCCACTTTTTCCCAAGTCGTATTCGGGTTGACTACGGCAGGGGCCTTAGTAAAGATGTGGCGTCCATCAGAGAATATATAATTTCCCAATTTATCATTCAAATCCATAGTAGCGGCAAAAGTATAAAGGGCCGCACCCGCCTGATTACCCAGTAATCCGTAAGAAGCACGAAGTTTCAAGTTGGAAACTACATCGGCTATTGGCATCATAAACTGTTCCCGGGTAATATTCCATCCTAAAGATGCAGATGGAAAGAAGCCCCAACGATTACCTTTGGCAAAACGTGACGATCCATCATATCGTCCATTCAATTCAAGAAGATAACGTCCGTCATAATCATAATTCACACGTCCGAAAAAGCCACGGGTTGCCCAGCCATTACGAGTATCGACTACCGTCTTATCACCGGTTCCCATACCTACATTAGGATTTGAAGTTGAATAAAGTCCGGTAATCGAGTTCTTCATATAACTATAGTCATTATTTTCTTCCTGATAACCTGCCATTACGGTAAAATTATGCTTGTCTCCCAAAGTAAAGAGATAATTCGAATATAAATTTATAGATTGGTAGCGAGTATGCGCATAATAACGGGTAAACTTGCCATCGGGTGATACACCCAACTCATCACGCACACCTTTTGAAGTACTCACCCCGTCAGCCCCATAAATTAACGGGCTCACGTTCAATGCCTCATATTCCAAATCCATCAATTTATATGTATAATCAAAAAAGATAAACCAGTTTTTCACAGGTTGGATATCTAAACCTGCCGTTAAACTAAAACGGTCACGTTGAGTATTTGTATACGTACCACTCTGCAAATAAGGAATCATAGTCAGTTCTGTAAAATGCCCATTCGGATCAATAGGAGCAACTGTAGGACGGAAACGTGCCAATGAATGATAAAAGCCTTCACTAAGCCCTCCGTCACCAAAAGGAGTATCCTCATCGGAATGCATAAACTTCGTATTTACTTTTACCTTCATCCAATCGGTAATCTGAGAAGAAATATTAGCGGCAAAATTATAACGGCTGAAATCCATATCGGCATAACGGAGAATACCATCTTCCGAATAATAACCACCAGAAATATAATATTGTGCTTTTTTGCCACCCCCACTCAAGCTAAGATTATGATTTTGCTTGAATGCCCAATCCTTATAATGCAAATCGAAATAATTAGTATTTCCTACTCCTAATTCTGAATTTTCGAATGCCGGGTTCATATTAGAATTTTTAGGAAGTTCGAACCAAGGATCCACACTACTGGGATCTTTAATATATTGCTGTAATAAACCCATTTTTTCCTCACTATACAAACGAGGAGAACCTGCATTGATACATCCGGCATTCCAATACTGAGCAAATTCATAGGAATCAACCATATCAGGCAATACAGTCGGCGTACTCCAACCTACGTTTCCTTGGTAATTTACACGCATTTTACCTTCCTCACCTTTCTTGGTAGTGACCAAAATGACACCATACGCCGCACGTGCACCAATACTTTCAATATCATTCGGGTTCACGTCCGAGAGACTCATTTCCACTCCATCAACCAAAATATAAGGATTCGCATTATTATCCAGATTGCCTTGTCCACGCAAAGTCAACGTACCACTAGCTCCCGGACGACCCGTATTTGAGTTGCTCACCAACAGCCCCGGAACCATCCCTTGCAAACTCTGTGCAATGCATCTCCTTTCACTGAAGACACAGATCCGGTAAGATTCACTTTTTTCTGTACGCCATAACCTATTACAACAACTTCATCCAACGTTTCGGTATCTTCAGCCAATACAACACTGAAACTAGTCCTCCCATTAATAGGAAGAGTTTGCGTAGCATAACCAATGTAAGACACAACTAAATTACCTTTGGAAGGAACATTAGAAAGCATAAAGTTACCATCCAAATCGGTTATTGTACCGTTTGAGGTTCCTTCAATTAAAACACTGGCCCCAATTACAGGCTCCTGACTGTTTTTGTCAATTACCTTACCACTGATAGATAAGGATTGGGCCAACACCTCCGATGAGAACAAAAACAGGATAGCTGTCACCAATCCAAGGATTGAAAGCAGTTTTGTTTTTTTATTCATAATAAAAGAATTTAAGGGTTAATTAGATTAAATCTGTTGCAAATATAAACCTCCTCCCCTTGCCTGCACCTCTTTATTTGTCTAATTAATCTCTATATTTGTCTAGAATAGTCCTCATTATCTATCTTTTAGACAAAAAGAAGACCTGAACACTTCCGGATATACCTCATCACCGGAAGACATTCAGGCCTTCTTTCTATATGTTAAAAAAAGATTATTTTGTTTCCATACTCATCGCTATTCCTTTTTCCAAACCACGAAGCTCGGCAAGGCCACGCATACGTCCCAAACAAGAATAGCCCGGATTTGTTTTCTTGTTCAAAT
>MNQS01000179.1:2620-26790 GCA_001915545.1 Bacteroides sp. 43_108 | reverse complement strand
AAGGGATACAGTCGAGAATTGTCAGTTCTCACAGGTCGACAAGGATAAGCTTATGGAGAGAGTTGTCGATGCAAGCAATGCCATTTCAACCGATGCCGATGGTGAGACTTTGTTCGGATTGTTCACCGGATTCAGAGAATTGATAGATTCAGCCAAAGTTTCTGTCGATTCTTACAAGACAATGTACAGCTGGGCTGATCAGCTTGCAAATGTAATCGATGAGACTCAGGAGACTGCTTCTGAAGATGCAATCAACAATGCTTCTGAAGTTTATGACAAGGTTAACAACGGATACGAGGCTGGATCATTCACAACAGCAGAGGCTGATTCTATGGTAACAGTTATCAAGGCTGCCATTACTAAGCTTAGAATACCTGATACAGTAGCTAGCGATGAGACACCTGCAGACTTCACTGCTGTAATCGTCAACCCTAACTACGATAACGATGACAATGAAGGCTGGGCTGGTTCTTCTGCTGCTCATCAGGAATATCAGAACGCTGAATTCTACAACACTAACTTTGATATGTATCAGATCATCTACGGTCTTCCAAATGGTACTTACAAGGTTAACGTTCAGGGATTCTATCGTTCCGGCGAAGCTACTCAGGCTTATGAGAAGTATACAGAAGATGTTGCAAAGGATACTATCAACTCATTCGTATATGCTGAGAGCGACGGTGTCGTAAGCAGTGTTCCGTTCACTACAATCTTCGCAGGTTGCAACGAAGCAGGTATCAACGGTGGTGAAGGTGAGGTTAAGCTTACCGACGGTATGTACATACCTAATACAATGCAGACTGCAGCAATGTATATGGAGAACGGATATTACCTTACAAACTCTCTGATATGCAAGGTAACTGACGGAACTCTTAAGATTGGTGTCAAGAAAGAAGCTCTCTTCAAAGGCGACTGGACAATATTCGATACATGGACTCTCTTGTACTACGGAGACAACAGTGCACAGAATCCTGACGGTGATGCCAGCGGTATAGAGACTCCAGAAGCTGCTGAGGTAGTTTCTACAACATACTACACTCTCGGTGGTGTTACTTCTTCAGTTCCTGTAAAGGGTATCAACATCGTTAAGTCTGTAATGTCTGACGGTACTGTTAAGGTCAGCAAGATTCTTGTTAAGTAATTATCTCTGACAATGATTAAATGCAGGCTATGAATGCTTAATGGTTTTCATAAATGCCTGATACGATAGATGAGGCTCTCGGTTTTCGAGGGCCTCATTTTTGTATGTATATTCAGTGGGCCGGCCTGTTTTTCCCTTTTAGTAAATCAGGTGTATTGTATCTGTCGTGTTTTTCATAAAGAATACATAGTAATATGGCTGTTGGTATACAGGTTGATTATTGTTGAAAAAATGTATGCTGCCATATAGTAGAACCTTTTCAGCATTAGTTAAACTATTATATTATCTTTTGTAGGCAATAAGAGATGTAAAGCTTTCTCTAAATCACTATTCAGTCATTCAATAAACGTCGCGAATGGTATGTATGAGGTAAAATCTTGTCGCTGTATGCTCATTGCTTTCTTCTAAAGAAAATCTCTCATATTTGATCTGTTTAATCAATTTGGAATGGCCGTATTATTGTCTTAAAATATTGCTAAATGTTATGTGGCATTATTTGCTATGCCTTTACATGGATTGAGTGTTTCTTTGTTTCAGATAAGGAGTATACAGTTTATAAACTCGTTTTGCATTTACAGATAACGAAACGTTGCACCCTGTTGTTGTGATATATATTCCGAATATCAGAAAAGGAATCTGTTTCTTTTAGGGTATTTGCATATAGATACAGCAAAGCCGTTCCTGCTCATTTCATGTTAGAGCGGAACGGCTTTGTTCTGTTTGTGAAGCGATTCAGAAAGAATCAGCTTTTATTTGTTGTCTATTTCTTTCAGCAGTTCGTCAACAGCAGCCTTAAGCTGTGTATCTTCACCTTTTACAATTGTTTCTGGTGAGTTGAGAACATATATGTCCGGTTCGAGCTGTTTGTTTTCAAGATAGCTTCCGTCCGGCAACTGGTAACCTACGACTGGTATTCCATATACCAGTGATGGATCCTGCAGTGTTTCCCAGTTGACGCTTGTCATAGTTCCTGGAACAGGAGCACCGACAAGTTTTCCTATCTTCTGATGGCTGTATACCCAAGGTGTACCGTGTGCATTTGAGTAGTTTGCCTCGCACTGAAGCATGATAGAAGGTTTGTTCCATCTTCTGCTAGGCATGTCGCAGGCCTCGCGTCCACGTATTACCTGTGTCAGGTATTTCTTTCCGCTGAAGAGCACTTCGATATCCTCGTGAAGACGGCCGCCTCCGTTGAATCTTGTGTCTATGACTATACCCTCGCATTTGTTGTATTTACCGAGTATATCAGAATATACGGTGCGGAAGCTTCCGTCGTCCATAGACTCTATGTGAACATAGCCCAGACGTCCGTTTGACCATTTCTCCACATCTGCTGCACGCTGTTTCACCCAGCGCTTGTACATCAGATAGCTTATTGTACCGTTGCTGACAGGTTTTACAACTTCATCCCATCTCTTTCCGTTGTCAGGATTGTATATAGATACAAGAATCTTCTTTCCTGTCTTTCCGTTGAGATACTCTGCATAATCCTTGTCTGCTTCGATTTCCTGGCCGTCGATCTTTTCTATGATGCATCCGGCCTTCATGTCTGTACTCTTTCTGTCGAACGGTCCTTTTTCAATTATTTCAGCAACCTTTATTCCCTTGCCCGTGTAGCTCCAGTCGTAGAGCAGTCCCAGCTGAGCAGTGCTTTCGCCTCCAGAAGCACCTCTGTAGCGTCCTCCAGTGTGCGAAACATTGAGTTCGCCGAGCCATTCGCTGAGCAGTTCTGCAAAGTCGTAGTTGTTGTTGATGTGAGGCAAGAATTTTCTGTATGCTTCAGTCATCTTGTCCCAGTCTACACCGTGCATGTTTACATCGTAGAAGCGTTTCTTTTCCTCTCTGTAGACGTGGTCGAACATGTATTCGCGTTCTTTAGCACGATCCATCTTCATTTGTGCCCAGAACGATATACCCTTGAGGCTTTCGGAACCGGTGTCCATCTTCTGCATGTTGCTTCCGCCGAGTATGAAGATATTCTTTCCGTCCTTGTCCATTTCCATGCTGGCCCATCCGCTGTCCATCTTGTGGAGCAGTTTGGTGTCATGTTTGCGCAGATCCATCTTCCACATGTCGTATCCACCTTCGAACGCAGAGAGGTAATACAGGCTTTCACCGTTCTTTGATATGAGCGCCGAAGCTATCTGAGATGAGTTTGGAGTGAGACGGATAATTCTGTCTTCTATGCCGTCAAGTTCAACAACGATATCCTTCTTCTTATCGGCATCCTTGTCGTCCTTTTTGTCATCCTTCTTATCATCTTTTTTCTTTTTCTTATCTTCCTTCTTTTTGTTCTCCTCGTCTTTCTTCTTCTGCTGTTCTTCCTCTAGTGCCTTCTGCAGTTCATAGTCTTCCTTGCTCAGGCGGAACTTGTCGTAAGAATCCTTGTTGAGGAATGCAATCATCACGTCGTCCTGCGAACCCCATGAAGCATGGTTGCGCATTCCGTAGCGTTCTGTCGTGAATATGATGGCATTTCCGTCCATCACCCATTTAGGCTGTCCGCTTGTATATCCGCTGCTTGTGATGTTCACCGGTTTGCCTTTTCCGTCAGCGCTTACTATCGCTATGTCGGTGTAAGGGTCATGCTGCTGGCTGATGAATTCCATTGTAAACCATTTGCCGTCAGGCGACCATGAATAGTTGAATCCTCCGTTTGTCTCGTACCATGTCGAGCCGTCGGTTATCTGGCGGATTTTCTTTGTCTTTACGTCGGCAACCATGAGCTTGATGCGGTTTTCAATGAAGGCAACCTCCTTACCGTCAGGTGAGAACTGCGGATAGGTCATCTCTGCATCGTTTGAAGGGAACAGTCTCTCTTCCTCGATGAGTGTCGCGTTAGGGAAGTTCTGGTCCTCTTCGCGTGCAATCTTTGCTGTGTACAGTTTCCACTGTCCGTCGCGTTCGCTGGCATATACCAGACTCCTGTTGTCTGCACCGAACGAAAGTCCCTCCTCGGCTTCCGGTGTGTTTGTAATCTGCTTGGTTGTGCCGTATTCCACAGATGTCACGAATACGTCTCCGCGCACAATGAATGCCACCTGTTTGCCGTCTGGCGATACAACAGCCTCGCTTGCACCTCTTGAGTAGCCGAGCGATGCCGGTATGTCCTCCTCGTCGAGTGTCAGGTCTATGTCAACCTTTGCAGGCTGTCCGCCCTTCATGGTGTATATTTCTCCATCGTAAGTGAAGCACAGCTGTCCGTCGTTGCTCATCGACAAGAAGCGTACTGGGTGTGTCTTGAAGTCTGTTACAGCCTTTGCCGTTTCAGGAGCCGACAGCGGGAATGTGTACACGTTGAATGAGCCACCGTTGCGTTCGCTCAGGAAATATACTTGTTTGCCGTCAGGCGAGAATACAGGATTGCGGTCTTCGCCGGCACGTGCCGTAAGGTTCGTGTGCTTGCCTGTTGCCTGGTCGTACATCCAGATGTCGCGCGTGATTGATGACGTGTGGTGCTTGCGCCATTCGTCTTCGAATCCCTTGCGGTCCTGATACAGGAAGGCCGAACCCGAAGGTGCGTAGCATACCATTTCTGCCGGTGTACTCAGTATCTGTTCTGTTCTTCCTCCTGTTGCCGGAACCTTGTACAGTTCTGTCATTGCCGATGTCGGAAACATTGCGCTTGTCGCCACATCCTGTATGCTTGCCGAGAATACCACGAACTTGCCGTCAGGCGTGAATGCTGACGGCACTTCCGAAGCAGAATTGAAAGTCAGACGTTTTGCAGTACCCCCATCTGCCGACATGATGAATATGTCCGAATTGCCGTAGCGGTCGCTTGCGAAAGCTATCTGACTGCCGTCAGGCGACCATACTGGTGATGATTCGTATGAATCCTGTGTCGTAAGCCTCACTGCCTTTCCGCCTGAGGCATTCACTTTGAATATATCTCCCTTGTAGCAGAAAAGTATGCTTTTGCCGTCGGGCGATATGCGTACATCGCGCATCCAAAGCGGCTTTACGGCACTTGCCGAGACCGCACTGGCTCCGATTACCAATGTGATAAATAATTTTTTCATAATGTGGAATTTAAATGTCTTGGCAAAGGTAACGATTATGCTTCATATTTTGAAGATGCCGCAAAGCTCTCTGTTCGTTTTTTTTGATGCGTATATGCATGTTGCATGACATAAAAAAAGAAAGTGCATCGCCTGGAAATCACGGGTAATGCACTTTCTTCTGTTATGATGCTGTTCGAAACGTCTGCTCCGCTTATTTCTTCGATTTCTTCTTGCCCTTTTTCTCTCCCATTACAATCTTGTTGTTTATGGCCGCCGGAGTATTGTCGTTCAGAACCTTCACGAGATCGAAATCAAGCTGTTTCTTATACAGGTTGGCCTTGACAACCTTGATTCTTACAGGGTCGCCGAGCGAGAATCTTCTGTGGGTCTTGCGGCCTACGAGGCAGAAGTTGCGGTCGTCGAAATCGAACACCTCATCGCCCAGATAGCGTACAGGAATGAGGCCTTCGCATTTGTTCTCGTTGATTTCTGCATATATACCGAATTCGGTAACGCCCGATATGGTTGCATCGAACTCTTCGCCTATCTTGTCTGACAGGAATTCCACCTGCTTGTATTTTATGCTGGCACGTTCTGCGCTCGATGCCAGAAGCTCCATTTCGGAACTGTGCTCGCACAGATTCTCGTATTTCTGCTGGCTGGCGCTTTTGCCTCCTTCGGCGTAGCGTGTGAGCAGGCGGTGCACCATGAGGTCGGGGTAGCGCCTGATGGGCGATGTGAAATGTGTATAGTAGTCGAATGCCAGTCCGTAGTGGCCTATGTTGAATGTGCTGTAGCGTGCTTTCATCATTGCTCTCAGCGACACGTTCTCCACCAGTTCCTGCATCTTCTGCCCCTTCACGTCGTTGAGCAGTTTGTTGAGGCTCTGTGCCACTTCCTTCTTCGAACCGACAGTCTTCAGGCGCAGTCCGAAGCGTGAGACGAATGTGCTGAGGTTCTCCAGTTTGTTGGGGTCTGGAGTGTCATGTATTCTGTAAGGCAGCACCTTGGCCTTCTTTCCCGGACGTACCTTTCCTACGCTTTCCGCCACAGTTCTGTTGGCCAGGAGCATGAATTCCTCCACCAGCTTGTTGGCATCCTTGGCCTGCTTGAAGTATACGCTGAGCGGTTTACCCTTGTCGTCTATCTCGAAGCGGACCTCAACTCTGTCGAAACCGATGGCTCCGTTTTTGAATCGCTGTTCGCGGAGTCGGTGTGCCAGACGGTTGAGCGTAATCAGTTCGTTGCAGTATTCGCCCTTGCGCATGTTTTCCGGTACAGGTGTGCGGTTCGGTATGTCGTCAGCTTCGCCGTTCTCTTCCAGTATGGCCTGCACCTCTTCGTAGGCAAATCGTCTGTTGCTCTTGATGACAGTATGTGCAATGTGGTATTTTCTTATTGTTGCGTTCTCGTCCATTTCGAAAATCACCGAGTATGTCAGTTTTTCCTCGTCAGGACGGAGTGAGCATACGAAGTTGCACAATCTTTCAGGGAGCATCGGTATCGTGCGGTCCACGAGATATATTGATGTGGCTCTCTTTACGGCCTCCTTGTCGATAATGGAATTCTCCGTCACGTAGTGCGACACGTCTGCAATGTGCACTCCGACTTCCCACACTCCGTTGCCGATTTTGCGTATTGACAGAGCGTCGTCGAAGTCTTTGGCGTCCTTAGGGTCGATGGTGAATGTGGTAACATTTCTGAAGTCCTCGCGTTTGGCAATTTCCTCGGCAGTTATCTCGCCGCTGATCTTGTTTGCCTCGTCTTCCACTTCCTTCGGATAAGAATACGGCAATCCGAATTCAGCCAGTATGGCGTGCATCTCAGTGTTGTTCTCGCCGCTCTTTCCAAGTATTTCCACAACTTCGCCTATCGGGTTCTTTGCTCTTTCCGGCCAGTCAGTGATTCTTACGATGGCCTTGTCACCGTCGCGTCCGCCTTTCAGCTTGTCGTTTGGTATGAGTATGTCGTGCGCAAGAGTGCCGTCAGGTCTTGTCAGCATGGCAACCTTCTTCGTAATCTGCAATGTTCCGATGATGGGCTTTTCGTTGCGCTTGATGATTTCTGTCACCTGCCCGCGAAGCTTGCAGCTGCCCTTTTTCTTGGCCAGCAGGCTTACCCGCACGATGTCGCCGTTGAGTGCATGGAGCGAATCTTCGTCGTATATGCGCACCTCCTGACCGTCCTTTGTCGTGACGTAGTTCTTTCCGCTGTGCTTGTGGATGAACTCGCCGTCCACGGTTTTCGGCTGTGCCTTGAGGAAAAATTCTCCGTCCTCGTTGCGGGTGATGAAGTTTGTGTCAAGCAGTTTGTTGAGCACGTCCACCGCAAGCATCTTGAGAGGGTGGGTGTTGAGCTTCAGATTTCTGAAGAACTGCTTCAGCGTGAAATTCTTTCCCGGATTCTTGGAAAGATGGTTGACAATCTGCGAAGTCAGCCCTTTCCGGTCTATTCTTGATTTTGATGCAGATTTCTTTGATTTTGACATAGTGATACCTGTTTGAATAAATTGGTTTGTATGTGTATGTCGCATTCCAGACATGCATGAATGACTTAAAAACGATGTCAACTGTTTGTTCTGCAGCCGTACATGCAAGGGCTCAGATACAAATCGCCATTATCCTGTATCTGGAATGCACAATATCTTCCATATATCGGGAATGAAAATAGCAATAAAAAATGAGAGCATCGTTCTGTTGGAACATTTTTTTGTATCGGCACCCATCTTTTTGTCGGTTATTATGCGTTTTCCGCATTGTTGCACAGCCGGTGCTGCAGTCGGGTCATGCGTGTTCGTACCATCAATTGACATGCTTCGCGGAGGCGCCAGTACTTCTTAGAGAGTACTAGACTATATGTTAGGAAGTATTGGAGTCTTTGTTAGGCAGTATCGGAGTACTTCTTAAGCAGTATTCACGTTGTTTACCCCATGCCGATTCGACATAAAGAACCAAAGGGCCGCGTTTCCTTACTTATAAGTTATCATTGCATTGTAAAAAATGCTATATTTGCCGGTCTGTCTGGTATATGCCGTACGTTGTTTGATTCATTTATATATATATAGTATTGTAAAAGTAGAGCGGATATGATTTGTGCTTATAATTCGAGGGAGAAGAAGATTTACCGTGTGACTGTCATCGGTGCTGTGGTCAACCTTTTTCTCATCATTTTCAAGTTCATTGCCGGTTTTATAGGCAACAGCGGTGCTATGATTGCGGATGCAGTGCATTCATTTTCAGATTTCGTAACTGATGTGATAGTCATTGTTTTTGTCCGCATATCGAACAAGCCTAAAGATGAAGACCACAATTACGGACACGGGAAATACGAAACTTTGGCTACCGCAGTTGTGGGAGTCTGCCTCATTGCCGCAGGCATACTTATCTTTGTCAACGGTGCAGGCACGATTATTGACATTGTTTCCGGTGAAAACATTGCCAAGCCCGGCGGTTTGGCTCTTCTGGCCGCATTGCTTTCCATTGCCTTCAAGGAAATGATATATCAGTATACCTATAAGGTAGGCAAGGCCGTCGATTCGCAGGCCGTAATAGCCAATGCCTGGCATCACCGCAGCGATGCTCTCTCTTCCATAGGTACGGCTCTCGGTATAGGCGGTGCCATTCTGCTGGGGGGCAAGTGGACTGTTCTTGACCCTATAGCAGCCATTGTTGTCAGCTTCTTCATCGTGAAGGTTGCTGTCAAGCTTCTCCGCCCGTGCATAAACGAGCTTACCGACGAGGCGCTTCCCAAGGATGTCGACGACGAGATTGTGCGCATCGTAGAGGAAGAAGACGGCGTGAGCCATCCGCACCACATAATGACACGCCGGATAGGCAACAATATAGCAGTGGAGATGCACGTGAGGGTGGACGGAAACATGCCTCTTTATCTGGCACATCAGAAAGTCTCGAACATAGAGAACAGGCTGAAGGAACGCTTCGGGCGCGACTCGCATTTCGGCATACATGTAGAGCCGCTCAAGGCTTCCGACAAGGCTTGACTATTCATTAACTCATTTAATCTGTATATTCATTTGGAAACGACAAAAGGAATAAAGGTGCTTGTCACAGGAGCGAGCGGTTTTATAGGAAGCTTCTTGTGCGAGGAGGGGCTGAAACACGGATGCACCGTATGGGCCGGAATGCGCAGGCGCAGCAGCAGACGTTACCTTCAGAACGAGTGGCTGCAGTTCGTCGAGCTGGACATGACGGACAGAACGGTGCTCGAGCGGCAGCTCTCCGATTTCAAGAATAAGTACGGAGCATGGGACGTTGTCATACATGCCGCGGGTGCAACAAAATGTCTGAAACGCGAAGATTTCGAATTGAACAATTATGTATGCACGCGCAATCTTGCCGATGCTCTTGTAGAGCTCGACATGGTTCCAAAGCAGTTCATATTCGTGAGCAGTCTTTCTGTACTGGGTCCCGTACGTGAGAGTGAATGCGCACCTCACGCAGTACGCACGTTCTTCGACGACGCCATGTGTTCACCGCATTTCAAAGATACGTACACTGTCGGCAGGTCTGTCTACGAACCTATTACGGCATCCGACACCCCGGTGCCAAATACGGCCTACGGGCTCAGCAAGCTGCGTGCCGAAGATTATCTTCGTTCGCTTGAAGGGTTCCCGTTCGTTATATTCCGTCCTACGGGCGTCTACGGTCCGCGCGAGAAGGATTATTTCCTTGTGGCAAAATCGGTGAAGAGCCACGTAGATTTCTCCGTAGGCTTCAAGCCTCAGGAAATAACGTTTGTCTATGTGCGTGACCTCGTCGGTGCAATCTGGTGTGCCGTAGAAAAAGGCGTGTGCGGACGGACTTATATTGTCAGCGACGGATATGTCTACAACAGCCGCGCTTTCAGCGACCTAATACAGAAGAACCTGCGCATATCGGGCGTTCTCCACGTGAAAGCTCCTCTCTGGCTTCTGCGCGCCGTCTCGGCCGTATCTGAAGCCGTGTCGGGCATAACAGGCAAGGCCGGTACGCTGAACGGCGACAAGTACAATATCATCAAGCAGCGCAACTGGCAGTGCGATATCTCGCCGATGGTCGATGAGCTCGGCTATACTCCGCAGTGGAATCTCGAGCGCGGAGTTGAAGAAACTATTAACTGGTATAAGAAAGAAAGATGGATTTGAGTTTTTTGATAGAGAGAAAGAAAGAAGGCGGTCTGCTTAGTGTCGAACTGCTCACATTGGCGTATATGCTCATTACAACGGTAATGATTGCCCTGCATTACGGCAGTCTGCCGTCGCCTGATACGATGTTGGGCAATCGCGTGATGATGCTTTGCATAATGGCCGCTACAAATGTTGTCTACCGCATTTATCCTTGCCGTCTGTCGGTTGTGCTCAGGGTTGTCCCGATTATTCTCGGACTTATAATATGGTATCCGGAAACGTATGATTTCAGTACTGTTTATGCCAATAAGGACCATATTTTCGCCATGGCCGACGAGGTGCTGTTCGGATGCCAGCCCTCGCTGGAATTTTCAAGAATCTTCTCAGGGGTCTTCTGGAGCGAAATTTTCTGTATGGGCTATTATGCCTATTACTATATGATGGCGCTGATGGTCTTCTTCTATCTGCTTTTCAGGTACGATCAGTTCGAACGTGCCTCATTTGTCTTTCTCAGCGTATTTTTTGTCTATTATCTGATATTTGATTTTTTGCCAGTTGCCGGTCCGCAGTACTACTTCAAGGCAATCGGCATCGACAATGCGCTTGCTGGCCATTTTCCTGAGCTGGGCCACTACTTCCAGACTCATCTCGAGTCCTTGCGTCTGCCTTCGCACGGAATCTTCAGCGATCTCGTTGCCGGTGCGCAGGAAGTGGGCGAGCGCCCTACGGCGGCTTTCCCGAGCAGTCATGTAGGCATGAGTACTGTCACTATGATTCTTGTCTGGAAAACGCGCAACCGCTGGCTTTTCTGGTGTCTCATGCCGTTCTTCATTCTGCTCTGCTGTGCAACGGTATACATAAAGGCCCACTATCTTGTTGATTCGATAGCAGGCCTTATAACAGCTTTCATATTCTATTACCTTGCAGACTGGTGCTACAGCCGTTTCAGCAAATCAATGCCTCTACTTCATCGAGCACGCTGAACAGTTCTTCTACCGTGTCGGCTCTGAGCATCTTTATCCTGGTCTGTCTGAAATCGGGAATACCCTTGAACAGCGGTGACGATGCCAGATGCCTTCTCACGTGGATGATACCTCCAAGTTCGCCCTTAGGTGCAAGCTCCACGCTCTTGAGTATTTCCCTTCTCAGCACATCGAGCTTCCATTTCGTTGTCAGACCGCAGTCTTCCTCGCCTGTGTCGAGGTAGTGGCGTATCTCCTTGAATATCCATGGACGTCCGAATGTTGCTCTTCCCACCATCACAGCATCTACTCCGTAGCGGTCGAAGCATTCCTTTGCGCGCTGAGGCGTTGTCACGTCTCCGTTGCCTATGATTGGAATCTTTATCCGCGGATTGTTCTTCACCTCGCCTATGAGTGTCCAGTCGGCATCACCGGTATACATCTGGCTTCGAGTGCGTCCGTGTATTGTCAGAGCCTCGATGCCGCAGTCCTGAAGCTGTTCTGCAAGGGTGGTTATGATTTTGTTCTCCTCGTTCCATCCGAGTCTGGTCTTGACCGTCACCGGCAGTTTGACGGCATCGACTACTGCACGTGTAATCTCCAGCATAAGCGGAATGTTCTGGAGCATGCCGGCTCCGGCGCCCTTTCCTGCCACCTTCTTCACCGGACATCCGAAGTTTATGTCGAGCACATCGGGCTTTGCCTCAGATTCGACAATCCGTGCCGCTTCGACCATCGAGGCCACATCTCTTCCGTATATCTGTATGGCTACAGGTCTTTCCTCCTCGCAGATGGATATCTTCTGCAGCGAGCGGTTGACGGAGCGTATCAGCGCATCGGCGCTTACAAATTCAGAATATGTCATCGAAGCACCGAACTCTTTGCACAGCATGCGGAATGCCTGGTCGGTGACGTCTTCCATCGGGGCCAGCACTACGGGGCGTTCGCCCAAGTCCAAATCTCTTATCTTCATGTGCAGTTTCTATGTTATGTAGTGATTTTTTTCCAGTGTATCGCTTTCTTGTTCTCAACAATGTGCCGATACATAAGGATTTATGCAAAGATACAATAAATTGCCGTTCCTGCCAACGGTGGCATTTTCTAGTTGCAGGCTTTGAAGGAGCGGGTTAAAAGAATGCATCCGCATCATATCTCGTCTGGCGGATATGTGCGGATGCTGTACGTATGCTGCTTTTCAAATGTCGGTGTGTGCGTATGCTGTATTATTGCACCAGTGCAACCTTGCCCACAGTAGCCACATCGTCTGCTTCGATAGACAATGCCTTGGTTGCATTTCCTGTTTCCGGATCAATCTTGTAGAATGTAGGTTTAGCGTTGCTTTCTGTTGTCAGGATAGGAATGTAGAAGTGATGTCCTTCGAGATAAGGCGAGTTGCCGATGGATGATATAATGGACTTGTCAGGCAGACCGTTTATCTTTATGAGCTTCTTTTCTGATGCCTTGAAGATTACCAGCTCGTTCTTCGGTGCTTTTGTTCCGAGTGATGCCACATCTTCTATGCTGCATCCGTAGTTGTTGAGAAGGAAGTAGTCGCCTCCAACGTGCCAGCATCTGAAGAGCGGATGCCCGCTTGCACCTTCAAGCGTGGCTGCATCTTCGAGGTTGCAGTAGTAGTCGTCGAAAGTTGTTGCTCCTTTCGGAATTCTCACTACGCCCGACGGCAGGGTTCCCTGTGCTTTCTTCAGTTCGGATGTAGAAGTCTGTGTCCTTCCGTAACCTCCAGAAAATACATACAGATTGCCGTCGTCGTCGCTCCAGATAGTCTGATAGTACTGCGAGCGCATTCTTCCGCATGCAAAGCCAATCTTTCCTGTCTTGGCAATTACCGGCTTTTCATCTTCGAAATTGCTTCCGCTGTATATGGCTACGAATGCCGAGTCTGGAAACTGTGTTGCAGGTATTGATCCGGCAGTGTACTTTCCGGAACCGCTTCCACCGTCAGCCTTGGCCACATAGTCCTGATTTTTTACGCATTCAGGCCATGTGTTTACGCCGTAGTTGCTCATTCCCATCGGTATGATGGACGTGTATAGTTTGCCGTTGGCTTCCACAATGCCTGCCATTGTTACTTTCTCTCCGTTGCCGAGATAATTCTCTGCAAGAATGTTTTCCTGGTTTGAAGAGTTGGTGCCTGTTTTGGAATTCAGATAATTTATCAGGAATCCCTGAGCCTTGTTGCCTTCTTTGTCCTCTATGTCAGTACTTCCTGTCGAAACGGTGATTACGTTGTCGCCCCATACACCGTATGTTGTGATGCGGTTGAATGTGTAAGAGTATTTTTTAGTAGGAGCGTTCTGGCTGTTGAGATAGTAGCATCCTCCAGTTCCGGCACTTCCGTCATTGTACTTAAGGCCGAAGAAATAGTTCTCATTATAGAAAACCCAGTATGTGATGTCTTCTCTGAATTCAGCCCCCGACTTTGTTGTGACAGTAGAGTCTATATCGAGCTTGTCTGTCACAATGAGGTATGTGGTTCCTCCTGCACTTGCAGGTATCACGTAGTTGCCGTTGAAGTCGTTGTGGTCCTTGAATGAAGGTCCGTTGTCGTCGTCTGAGCACGATGTCATTCCGATGGTCGTTGCCGTCATGGCCAGCAGGCCGAATGCGATGTCTTTTTTTCTCATAACCTTTAGTTTTTATATTGTTTTTATTCTTTATCTTCCGAAATAGACTCTGAACTTTCCGTAGAACGCTCTTCCGGCCTTCTGCAGGCTGAAGTTGTCGTAAAGTTTTTCGTCAGTGATGTTCCTGCACTCCAACGACACGTTGTACCTGCCGTTCTTGATGCTGTATCCTATTGTAAGGTTGTGCGAAAACTGTTCCGGGACGTACAGCTTGTAGTTGGCGTTTCCGTTGCCTTCCCAATAGAGAGGGAACTCGTGCTGGTAGTAGCTGTCCCATGTCACGGTGAGCATATTGCCTTTGCAGAAGAGGTCGTGCCAGTAGAAGTTTATGTCGAAGTTGGCGTAAGTGTACGGCTGGTTAGGAATTCTCTGCCCATAGGTCGTTGAGTTCTGTCCTGTTCCTTCGGCACGTTTGCGCTCCTTGTCCCTCGCGTTGAGGTTCGTGAACGTTCCTCCAGCGTTCAGCCATTTGCTGTAGCTGTATCTGAGCGACACGTTGAATCCCTGCGTGACCACTCTTCCGTGGTTTTCGTAGTAACCGTAGCTGCTTCCGCCGACAGTCGACAATCCGCGCTTGATGTAGTCTTTCGTGTTGCGGTATATCAGGCTTCCTTCGGCATAAAGTCCGTGTTTGCCGAACTGATGCGAATAGCTCAGGTTCAGATTGAAGTTGTCGCTCTTCTCCGGACGTAGAGCCGATGAGCCTGCTTCGAGGTCGCCGTCGCCGAACAGCTCGTCGGTGCTTGGAAGTCTCAATGCTTTCTCGTACGAGAGTTTTGCCTGCAGGCCCTTTATGATGTGGTAAGTTCCTGCTGCTCCGTATCCTCCGGCATTGATGTTCTGTACGCATATTGTGTCGCTGCCTACGTTGTTGTCGCTCAGGAGCACCGGACCTCTGCTGTGCGAGTGGTAGTATTTGCCGAATGCCGTCACGTTCCATTTTTCCGAAGGCATGAATCTGTATGACAGTCCGCTTATGTTTTTGTCCGTTGTGCTCGGAACATAGTAGTTTTCCAGTTTGTTGTTTGCCTTGATGAGGCTTCTGCTTGTTCTTTCAAACGAGCTGTACACATTGTTGAACGTAAACATGTGCTTGTGCCCGATTCTGTATGATGCAGTAAAGGTTGCATTCCAGTTCGTATTCTTCTGTTCGCTGTATTGGTGCGATTGTTCTCCGGCTGTTTTTTCTGGTATACGGTCGCCCATCCAGTTGTATTTGTACATGGATGTGTCCACATTTGTCGTCAGGTTGTAGTTGTAGTTCACTGCCAGACTCACGTCAAGCCCCTTTGTGAAAAGGTCCTTCTTGCTGTATTCGAGCGACGGTACCAGCGAATGGCCGTGTCTGTGCTTCTCTCCGAACACAATGTCCTGATACACTCCGTTCTGTATTTCCTTGTAGAAGTGTGAGTAGGAGAACCCGATAAGCAGTCTGTCAGCCCATGATTTCCCAGTGAATCCTATCTTTGCTATTGCCGCCTCGTTGTGGAAGGTGTCGTTGAATCTTTTCACGTGATATATCTTTCCTTCGTTCGGCAGTATGGTGTTGTTCGAGTGGTCGAATATTTCCGAGTTCTCGTCTATGTAGTAGTCGTTGTCCGAATAGTTCTGATATGCATTGATTTCGTATGTCAGTCCGTTGTCGAATCTCTGTCCGAAGTTCACGTACGACTTGTGTGTGTTGAACGAACCGTATGAGTATGAAGCGTCGGCAAACCATTTTCTCTGCTGTTTGCCTGTGACTATGTTAATCACTCCGCCAAGTGCGTCAGTACCGAATCCTACAGGTACCACGCCTTTGTACACTTCAATTCTCTCTGCAAAGTTCACCGGCATGTTGTTCAGGTCGAACGATGTTCCTGCACCTTCCTGTGGAATACCGTCTATGAATATCTTTACGTGCTTGCCTGTAAATCCGTCGAGGCTTATCTGCATGTCGGAGCCTACACCTCCAGACTCTCTCACCCGCATTCCTGGAAGCTTCTGCAGAGCATCACTCAGATTCTTGGTCGTGTTCTGCAGCTCTTTCGTATCTATTGCAACAACGTTGTATGCCGAGCGTTTCACTCTTGTCAGTCCTGTTGAAGCTACTGTCAGTTCGTCAAGATTTGTAACCGACGGCTTAAGGATGACTACTTCCTTCTGCTTTTCTCCCTTCTTTATCTGTATTGTTTTCTCTTTTGTCTCAAAGCCTATGGCAGATACCACCAGCGTATATGTTCCGGCAGGAGCATCGAAGCGGTAGTGTCCCTCCATGTCTGCCGCACATCCGTATCCGGTGCCTTTCAACTGCACTGTGGCAAATTCCACGGCTGTCTTTTCTGTCGATAATACTTTTCCGAATAAATGTCCGTCATTGCTTGCATAAGCCATCTGTGAGCATATCAACACGATTGCCGTAAGCAGATTCAGTTTTACAAGTCTTGTTCCCAATTTTTTACCTCTTTAAATATGAATTACGTATTTTCCGTCGCATTTTCGAGAGTACCTCTAATGCATTATTTTTTACGCTGCAAAGCGTACTTTCACCCGTTTTCTGCATCAATACCTAAAATTATGTATTCTCTTTATCGCGTAACTGTCGCATTTCTAATGGTTTTTCGGTATTATATACCTCCAGAAGACGGAAAAGAATAAAAAATAATTAATTTCCATTGGAAAATTTGCATGAAAGAAATAAAAGCTATATACTTGCACTTGCAATTCCGATAGAATATATTTCCATTGGAAAATGAGCAACAGTAAAACAGTAAACTTATATATACTTGAATAATATGAAGCATATAGTTGTTGGAGGAGTAGCAGGAGGAGCTACAGCGGCCGCACGAATCAGACGTGCAGACGAGAAGGCAGAAATCATAATCTTTGAGCGCGGACATTACATTTCCTATGCCAATTGCGGACTTCCGTATTATATAGGAGGAACAATTTCCGACCGTGAACGTCTTTTTGTTCATACGCCTGAAACATTCTCCCGTCAGTTCAATATTGACGTACGTGTCGACAGTGAAGTTCTCTCCATCGATACGGCAGGACACAGCGTAGAAGTGCGCGGTGCAGATGGAAAAGTCTATAGTGAGAGCTACGACCGTCTTCTTCTTTCTCCAGGAGCTTCGCCTGTGCGTCCGCCTCTTGAAGGAATCGACCTCGACGGAGTGTTCACTCTCCGCAACGTCAATGATACAGATAAGATTAAGGAATATATCGGCAGTCACTGTGTCAAGCGTGCCGTTGTTGTAGGTGGAGGCTTCATCGGACTTGAGATGGCCGAGAATCTGCATCATGCCGGAGCCTCTGTTTCCGTTGTCGAGATGGGCAATCAGGTAATGGCGCCTGTAGATTTCTCCACAGCTTCGCTTGTACACCAGCATCTTATTCAGAAAGGTGTAGCTCTTTATCTGGAGCATGTCGTAGAGAAATTCGTACGCAGTGCCTCAGGTATTGAAGTACATTTCAAGAACGGCGGTTCTATCAGTGCCGACATTGTAATTCTTTCCATAGGTGTACGTCCTGAAACCTCACTCGTTGCAGCGGCAGGTCTGCGCATAGGTGAGACAAAAGGTATCTGGGTCGACGAGTATCTCCAGACATCGGCCGAAGACGTCTATGCAGTAGGCGATGCCATAGAGTATCCTCATCCTATCACCGGCAAGCCATGGCTCAACTATCTGGCAGGTCCTGCCAACCGTCAGGGACGTATCGTCGCCGACAACATGGTTTTCGGCAATAAGACCAAGTATGAAGGGGCAATCGGTACATCCATTGCTAAGGTGTTCGACATGACGGTAGCTTCAGCCGGACTGCCGGCAAAGAGACTCAAGCAGATGGGCATCAGCTATGCAAGTTCTGTTACGCATTCGTCTTCACACGCCGGCTACTATCCTGGTGCTCTTCCGCTTACTGTCAAGCTGACGTTCGATCCCGTTTCGGGTCGTCTCTACGGAGCACAGTGTGTGGGTTTCGATGGCGTAGACAAGCGCATAGACCAGTTGGCGCTGTTCATCAAGAATGGGGCGACTGTAGCTGACCTGACGCGCCTTGAACACGCCTATGCACCGCCTTATTCTTCGGCGAAGGACCCTGTAGCCATTGCCGGATATGCCGCTTCCAACATTGTCAGTGGAGCTATGAAGATAGTTACATGGCGCGATGTTGTTTCAGCAGACAAGTCTAAGGTTGCGCTCATCGACGTGCGCACTCCTGATGAATTTGCATTCGGCACAATCGATGGGGCGGTCAACATTCCGCTCCAGCAGTTACGCGAGCGCCTTTCCGAGATTCCGTCTGACCGTACTGTCTATCTCTTCTGTGCTGTAGGTCTGCGCGGTTATCTTGCACAGCGCATCCTGTTTGCCAACGGTTTCACCGATGTGTGGAACCTTTCAGGAGGTTACCGCACATATTCTGCAGCTGCTGCACCGGTTTGTCCGCCGTCAGAGTCATGCTGTACCCCTGATGCCAAGCAATCAGCATGTTCGGCACCGTCTTCGCCTTCGGTTTCAGTTGAGACAGTCAAGATAGATGCCTGCGGGCTCCAGTGTCCTGGTCCGGTTATGAAGGTTCGTCAGGCTATAGACAAGATTTCCGATGGTCAGCGTGTGGAGGTTGTTGCCACAGACCCAGGTTTCTCACGCGATGCAGAGGCATGGTGCAAGTCTACAGGCAACAGACTGATTTCCATTACAGACGATCACGGACGTTTCAAGGTACTCATTGAAAAAGGTACCGGCAACGAATGCCGTTCTGTTGAGAAGAATGGAGGCGGACACGGAAAGACATTCATAATGTTCAGCGACGACCTCGACAAGGCACTGGCCACATTCGTGCTTGCTAACGGTGCGGCTGCTACAGGACAGAAAGTCACGGTGTTCTTCACCTTCTGGGGACTCAATGTCATAAAGAAAAAAGTTAAGCCGGCAGTAAAGAAGGACTTCTTCGGACGCATGTTCGACATGATGCTTCCGTCGAGCTCGCTCAAGCTGCGCCTGTCCAAATTCAGCATGTTCGGGCTCGGAGGCCTGATGATGAGACACATAATGGATCGCAAGGGCATCGATTCGCTTGAAAACCTGCGTCGCCAGGCTCTCAACAACGGTGTTGAATTCATAGCCTGCCAGATGTCTATGGATGTCATGGGCATCAGTCGTGAAGAACTGCTCGATGAAGTAGAAGTCGGTGGTGTTGCAACCTATATGGAACGTGCAGAGAATGCAGATGTCAATCTTTTCATCTGATGTTCAGTGCATATACGAAAATAGATTTAAATTTAACCGCATAAAAAAGAATTAAAGGAGATTTTGAGTTATGAAAGCAATGGAATTGACAAAAGAGGATTTTTTGAATAAAGTAGCAGACTTCGAGTCTGAGCCGGGAAATTGGATATTCAAGGGTGAAAGACCGGTAGTTGTAGACTTCTACGCTACATGGTGCGGACCTTGCAAGATGCTTTCGCCTATCATAGAGGAACTTGCCGACGAGTATACAGGACGTGTAGATTTCTACAAGGTCAATACAGAAGAAGCTGAAGACCTGTCTGCCGCATTCAATATCCGTTCCATCCCGTCGCTTCTCTTCGTTCCGAAGGAAGGAAAGCCTCAGATGGCTGTAGGTGCGCTTCCTAAGTCTGAACTTAAGAAAGCTATAGATTCAGTACTTCTCGGACTTTGATTCCGTGTAGATTAAGTTACGTGTGTTCAGGTTCTGGCTCATAGCGGTGCAGGACCTGAACATTCTTTGTTGCATGTTATAAAACTGATAAGTGTTGTTATGGAGAAATTATGCAGAATTCGTGATATTCAGCGTGCGGTAAATCATTTTGAACTGGAGTTTGAAGCCAGGTACGGCATCTGCCTCAATGAAGGAATGGTGCTGTGCAGTCTTTCTGGTGCAGAAAGTCTTACATCAGGCGAGCTCAGCTCGCTCTTGGGGCTTACATGTTCAAACACGTCGAAGGTAATTTCCTCGGTCGAGCGCAAAGGATTTGTGAAGCGTCTTCTCGGCACAAAGGACAAGCGCCAGATGTATTTCTCGCTTACTCCAGAGGGTAGGGAACTGATTGGCAGCATTCATTGCACAGAGCTGGAGGTACCCGAGATTATCCGTCCGCTGGTCGATTGAGACCGGTGGTCGGTTTCCGTCAGGTCATTGCAGTGCCGTACCGAGTGATGCCACGGATAGTCTAACATTGCCTGCTTTCAGCAGTTCGTTGCCGAGCGATATGACCGTCGAGCCGGTTGTCACCACATCGTCGACAATCAATACATGTTTGCCGGTTATTAGTTCTGGCTTTGTCAGGCGGAAAATGTTCTCAACATTTTCCCATCTTTCTGCATGTCTCATGCGCGTCTGCGTCTTGTTGTCGACAACTCTTCTTACCGCATTATCTGTTATCTCTATGCCGGTAATGCGCCTTATCCCCTTGGCAATCCATAAGCTCTGGTTATATCCTCTCGACATGTGCTTGCGTCTTGACAGCGGTACAGGGACAATGCAGTCTATATCCTCGAAAAATCCTGAATCCTTTATTTCGTCGGCCATGACTTCTGCCAGATATTCACCTATGTACGGATTGTCGAAATATTTCAGCCTGTGCACTGCAGTTCGAGTCTTCTCACCGTTGTAGAACATCAGTGCCGTCGCTTTTTCTATAGGCATACGTCCCCAGAACAGCATTTCCAGTGCATTGTCTTTTTTCAGATGATAATTTGTGCGTGGAATACCTCGCAGACACACTGTACATACCTGTTTTTCATGGTTGTGCAATCTGTTTCCGCACATTCCGCAGCATCGCGGAAACATAAGACTTCCTATGCCTCCTGCAACCTGAAATATAGCCTTTTTCAGTTCGGATGCATTCATAATCAATATATTTGCTGTTCGCCGTTTGGCGTCCTTTTTTACTCCTCCCAAATATCTCCGCAGTCAAGGCAACGTGAAATCTCAGCAGGTTCGAAACCGCGTCCTGCGGCAAATCTCATCAGTTTCATTTTTACCTCGTATGGCGTTTTTCCCTTGACCGTTTTTTTCTTGCTTTCTATAAGCTGTTTGAGCATTGAAGTATATTCTTCTTCGTCAATCTCTTCCAGTGCATCCAGGCATACATTCTTGTCAATACCCTTCATGCCCAATTCCAAGCCTATGCGTTTTCTTCCCCAGTGGTTGTATCTGAACTTGTCGCGTACGAAAGCTCTGGCATATCTCTGTTCGTCTATGAACTTTTCTGCCTTGAGCCTGTCCATAATTCTTTCTTCTGCCCCTTCGGGAAGCTCCCATTTTTCCATCTTTTTCAGCATGTCTGCCGTGCAGTATTCGGCCACGGCGCACAATGCCGACAGGCGTGTGTATGCTTCGCTCTCACTAAGTTTTTTCTTTGCGTTTCCTCCTGCTCTGCTTATGTATGCCATAAATCTAAAGTTTTGCATGCACCATGCGCGGGTTGCCGAACATGTCGTTTCTGTATTCTGTCTCCGAATATCCAAGCGAGTTCATCAGTGCAGTCATCTCGTCGGGAAATCGTCTGTTTATCTCGAAGTATATGCTTCCGCCTTCTTTCAGCATGCTTTTTCCGGCAACGGCTATGGCACGGTAGAACATCAGCGGGTCGTTGTCTGGTACGAACAAGGCAGAGTGGGGCTCATGTTCCAATACATTCTTCTCCATATCCTTCTTTTCGTCTTCGCATACGTATGGCGGATTGCTGACTATGATATCGTATTTCTTTCCGCGTCCAGCCATGCTTTCTGTATCGAGTGCATCGGCCAGAAAGAAATCCACTTCGACCTTCAGTCTTTCTGCATTTTCTTTTGCCGTTTTCAGCGCTGCTTCTGATATGTCGCATGCCGAGATGCCGGCCTCGGGAAATCTTCTGGCCAGGGCTATAGGTATACATCCCGAACCGGTGCCGATGTCGAGTATTGACGGACACATATTTCCCGAATGCTTTATGTCGTCGGCTATCCATTCCACAAGCTCCTCCGTTTCCGGACGTGGAATCAGTACCGCAGGTGACACTCTGAGGTCGAATCCGTCGAATTCTGCAATGCCTAGCACATATTGTATAGGTTCCATTCCTGCCAGACGGTCCAGCATTGTTTCAAATTCCCTTTGTCCCTCGTCTGTCAGCTCAGGCCTTTTGCCGGTAAGGATATCAACCTTGCTGAGGCCGTATTTCTTTTCCATCAGCAGGTAGGCTATGGCTGTTGCTTCTCCTGCTTCGTATGCAGGAGTCAGTCGTTTTCGTATGTGCTGTATGATTTGTTCCATGATGATATTGCGGAGCTCTACTGTATATTTTCTTCAAAGTTAAAACTAAAAAATCGTTTTGTTTCTATCTACGGTCTTAAAGTTCTCTTTCGGAACTTATGTGCATCATGATTGACGCAGAGGCTCATCGCTGAATTTACGAGGGCTCGCAGATGTTGTTCCGAGGGCTCGCGGTTTGTTTTGTGAGCCTTCGGAATTTCTATTGCAGGCCTTTGTAGTGTGTATAGATGTATTGTTGAATAGATGTTTTAATACTGGCAGATATCGCCGGATGTGGATTTTTTTGTCAATAAATTCATTCAAATGTGAAGCTTTTTGTCAATAATGTAAGTTAAAAGGATATTTTTATAACATTTTTTTCGGTGCTTATCAGATTTTCATATATTTAAATCCATAAAACCTTTGTTGGTCTGAATCGGTGGACTGGCTGTCAGCACTAAGAATAGTGACAGCATGTTCTGTATTATTACTGATAAGGCATGTGCATCCCTTCTCTCCTTCATTAAAATCTAGTCTATGTTTATGAATAGGGTGATATCATCTGTGTTTTTTGCATTGTTGCCGTTATTGTCTTTCAGCCAGAACGACAGCCTTCCTCTTCTGCGCTATCCTTCGATGATAGACGCCTTCAACCGTGCCTATCCCCAGGAGAAGGCATATCTTCATTTCGACAATACTGGATATTTCATAGGCGAGACCGTGCGTTTCAAGGCCTATGTGGTCGACTGTTCCCTCGACAGTCTCAGCCGTCTCAGCAGTGTCCTCTACGTAGAACTTGTAAGTCCTGGCGGAGATGTTCTGGATACAAGGAAAATACGTCTGGAGAACGGCCTCGGTGCCGGCGATATAAAGCTGGACAATGTCCTTACTAGCGGTTTCTACGAGATACGTGCATACACCAGATGGATGGTGAACTGGGGCAGCGAAGCCTGCTTCTCAAGAGTATTTCCGGTTTTCCGCCGTCCAGAGAAGGAGGGCGACTACTCCCGCAAGGTTATCGACGAGAAGAGCGGCGTTTGGCGCCTTCCAGATTATAGGGATACTCCGAAAGAACCACTCTTCTCCTCTCCTGTCAAGGTCGGCTTCTATCCCGAGGGCGGCCGTCTAATTGACGGTATTGAGACAACCGTTGCCGTGGACATCACCGGCAAGGAGTTCACCGACAGCATCCGCGGCAGCGTCCTCTCGTCCGACGGCGACACCCTTACCTCCTTTGTCTGCGGTCCCGAGGGCCGCGGTCTTTTTCGCATCACCCCTCCAAGCGAGGGCATGCGCCTCGTCCTCTCCGAAGGCAGGCGCAGGGGGTATGAGCTTCCAGCTTCAGAAGCCGAAGGCTGTGCTCTTTCTGTCGATGCGGTTTCTTCTCCAGAACGCATCATCGGCGGAATCACCGGTACGGAGTCCTATATAGGTAAAACAGTAGGAATGAACGTCCTCCACAGCGGTTATGTTGTCGGTTCCGGCATCTACCGTCTTGGCAGACGTCCGAGCCTTTTCACCCTCAGGCGTTCAGACCTTCCCGAAGGTGTGAGCGAGATAGTTGTCTACGACGCTTCCGGCCGCATCCTCTCCAGCCGCATGATATTCGTAATCCACGAACAGTCTGCCTCCGACAGCATATCGATAGTCCCTTCAACCTCAGTTCTGTCTCCATGCGGCAAGGTCCGTCTTGACATAACCACCCGCCCCGATACAGAACTTTCCCTTACCGCCTGCGACGTCTCCACGATGTGCACCGGTCCTTCCGGCGGTGTCCGCAGCTGGCTCCTTCTTTCTTCCGACCTCCGCGGATATATTCCAAATGCCGACTACTACGTTGAGAGCTCCGATCTTCCCCACCGTGCGGCCTCGGACCTTCTGATGCTCGTCCAGGGCTGGAGGCGCTACAGCTGGCGCGAGATGTGCGGTCTCGACAGTTTTTCTGTCAGTCAACCTCAGGAAGACGGCCTCTACCTTTCCGGCAGGGTCTATCCGTCGAAGAAGCGTGCGACGACCGACGGCGTGTCCCTTCGTGCAGTCCTCTACGACAGC
>MNQS01000179.1:0-2572 GCA_001915545.1 Bacteroides sp. 43_108 | reverse complement strand
CGGTCCATGGACGCTCATCTACAATGCCTCTAAGGGTTCTTCCGACTTCGGATGCCGTGTGAGCATAGACCGCCACTTCAGTCCTCCCGTTCTTCCTCTCTCCCCGAAGGAATGTACGGAACGTGCTCTTCCCGAAGGCAATCTCCGTCCCGTATGGCGCGACGCAGATACTGTCTACCACGTTGACGGCAAGGCCAGGCTGATTCCCGAAGTAAAAGTCAAAGCTCATCGTGTCTACGACAACGCCCGTGCCGCATGGGAGAGCGAAAGCGTGGGTCGTAGTCAGGCAGTGCTTTACTACGACTGTGACAGCGAGTCTGACCGCATAGCCGACTCCGGTGAGGAAATGCCGAGTTTCCTTTCATGGCTGAAAGGCAAGAACGACCTTTTTGAAGGTGAACCTTTCGTAAATCACAGCTGGAGCCCTGAAGATGCAAATGAAAATAGGCCTGCGCATGGTTTTGTTGAGTTTGAAAGTCCTGATGCTAAGGCTATCAGAAAGTATTTTGAGCAAGAAGCTTACAAACGTCCGGAGACATTGGATATAGGTGTTTTCGACTCCAAGTATCGTGTTTATATAGACGGCTTGTCGTATAAGGGACGTCCGATAATATGGATGATAGACAACAATTATTGCTGTATAACCGGTTTTATGGACTTTGACCCTACAGTGCGTCAATTTACAGTGCTCAACAGCGTCATGTTGAGTAATGCCGTTTCAATACCGGAAGTTCTGGATGAGGCTAAGTCTGTATATATCTCCGAAGATGTTTATGCATACAAGGAACATATAAATGTCAAAGACCTGGAAGTTTACCGCCCTGTTTCAGTATATGTCTATACGCATCATAATAGTAAATTTAAGGCCAAAGGTGCCCGCCGTACCTATTTCCAGGGCTACAACGTTCCTGAAACATTCAAGATGGAGGACTATTCTGTTCTTCCTCCGATGGACGATTTTCGCCGCACCATCTTCTGGGCTCCGTCAGTTAAAACAGATAAGAACGGTCGTGCAACAGTTGAGTTCTACAACAATTCCACCTGCCGTGAAATGTACATATCTGCCGAGTGCATAACAGATGACGGGTGTGCTTTGAGCAATTGACAATGAACAAATATGTAATAACAATATATCATGAAAAAGCCTATGTTGAGAAATTTACTTCTGATGCTTCTAGCTTCTTTTTCATATCTGCCGTCTTTCAGCCAGAACGACAGCCTTCCTCTTTTGCGCTATCCTTCTATGATAGATGCCTTCAACCGTGCCTATCCCCAGGAGAAGGCATATCTTCATTTCGACAACACAGGCTACTTCATAGGCGAGACCGTGCGCTTCAAGGCTGATACAAGGAAGATACGTCTGGAGAACGGTCTCGGCGCCGGCGATATAAAGCTGGACAATGTCCTTACTAGCGGTTTCTACGAGATACGTGCATACACCAGATGGATGGTTAACTGGGGTAGCGAGGCCTGCTTCTCAAGAGTATTTCCGGTTTTCCGCCGTCCAGAGAAGGAGGGCGACTACTCCCGCAAGATCATCGACGAGAAGAGCGGCGTATGGCGCCTTCCTGACTACCGCGATACTCCTAAAGACCCTCTATTCTCCTCTCCGGTCAAGGTCGGTTTCTATCCCGAGGGTGGCCGTCTCATCGACGGTGTCGAGACCACAGTTGCCGTGGACATTACCGGCAAGGAATTCACCGACAGCATCCGCGGCAGCGTCCTTTCATCAGACGGCGACACCCTTACGTCCTTTGTATGCGGTCCGGACGGCCGCGGTCTTTTCCGCATCACCCCTCCAAGCGCCGGCATGCGCCTCGTCCTCTCCGAAGGCAGGCGCAGGGGGTACGAGCTTCCCGCTTCAGAGGCCGAAGGCTGTGCGCTTTCGGTCGATGCGGTTTCTTCTCCAGAACGCATCATCGGCGGAATCACCGGTACGGAGTCCTATATAGGTAAAACAGTAGGCATGAACGTCCTCCACAGCGGTTATGTTGTCGGTTCCGGCATCTACAGGTTGGGCAGACGTCCGAGCCTGTTCACCCTCAGACGTTCAGACCTTCCCGAAGGCGTGAGTGAGATAGTTGTCTACGACACCTCCGGCCGTATCCTATCCAGCCGTATGATATTCGTAATCCACGAACAGTCAGCCTCCGACAGCATATCGATAGTCCCTTCAACATCTGTTCTGTCTCCATGCGGCAAGGTCCGTCTTGACATAACCACCCGCCCCGATACAGAACTTTCCCTTACCGCCTGCGACGTCTCTACGATGTGTACCGGTCCTTCCGGCGGTGTCCGCAGCTGGCTCCTTCTTTCTTCCGACCTCCGCGGATATATTCCAAATGCTGACTACTACGTTGAGAGCTCGGATCTTCCCCACCGTGCGGCCTCGGATCTTCTGATGCTCGTCCAGGGCTGGAGACGCTACAGCTGGCGTGAGATGTGCGGTCTCGACAGCTTCGACATCCGCCATCCTCAGGAAGACGGCCTCTACCTTTCCGGCAGGGTCTATCCGTCGAAGAAGCGTGCGACGACCGACGGCGTGTCCCTTCGTGCAGTCCTCTACGACAGC
>MNQS01000096.1:3786-4312 GCA_001915545.1 Bacteroides sp. 43_108 | reverse complement strand
CAAGAAGAAAAGTGCCGTGAATATCAGCTTCTCCACTTTCGCCAAATCAGCCATTGACAATTCGGACAAGAAGCAGTCCACCAAGGACAACCTGCACTCGACACTGGCAGTCCTGCATGATTTCCGTTCCGGATTGGACTTCAAGGACCTTACCTATACATTCCTTCGTGATTTTGAGCAATACTTGAGAGAAAAGGGCAATGCGGTCAATACGATAGCCAAGCACATGAGACAGCTCCGTACCTTGGTCAATGAGGCAATCAACCAGGGATATATGCACGCAGATTCTTATCCGTTCAGAAAGTACAAAATCAAACAGGAGAAAGGCAGACATGAGTTTCTTACCCCGGACGAGCTGAAGAAGCTGGAAACGGTCGAGGTGGAAGAGGAATCCATGCGCCATGTGCTCGATGCCTTCCTGTTCTGCTGTTATACCGGATTGCGCTATTCTGACTTCTGCCAGCTCACACCTGAGAATTTCATTAGGATAAACGGCAAGCGGTGGCTGTACTTCAAATCCGTCAAG
>MNQS01000096.1:0-3631 GCA_001915545.1 Bacteroides sp. 43_108 | reverse complement strand
GATTACAACAGTCCAGAAGCTGCTCGGACATACTTCCGTAAAGACCACACAGATTTATTCGGAGGTACTTTCCAGCACCATTGTGCGTGACTTGAAAAACGTTCAAAAGGGAAAAAGAAAAGTAAAGATGTTTCCCGATAAAGGCTTGAGAACATCTGGTTTTATAGACAACCGGTAGATTTCATGAATCCTATTTGTTTTCTATTAATATTGTGACTCTTTAATTTCTTCGGATAATCGTTGCTCCTGATTATTTTTTTCAATATGGATTGAATATGGAATAGTTTTCACTATCTTTGCAGTGTAACCAGGAGCTTGATGGCAATAAATATTGTCATCAGGCTCTTTTTTTATTGTCTATCTGTCGAATAATGGAATCCCCCGTCTGGCTTCACAGTCTGACGGGGGGAGGTTAAATCCAATCAATAATAGTTTTGAAAGAATCAGGTCAACAAAGTATTGACAAAGATAGTGAAATATGAATAGTAAGCAATATGGATATGGATTTATTTTGCATATATATAAATTCTCGGCGTTTTTTTCAGGAAAGATAGGGACAGTTGAGAAATAAAGGAAACAGGATGAATAATTTATCATATAATAATTAAACGGTGAATGTAATGGAGATAGATATTGCAAACATTATTAGTGCTGCCGGAACATTGCTGGCAGCTTATTTCGCCTATAATCAGTATACCAAAAACAAGTTAACTGATTTAAAAGTGGAATATTTTAAAAAAGAAGAGAAAAGAAGAAGTTACCACCGCAGCGAGAACTCCGCCAAGGTGTTCGGTGAGTTGTGGCGTGTACTTTATGAAACGAAAGCAGACAGGGTATATATCGTACAACCCCATCCCTTGGGGCATATAGCTTTTCTTTCGGTGCAGTTCGAGGTAAAACGAAAAGGTATAGCCGGAATGCGTGAAAGCATTCAATCACTTCCCATGAGTGAAGTGGCCGTTTTTGCAGAAAATCTCGCAAAGAATCTTTTCATGTTCTATTCAGATATTGATAACCAGGTTAAGGATAAGGTTGCCAAATCTCTATTATCAACAAATGGATGCAACAGCGTCGCTATTAAACGGCTTAATTCATCTCAAGATTGGGTTGGAAATATCTTTTGTGAGTTTACAGATGAAACGGATTTGAATGAAGATGAACTTCATAAGGTCTTGCATGAAGCAGCGGTTAACATACAATATATCCTGCCGGAATTCAAAGAAAATAAAATCGAATAATTATAATTAATGAGTAGTATGGCTGACGTAAGAAAACTTGCACCGTTTATTCTGAAATGGGAAGGCGGTTTTGTAAATGACCCTGACGATTTGGGAGGGGCTACCAATATGGGGGTGACTATCGGAACCTATGAGGCATATTGCCGAAAGAAAGGATATTCCAAGCCTACAGTTGAAAGATTGAAAAATCTCACAAAAGAGGGATGGACGGAAATCTTGAAAACCATGTACTGGGACAGATGGAAGGCTGATGAGATAAAATCGCAATCAGTTGCTGATATATTGGTTGATTGGGTCTGGGCATCTGGTGCGCACGGAATTAAGATTCCTCAACGCTTGCTTGGTGTTACAGTGGATGGCATTGTAGGTCCCAAGACCATTGCCGCAGTTAATACCCGTAATCCGCGTGAACTGTTTGACCAGATCAAGATTGCACGGTTTGATTTTATCGAGGATATATGCCGGAAACGCCCAGCAAACAACAAGTTCAAACGGGGGTGGATGAACCGCATAAATGATATCTCTTATGTTGGTTAGAATTATGAACTGGGTAAGCCAGCAATATATGCCGGCTCCTTTCATGTGTCTGTCAGCTCGCATAAATCTGTCAAGTCAGACACTAAGATTATACAGAAAGATAGTACACGTGAATCTGTCAACATCGTACACGGATCAACCGCTTCTTTGAGTGAACTTTTTACAACCAATGGCAGCTATGTAATTGATTTTCGGATTTATGATACAAGAAAACCGCCCGACAGCCTGACCGGAAAACCTCCGTTACTGGCTGACGGTCACGTAGAGGGTGATTTCAGCAAGAATAGAAAAAAGGAAACTGCAACCAAAGACAGTACGAAAGTGAAAGCTGACAAGGAAACCACTTCCGATATCCGTGAGGAAAACCGGTCAGAAACCATAAAAGAGAAAAAAGAATCCATGCTGCCTAAACAAATCGGTTTTGTCTGTGTTTGTGTAACCGTTTTGATTGTCGTTATACTAATAGTAAAACATTGGCGCAAAAGACAATCTTCATCATAAAACTTTAAATTTATAAATTGGACTACTCCGGCTCGTGATGAGTCGGGGCGTTTTATTAAGAAACTTGGTTGCATCTATTTTTTTGCAAAATCACTTTTATTTTTGCCTGTAAACATACATTTATTCAAAATAAAATATTACCTTTGCAGTATACAACTGGAAAGGTAATATTTCCATACACATTAATATTGTCTGAAACTTTTAAAAATAAATATTATCCCTATGAGGACAATTGCCTGTGAAGGTAATTGTCCTTTTTTATTATTACATTTTCTTGTTTTTGTAGACAACAAAATGTATATTTGCCATACCCAGTTGGATGGATGGGATAATTAATATTTTTAAAAGTTTATAAGAAAGAAATGAATTATTTAATTTTTAAGTACGATGAAATGGATGGAAGTTCCATTTCAAATGTATCAACAGATATTTTAACTATTGAAATTAATGGTGAACCGTGGTTTGTAGCTTCCGATGTATGTAATTTATTAGGGTTGACTAACACTACCGAATCTTTGTCTTCTCTTGATGAAGATGAAAAGCTGACCTCAGTAATACTTAGGGCAGGTCAAAATCGGAGAGTTAATCTAATCAGTGAGAGTGGTTTATATTCCTTAGTATTCAAGAGTAGGAAACCATTTGCTAAGAAGTTCTGCAAATGGATTACTAAAGTTGTAATTCCTTCAATAAGGAAAACCGGACGTTATAGTATAGACAGAAGTGAAATCCCTAATTTTGTAATAAGGTACAATGATAATTGGGATCGAGTGGATAAAGGGTATTTTTCTGTTATAAACGAACTGTTTGTTAGACTTTACGGAAGATTCCATCATGTTGGGTACGAAATCCCTAACAAAGCTTTCGATGGAAAGGAAATCCGCCCAGATGTGAGCGTGGGTAAATGTTTTGCTACCTATTTAAAGCTTAACTATTCTGAATTAGCAGGCAAGTACAAATCTTACAAACATAAATTCCCGAGTGGAATGGAATTAGATGCAAGGCAATATGAAAATGCCCTTTTGCCTATTTTTATTCAATATGTGGATGAAGAGTGGATTCCTAAACACGCAGAAAAATATTTCTCCGCAAGAGATACGAAAGCTTTAGATTACCTTCCTAAGCTTTTGGATTCCAAAAAGAAATCAGCTTAATGAATAAAAATGGCACATTATACCATCCAGTAATGTGCCATATATTCTATTTTCCTATCTTTGCCCTGTGATTTTGGAGTAGAAGCCAATCTCATAATAAAAGTTGGAAGGTGTGTCAAAATGCGCACCTTCTTTTTTTATGCACAAAGCCCCGACTTTCACAAGCAGGGGCTTTGTTATTACCTAAAGATTTTGTATCTTTAA
>MNQS01000178.1 GCA_001915545.1 Bacteroides sp. 43_108 | reverse complement strand
ATGACTGGTCGTAGTGACGCCGTTTGCGCTTGTTCTTTGTTTCCATACTTTACATTTTTTAATTGTTAAATCGATGTAAAGTAAATCTGTATCATGACAGACTACTAAACGAATTAAAAAGAGATGTAGTCAGGAAGAATTATTTAGAATAATACAGAATATTGCCGAAACTTGGAAATCAGTAGAGGAAATAGCCGTTGAAATAGGGCGTAGTACACAATATCTGAAAGGAGAAATTATTCCTGTGATGGTGAATAAAGGACTTTTGGAAAGAGAACACGCCATGCCCAATCATCCGGCTCAAAGATATAAAAGGAAATTTTGAAATATACTCAATTATACAGTAAAATGAGCATACAAGATAACATATACAGATATTTTGATTCAAATCCCGAACTTCGGGTGTTATTTGTCTTCAATCCATAGATAAACCTAAATCGGTCATTAGAAACGTAATAGTAAATATTTCTAATGACCGATTTGGGATTAAAAAATTATAGGAAAAGGGATTTATCAAACGTGTAGGCGTTGATTATGGTGGTCATTGGGAGGATATTAAACAGAACTGCTAATTTTATTAATCGAAAATGGTATTTTTGAGGTGAATATTTACTAATTCGAAAATTTCGAAAAGCTGTCCATTAGGTCAGTTTGTAAATTTATCATTCAATATAGTCTAGCCGACAGCAAATAAAGACATGCAAGAATATGGAAAACGAGGAATTGAAATATCACTATAAATATCCGCATCCGAGTGTGACGACCGACTGTGTGATTTTCGGATTCGACGGACGGGAGATGAAGATTCTGCTTATTCAGCGCGGGAGTGAACCGCATAAGGGCAAGTGGGCTTTTCCAGGAGGATTTCTGAACATGGACGAGAGCGCGGAACAAGGGGCGTTGCGCGAACTCGAAGAGGAAACGGGAATGAAGAATGCATACATCAGACAGTTTCATGCGTTTTCTGCACCAGACAGAGATCCTCGCGAACGTGTGATTACAATTGCGTACTATGCACTGGTGAGAATACAGGAGGTGAAGGGAGGCGACGATGCCGCCGATGCACGCTGGTTTGCTCTTGACGAGATTCCAGAGTTGGCTTTTGACCATGAGGAGATGTTGAGAACGGCTCTCAAGGAAATGCGCAAACAACTGCATTTTGAACCGATAGGACGCGGTCTGCTGCCTGAGAAATTTACAGCCGACGAAATTGCAAGACTTTATGAGTGCATGTGCGGATGCAGGATTGATGGAGAGAAGTTGTGCCGGAAAATGAAGGAAATAGGACTGATAACGGAAGTTGACAACGGAGAGTACAACGATGAAGACATGCAGTACTGCTTCAATAATGAGATGTATGACGAACTGGCACGGAAAAATTGCCTGCTTGACTTTACCAGATTTTAAATATTTCAGACAAACGGATAGAAATGGGGTTACTTATGGCTCTATGAAGTCATAAAGGTATAAAACTACAAAAAACAGGAGGTGAATATATGGAAGACTACAACATTCGGAATGAGCAGAACGACAGCAACTATGAAGCAAAGAGACTTTATGAACAGCTCTGTGGGGCCAGATACAACAACTATCCTTACGAGACTAAAGATTTGGAAGAAGATATGGCTCTGGTGAACGAGGTTATCATGCAGTACTGGAAACCGCGCTATCTTATGGACCGACGAACCGGACGCGCTTATGAGTTCATGGACGGCAACGAAGTTCTGAAAACAGTTTCGCAGGATGACATAGACTGGGAGACCTTGGAAGATATGCCTGAAACTGCAAAGAGACGTGCGGAAGAACTGTGCTTTCATTTCCCGTCATTCATTTACAAATTCAGCAACGGTACTGCAATGGTAAGCTGGCAGCTCAATCCCGACGGTAAATATTATATGGACGACGACGGATTCGGAATGACCAGCGACAGGGAAATAAACATATACGGATTCATTGACAGACAAGGCAGAGTTGTTGTAAAATTCCAAAAAGCCGAAAGCAAGGAAAAACGTGATGCGCTCAGAATTGAGGCAGAAAATATTGTACAATAAAAGAACATCGGTTTTCCTGCATACATATCAAACAGGAAATGTCATGCCCGCTCTACGTGATTCAACGAAAAGTAATCATGCAGAGCGGGCATGATTTATAGTAAATATTTGTTAAAAAAGAATGGATATAACCTGTTTCTTCATTCAGGATTAAACAGCAGGCACGGCTGATGCGTTTTATATTAAAGAGATATTAACAGCGTTGTCAACAGTGCATAAGCAAATCCGTCATATCATACACATATAGTTGGATTACGGACAGACATAAATGCAGGATTCCACGCAAAACATCAACCATTAAACAATTATACCTATGAAGAGACATTTTTTTCTAAATGCAGCCGTTATCCTATCGGCCGTAGCTCTTATTTGTTCATGCGGAAGCAAACCCAAAGGTGCTGTACTTCTTCCTGAGGACGCACAGGTTGTCACCTGCATCGATGTAGAGGAAACGATTGAAGCTTCCGAACTCGGAGGTGACAGACAATTCAAGGAAAAGGTGAGAAACAGCATCAAGCAGATGGGACTTTCACGCATGATGGAAAAACAGATTACCGACATTGTGGAAGATCCGTCTACTACAGGTATTGATTTCAAAGAACCGTTTTTCTATGCTGTACTTGACATCAACAGAATGCTGTTTGCATTTACAGGAAGTCTGAACGACAGTGAAAAATTTGAAAGTCTGCTACGCACCACAATGATGGAAATGAACGGCGATTCGACTCTGCAACCAACTGTGGCCAACCCGAATGTAAAATTTGCGCGTATCAACGGAGATGCATTCATTCTTTTCGACAATGACGGATTCATCATCTGCAACAAGAATTACGATGAGGATGAAGCTGGATTCGTCGAGTATATGGCCAAACAGTTTTCTGAGGAAAAGAACTACTCCCAGACAAAAGGCTACGACATGCTGATGGACGAAAACGGTATAGCAAAAATGCACATTGCCTGCGGAAAGATACTGGCTTCGCAGAACATGAAGATGTCTCTCGACAGACTGCCGGCGGAGACAAAAAAGAAAATCGACCTTTTCTATGAATCTGATGTGATAATGGCTCTGAACGTTTCAAAGGGAGAAGCATCGTACGTCTGCACATTCGATCCGGGAACAGACGAAGCAAAGAAATACTATGACAAGATGTGCGAAAGTGCGGGCGAAATCAAGGGTACATTCCTGAAATACATAGACAAGGACGCACTTATGGCAGCTGCGATGAACTTCAACGGCAAGAAATATATTGAACTGCAGGACGAACAGCTGAACAATATACTCGGACAGATAAGCATGCAGAATGCAGGAGAAATCAAAGATCTTATAAAGACCATCAACGGCGACTTCACCATCGGTATAGGCAGCAAACTGCTCGGAAGCAAAAAGGTGCCGGAAATGAAGATATACGGTTCGACAGACAACAACAAGCTTGTCAACTACATTGCTGAAATGAGCAACGGCGACATGGTGAAGAGCGGTGACGGATGGATGATCAAGATGACCGAAAGCGACTACAAGGAAGTAAACGGTAGTTACGACTGGGTTGAAAAGGAAATAGGACAAGCGTCGTTGGGATACAAGGACAATGCGTCGTACTTCACAATCAGCGAAAAAGGAAATGATGCGTTCAAGGCATCAGGCAATGCAATAGACAAGAGCGACTTCAAGGGCAATAAATTCTACATGCGCCTGAACTTTGCTCCGATGCTGAGAATGAAAGAAGTTGAAGAAATGCTTGGAAGCATGGGCGAAGGCGAAATAATACGTGATGTCATAAAGGAAATAAATTATGCTGAAATGACTGTCGAAAACAACTATAAGGCTGAAATACGTCTGGTGATGAATGACAAGGACCACACACCGATAGCCATCGCAATAGACATATTCAAGGAACTTCTGCTGTAGACGGTCTACTTGCACATTCCGTTGGATATAGATAAAACAGAGATAAACAAAGCAAAGGCTGAAACTTGCAAAAGAATCAGGTTTCAGCCTTTGCTTATGATATAAGACGAACATGCAGATGAATGTTCGTAAGTCATTATTCAGATATTATTCTGCCGTCAGTCTGGCCAGATAATCATAGTGCGCACCCTCAGCAACAAGTTCCGCACGGAAACCGTTTTGCGAAGCATACATGCTGAGCGTTTCGAAATCGACATAAAGCCAGCTGAACGGTTTTCCCTTTACAGAACGATACTGCATGGTGTAGTCCATCTCGCCGTAATAGCGTTCGTCTGAAGGCGGTTCGAAATTGCCGTCCTCATCTTCAAACACATATCTAATGTCTGAAGAATCAAGAAGAACCTGTCCGCCGGGATTAAGCATACATTTTAGGGTTGCGAAGAACGCATCCATACGCTCAAGACTGCCGATTATGCCTGCACCGTTCATAAGCATAAGTATGGTGTCGAAACGTCCAAGTTCGGCAGCATTGAAAAAGTCGGCTGTATGGGCGGAACGTACACCGCGCTCGAGCATGGTACGTACGGAAAGCCCTGAAATATCTATGGCAACAGTATCCACTCCCCTCTTCTGAAGTTCAAGACTGTGACAACCGCTGCCGGCACCGACATCAAGCGTACGCCCTACAGAGAGATCAATGGCTTTCTGCTCTATCGGACTCATGAGTTCGTACGTACGGAACAACGATGCCACTGGTATTTCGTCTTCATCGAAATCCGGCGAAAAGACTCTCAGACGCGCAGCCCTGCCCTTGGCCTGATATTCGGCTATGGCCGTGCCCATCGGGTCTGAATCGGGAGACAAGAAGATATTGTCTTTAATATTGTTCGTATTATCCATTGATGAATATAAGATTGAATGAAAGACTCAAAAAACATGACCGCAACATCATGTTTGAAGCCAGACTCACAACTTCTTGAAATGAAAAAGGCGGAGGTGTGTATATGCCTCCGCCTTACTTCAACAAAATGCAAAGCGATACGCGGTGATTTATTTTGCACTGCGAGCCTTTGCAATATATCCCAATGCCTCACGGCACTTCTCTGTCACATAGTTCCAGTCGCCTGCTGCAACCTTGTCTTTAGGGAAGAGCTTGCTTCCCATACCTACGCAGTATACTCCAGCCTTGATCCAAGCTGTGAGGTTCTCTTCTGTAGGAGCTACACCGCCGGTAACCATGATCTTAGACCATGGGCACGGTGCCATCATACCTTTGACAAATGCAGGACCGTAAACGTCGCCAGGGAATACCTTTGTGAGGTCGCATCCGAGTTCCTGTGCCTTACCGATTTCGCTGACAGTGCCGCATCCTGGGCAATAAGGAACGAGACGGCGGTTGCACACTGGTGCAATCTCTGGATTGAAGAGAGGGCCTACGATGAAGCATGCACCAAGCTGTATGTAGAGAGCAGCTGTAGGTGCATCAACAACAGAACCTACACCAAGAGCAAGTTCCGGGCACTCAACAGCAGCAAACTTTACACACTCAGCAAATACTTCGTGAGCAAAATCACCTCTGTTAGTGAACTCGAAAGCTCTTACACCACCATCATAGCAAGCCTTTATGACCTTCTTTGCTATTTCTGCATCCTTGTGGTAGAATACAGGTACCATACCTGTTTCTCCAATCTTTGCCATTACGGCAAACTTATCAAACTTTGCCACTTTATGATATGTTTTATGGTTTACTAATATTGTATTATCAAAACTCGCTTATACATGAAACGCATCAACGCTGAACACGTCCGCTTGCGTTTCCTTTTGCCAAAGACTCAACCTCGTCAACAGATACGTGGTTGAAATCGCCAGGTATTGTGTGCTTGAGAGCTGATGCAGCAACGGCAAACTCAAGAGCCTCGCCCTGTGTAGGCTTTGTGAGAAGTCCGTGGATAAGTCCTCCAGAGAAAGAGTCGCCACCACCTACGCGGTCGATGATAGGATTGATGTCGTAGTGCTTTGACTGGTAGAATTCCTTACCATCGTAGATGAGAGCCTTCCATCCGTTGTATGTAGCACTGTAGCTTTCGCGGAGTGTAGAAACAACATACTTGAATCCGAACTCTTCCTTCATAGCCTTGAAGATTCCTTCGTAGCCTGCAGCATCGGTCTTTCCGCCTTCAACATCTGCATCAGGCTTGAATCCGAGGCAGAGTTCTGCATCTTCCTCGTTGCCGATACATACGTCAACATACTGCATGAGCGGACGCATAATTGAGATAGCCTTTTCAGAAGTCCAGAGCTTCTTGCGGAAGTTGAGGTCACAGCTTACAGTAACACCATGCTTCTTTGCTGCTATACAAGCCTGACGCAAGCACTCTGCTGATGCATCAGAGATGGCTGGAGTGATGCCTGACCAGTGGAACCACTGAGCACCTTCGAATATCTTGTCGAAATCAAAATCTTCAGGTTTTGCTTCAGCAATAGCTGAGTGTGCACGGTCATAGATAACCTTTGAAGGACGCATTGATGCACCTGTTTCAGCATAATAGAGTCCGATGCGGTCACCACCACGTGCAATAAAATCAGTATTTACACCGTAACGGCGCAGAGCGTTTACTGCAATCTGTCCGATTTCGTGTGCAGGGAGCTTGGATACGAAAATACTTTCGTGACCGAAGTTGGCACAGCTCACAGCCACATTGGCTTCACCTCCACCAGGAATAATAGAAAAAGAATCTGTCTGAACAAAACGGCTGTTGCCGGCCGGTGAAAGGCGGAGCATAATCTCGCCCATAGTTACAATCTTTGCCATAGGAAAAATGTTGTTGTTTGAACCACTTGAGCACAATCCTTTCCAGGATAGAAAGAATTATATGATAAATACTCACTAGAAAGCGATTGCTGCTGTGGCATAGGTTATTTTTTTATTATTTATATATTCAATTAAAGTATCTGCGACGGTCGACGAATGCATCTTATGCACTGTACAGAAAACGTTTCCAAGACACTGCACGATACATGCCGACGCATCTGCCGGACGCGCAAATATATCATTTTTTTATGACAATATATATCTGTAAAGTAAGAAATTAGAAAAAAGTGTGCGCACACAACATTTTAAGGAGTTATTTTTGACAGTGAAATATAAAAGTCTTAAATTCGCAACAGATAAGCCTCGTTGAATTATTTTTCAGGTTTCTCAGACCAGATTCAGATTCAATTCCAAGCTGTTTTTAATGGTTCACAGGACTGCGGCCACAATGGTCGCAGAGAGGGTGAGACTATGATTTTAAGGTAGTAAGTATTAGGATTTTATATGGAAAGTACCCAGAAGGTAAGAATCAAAGATATAGCAGAAAAAGCTGGTGTATCTGTAGGGACTGTGGACAGAGTTCTGCACGGCAGAACCAATGTGTCCAAAATCAGTATGGAGAAAGTACAGAAAGTTCTGAACGAAATCAATTATGTCCCTAACCACTATGCCAGCGCACTGGCGAGCAACAATCAACATGTATTTGCCGCCATACTGCCACTCCACGAAAAAGACAGCTACTGGGAATTCGTGGAACACGGTCTGAGAGACGGAATGAAGAGATACAGCGATTTCAAGATTTCGCTGGACATCTTCTATTACGACCCGTTCAATGACGATACATTCAAAAGCGAATCCCAGAAACTGATTGCGTCAGAACCGAATGTCGCTATTGTTGCTCCGATAATGAACTGCAACATTGTTACGAGTCTGGCAAACAGATTGAAGGAAAAGAACATTCCTTATGCTTTTCTGGATTCCAACCTTCCTGAACTGGACCCTGTTACCTTCTACGGACAGAATTCCATCAAGAGCGGTGAGTTTTCAGCCAGAATCATGCTCATGGCTGCCGGCGGACACCCAAAGAAGATGTCTATATTCAAGATTATGGGCGAAGGAAGAGTGGCATCAAGACAGCAGTATGACAGAGAAATAGGATTCAAGAACTACATGAAGGAACACTGTCCGGAATGTATAATAGATGAAGTACAGCTGTACGCATACGACAAGGACGGATTCAACACCATTTTAAGGGAATATTTCAAGGAGAATCCTGACGTGCCATGCGGTGTGGCATTCAACTCTTCCATACACAAGATTGCAGAATTCCTGAGTTCGGAAAGAGAAAGCAAGAACCACATGCAGCTCCTGGGATACGACGCTACAGCAGCAAACATTGAATGCATAAAGAACGGCTCCGTAGATTTCCTAGTTGCCCAGCATCCTTTCAAGCAGGGTCTCAACTGCTTCAGAAGCTTGTTCAACAGCTATATTCTGCATACAAAACAGCAGAAAGAGCACTACGTTGCCATTGAACTTCTTACAAAAGAAAACATCGACTTCTATATGGACTAACACCTATAGACAAGATATATAAAAGGTCTGCGAACATGCATAAGAACAAATCGGAACTGCATGACGCAGACCTTTTTATGTGTCATAAAATATAAGCGTTGTATCAACAGTTGAAACAAAAAAACGACAAACCGGTAAGGCCATTTGCTTTTTTATAATAAATTTGCAAGCAACGGTCATCTACAACAATACGCATGATGTTTATAAAGACGATTTCAACAATAATAGTGTTACTGCTGAGCATTATTTGGACCGGCAGTAGTGCAAAAAGCGAATATCACAATACGGAAGGAAACATCAAGGACAAAACAACCATAACTGTTGAACCCAAAGAAACATTGTACGAAATCAATCCTGAACTGTTCGGAGTATGTCCGATGTTCTGGCTTGAAGATGACAAAGCAATGGAAGACGGGAAAATAGAACAAAGTCTAAAAGATATGAAATGCAGATTTCTACGCTTTCCCGGAGGAACGGAATCTGACAATTTCGACTGGAGGACCAATGAACTTGCCGACAAAAGAAGGTGGCCATGGAAGGACGGCAATGATAAAATGACAACAGACAAATTCATTGATCTGTGCAGAAGAATAGGTGCAGAACCAATACTCTGTACAAACACAGAAATTGCATTTTTCAAAAACGACTCGACGGCAATAGAATTAGCTTCGGAATGGGTAAGATACTGCAACATTGAAAAGGGCTACAATGTAAAGTACTGGGAAATCGGGAATGAACCGTATTACCATTCTAGGTTCAACGCTAAGGAGTATGCCGAACTTCTATCAAAAATGTCACAGGCCATGAAGTCTGTAGACCCGACGATACGCATTGTGGCCGTAGGAGAATGGAATCCCTACTATACCGGCATCAAGGAAGAAATTGAGCCGAAAAACATAGAAACGGCACAAGAACTGGAATTGCAGTCGGAAATGGGCAAAGACGGATATGCTGAACGTTTCCACAAGCTGAGAAAATGCAAGACACAGCTTTTCTGGTGGCATGAGGTAATGAAAACAGCACGCGGGCATATCGATGCAGCATCAATACACTGGTATTATAACCTCTGGGAACTTAAAGATATGACCAAAACGCTAAATGAGCTTTATAGGATAATCAATCCGGAGAATGAGGATAAACAGATTGAACTTATTGCTACAGAATGGAGTCTGCATGAAAGCGTGGAAATGTACGGCATGGAAAGGGCTTTAACCGTAGGTGAGGCTGTCTTCAAGATGGCAGACGGACATGTCAAAAAGACCAATTACTGGCCATTGAGATGTGGAGGAATACACGACAAAAAAGGCTTGCTCGACATGACACCGGAAAAGAATCCACATGCAAATCTTCATGTGCTGAAATTCATATCGCAAAATATCGGAGACAAGAGAATATATTCCGATTCGACGTCAGACAGCATTTATCACTTTGCAACAAGAAGGAAAAAACGAATACAGATTTTCGTGATAAACCGCTCTGGCAAGAGACAAAATGCAGAAATAAAAATAAAAGGGAAATACGACAAAGGCTCAGTTGAAGCACACGCCGTCAGCGCTCTCAACGGCATAAAAGACACAGACGAAGTCGAACGTATGGACATTCCTGCAAAAAACAGCGAAAGAGGTATTGACATATCTGTTCCGGCTTATTCGATAGCGGTTTGCAGTTTCAAGATATGAACAAGAGAAAAGAACAACATCTATAACATAAAAAATTCCACAAAAATGGTTGAAACGATAAAAACAATAAAGATAAACAGCGAAGACAATGTTGCTGTTGCCATAACAGACCTGAAAAAGGGCGAAAAAGTTAAGGTTGGTGCAGAAACGATTGAAATTTTAGAAGATGTACCGGCAGGACATAAAATATTGTTGGAAGACTGCCGTAAAAACGAAAATCTGATAAAATACGGATATCCGATTGGACAGCTTACGGAAGATAAGAAGAAAGGAGAGAAAGTTGACCACACGTGCATAAGGACCAATCTTAAAGGAACTCTTGAATATGAATACAGCCCGGTTGATACAACACTCGACATTGAAAACAGGGGCATGACATTCAAAGGGTACAGACGCAAAAACGGTGATGTAGGTATAAGAAATGAAATATGGATTGTACCTACCGTAGGTTGTGTAAACGGCGTCGCTGAAAAACTGGCCAAGAAACTTAAAGAGGAAACCGGAAACAGAAACGAAGGAAAAGACAACGTTGACAGAATCACGGCTTTCACACACAACTACGGATGTTCTCAGTTGAGCGGTGACCACGAGAATACAAGGAATATATTGAAAGATATAGTGCTGCATCCGAATGCAGGTGGTGTTCTCGTTGTAGGACTTGGATGCGAAAACAATCAGCCGGACAAATTTGAAGAACTGCTTGGATGCTACGACAAGAGCAGAATAAAGTTTATGGTATGCCAGAAAGTTGAAGGTGACGAAATTGAAGAAGGCATGAAAATACTGCGTGAACTATATGCTCAGGCATCAAGCGACAAGCGTACCGACATACCTCTCGCCGAACTTAAAGTAGGCTTGAAGTGCGGTGGCTCGGACGGCCTTTCGGGCATAACTGCAAATCCGTTGCTCGGACGTTTTTCGGACTTCATCGTTGCACAAGGCGGAACGACTGTGCTGACAGAGGTTCCGGAAATGTTTGGAGCAGAAACAATACTCATGAACCGATGTGCAGACAGAACACTGTTTGACAAGACTGTGAAAATGATAAACGACTTCAAAAATTATTTTCTTTCACACGGTGAACCTGTAGGAGAAAACCCATCACCGGGAAACAAGGAAGGCGGAATATCTACTCTTGAAGAAAAAGCGCTTGGATGCACACAGAAATGCGGAAAAAGCGCTGTCAGAGGAGTTTTGACCTATGGTGAGAGATTGAAGGAAAAAGGGCTGAATCTGCTGGAGGCTCCAGGAAACGACCTGGTGGCATCAACAGCACTGGCTTCTTGCGGATGCCATATCGTACTGTTCACAACAGGACGCGGTACTCCATTCGGAACATTCGTACCGACAATGAAAATATCGACAAACAGTCATCTGTTCAACAATAAGCCTAAATGGATTGACTTCAATGCAGGAACTCTTGTTGAAGGAAAATCTTGGGACGAAGCGTCCGAAGAATTCATCAACGCTGTTATAAGTATTGCAAATGGACAGAAAACCTGGAATGAGAAAAACGATTACCAGGAAATTGCAATATTCAAAAGCGGTGTGACACTCTAATCGGGAACATTTGTTCGACACTCATAAAGTGACTGAAATACGACGTTAAACAATAAACATACAAAATGAAACAAGAAGCTACAGACAACAAGATACATTCCAGGCAAGGACTTATGTCGCTGTCTCCCCTACTCGTATTCATCGTGCTGTATCTGGTGACCAGCATAATTGCACAGGATTTCTATAAAGTTCCAGTAACAGTAGCATTCCTTATATCGGCGATTTATGCAGTTGCAACAACCAAAGGCACCCTGAACAAGAGAGTAGAAACGTTCTCCAGAGGGGCAGGAAACAGCAACATGATGCTTATGATGTGGATATTTCTTCTTGCAGGAGCATTTGCCTCGTCCGCAAAAAGCATGGGTGCTGTCGATGCAACAGTAAATCTGACACTCCACATTTTGCCTGACGAGCTGTTGCTGCCTGGGATATTTCTGGCATCGTGCTTCATTTCGCTGGCAATAGGAACGTCTGTTGGAACAATAGCTGCACTGACACCTGTTGCAGCCGGCATATCTGCCGAAGCTGGTGTCGATTTGCCGTTCATGGCGGCAATAGTCGTTGGAGGATCATATTTCGGAGACAATCTATCATTCATCAGCGATACAACTATAATTGCAACACAGACTCAGGGATGCAAAATGAGCGACAAGTTCAAGGTAAACTCCAGATTGGTAATACCGGGAGCTATAATTGTGATGATTGCATATTTCCTAATGGGAAAGGGTGTGGAAATACCAGACAATCTGCCTGAAATAGAATTCGTAAAAGTAATTCCATACATAATGGTGCTTGTATCGGCAATACTTGGTGCAAACGTGATGGTAGTATTGGCGGCAGGATTGCTGCTTACAGGTTGCATCGGAATGTTTTACGGACAATACGATATATATGGATGGTTCAGTGCCATGTCTGACGGTATGCAAGGCATGAGCGAACTCATTATAATGACGTTGCTTGCTGCTGGAATGCTGGCAATGATAAAGTTCAATGGCGGTATAAATTATCTGATATCCAAGCTCACCAGAAACATTGCTGACAAGAGAAGTGCAGAATTCAGCATTGCCCTGCTTGTCTGCCTCGTAAATATATGCACTGCAAACAACACTGTGGCAATAATCACAACGGGACCAATTGCAAGAGATATTGCAGAAAAATACGGCGTCGACAAAAGGAAAAGTGCCAGCATATTGGACACTGCATCATGCTTCACACAAGGCATATTGCCATATGGTGCACAAATGCTGATTGCAGCCGGACTTGCAGGAATATCGCCTGTCAGCATCATGCCTTATCTGTATTATCCTTTAGCAATGGGACTAACAGTTATTGTTGCAATACTTTTCAGATTACCTAAGAAGTATTCCTAAAATTATAGCTCACGGAACACAGATCTTACAGACAGGAATCAATATAAGCTTAACACAAGCAATAATAAGGACTACTAGGTGCGTTACAGGCTGGTTTCACAACTCAATGAACAAGTAAGCGATTCAAATATAAAACTTCCTTTAAAACGCGCCGAAATCAAAATTGCAGGATAACAGATTTGCAACTAAGGCTGTAAAGCTCCAGATTGCAACAAACATAAAAGAACCGCTTCAACTTCGATACTCAAAGTTATGATGCGGTTCTTTTTATTATTACAGGAGATAACAATTACCCATATCAGAAATTCATTTACAAGCAAAAAGTCATCTCTTTTTATGAATTTCGGCAGATGATATCATAATTAAGCAATACGCCTATAACTGCAACATCTTGCCATTTCAGATTTATTTCTAATTATTTTGCTGCGTTTTTACGCGGTCTTCCTGGTTTCTTGGCAGGCGCAGGAGCAGCTTCGCCTTCAGTAGGATTATATTTCTCAAGTTTTTCCTGAAGCTTGATTATTTCCTTGTCCTTAGCCTCGAGTTCCTCACCTTGATTCTTTATTGTTGTCAACAATGAGTTGAGCTCCTCGTTGTCCATATCTACAGGATACAAAGAATTAACACGGCTGATGAAATCACCAAGAATATTCATGTAATTGGTAAATGCATCATAAGGACCGTCATATATACCGCGGTTGATATTTTCGCTTCCTGCTTTTGTTGTCATGAAACGGAAATTATTACTTGCCTGCAGATAATCCCAATCCTGCTTGATGCGTTTATCTGTACAGATACGTATACGATCAGCAACACTGTAAAGCTTGTTGAAAGCCTCACGCTGCATAATGTTTCCCAACCAGCAGCTTGTATCTCTTTCCTCGTCTACCCATGAAATATTATACGGAACAGCTATGGTCCCTACAGATTTGCCCTTTGTACAAATCTCTGAAGGTGTAGAGAATGTTATGCCTCTCTGACGTGCACACTGCGGTATTGCTTTGAGGAAATCAAGGATATTCGAGCTCAGAGGCTGATATATTCCAAGAGCACAAAGCTCCATAAATATATTCACAATCTGCTCATCTTCTGGCAATGAAGCAATCCAATCTGTATAAGTGTCAGCAAAAAGCGGGAACTCGTTCCAATCTGAATTATTGAAACGCAGACTGATATCATCAGAAAGCTTATAATCGCGCAAAAGAAGTTTAAGATTAGGATCAAGAGCACAACTGTAAAGGAAATGAGGACTCTTCCATCCCAATATATGCTTAGCTCCTTCAGTGAGCATTCCGCTGAATCCCATTGAAGCAACAGTAGCACCAATCTCGTCCGAATAAATCAGGGAAGAATTTCGGAACACCTTAGGTGTCTGGCCGAACAGTTCTTCGATCTTGCTCTTCATGCGCAAGCTCTCTTCTCTGAAGCTTTCCTCGTTTACCAACGATGCAAGACCATGAGAATAAGGTTCGCAAAGGAATTCGACAGCACCTGTTGCGTTGAGTTCGTGAAGCAGATCGATGACATGAGGTGCATGAATCTCGAGCTGTTCCAATCCTACTCCTGACAATGACAATGCCACCTTGAAGTAACCAGGATTTTCCTTGGCCATTTCTATGAGCGTATTCAATGCAGGGACATAAGAACGCTCAGCTATATCAGTTATACTTCGCGCATTCTCAAAATCATCATAGTAATAATGATCGCGTCCTATATCAAAGAAACGGTATCTCTTGAGATGAATAATCTGATGTATCTCAAAATATAAACATATTGTTTTCATAATCTTTTAAATCTACTTGAATATTTAAGGTATATGTTTTCACTGCAATGCCATTTATCTGCCGGCACACTTGGCCAACGTCATATCATACAACCGTCTGATTCTCTGTCCGACCTTTTCCCATGTGATGCCGTCAACTTCACGCTTACCTTCTTCCTGCAGATGCTTGAACAACGAAGGATAAGTGCAGATTGAATATATAGCATCAGCCATAGCATGAATATCCCAATAATCCGTCTTGATACACTTAGTCAGAATTTCCGCGCATCCAGACTGTTTCGATATGATTGACGGCGTACCGCACTGCATAGCCTCCAGAGGCGATATACCGAACGGTTCAGAAACAGACGGCATGATGTAGACATCACTGTTCTTAAGACATTCATATACCTGCGCTCCCCTCATGAATCTTGGGAAGTGGAAACGGTCGGCAATACCTTTCTCTGCAGCCATATAAATCATGGCATCCATCATATCACCGCTTCCTGCCATACAAAAACGTATATTGCGTGTTCTGCTGAGAACCAGCGATGCAGCTTCAACAAAATATTCCGGTCCTTTCTGCATTGTTATACGTCCAAGGAAAGTGACAATCTTGTCGCTGTGAGAATGATCAGGACGCGGTATGCGCTCATACTCTTCCTTAAGCGGATATACCGCATTATGCATAGTAAACACTTTGGCAGGATCCTGATGATATTCATTGATGACCGTACGCCTCGTCAGTTCGCTCACGCACATTATGCAGTCGGCATAATCCATACCGTTCTTCTCTATTGAATAAACTGTAGGATTGACATGTCCGCGGCTTCTGTCGAAATCTGTAGCATGAACATGTATGCACAATGGTTTACCGGAAACCAACTTCGCATGTATACCGGCAGGATAAGTGAGCCAGTCATGCGCATGTATGATATCGAACTGCTGCTGTCTTGCAACAACACCTGCAACGATGGAATAATTGTTTATTTCCTCATGCAGATTATCAGGATAGCGTCCGGAGAACTCTATGCATCCGATATCATTTGTATTCATATACCTGAAATCGCTGTATATATGATCTCTCAAAGAATAATAATCTTCGGGCGACATATAATTAGGCAGGCGAGATTTCACGTAATCATAATCAACATCTCTCCATACTATAGGAACATTGTTCATTCCTACAATCTTCATGAAACTCAAATCTTCATCTCCCCAAGGTTTTGGCAGGCAGAATGTAATATCCACATCATTCTGCAGACTCAACCCTTTGGTAAGACCGTAGCTTGCAGTTCCAAGTCCGCCGAGAATATGAGGTGGGAATTCCCATCCGAACATTAATACTTTCATGTGTGTTCCTAATTAGTAATTATAGAATTTGCTTAACAGCTTCATTGTTCTCAGAGTCTCCGCTACATTCATTGCGTAAGCCATTGCGCCTCTACCGTGGAAAGGCGGATTTCCATCAAACAATTCAGGAAGTGTTCCCAGACAATGATAGAACATTTCATCTTCAAGACCTACCAGCTGTCTTTCAACAAACGACAGATTGCTGCGCTTGTAGATCTTCATATATGTCTCAAGATAGAATCCTGTAAGCCATGGCCAAACTGTACCCTGGTGGTAGGTTGCATCACGCTGCGCCTGTCCGCCCTCGTATATCGGGTTGTATGCACCGCTCTTAGGAGTAAGAGAGCGAAGTCCCTTAACAGTAAGAAGCTCACACGTGCAGATGTCCAAAATTCTCTTGCGCTCCTGAAGTGTCAGCGGTGTGTATTCCATTGATGCGGCGATAACCATATTCGGTCTGACATCCCAAGAAATAAAAGAGCCATCAACATAGTCAAGCAGATATCCGTATTCGTTTAGGAATGTCTTCTTGAACGAAGCACCGGTATTCTCCGCCATCTTCTGCATCTCGAACGCCTTTTCCTGATTGCCGCTTTCCATGCACATGTCTGAATAATACATGAGTGCATTATACCACAGACCATTGATTTCTACGATATATCCGGAACGTGGAACAACAGGACGGCCGTTCAATGTAGAGTTCATCCATGTAACAGCCTTATCTCGTCCGTTTGTATACAACAGACCATTGTCGTGCAGATACAGGTTTGGATACTTTCCGCTCAATATGAAATTGATGATGCGCTCAACCATATATCCATATTTGTCGCGCGCATCCTTACGCGAGACGAATTTTCCATACTGCTGAATGCACCATATTGCCCACAAGAGGACATCCGGATGCTCAATTTCCGTCACAGCCACCGACAAAGGTTTTCCTTCAATGAAATCATCCACTGCTTTCAAGGCCGTACGCATGATTACTTCAAACGTATCGACCTCATCTACAGCCAGAGTCAATCCTGGTAATGAAACGAACGTGTCTCTAGCACGACATTTAAACCATGGATAACCGGCAATTATATAGTTTTCTTCACCCTTAAGATTGTGGAATTGGTGCGCTGCGGCAACCAGACAATGATAAAAAGAATCGCGCGAAGCATGCACATCAACCTCGTGGTCGAACAGTTCATGCATCGTATGCGAAGGCAATTCATTCACACCTGCAGAAAAAATCACACTTTCGTTCTTCTTGATTTCGAACTCGAAATATCCGGGAACATACAGATCCTCCGAATAGTCATAACCTGCAGCCTGATCCTTCGGATATTCCAGTCCGCGGTACCAGTCTGGACGGAAGCAAAACTCACATGGTTTGCTCGTCTGCATGTACAATTCCGGATAATTTTCATACATGCGGGTCTTAATTCCGTTGTCTACCTCCTGATAGGCACGGCTTGCAACTGAATTTTCATGTGTATACTGGCGCACGCTTCTGAATGCCAGGAAAGGACTCAGACGAAGCGTCGTCACAGAATGTGCCTGAAGCAAGGTATAACGGATAAGAATACGGTTTTCACCATGCTGGAATACAGTTTCTTTTTTCAGCTCTACTCCCCCGACTCTGTAGATTGTTGTTGGAACCTTGTCCCAATCAAACTCTCTGATATACTTGTGTCCGTTAGGACTGAAAGTACCTCCGAGATATTTATGTATGGCAAGGTTGAACTCAGCACCATGCTGTATGACAGTCTCGTCGAGCGACGAAAGCAGTACATGGTTGTCGTCATCAATTTCCTTTACCGGGGTTACCAACAGGCCGTGATACTTGCTGGTGTTGCATCCAAGAACCGAAGAACATGAATATGCCCCAGAACGGTTCGTCCGGATAACCTCCTTAGGCAGCGAATCTTCGAGATTCGTCATCAGTGTCTTATCAAAATGTAAATAGCTCATAGATATATTTAAGGTAATTGTTCTTTAATCATTCATTAATTCAAGTAGTTTTGTATACTTCAAATATAAGAATTTTTAATTTCAAAGAGACATTTATAAGTATGTTTTTTTCAGCTGAGGCTGATTTTTTTCTCAAAATGTCAAGCAAATATGTTTAATAACATCTAAAGGCGCATATAAAACTTTTAGACAGTGTTTACGTAACAAATCACAATTACACTCTGCAAAATAGTGTTAAATTGACACATTTGCATTTGCAACATTTGCATAATCAGGTATATAGCGGTAAATTTGCAACACTTTCCATCTAACACATCATATTTTTAAATTCACATGGTAAAAAAAGGAAGTTTAGGAGAAGATGAAATATTGAATCGCCTAAGTGACATCGTCTGCATTTTATCAGAAGAAGAAAAAAATGTACTTCGCAAGAATCTTTTTATTCAGCATTACAAGAAAAACGAAGTAATCTATTCAGAGGGTGATGTTCCAACACACATGCTTTGCCTCATAAGCGGAAAGGTGAAGATTTTCAAAGATGGCATAAGCGGAAGGACACAGATCATCAGGGTGATCAAACCTGTAGAATATTTCGGCTACAGAGCATACTTTGCAAACCAGAACTTCGTTACCGCCGCAGCCGCGTTTGAGTCATCTGTTATATGTAAGATACCGATTGAACTTATATATCAATGGATGTCCACCAACAACAAGTTGGCAATGTTTTTCATAAAGCTTCTGGCCATCGACCTTGGCATATCCGATCAGCGTACTGTAAACCTGACACAGAAGCACATACGCGGCCGACTGGCCGAGGCGTTGCTTTTCCTTAAAGACAGCTACGGACTCGAAGAAGATGGTGCAACGCTATCCATCTATCTGTCGAGAGAAGATTTGGCCAACTTGTCAAACATGACAACATCCAACGCCATCCGAACCCTGTCTACATTCGCATCAGAAAAGCTCATCGCAATAGACGGACGCAAAATAAAAGTTATCGACGAAGAAAGGTTGCGCAAGATCAGCCGAATCGGATAAAAACACTAATAAGAACTACAGCACAAGACAAAAACTTCAAAACGAAGGAATTATATAGTTAAGACACTCCTTATCAATACCGATATTCATCGGCAGAATATCTTTATTTTTAATAATCTTACCGTCAATGCTGATGCTCGCACCACCGGCATCAATCACTCGTATATGGCTTATTCTGTAAGGTTTGACATTCTTGTAATTCAGGAAATGTCCCTTACCCAAAAGCCAGAAACCTTCCAGATACTGCCACCATCTCGGACGTGTCACAACCGACATATCCAGCATTCCGTTGTACGGTACGGCGGCCGGTGTCTGCCCATATCCGAGACTATTGCCTATACACACCGACATCACATCACCTGAAATATTATGCATGTCAGCCTTTATATCCATCTTGAAGGCTGTTCGTTCAAATATCTGCGCCAGACCGAGATGTATATGAGGATTCTTCACAGGACCTACAATACGCTTCATCTCATCCAACGTATTCACCAGACGCGCTCCAAGTCCAATATTTACACAATTCACGAAATAGCGTCTCACATCCTTGTCTTCCTCCTTGAAATCGCAGAAGCCCACATCGATTTTCCTGACACGCCTCGACTCAACATCATCGACCGCCTTACGGAAATCTTCGACACCTCGCCCCCAGAATCGTGCAAAATCATTGCCTATGCCGTTTGGAATCAATCCAAGCGCCAGATCATCAGCTTTCTTCTCTGCATGCATTATACCGTTTACAGCATCATTCAGAGTTCCGTCGCCGCCGACAACAACTATAGTCCTGTAGCCATTTGCACACAACATGCCGGCAAGCCTCTCCACCGAACCGAACCCTTCCGACTGCACATAGTCGAAAGCAATATTCTTCGATTCCATGTATGAGCGCACCATGTCCCATCTCTTGTGTCCCTGTCTGGCGCCGGCCCTTGGGCTATAAATCACGCCCCATCTGTTATTGTCAGTCATAATCAGCAGTTTTTCAGAAAATAATCAAATCTGGCTCATTCTTCCATAAGCTTCAACACAGCATCGCGCTTCTCCTCATAAGGAAGCGTAGCATCAATCCAGTGAATATCCACGCCCCTCTTTTCCATACCTCTGAACCACGTCATCTGACGCTTGGCAAACTGATGAATGGCAATCTCTAACTGAGACACCATCTCCTCATACTTCAGTTCACCTATCACATACAGCGTAAGATACTTATATTCCAGGCCATAGTATATCAAGTCCTCCGGTTTGACCCCACTGTCAATTATCCTTCTGACCTCATCCACCATGCCCTGATCCAGACGCTCACGCAGTCTACGGCTGATTTTCTCGCGACGCAAGTCACGGTCTATCTTAAGTCCTACGACCAGACTTTCAACCTGCTCGAACTCCCTCTCATCCAAAGGTATGCGCGAATAATAATCCTCTATCTCAATAGCCCTTATAGCCCTTTGAGCGGTATCCACATCCGTGGTATTATGAAGTTTCTTATAGCCTTCAAGTATGCTTTTGAGCTCCTCAAGAGATTTGCCGGACAAACGTTCCCTCAGTTCCGGATTCTGCGGAACACGGCTTAACCTGTAGTTGCGCAGTACGCTTTCCAGATACAACCCTGTGCCACCACACAATATCGGAAGCTTCCCCCTTGACGTAACATCTGCGAAAGCCTCCATGAAATCATGCTGAAACTCATACACGTTGTATTTATATCCGGCATCAGCAATATCTATAAGATGATACGGCACCTTTACACCGTCCACGACATAATCATCCAGGTCCTTTCCGGTGCCCAGATCCATGGAACGGTAAACCTGACGGCTGTCTGCACTTATAATCTCTCCATCAAGCTCATGCGCCAATCTAGACGCAAAAGCCGTCTTGCCGCACGCCGTAGGTCCCAATACAGTTATCATCTCATGTTTCATTGTCTCTAAATATTTTGTCAGAATGCCCTAAAGCTCTTTATGCCGCAAAAATATGAATTATTTTCAATACATCAGAAACAAACAGCTCAAAAAGCCCATAAAACAAAAGCGGCGCCCCGAAGAGCGCCGCCGTATATAAGGAATAATTCAGTATCCTTACAATTAAGCGTTAACCTTAGCCATGTGAGCGATGAGTTCGAGAACCTTGTTAGAGTAACCGATCTCATTGTCATACCAAGATACAACCTTAACGAAAGTATCAGTCAAAGCGATACCAGCCTTAGCATCGAAGATTGAAGTGTGAGTGTCACCCAAGAAGTCAGATGAAACAACTGAATCCTCAGTATAGCCGAGTACACCCTTCAATTCGCCTTCAGAAGCTTCCTTCATTGCAGCGCAGATTTCATCGTACTTAGCAGGCTTAGCCAAGTTAACTGTCAGGTCAACAACAGATACGTCAAGAGTAGGAACACGCATTGACATACCTGTGAGCTTGCCGTTGAGTTCAGGGATAACCTTACCTACAGCCTTAGCAGCACCAGTTGAAGAAGGGATGATGTTGCCTGAAGCGGCACGACCACCTCTCCAATCCTTCATTGAAGGACCGTCAACAGTCTTCTGAGTAGCTGTTGTAGAGTGAACTGTAGTCATAAGACCGTCAGTGATGCCCCATTTGTCATTGAGAACCTTAGCGATAGGAGCCAAGCAGTTAGTTGTGCAAGATGCGTTAGAAACGAACTGAGTTCCCTTTACATATTTGTCGAAGTTAACGCCGCAAACGAACATTGGAGTATCGTCCTTTGAAGGAGCTGACATTACGACATACTTAGCACCTGCTTCGATGTGAGCCTGAGCCTTCTCCTTAGTAAGGAAGAGACCTGTTGATTCAACAACATACTCAGCACCAACTTCGTTCCACTTCAGGTCAGCAGGGTTGCGCTCAGCTGTTACACGGATTTCCTTACCGTTAACGATGAGTTTGCTGTTCTCAACGTCAGCTTCGATAGTACCTTCGAACTTTCCGTGCATTGTGTCATACTTCAACATGTATGCCAGGTAGTCAACTGGGCACAAGTCGTTAATACCTACGATCTGAATGTCGTCTCTGTTCTGAGCTGCACGGAATACGAAACGTCCGATACGGCCGAAACCATTAATACCAACTTTAATCATTTTTTCTTAGAATTTAAAAGGTTGAAAAAATATTTATGTTCTCTGTATCTCAAATTACCGACAAGTACTGTCAACCGCAGTTGCAGTAATGCGCTGTCGAGCACGACGCCACAAGCATCACCAGCGATATAAGCACCAGCACTAAAGATATGTACCTCATTTGCATATAATCTTTAACACCACAAAGTTAACAATATTATTTTTATATTGATGCTCCAAAGCTTACTTATTTTACAGGCGCAACGTGAAAAAAAACAGAAAGTGCTCATATATACCATCTGCGCTTCTCAATCGATCTCGCCGCTGCCGTAACACAGATGGTGATCGCTGTCGTAAACCACGCAGAATTGCCCCGGTGCCACACCGTGCACCTTTTCGTCGGCATCAATGTGCCATGCACCGTCGCGCATGCTCATCTTGCCTGTCAGGAATTCAGGAGTATGCCTTATTTTGAATGTAATGTCATGCACATCACCCTCCTTGGCCGAATGCCACGGATTCTCAGTGATGAAATGAAAGTCATTCATCTTTATGTGCTTCTTGTACACCAGTTCCGGATCATACCCGTGCGACACGAAGAGGATATTTCTCTTTATGTTCTTCTTGACGACGAACCACGGTCCTCCGCCGAACCCCAATCCCTTACGCTGGCCGATGGTATAGAACCACAATCCCTTATGCGTACCGATTTTGTGTCCGGTTTCGATTTCCCGCACATCGCCTTCGTTTTCTCCAAGGTTGCGCTTAATATATTCACGGAAATCAATATCGCCGAGGAAACAAATTCCCTGACTGTCACGTCTCGACGCATTCAGCAGTCCCGCCTTCTCGGCAATCTCCCTCACCTCGTGCTTCCACATGTGACCGATAGGGAACATGAGCTTGCTCACCTGCAGATAATCTATCTGAGCCAGAAAATCAGTCTGGTCCTTCACAGGGTCCGGACTTGTCGAAAGCCACGTCTTGCCGTCGATAACGGTTGTAGTAGCGTAATGTCCTGTGGCGGTGAAATCATACTCATGTCCGACCTGCTCCTCAAAACAGCCGAACTTGATGAGTTTGTTGCACATCACGTCCGGATTTGGTGTAAGTCCCTGACGTGCCTTCGACATGGTGTATCCCACCACCTTGTCCCAATACTCCCTGTGCAGATCCACCACATCCAGCTTAAGACCGTATTTTCGTGCCAGCCAGCTGCATATTTCCAGATCCTCCTCAGAAGTACAGTTCCATTCAGTCTCGCGCTCCGGACCAATCTTGATGTAGAACAGATGCGGTTCAATGCCCTGCTCCTTCAGCAGATGCACCGACACAGCACTGTCAACTCCACCAGAAACCAACGCCGCAACCTTCATATCTATACTATTATTATTTCTATGCGATTATTAAATTTCATTTGTTCTTCCCCATACGAGAACGTCCCAACAGAGCATCAACGCTTCAGCGAAGCACTGATTTCCAGCATGCGCTCGATCGGACGTATAGCCTTCTCTGCAATCTCAGGATCAACTGTAATCTCCGGCCATTCGTACTTCAACGTGTTATACAATTTAGCCAATGTATTGAGGCGCATGTACGCACACTCGTTGCAGGAGCACCCCACTGTTTCCGATACTTCAGGCGGAGCAGGAATAAACACCTTGTCAGGACACTGCTTCTTCATCTCATGCAGAATACCGCTTTCCGTAGCTACGATAAATTCCTTAGCATCGCTTTCCACTGCATATTTAAGCAATCCGGCTGTAGAACCTACCACGTCGGCAATCTTCTGTATAGGAGCAGGACACTCAGGATGAACAAGAATCTTTGCATCCTTGTGTTCCTTCTTTATTTCCATAATCTTCTCAAACGAGAACTGTCCGTGCACGTGGCATCCGCCATCCCACAAGAGCATATTTCTTCCCGTCACAGCATTTATATATCCTCCCAGATTCTTGTCCGGTCCGAATATGATTTTTTCGTCAGCAGGGAAACTGTCTATAACGAGCTTGGCATTCGACGATGTCACCACGACGTCTGTCAGAGCCTTTACAGCTGCCGTCGTATTCACATAGCTTACGACCTTATATCCGGGATGCTCGTCAATGAAGCGCTTCAAGTCACCGGCATCACAGCTGTCGGCCAACGAACACCCGGCATTGAGATCACACACGAGCACCTTCTTGTCAGGACAGAGAATCTTGTTGGTCTCTCCCATAAAGTGTACGCCGCACATCACAATAATGTCGGCATCGGTCTTGGCGGCCCACTGCGCGAGCGCAAGCGAATCGCCTACAAAGTCTGCAATATCCTGCACCTCGCCGGCTGTATAGTAATGAGCAAGAATAACCGCATTCTTTTCCTTGCACATGCGGAGAATTTCACTCTTCAGATCCACATCCTTGTCTATCGGCTCATTGACGTAACCCAACGCCTTCCATTCGTCCTTAACCATATTATATATTTTTATAAAATGTTTATTCCTAAAAAGCACCGGCATCCTCGACAAAACGCTTGTACACGTAGGCACTCCATTGCATTCCGTCTGCACCGGTATAGGGCGCTAACCGTAAACAAACATACGGAAAAACGCGGTATTAACCAATAAAAAGTATAAAAAAGGCACTGCCGGCCCTTCCTTCACATGCCCTCACCGCTGCTTTATGCAGCCAATGCACATTATGTATGACTAATCATCCGCAGCGCGATCCAAGACATATACATACAAAAAAAGAGGAACAGTGCTTTCCTTTCCTGTTCCTCTCTTGTGGGCGTTGACGGATTCGAACCGCCGACCCTCTGCTTGTAAGGCAGATGCTCTGAACCAGCTGAGCTAAACGCCCTCATTTTATCGCCTTGAGATGTTGTTTTTCTCAATTGCGGTGCAAAGGTAGCGCTTTTTTCTGAACTTGCAAACTTTACAGAGATTTTTTGCGCATAAATTTAAAAACGTGCTTACAAACAAAACACAGACCATCGTCAAACGCACATATTCGTCAGTCTCAACACATACCGTTCCACGAAAAAACAGCATAGTGCATAAACAAAAAAAAGAGGAGCATTTCCTGTTCCTCTCTTGTGGGCGTTGACGGATTCGAACCGCCGACCCTCTGCTTGTAAGGCAGATGCTCTGAACCAGCTGAGCTAAACGCCCTTATTTTACTGCCTTGAGATATTGTTTTTCTCAATTGCGATGCAAAGGTAGCGCTTTTTTCCGAATCTGCAAGCATTATGCCATATTCTTTTACGAAAAACCTCATTTTTTTTTGCGCAGACAACCCGCAAAAGACATAAAAGCCCACCCTCAAACCAATTCGACACCGCAAAACAGACATAAAGAAAAAACCGATGCACCCAACGGCACATCGGCATTCTTTTCATATATATTCAGGAGCAAACGCTCCCAAACACAATTCAATCAGAAGTCTGCATTCTTCGGAGTACGAGGGAACGGAATCACATCACGGATATTCTGCATACCAGTGACAAAGAGTATCAGACGCTCGAAACCGAGTCCGAAACCTCCGTGAGGACAGCTTCCGAACTTTCTTGTATCAAGATACCACCACATATCCTTCATAGGAATATTCAGTTCCTCAATACGGCCCATAAGCTTACCGTAATCTTCCTCACGCACGCTTCCACCAATGATTTCGCCAATCTGAGGGAACAGCACGTCAGTACCCTGTACAGTCTTGCCGTCCTCATTCATCTTCATGTAGAACGCCTTGATTTCCTTAGGGTAATCAGTCATTATTACAGGCTTCTTGAAATATTCCTCAACGAGATATCTCTCATGCTCGCTGGCAAGATCTGCACCCCAATATACAGGGAACTCAAACTTTCTTCCGTCAGCCACAGCCTTCTCCAGAAGCTTGATACCCTCAGTATAAGGCAGACGCACGAAATCTGTCTCCACAACCGACTTCAGTCTTTCTATCAGACCGTTGTCTATCATCTTGTTGAGGAATTCCAAATCGTCCATGCAGTTGTCAAGTGCCCACTTCACGCAGTACTTAATAAACTCTTCCTCCAGATCCATGAGGTCGTTCATATCGATGAAGCACACCTCCGGTTCAATCATCCAGAACTCAGAAAGATGTCTTGGAGTGTTTGAGTTCTCAGCTCTGAAAGTAGGACCGAAAGTATATATCTGTCCGAGAGCTGTAGCACCGAGCTCACCTTCAAGTTGTCCGGATACAGTCAAGCTGGTCATCTTGCCGAAAAAGTCATCATCGTATGTGATGTTGCCGTTTTCGTCCTTCTTGAGGTCATAGAGATTTTTTGTTGTCACCTGGAACATCTGACCTGCACCTTCGCAGTCGCTGGCAGTAATCAGCGGAGTATGGAAATAGAAGAATCCCTTGTCATGGAAAAATTTGTGTATAGCATAAGCCATATTGTGGCGAATGCGGAACACCGCACCGAAAGTATTTGTTCTGAGTCTGAGGTGAGCATGCTGACGCATGTATTCGAAAGTCTGTCCCTTCTTCTGCATAGGATAGTCAGAAGGACAAGCACCGAGCAAATCGATATTTTCAGCCTGAATTTCCACATTCTGTCCAGAACCGATGCTCTCAACCATCTTTCCGTCAACACTGAGACATGCACCCGTAGTAATCTGCTTCATCAGCTCCGGAGCGAACTTTTCAGCATCAGCCACAATCTGAACGTTCTTTATAGTAGAACCGTCGTTAAGAGCAATGAAAGCCACCGATTTGCTGCCTCTTTTAGTTCTCACCCATCCCTTCACATTGACCCATGCACCATAGTCGGTACGCTGCAGCAGGTCAACGATCTTGGTTCTGCGTATCTTTTCCATAAATATGATATTTAAATTCTATTTTTTATTATTCCTTCATTATGCGAAAGTGTCCGCACATCCTCGAACGAATGCCGGACACATATCACTATTGCTTATAACTCTTCGCCGCTTCCTGCCTGCATGTGGAGCATAGCAACCTCCTGCTCTGTCAGGAATCTCCAGTCGCCGCGCTTGAGTCCCTTCTTTGTAAGACCGGCAAACATCACTCTGTCGAGCTTGACGACCTTATATCCGAGAGCCTCGAAAATTCTGCGGACAATTCTGTTCTTGCCAGAGTGGATTTCGATGCCCACCTGACTCTTGTCCGTATCCGAAGCATAGCTGATGGCATCTGCATGCACCTCTCCGTCCTCCAGAGTGATACCTTCTGCAATGCGCTGCAGGTCAGAAGCTGCCACATTCTTGTCGAGATAAACGTGGTAAATCTTCTTCTTCAGATATTTAGGGTGTGTAAGTTTCGATGCGAGGTCTCCGTCGTTTGTGAACAGGAGCACACCTGTTGTATTTCTGTCAAGACGTCCTACAGGATAGATTCTCTCGTTGCAGCAGTTTCTGACGAGGTCCATAACAGTCTTGCGTGACTGAGGATCGTCGGAAGTTGTGACGTAATCCTTCGGCTTGTTCAGGAGAACGTACACCTTCTTCTCTATGCTTACAGGCTGATCGTGGAAGTGAACAGTATCCGTACGCATAACCTTTGTTCCGAGTTCGGTAACAACCTCACCGTTCACCTTTACAACACCCGACTGGATGAACTGGTCAGCCTCGCGACGTGAGCAGATTCCTGCATTTGCAAGGAATTTGTTAAGACGTATAGGTGCATTTGGATCCTCGAGATACTCCTTGTACTCGATTCTCTTCTTCATGCTGTACTTTGCATTCGGATCATAGCCAGGTGTACGCTGACGCATACCGCCTCTCTGCATACCGCCGCGATTGTTGTAACCGCCCTGGTTGCCGTATCCGCCCTGATTGTTGTATCTAGGCTTGCGCTGGTATCCGCCCTGATTGCCGTAACCGCCCTGACGGTTATATCCGCCCTGGTTGTTGTAGCCGCCCTGACGGTTGTAGCCGCCCTGGTTGCCGTAACCGCCCTGACGGTTGTAGCCCTGATTGCCGTAACCGCCCTGGTTGTTGTTTCTGTTATATCCTTGTCCGTACGAAGAATTGTTTCTGTTGTTGTACGAAGGTCTGTCTCCGTTGTCATATCCGTATCCGTTAGACCTTCCGTTGTTCTGACGGTAGTTGCCTCCGTTGTAGTTTCTGTGTCCGTACTGCTGCTGTCTGTAGCCGTCGTTCATGCCCTGCGGACGGAATCCTCTCTCGTTGTTCACTCCGTCGCTGCTGTATGCACGCTCCGCACGGTTGAAACGCGGACGCTGCGGACGATCGCCTCTGCTGTACTGGCGCTCTCCTCCGTCACTGCTGTATACTGGTTTGTATGCAGGCTTGCTGCTTTCACGGTTGTTTACGCTGTAGCCCTCACGGCTGCTGTTCTCCGCACCATTATCTGCGGTGCTCCCTGCAGAATTTCCATTATTCTGCCAAGAATCAAATTCGCTCATTGTTTTTCTAAAATTGTTTTATGTAAGAATTATTTGTAAAAGGGGTCCCGTCACCTCACGGCATCGGGAATTACCCTTGAAAAATTTTCTATTGTTCTTCCTGCAAAAGCAGTCTTGCCCGTATACGGACATCACATGCCTGTGTAAGAATGTGGTGTAATCTTTCTAAGTTCTTCTTTGACACGCTCTTCCACGTCGAGTCCGTCAATGAAATTCTCAATCGACTCCTTTGTAATAGCCTGATTGGTTCTTGTCAGCGCCTTGAGTGCTTCATACGGATGCGGGAATGCTTCCCTGCGCAGAATAGTCTGGATACCTTCGGCACATACAGCCCAGCAGTTGTCCAGATCTCTGTTGATGGCTTCCACGTTGAGAAGAAGCTTGCGCAGTCCCTTGAGCGAACTTTCGATTGCAATGACCATGTGTCCCATAGGCACACCGACATTGCGGAGCACTGTTGAGTCTGTAAGGTCTCTCTGCAGACGCGAAACCGGCAGTTTTGTGCTCAGGTGCATCAGTATGGCATTTGCGATGCCGAGGTTGCCCTCAGAATTCTCAAAGTCTATAGGATTAACCTTATGAGGCATAGCGCTTGAGCCGACCTCTCCAGCCTTGATCTTCTGCTTGAAATATTCCATAGACACATACATCCAGAAATCTCTGTCCATGTCTATCATTATAGTATTGATGCGCTTCATTGCATCAAACACACCTCCAAGATTGTCGTAGTTGCTGATCTGCGTTGTCCACTGCTCGCGCTCCAGTCCAAGTTTCTCTGCAACGAATCTGTTGCCGAATTCCTTCCAGTCATATTCCGGATAAGCAACATGGTGAGCATTGAAATTACCTGTTGCACCGCCGAACTTGGCTGTGATACGGCAAGCCTTGAGCAGTGCAAGCTGTTCCTTCAATCTGTACACGAACACCATTACCTCCTTGCCGAGTCTTGTAGGCGAAGCAGGCTGACCGTGTGTCTTTGCAAGCATAGGAACGTTCTTCCACTCTTCTGCGTACTCCTCAAGCTGTCCGATAAGCTCTTCTATGAGCGGATAATAGACATCGTTGAGTGCATCCTTGATGCTGAGCGGAACACTTGTATTGTTGATGTCCTGACTGGTCAGACCGAAATGTATGAACTCCTTGTATTTCTCGAAGTCGCCGATTTTGTCCAGTTCCTCCTTTATGAAATACTCCACAGCCTTCACATCGTGGTTGGTCACCTTCTCGATGTCCTTCACTCTGCGTGCATTATCTTCTGAGAAATTTCTGTATATATCTCTGAGAACTTCGAATTTCGAGTGGTCGAAATCCTTGAGCTGCGGAAGCGGCAGTTCGCACAATGTGATGAAATATTCAATCTCAACTCTTACTCTGTACTTTATGAGTGCATACTCTGAAAAATACGAAGCCAAAGCGGCAGTCTTGCCTCTGTAGCGACCATCAATCGGTGTAATCGCCGTCAAAACATCAAGTTCCATTGCTTATTTTGTAAAAAATATAAATTTCTTAGTGTTTAAATTTCTGCTTGAATCATTGTTGTGTTATCCGCAAAAACGTATCATCCCATATTTCTGGCGTAACCTCTCGGTATAGGTTTAATATTTCTTATCTTTCCGGAATCTTAGCACATTGCAAAAATACACTATTTATTGAATCTGCAAGCATCTTTGATTCAAAAAAAGTCTAAAAAGAAAACATGTGTATACGCATGCCTTGGCCATCTCAGTCTTTGCGGCGGCTCTTCTCTTCCGCCGCCGGAATTCTGAATGCCGTGTACACCTCAAAAACGGCAAACACAAGAAACAGCACCAACCATGTTGTACGCGGGAAATAATAGCCCAGATAGAAACCTGGTTCCATGTTCATAACCAATGCGGAAAGCAGTGCTACCACCACTCCGAAAGTGCGCTGTCTGTAAAGACGCTTCACCACGGCATCCTTCACGTCATGCTTCTCGCCGAGGCGTCCCACGGCAAAAATTGTAGCTCCCGCAGCATAGATATAATTGGCGCCAATCCAACCGGTCACCCATATCATGGCTCCGGCAATTACCATCACCTCACCGGCGATGGCAGCTATCTGATAAATCTTGTCTGTCACGATATTATATAACGTTGTTGAAAATCCCGCCTCACATATTACCCTCGCAGGCCGGCAGGACACAGTTTACTCCTCGTCTTCAATCACATATATATCCTCATTCTCGGTCTTCATCATATAGCGTTCGCGCGCTATAGTCTTGATGGCCTCAGGATCGCTCTTTATTCTGCGCAGCATCTCGCGGTCTTTCTCAAACTGGGTCTGATATCTGTTTATCTCGCTTTTCAGTTCGCTTATAGTACGCCTCTGCTCATACCTGTTGACAAGACTGCTGTCGCCTACGAATCCTATGAGCACTCCGAACACGACAATCGTGATCAAGTACTTGTATTTCAATAGATAATTCTTGATATTCCGTCTCATGGTGGACTTCTTTTTTGTTTAATTTCAGTTTCTTCGTACGCGCTGCATGCGCAATGTCATGCAAAGATATGAAAAGTAGAATGCAAATAGACCATGTTCATCATATTTTTTCGATATGACCTTCCCGACAATTATTCTATTTCAACAGCTCTATAACTATTTCCGGCGTCATTGTATTCCCCACATCATCTTTCGGCACATTTTTAAGGAATAGCACCGGCACAATCGTGTAATTGGGGGCAAACGGCAACAAATTAGCTTTACGCAAAAGCCCAGCAATAAGCTGTTTACCATTCTCCAGAGTTGTCCATTTGCATTCGCCAACAAGCAGTTTTTTCTTGTCAAGCGACTCGGCTACCACATCAAATTCAACGTGTTCCGGCTTTTTATCTTCATTAAGAACAGCCCCCCACCAGCGTTTTGCCTTGCCGTAAACAACGCCGTTGACCAGATTGCCGGTTACAGCATCTCTGCACAGTTTTTTCCACTGCATGCTCACAAACTCTGAGAAATGGGCATTCAAAGCCTGTTCTATTGGCAATTGGCGTCCAAGTTCGATGAAAGAACGATTAGGGACAACATATTGGTAATAGAACGCCATAAACGGATCTGAAATTTTATAGAGGCTTTTTTTCGTATTCTTTTCATCAATACCAAAAGGGATATCTTTTTCCAGAAATCCAAGATCTATAAGTTTCTTCAATGGACGCGACAAATTGGTTGCCGGTTCGTTGCATCGTGCAGCTATCTCCGAAAGACGGTTTGCTCCAGTACCTATATATGACATTATTGTCGAGGTCTTGACAATATCTTTTACATCATCCTGAAACAGCTTCACTGGTTCTTCATATAGGGTTCCATTCACAGAAAAAATATTGTGCCACATGGCATCATCAAGTGAACTTCTGTTTTCCCTCAGTACCCAATAACGTGGTACACCGCCCCAGACAGCATATTCTTCAATGGCACTGACGGCATCAAGGTTCAGTGCCTCCATAATATATGGTAAACGTATAGGTGCAAGTTTCATTATCTCGTCAGCACGACCATAAAGAGGTGCCGAAGAATCAAGAAACAATCCATACATCATATTCTGCGACGAACCGCAGAGTACAAGATTATACTTCAACTGTTTCTCATCAACAAGTTTCTGTAAAACCGACGGTATCTCAGGAGACTGCTCTACAAGATATGGAAATTCATCCAAACATAAGGTAAAACGCTTGTCCGTACGGTAATTCACCGCACGAAACATAGATTCCCAATCCGGATATGTCAACTTTTCAAAATCCGGGAACACTTGCGCAAGCACTTTCGCAAGCAATACTCTCTGGTGCTGGCCCTCAGAACGGTCTGCAAGGAAATAAACATCCGTGTCCGACACCCCCCCTTTTTATCAGGGTTGACTTACCTAAACGCCTGCGACCGTATATAACCACCAACGATGATTTCTCTCTTGCAAGAGCATCCTTAAGACGCACAGTTTCATCTATCCTATCAACGAATTCCATACACCAAAATTATTATGCACGCCAAACATAATGTTTTTCGCGCATAATAAGAAATTTCAAACCACATTTTTATCTTAAAAGTTCTGATTGCATCCTGCTTGCTACCGTCCAATACACACTGCGTCTCGGCAACAAGCCGCTTTACGCAACCTGATGCCGAGACGCATTCTGTTATCTGTCAATGTTTGTAATGAGCCTACGCCAGTTCCAGTCCGAACTCTTCCTTAAGCTTCAGCAAAGCCGGATTCTGCCCGCACATCATAGTGAACTGCTCCACCTTGCTGTACGCGCGCTTCTTTTCCTCCGGTTCTCTTATTCGCACACTCATGCGTATCTTGCTGTTGCCCAATCGCCCGCGCATATATTCCTCTATACGGGGTGCATATTTGCGGAGCATATCTTCTACCGTAGGGTTGTCCGCCAGTACCTCAAACGTTTCGGCATTGAGCAGTGTAGGCTCAATGTTGTTCATTCGGTTGGCCATGGCTCGCTCTTCCTGCGGGAGGGTTGTCGCAAACTCCTTCCATGTAATCATCACTCCGCGCTGGTCCACAGGCACATCGTCGCGCATCTGTGCAGTCTTTGTCTGCATGCCCGATGCACTGCTTGCCGTCACAGTCGGTGCTTCCGAAGCCTTCATAGCCTCAGCCTCCATCTGACGAATGGAGAATCCGAGCTCTCTGCGCGTTGTGACTTTCTGCTGTACAGGTGCTATTGGTCGCGTATGCGGTGCGCCGGCTACAGGTACACCGTTTGGTGCAGCCGAACCGTCGGCCTGAGGCGTCTGGTTCACAGCCGGACGCTTGGCACTTTCCGCACCCGCCTCACCGGCCTGCTGCTTGAACAGGGGTTTTAATTTCTTCTCGGGGCTGCGCCCCGCCGAACTTCCGTCTCCCTCATCCTGCACGGCCTGTGCAACCTGTATGAGCGTTATCTCCACCAGCAGACGCTTGTTCGAACTCTGTCTGTAGTTGAGGTCGCAGTCGCTGCACAGCTTCATGGCGCGGTACAGGAATTTCGTCTTGCACTTCTGCGCCTGGCTCTGGTAACGTGTCTTCACATCGTCTCCGGCATCCATCAGCTCGGTTGTCTGAGGGTCGTGTGCCATCAGCAGGTTGCGGAAGTGGCCCGACAGTCCGTTTATGAAATGCTTGCCGTCAAATCCCTTGTTGAGAATCTCATTGAGCGTAAGCATTATCTCCGGTACCTTGCCTTCAAGGAAATAGTCCGTCAGCTTGAAATAGTAGTCATAATCCAGCACATTCAGGTTGTCGATGGTACGCTGGTATGTCACATTGCCTCCGCAGAAGCTGACCACCTGGTCGAAGATGGACAGCGCATCGCGCATACCTCCGTCGGCCTTTTGGGCAATCACGTTCAGAGCGGCAGGTTCGGCACTTATACCCTCCTTCTCTGCCACATTCTCGAGATGGTGAACGATGTCCGACACACTCATTCTGTTGAAGTCGTATATCTGACAGCGCGACAGGATTGTAGGCAGAATCTTGTGCTTCTCCGTAGTGGCAAGTATGAAGATGGCATGCTGAGGCGGCTCCTCCAGAGTCTTGAGGAAAGCATTGAAGGCCGCGGTCGAGAGCATGTGCACCTCGTCGATGATGAACACCTTGTATTTGCCGACCTGAGGCGGAATTCTCACCTGATCGATAAGCTGGCGTATGTCGTCAACCGAGTTGTTCGATGCCGCGTCCAGTTCGTGGATGTTGAACGAACGCTGCTCGTTGAACGCACGGCACGACTCGCACTCGTTGCATGCCTCGCCGTTGGGTTTCGGACTGAGACAGTTGATTGTCTTCGCGAATATTCGTGCACACGTGGTCTTTCCCACTCCACGCGGTCCGCAGAACAGGTAGGCATGAGCCAGATGGCCCGACGCTATCGCATTCTTCAGCGTAGTCGTCAGCGCCGACTGTCCCACCACCGTGTCGAATGTCGCCGGGCGGTACTTGCGTGCCGAAACTATATAGTTTTCCATATTCAGTATGTTTTCATCACAAAAGTCCGGCACGGCATCCAATTCGGCAAACCACTGTCGCCAATCTTTCGGCCGGCACTTTCACTTCACGCAAAGTTAACATATAATGCCGGAATAAAGAAACATCACCGGCAGAGATTTTTCCTCGTCTCTGCCGGTGATGTCATCATCAGTGCACATCTGGTGCACGTTATTTCAGATCGTGGTTCATCAGACGGTACTCCGCCATCTTCTCATACTTCGTTCCGGGACGTCCGTAGTTGGCGTATGGATAGATGGATATACCTCCTCTAGGAGTGAATATTCCCGTCACCTCGATATATTTAGGATCCATGAGTTTCACAAGGTCCTTCATGATTTTGTTGACGCAGTCCTCATGGAAATCGCCGTGGTTGCGGAAACTGAAGAGGTAGAGCTTCAGACTCTTCGATTCCACCATCTTCTCTCCAGGCAGATACTCGATTCTGATTTCTGCAAAATCCGGCTGTCCAGTGATAGGACACAGACTTGTGAACTCAGGACAGTTGAACCTCACCCAGTAATCGTTCTCCGGATGCTTGTTCATGAATGTTTCCAGCACCTCGGGTGCGTAGTCCTGTCTGTATTCGGTTTTCTTTCCGAGCGACTTGAGTCCCTCGTTGTCTCTTTCTCCCATAATATATTATATATAATGTGTATCGGTAATTTATTTGTCAAGCACATGATGAAGGTTCACCTTTCCTCCGGCAGCCTTAATGGCAAGATACTTCTCCAGACCTTCACGTCTGAGCTTGCATGCAGGACAGTGTCCGCATCCATCGCCCTGCACACCGTTGTAGCAGGTAAGTGTCTTTTCCCTGATCAGATCGAACACACCGAGCTCGTCGGCCAGCGCCCATGTCTCGCACTTGTCAATCCACATCAGCGGGGTGTGTATCACGAACTGTTCGTCCATTGCCAGATTGAGCGTCACATTGAGCGACTTGATGAAAGCATCCCTGCAGTCCGGATATCCGGAAAAATCTGTCTGGCTCACACCTGTAACGATGTGGCTGATGCCGTGTTCACGCGCATATACGGCAGCGATATTTAGGAAGAACATGTTGCGTCCTGGAACAAACGTATTTGGTACTCCTCCCTCAGGACGCTCCTGATCCATCGTTATGGAACTGTCGGTGAGCGAACATCCTGTGCTCAGACTGCTGATGAAACTGACGTCCATCACGTCCCACTTCACACCGGCCTCTTCAGCTATCGAACGTGCCAGCTCCACCTCATTGGCATGCTTCTGTCCGTAGATGAAACTCAAGGCATAGACCTCACTGAAATTTCTCTTTGCCCAGAACAGGCATGTCGTACTGTCCTGACCGCCGCTGAAGACAACCAGAACCTTGTTCTTGTCAATTGATTTCATAAATGCAGTCTCCTAGTTTTATCCGATATCGCTCACCCTGAAAATGCTGTAAGAAATATTGGTATCGTAGGCATCCTCATTCTCGTACATCTTGACAAAATTCACCACACGGATTGTCAAAGGAAGTACGATAATCTCATACAATGTCTTGAGCACAGCCTGCGACACAATCATAAGCAGCAGATTATCTACCGGAACCATACCGCCGAGAGCTATCGGGAAGAAAATGATTGAGTCGGCAAACTCACCGGCCACGGTCGACAGGATGGCACGAGCCGAGAAATGGCGTCCATTGCTGGCAATCTTCATCTTCGACATCACATACGCATTCAGGAACGAACCGGCCAGGAAAGCCATGAACGAAGCGAAAGCCACACGCGGAGCCAGTCCGAAGATGGCATGGAAACCGTCATCCAGCGTCCAGTACGAAGCACCCGGAATCCAATCGGCAAGAGCGCCGAAAGCCACGAACATGAAATTCATGACAAAACCGGTCCAGATAATCAGTCTGGCCTTGCGGAATCCCCAGACCTCAGCAATGCAGTCATTGATGATGTACGAAATCGGGAAAACCAGAATACCGCCTGTGATGTTTACAGGTCCGAACTCAATTTGTTTGATAGCTAAAAGGTTTGCACAGATAAGGCAAACACAGAACAGTATCCCCATCAGCATGAAGGATACTGAAACAGTTTTTTGTTTCATAAAATCTTGTTTTTTACGAGGTTTATCAAGCACTCGGGTTATTAAATCGCCGCAAAGGTAGTAAAATATTGCCAAACAGCCACAAAAACGACGGCACAAAAGCCCGAAGCGACAGCAACACGTGGCGGTACAGGTAAAATGCATCGCAAACGATGCAGGTAAATGGCAATGTAAGCATTGCAGGTAAGAGCTATTAGCTAGCAAAGCGTTTTAACTAGCACGAAGTGCGTTTTAACTAATGAAGCCAAGCTTCATGTTTTACCTAGCGAGCAAGCTCGCATTTTACCTAGCAGACAATGTCTGCGTTTTACCTAACAAAGCCCAGCTTTGTGTTTTACCTTGCAAAACTCAGTTTTGCACAAGTGCCCCCGACACCGTCATCCCTGGCTAGGACCAGGGACTCATCTCAATGACAGCACAAAGCCAACAAGATCACGAAGCAATAATAATAAAGACACAAGAACAAAAGAACTACAGCAACAAAGTTGCAGGTAAAAAACATCGCATACGATGCAGGTAACAGCTATTAGCTAGCGAACCCGTTCGCATTTATCTAGCACAAAGTGCATTTACCTAGCAGGCACAACCTGCGTTTTACCTTGTGAAGCCCGCTTCACACATGTTCTTCTGTCTGAAAAATTAACAGTAAACACCCACTAAATACCACAAGTGCCAACGATGCCGTCATCCCTGGCTAGGACCAGGGATCTTATCCCAATGACGATACAATGTCAGCTATAAACCCAAACACATCCTACAGACCATTGTCATAAGATTCCTGGTCCCAGCCAGGAATGACGCTATAGCAAAAACAGCAATAACATCCCCCTTCTGTTCTTCATAACAAAAGGCAGTCGTAGACTCAGCACCGCAGGTGCGAAAGCATTGAAGAATATGAATATACATCAAATCCATTTGAATGGATATTAAATTCTCAAATGCTAACTTTTGTTCTTATGTCTAAAAATAAAACAGCAAACACCCACAAAACCTATTACCTAACGCAGCGTTTACCTAACAGGCACCGCCTGTGTTTTACCTAAAAACAAATCTCGCTTGTTATCTAATGTTAAATATTCAATTTCAGCAGCACCTTAATCCGTAAATAAATTACGGATACAAACGTTTTACATAACTTTGTACATAATAATATATATTACTTAACAAGTTATTAATATGCTATCAAAATTTACCGTTAAAAATTATCGAGGTTTCGCCGACAAAATCGAGTGGGACCTGTCACATCCAAGTGGCTATGATTTCAATAAAACAGCAATAAAAGATGGCATAGTAAAAAATGGCATCATCTACGGGCCGAATGGTTCCGGAAAGACAAACCTTGGACTGGCCATTTTCGATATAGCAAATCATCTTTCGCACAAGTGGAAGAAACCTGATTATTATACAAATTTTGCCAGCGCATCAAATTATCTCAACCCCGTAGAATTTGAATACTATTTTTCATTTGACAACCTCCGGTTAAAATATTCTTATTCCAAGATTGCCAAAGACGGCCAAATAGTCATTGTAAGAGAGAGATTGGAAGGAGAAACCGGCGTATACTTCAATAGAGATGCTGAGGAATTGAGTATAGCCGATGAATTTTCTATTTCAACCGACACTAAAGAGAAGTTAAAGAATGGTGCAAACACCATATCATTGGTAAATTTCATCATAGGTTCCAGTCCTCTATCCAAAGATCATCCGATGCTCAAGCTACAAGATTTTGTAGAGAATATGCTTTTCTTCAGAAGTTTGGACTATCGAGAATTCATTGGTTATAGAGAAGGAAGCAGCAACATTGAAGAATACATAATATCCAACGGATATATAAAGGACTTCGAGATTTTCCTGGAAGAAACAAGCAACCAGAAATTCGAATTTTCTGAACCTATTCTGGGAGAAAAAGTTCTTTATTGTCTGATGAACGGTGTTAAAACACCATTCCAATTAGTTGCATCAACAGGCACAAAAAATCTGGAACTGCAATATTTCTGGCTTAAAGAAATGGTAAATGCATCATTCGTATTCATAGATGAATTTGATGCATTCTATCATCACGAACTATCATACGCAATCTGCAAACGGCTATTTGTAGGTGACAGACAAACCTTCGTGACTACGCACGACACCTATCTGCTGACTAATGATTTGCTAAGACCTGACTGCTTCTTTATCATTCGCAATAATAAAATTGATGCAATATGCAACATGACAGATAAGGAACTAAGATTTGGCCACAACCTTGAAAAACTGTACAGAGGAGGTACATTTGGTAAATGATACTATTCGTTTTTGAAGGAACAGTCGCTGAACCGACCATATTTGAATCAATCAAACATTTATATCTAAACAATGAAGATATACGTGTAGTAAGATATGGAAGCGATTTGCCCACATTATACAAGAATTTGAAGAATACCGGCTATGACTTGTTCCGAGTACTTCCATTGGAAGAAAACCAAATAGAAATACCGGCGGGACAACGATTGGACACGTTGTTCTCGCAGGTGTTCCTGTTTTTCGACGACGATTTTCAGAATCGCATGGGTACAACTCGCCTGGACGCCATACTTGATGATATGCTGAATTATTTCAATGATGAAACCAACAATGGAAAACTATATATAAACTATCCCATGGTAGAATCACTGAAATATACAAAAGAATTGCCCGATGCTGATTATTTCAAATATGTTGTGACACGAGAAGACTGCATACAGCACAAATTCAAAAGAAATGCAGAAACATTTGCATATCCTCAGGCCAGAGGTTATCGATTCATCAACATAGAGAGAACGCCTATTGAGGAAGTAAAAAGAAATTGGGAAATGCTGAAATATCAGAACGTATCCAAAGCGAACTATATCCGCAATGGCAACAACACAATACCTGCAAAAAAGGAAGACATAGCACAAAACAAACTATTTGCCACAATGAAACAAAAATATGTGGACATCAACCAAACAGCAGCAATATTAAACTCCTTTCCCATTTTCCTTTTTGAATACTTGAAATGAAAAATGGAAAACAAGCACCAAGCACAAAATAGGTAAAAAACATCACAGGAGTGATGCAGGTAAGAGCTATCAACTAGCAACAAAGTTGCACTTACCCAGCAAAACTCGGTTTGTGCTTTACCTAGTGAAGCAAGCTTCACGTTTTACCTTGAAGGCCCTGCCTGCATTTTACCTAGCAGACAATGTCTGCGTTTTACCTAACAAAGCACAGCTTTGTGTTTTACCTAGCAAAACTCAGTTTTGCACAAGTGCCCCTACATCGTCATCCCTGGCCAGGACCAGGGATCTTACTCAAGAGACGGTATAGAATCAGAATAAACGCAAATTCGTTTTAGAGTAAAATTTGCAACACAATTTAATAATGTCATTATTGCCGATATCAGATATTTTTATACATTTGTGATAAAAAGTATAACACTATATGGGAGAAATAGCAATAAAAAAACAAACAGCATTCAGACTGGACAGCAAATTGTTAGACATGCTGAAAAGGGCAGCCAAACTAGAACATCGAAGTTTGAACAACTTCGTTGAGTGCCTTTTGATGGATGCCATGTACAAAAAGCCGAACGAAGAGACCAAGATCGCCATTGAAGAAGCTCGTGAGGGGAAAAACTTAAAGAAAGTTGATACTAGCAGCTTTGAAAGCTTCATTAAATCTTGCAGTGAATGAGAGAAGTCAAAAGCGGCAGTCAGTTTCGTAAAGACTTGAAGCGGTATAAGAATGACCATGTAAAACTGAAAAAGCTTTATGATATTGTCGGATTCTTGGAACGTGGCGAGGACGTCCCCAAAGAATTCAAGCCCCACATGCTTACAGGAGATTATGCTGGATACATGGAATGCCATGTTGAAAATGATTTTCTTTTGATCTGGATTGATGATGAAATAGTGAAACTGATTAGGCTCGGTAGTCATTCGGAGTTATTCGGAAAGAGCAAAAAACGATAAATATCCTCACAAATTTCTCACACAACAAACTGACATATAGAAAATCTCCACCCCACCCACAACCATCAGATTCCTGGTACAAGCCAGGAATGACGCTATAGCAACAACCGCAATAACATCCCCCCTTCTGTTCTTCACAATAAAAGAGTCGCAGGCTCAGCACCTAAGGTGCAAAAATTTAAGGAGCAAATGAACATCAAGCTCGCTTGAATGTACATCAGCCCCTTAAATGAACCTTTTGTTCTTATGTTCTTATGTCTTAAAATAAAAGCAAACACCCACAAAATACCACAAGCGCCAACGATGACGTCATCCCTGGCTACGACCAGGGATCTAATCTCATTGACGGTACAATGTCAGCGATAAACCAAAACACATCCTACAGACCATTATCATAAGATTCCTGGTCCAAGCCAGGAATGACGGTATAGCCACAATAGTAATACTATAATAACTTTTGTCTAAACAACACAGTTGCATTTACCTAGCGAGCCTGCTCGCGTTTACCTGACAAAGCACCGCTTTGCGTTTTACCTTGTGAAGCCCACTTCACACATGCCCTCGACACCGTCATCCATGGCCAGGACCAGGGATCTACTCTCAACGACAGCACAATGTCAGCGAGAACACAGTGCGTTTAACCAATGTAACCTAGCTTCATGTTTTACATAGCTCGCTCGCATTTACCAAACAAAGCCAAGCCCCTATTTAAACAACAAATCCAAATCCATTGACAAGAACTCATCAATGGTCAAACCGCCAGAACCAACAACAAAAGCCCTATAAGGATTATACATTTTAGAAAATACCGTCAAACCACGATTCATCGTTCTTCGTCCATTCTTCACCTCGATTGCAACCTTTTTTCTTCCTCGAGAAAGAACAAAATCCACCTCGTCCTTATTGTTCCTCCAATAATAAACCTTATAATCATGGATTGAAGCCTGGCTGACAAGATAAGCCCCGACAGCAGATTCAACATATCGTCCCCACAAACCAGCATCTTCTATGACATCGGAATAACCCTCATCGGCATAAACATTACGCAAAGCATTATCATGTACCTGGAATTTAGGTACAGAATTATACTTTCTGGCCTCATCTTCTGCATACTTCTGCAAGCCGCACAACAACCCGCATTCATTCAGCAAATGCAGATACCCCGCAAGTGTCGTCACATTTCCGACATCTTGCAACTGAGCAGCTACCTTGGTAAGAGACAACAATTCCCCACTATAACTGCATCCCAATTCAAATAACTGACGCAAAAGTTGAGGTTTCATAACTTTTGTATCCATCAATACATCTCGTGCTATGGTCGGTTCAATCAAAGAATCCTTGATATATCGTCTCCAACGCAACTCATCACCAATATACCAGGCTGCGCCAGGATACCCCCCGAAGAACACATATTGTTGCAAAGAGAAGTCGAAACAATCTCTCATTTCCGAGTACGTCCAATGTGAAAGTCGTATAAGTTCGAAGCGTCCGGCCAACGACTCCGTCAGTCCCTTCTCAATCAGCATCCTGGAAGAACCGAGCAATACAACAATCAGCTCTCGCTTCTCACGCGTATCGCGATCCCACTCAGCCTTGACCGTCTCACTCCAATTCATTATCTTCTGAATTTCGTCAATTACGAGAAGCCTTTTCGATTCACCGCGCACAGCCATTTTCATCCTCTGCGACTCCCAGATCTGTGCAAGCCAATCTGACGAAACACCTGTAACATCATCAGCAGAATAACTATCATACGGAACAGTACACACCTCGAGCACCTGCCCCATCAATGTAGACTTACCAACCTGACGTGGTCCGACAATCACCTGTATCTTACCCCTCGGTTCATTTATCCGCTCCAAAACCTCAGCAAACTGAATCCGCCTGTATTGCATAATAAAAATGTTCAATCAACAACCTAAAAATGTTCAATCACCTGAACAAAAATGTTCAATCGCATTCAAATATAAGGAATTCAAATAAATAAGCCAAAAACCAGCCCCATAAATACAAAACCACCACACAACAAAAGACATAAAACTACTAATCAACATAGAAAATCGCAGGCATAGCACCGCAGGTGCAAACATTTAAGGAGCAGATGAACATCAAGCTCGCTTGAATGTACATCCGCCCCTTAAATGAATCCTTTTTTTCTTATGTTCTTCTGTCTTAAAACAAGTAAACACCCACTAAACACTACAAATGCCAACGATACCGTCATCCCTGGCCAGGACCAGGGATCTCATCTCAACGACAGCACAATGTCAGCGAGAGCACAGTGCAAATCCAACATAAGATTCCTGGTCCCAGCCAGGAATAACGCTATAGCAAAAACAGCAATAACATCCCCCTTCTGTTCTTCATAACAAAAGAGTCGCAGACATAGCACCGCAGGTGCAAACATTTAAGGAGCAGACGAACATCAAGCTCGCTTGAATGTACATCCGCCCCTTAAATGAATTCTTTTTGTTCTTATGTTCTTCTGTCTAAAAACAAGTAAACACCCACTAAATGCTACAAGTGACTCCGACATCGTCATCCCTGGCCAGGACCAGGGATCTCATCTCAATGACGGTACAATGTCAGCGAGAACACAGTGCAAATCCAACATAAGATTCCTGGTCCCAGCCAGGAATGACAACCTAAAATCATCAGTAATGTCATCCACCCCTTCTGTTCTTTTTCAACAAAAAGAGTCGCAGACTCAGCACCGCAGGTGCAAACATTTAAGGAGCAGATGAACATCAAGCTCGCTTGAATGTACATCCGCCCCTTAAATGAATCCTTTTGTTCTTATGTTCTTCTGTCTGAAAAATTAACAGTAAACACCCACAAAATACCACAAGCTCCAACGACACCGTCATCCCTGGCTAGGACCAGGGATCTGATCTCAATGACGGTACAATGTCAGCGAGAGCACAGCGCATTTTAACCAATGTAACCTATCTTCATGTTTTACCTTGCAACAAAGTTGCATTTTACCTAGCGCAAAGCGCGTTTAACTAGCATAGCGTTTACCTAGCAGGCACAGCCTGCGTTTACCTAGTAAACACCTGTTTCATCGGACGTCCAATCCACACCTGAGGCTGTTTCAACCCGAAGATATATGCAACTGTAGACGCGCAGTCAAACTGCATCATACTCTCCTCAAACTCATACCCTTTCTTAACGCCCTTGCCGCATATAATGAACGCCGTCTCCATCTCCTGCATCGTCTTACCGCCATGGTCCTTCTTGATTCCACCATGATCCGCAGTAACAATAAATATTGTCTCGTCAAACATTCCAGCATCCTTGACAGCCTGCACAATCTCACCAATATACCCATCAAGCTCTTTCAACTTCTTGTAGTACTCAGGAGTATCATGCCCCACAGCATGCCCGGTATGATCAGGTTCGTCATAAACAATATTCACCAAAGCAGGATGAGCCCTCTTTATATAATCCACCGCGCACCTCGTCGTTGCCGGCCCCTGCGGTTTCTCCGTTATATGACGATCAAAACTGAGCGCAGTGGTATCCACCACATAACGGATACCGTCCCACTCACATATATTCCCAATCTCAGCGTCAGGTGCAGACTCACGCAACAGGCTGAACACCGTCGGGAAAATACCATTCTCATTGACAACACGTGACGGCAACTCAGGAGTCTTCGACCCCCACTCCGTGTATCCATGCAATTCAGGTCCAGCTCCCATATACATTGAAGCCCAGTTGACAGCACTTGAAGAAGGAAGCACCGACCTCTTCTTCAACGTATAAGAGCCCTCCTCCATAAGCTTCTTCACATTAGGCATATCAGCCTCAGCTACACTATAAGCGCCCCAACCATCTAGCCCAATCATCACAACATGCTTGGCTTTCCAACGAGCAGCACAACAAACATCAGCAACCGCAAACAACAAAGCCAACAAGAAAAAATATCGTCCAAACCTCATAACCTATATTTATTATATCATTAATAATCCAACCGCACAGGCAACAAGCCCGAGGTACTAAAATCATGAACCCACAAAACCATCATTTTGTTCACTCCATCACCCACAAAACACTACAAGTGCCAACGACAGCGTCATCCCTGGCCAGGACCAGGAATCTCATCTCAATGACGGTACAATGTCAGCGAGAACACAGTGCGCTTTACCTAGTGAAGCAAACTTCACGTTTTACCTAGCGAGCCCGCTCGCGTTTACCTAACAAAGCACAGCTTTGTGTTTTACCTTAGCGCAAAGCCCGCTTTGCGCTACAAGTCCGACACCAGCCCCTGATCAACAAAGATAAGCTTATCCGTATCATACCCGCGTGCACGCAACTTGCTCAGCAGTTCCCCTTTGACCACATCCGTAATCGTCCTCTCACGACTCAGGATCCAGAGATACTTATCCGAACTGCTTCCAACCAGCGCATACCTATAATCAGGATCAATATCCATCACATAATAATCAGAATAGAACCACAAGAAGAACGCAACCTTCAACCTTCCCGGTTGCGAAACATCAGGCTGTTTCGCCCGCCCACGTATACTACGTTTCTTGCCGTTCCTCACACCCTCATTAACCAAAAGCACCTTGCCGCTGTCCGTCATCATATACATTGCAGACACATGCGACATGCCCCGTTCAAAACTATGATCATATCTGGCCAGCTCATACCACCGGCCCATGAAACGTTCCAGATCCAGCGACCGCACAGTACTGTTATCCACAGTCACCTTGCCGCCACGTCCAAACAAAGAACTCAAAAACGAAAATATATTTCCCATAATATAGATATTAAAAAGGCCTTTCAAAGGAACAAACCTCTAAAAGCCCCCACAAAATACAAAAACTCAACCATACCAACAACAAACCACCACAAAAAGTTCACACACCAGACGAAAAAGCAAAGACGCACATATTTAATTTTAAAGTTGAATATCACATTAATATATTGCATATATTAAACGAAATCGTTACTTTTGCAAAAATGCAACCATTTATGGCGACAAAAGAAGAAGTAGAATATTTCCTGTCTCAATTCAACCAAAAAGTAAAAGTTTTTTGAATTGTCTTTCGTGACGATAGAGGGAAAAACATGTAAACCCTTTTGGAATTGGAAATCACTCCCAAATACAGAGAAGATATAATAATGCAACTTGAAACTAATGATTATGTCGATGGACCGATAGAAGACACCTTAAATAAGAAAGGAGATATGTGGGTGTTTGGCAAAGACATAAAAGGCAATGATGTATATATTAAAATATCTATGGGATTCAGCAGTTCAAGCGCCATTTGTATATCTTTTCATATAGCAGAGCAAAAGATTAAATATAAATTCAAATAGTTATGAGAAGTCCATTTACCGGAGGTGCCACTATTCTCCTTACAGAAACTCGGATGGCAGTTTTTCGCAAAGAAGAATATGAATACACATACGTATGCTACAAATGTGTAGATACCGAAGAAACATTCACCACTACTCAGATGGATGTTGTAAACACAGCTCAAATATACAACGCTTATCGCGCCAAACACGGGATACCATTCCCTGATGAAATCAAAGAAATAAGAAGCAGATATGAATTGTCAGCATCAAAGATGTCTAAAATTTTAGGATTCGGAGATAACCAATATCGCTTATACGAAAACGGAGAAATGCCAAGTCTGGCAAACGGACGAGTCCTAAAAGCCATACAATCTCCAAAAACATTTGAAACATTTGTTGATGCAGCAACAGGTGTTTTATCCAACGAGGAACGTCAGAATATTAAAAGACGTTTAGAAGAATATGAGAACAAGGCTTTCAAAGAAGGATTTCTCTGTAATTTGATTTACGGAGGCGGATGTCGTGACAAATATAACGGCTATGCAATGCAATCTATAAGCAGATTAAAAAATGTCATTTTATTCTTCATTGAAAAATTTGAAGGAGTCTTTGTTACTCAAATGAACAAATTGCTGTTTTATACAGACTTCTTAGCCTATAGAGAAAATGGGCAAGCTATGACCGGATTGACATTCAAAGCAATACAATATGGCCCAGTACCCAACTGTTGGGATAAGGTTTATGCCCTTTTAGACGACATTCAACAGATAGAAGTTGAAAGCAAAAACGGAAACATTGGAATGAAACTTATATCGGATATTTCATGCGACCTATCAAGTTTCACAAATGAACAAATGAATATATTGGAAAAGGTTTACACCACATTTAAAAACGACAGTCCCACTTCTATTTCTGAAAAAAGCCACGACGAGCCGGCGTGGATCAATAATAAAGAACTGCATTCATCTATAGATTTCAAATATGCATTCTCATTAAAAAATATCTGATACTATTTTACAGGCGGTGTTCTAAAAAAGTCCACCGCCTTTTTCATTCTCAATAACTATATCCAACTTCATAGCTAATGGACAACCATTACCTAACAAATTAAAAGTCGCATTTATCTAGCACGAAGTGCATTTACCTAGCAGGCACAACCTGCGTTTTACCTTGTGAAGCCCGCTTCACACATGTTCTTCTGTCAAAAACACAGTAAACACCCACAAAACACCACAAGTGCCAACGACACCGTCATCCCTGGCCCGGACCAGGGATCTTCTTCATCCCAAGCAGGATGCCACATTTATTCAGACATAAGAACAAAAGAACTACAGCAACGAAGTTGCAGGTAAATGACAATGTAAGCATTGCAGGTAAAAACATCACACCTGTGATGCAGGTAAAAGTTATCAGCTAGCGCAAAGCGCATTTAACTAGCACAAAGTGCGTTTTACCTAGTTGAAGCTCTGCTTCACGTTTAACTTGCGAGCCCGCTCGTATTTTACCTAGCAGGCACAACCTGCGTTTTACCTTGTGAAACCCGCTTCACACATGTTCTTCTGTCTTAAAATATCATAAACACCCACAAGGCTATTACCTAGCGCAAAGCGCGTTTACCTAGCAAAACAAAGTTTTGAGCTTTACCTAGTGAAGCAAGCTTCACGTTTTACCTAGCGAGCCCGCTCGCGTTTACCTAACAAAGCACAGCTTTGTGTTTTACCTAGCAAAGCCCCGCTTTGCAAATGTTCTTCTGTCTAAAAACAAACTAGCGAAGCGTTTAACTAGCAAAACTCAGTTTTGCGTTTTACCTAGTTGAAGCCCTGCCTCACGTTTACCTCGCGAGCGTGCTAGCATTTTACCTAGCAGACAAAGTCTGCGTTTTACCTTGCAAAGCCCCGCTTTGCAAATTCCGAGCCCTCGCAACAAAACTTCCGAGCCCTCAAAAATTCTTTCCCGAGCGCCCAGAACAAACACCACGAGCCCTCACATCCTCCCCCACGTTCCCAAACACCCACAAAACATCACAAGCACCAACGATGCCGTCATCCCTGGCCTGGACCAGGGATCTGATCTCAATGACGGTACAATGCCAGCGAGAGCACGAAACATAAAATAATAAAGACATAAGAACCATAGCAATGCGAGCATTGCAGGTAAATGACACCGCCATCGCGGTGCAGGTAAAAGGCATCGTAAACGATGCAGGTAAAAGCAATGCTGGGCATTGCAGGTAAAAGTTATCAGCTAGCGCAAAGCGCATTTAACTAGCAAAACAATGTTTTTGCGTTTTACCTAGTTGAAGCTCTGCTTCACGTTTAACTTGCAAAACACGTTTTGCACCTCTGTTCTTATACAACAAAAGAGTCATAGACTCAACACCGCAGGTGCAAATATTGAAAGAGCAAAGGTATGTCAAGCTTGCTTGAAAAGACATTTGAACGTTCAATGAACTTTTGTTCTTATGTTCTTATGTCTAAAAACAAAAACTAGCGTAGCATTTTACCTAACAGGCACCGCCTGCGTTTAACCAACAAATCCACGCTTTGTATTTTACCTTGCAAAACCCGTTTTGCACACATGCCAGCGATGCCGTCATCCCTGGCTAGGACCAGGGATCTTATCTCAATGCAAGCACAAATGCCGACGATAAAAGAAAGCGTCCGACAGCCAATGAACATAAGGTTCCTGGTCCCAGCCAGGAATGACGCTATAGCAACAGCTACAATAACATATCCCTTCTGTTCTTTTTCAACAAAAAGAGTTGAAAACTCAGCACCAAAGATGTAAACATTGAAAGAGCAAAGGTATGTCAAGCTTGCTTGAACAGACATTTGAACGTTCAATGTACCCTTTTGTTCTTATGTTCTTATGTCTAAAAACAAAAATTATTACCTCGCGAGCATTGCGTAGCATTTTACCTAACAGGCACCGCCTGCGTTTAACCAACAAATCCACGCTTTGTATTTTACCTTGCAAAACCCGTTTTGCACACATGCCAGCGATACCGTCATCCCTGGCTAGGACCAGGGATCTAATCAGAAACCAAGCTGGATGCTGCAATAAATAAAGACACAAGAACAAAAGAACACAAGAATACATAATGATGAACATCCGACAGATCTTACATGAACAAGCTCATGGCATTTCTGCCAAACATTCATCATACAAACTAATTTGTAAGTGCAAAGCACAGTATTCTTAAAAGAAACAAAAGAAAGAATCTTCTGTTCTTTCTAAACAAAGAGTTGCAGACCAGCGCCACAGGTGCCGGCATTGAAGAATTGGAATATGCATCAAATTTATTTGAATGGATATTAAATTCTTCAATGTCTCTTTTGTTCTTATGTTCTTATGTCTTAAAAATAAGAAGTAAACACCCAACCTTCTGTTCTTGTCCAAACAAAAGAGTCGTAGCCAAGCACCAAAGGTGCAAACATTGAAAGAGCAAAGGTATGTCAAGCCCGCTTGAACAGACATTTGAACATTCAATGAACTTTTGTTCTTATGTTCTTATGTCTAAAAACAAAAACTATTACCTAGCGAGCATTCGCGATTTACCTTGCGCAAAAGCGCGTTTTAACTAATGAAGCCTAGCTTCATGTTTTACCTTGCAACAAAGTTGCATTTTACCTAGCAAACCAAAAGTTTGCATTTACCTAGCGACCCTGCTCGCGTTTACCTAACAAAGCACAGCTTTGTGTTTTACCTAGCGAGCAAGCTCGCGTATTACCTTGTGAAGCCCTGCTTCACACCAGTTCTTTCCCGCCTTTTTGAAAAGTGTAAATCCGCCAACAATTTAACACATCAAAAAAAATAAAGTTTCCAAAACGCACATAAATAAAAAAAACATATCTCTTGCGAGGAGATATGCGACAATGCAAAGATACGTAAAAAAATAATATCAGTACAAAACTGATAATCAAATGATTTTATTGACATAAGATTTTAACAGTTGATGGTGTATGAAGACCATTGGACTATGCGTCTTTTATACCTTAAATTCACCTAAATATCTCCTCGCAAGAGATAAACACTAAGAAAATGCGAAAGATTATCAAAGCTAGCACAGGCGTTTATCCGTGCAATCAAAGTTATAAACACTTGGGGTTCAGTAATTTATACTAACATCAAGGATTCGAAGGTATGCACATATACCAGATGGGAGCCACCCAGAACTTCACACAAACACACATGGCCGCAGACACAGACAAAACCACCAAACGATGGTACGCCATGCGTGCGCTCTATAATCACGAGATGTCCGTAAAAGCCACGTTCGACAACGACGGCATCGAATGCTTCATCCCGCTGACATACGAAGTACAGACCGTCAAGGGAAGAAAAACCACAGTTCCCAAACCGGCCGTCAGCAACCTCATCTTCGTACATTCCAACGAGCACGAGCTGGAACCATACCTTCAACAAAACAGATTCCTACAATACATATTCTTCAAGGGAGGCCGAAAAAACGGCATCATCACCGTGCCCGACAAGCAGATGAACGACTTCATCACCCTAGCCGAGGCGCGCAAACAGAAACCGCTCTTCTTCACCCCCGATGAGCTCAACGTCAGCCGAGGCACCCACGTGCGCATCCACGGAGGTCCGCTCGACGGTGTCGAAGGCATCTTCATGAAAGTGAAGGGTGCCCGCGCCAAGCGCATCGTCGTCCAGCTCAAAGGCATCGCCACCGTAGCCACCGAGATCTGCCCCGACCTCATCGAAGTCCTCCCCAACACAGAATAACAGACAAAAGCGATACAAATCCCAACTGCCTGCGATGTCGTCATCCCTGGCCAGGACCAGGAATCTAATCTCAACGACACCACAATGTCAGCGAGAACACAAAGCAACAATAAATAAAGACACAAGAACTACAGCAACAAAGTTGCAGGTAAATGACAATGTAAGCATTGCAGGTAAAAACATCGCTTACGATGCAGGTAAGAGCTATTAGCTAGCGAAGCGTTTTAACTTGCAAAACTCGTTTTGCACAAGTGCCCGCGACACTGTCATCCCTGGCAAGGACCAGGGATCTAATCTCAACGACAGCACAATGTCATCGAGAGCACTAGGCAGCAACAAAATAAAGACACAAGAACTACAACAAAGTTGCAGGTAAATGACAATGTAAGCATTGCAGGTAAAAACATCGCTTACGATGCAGGTAATAGCTATTAGCTAGCGAACCCGTTCGCATTTATCTAGCACAAAGTGCATTTACCTAGCAGGCACAGCCTGCGTTTTACCTTGTGAAGCCCGCTTCACACATGTTCTTATGTCTAAAAAAAATAAACTAGCGAACTTGTTCGCATTTACCTAGCAGACAAAGTCTGCGTTTTACCTAACAAAGCAAGCTTTGTGTTTTACCTAACGAGCAAGCTCGCGTTTTAACTTGCAAAACAAGTTTTGCATGATTTCCCGCCACGACATAAGAATCGAGACGCCCCACGGCACCAAGGTGCCCGAGGCTGAACTCAGACGCCAGAGAGCCATACACCGTGCCTTCCACACAGACACACCATGCATCTCCCGTCATGGCGACAGAGACGTGTACCTATACAAGATGTACAGCGTCGACACCCCGGCAAGGCTCACTGCCCCCACCCTGCGCAAGCTCTACGCAGGCATACCCAGAGACATCACCTGCACAGCGCCAGAACAACTCACCACAATGCAGAAAAAGGACACAATAATATACACCTGCGGACAGACAGACACAAGTGAAGCAGACAAGTTCATTGCCACCAACGGCATGAACACTCCGCTCCACACCTTCACCGACTGTCCCGACGCCACCACCACGTTCGACTACCCAGAACTGCAGAAAGCCCTCTTCTTCTGCTCCCGCACACGCGCCACACTCATCATCGCCCATGCATCGCAGATACCGCAGGACATACGCGCCCTCAACATCCTCGAGGCAACCACTGTCCCGTTCCGATGCATCGACTTCCCATGGCTCTGCCGTGAGAACATCAGAATCATGAAGGCTATGGCGTTGTACGGGAAAACAAACAAATGAATACCCGTTGGCGGAATTAATTTAGTGCGTATTTAATTCTGCCAATAGGCTTGTTATTAATATAGTTGACGTATTGCAACACGGTCAGCGCACTAATTT
>MNQS01000113.1 GCA_001915545.1 Bacteroides sp. 43_108 | reverse complement strand
GTTTTGCTTATTAAAGCATTGAATTTAAGAGCATTGTATTAACAATAACGAGGGCGTTTTGTACTACGTTTTTAGGAACGTAGAACTGGACACCCTATCAAATAGGATATGATGTTTGGAGCTCATATCTTACTTTCCTTAAATGTAAAACTGACCAGCAAGGACAAGGCAATGAAAATCAGTCCCGCTATGGCTGTTCCCGTCCATTGAAAATGCTCCCAGCAGATGCCGGCTACAAACGTTCCCACAGAACCGCCAAGAAAATAAATGGTCATGTAAAGCGTGTTTACACGGTTGATGGCTTCAGCGTCAAGCGTTACTACACTGGTTTGATTGGCAAGATGAATGCTCTGCATTCCCGCATCAATCAGAAGAATGGCAATGATAATGCCTGCGTAGCTGTCGCCGCCCCACCATGCTGTCAGCCAAGCCACCAGCATAACGGCTCCACCCATGAGAGAAAAACGTCTGGCTCCATAAACAGAAATATATTTACTGATGAATACCACAGTAGCAGCTCCTGCCAATCCGCAAAATCCCAATGCCCCTATGATATCATCTCCGGCAAAAAAAGGGGCTTGCTTCATCTTGAAGGCAAGGCAACTCCATAAGGCAAAGAAAGCGCCATAAGCCAATGCCGCCCGAGCGGAAGCAATGCGCAGGTATGGATATTTCCGCAGAATATGCCATAGCGACTTCATCAGCCTTCCGTATGTTTCTTTTGCCTGTGCGGGCAATGCGGGAAGCACTTTGTACATCATCAACCAGCAATACGTCATCAGTCCGGCCGCTATGAAATACACCATGCGCCACCCCCAGGCATTGGCAATCAGTCCACTCAGTATCCGTGAGCCCAAAATTCCCACCAACAGACAGGACTGCATGATGCCTACATTGCGCGTCTTATGGCTTGGGGCTGAATGATAAGACACAAGCGGTATGAAGAACTGAGGCATGACAGACGTCGCTCCGGTTATCAGCGATGCCACCCATACGATACGGATGTCCTGTGCCGTACCAATCGCCAGCAGAGAGCAGGCTGCAAGAACGTAGTTGGTTAATATCAACTTACGGCGTGAAAGCAGGTCTCCCAATGGAATGACAAACAGCAGACCAAGCATATAGCCGACTTGCGTTAAGGTCGCTACCGCATTGGCGGATAAATCATTTATTTTAAAATCTGTGGCTATACTGCCCAACAAGGGCTGGTTATAGTAACAGTTGGCGACTGATAATCCGGTTGCAATGGAAAGCATGACCAGCAATGAAGCCGGAATACCCTGGTTGGCTTTCAATTCATATTTCATGTATTCCCCTTTCAGTAAGAAACAATCTTCAAACCTATCAAAGACGCTATCAGCGTGAACAAGAAGAAAAGCCGTATCGGTGTGGCCGGCTCCTTAAAGACAAAAATGCCCTATCAGGACCGTACCTACCGCCCCGATACCCGTCCAAATGGCATAAGCTGTGCCTAACGGCAACGTTTGTACGGCCTTGGCAAGCAGTGTCATGCTTAATATTGTGGAGACAAGAAAACCTCCGCCCCAAAGATAGAACTCAAAACCGGATGCGGTCCGAGTCTTCCCCAAACAAAAAGTCAGGCTTACTTCAAAGAGTCCGGCCAATAATAAGATAATCCAATTCATAAAAAATCGCCTTAAGTAAATCGTGTGACATTTTTATCTAATTATACGGTAATACCCTTCTTTTCGTGTGACGGCAGGCGCTGGTTTGCCATCAGGATAGCCCAACGCCAAAGCACCGATGCCCATCAGTCCGTCAGGCAGCTCCCATGACCTTATCATCTCTTTCCCTTCATCCGTGATGAACATTTCTTTCTCTCTATGAATCCAACAGCTTCCCAAGTTCAAGGCATGAGCTGCAAGCATCATATTTTCAAGCACACAAGTTCCATCCTCGATAGCAGTATGAGCATTTGAGGGAGCAAAAACCAATACATAAGTGGGAGCATCGTAAAAAGGATTTGATTTGGAACCAATTACTGCCGCATTCATTGCAGCCAGTTTTTTGCGCTGCTCTTTATTCTGCACAGCTACGATAAACGCACTTTGGCGCCCTCCTGCTGAAGGTGCGTAAGTTCCTGCTTCAAGTACGGCATCCAATTCCACGCGAGAAATTTGTCTGTCCTGAAATTTACGACAACTGCGTCGCGTCTTAATAATCTCCAAAAAATCATGTTCCATATTATTCCGTGTTAAAGTTTGATGCAAAAGTAGGTACATCTTACACTAAACCTTTTTACATTTGGCAAAAAATGATTTCGCATTTGACAAAAAGAGACATGCTTCCTGATTTATGACGCATCTTTTTGTTACCTTCGCAGGGTGATAAGTGTTGATGGAGTATGAAACTGGAACAGATTTTAAGTTTAAGATACCCTCTGCCTGAAAAGTCTTTAGACAAATTGCATCGTTGTATGTCAGAGATTACATTGCCTAAAGGATTTCATATATTGGAAATAAACAAGGTAGAGAAAGATATATTTTTCATTAAACAGGGTATTGTCATGGCTTTTACTTATGTTGACGGAAAAGAAATTACGTTTTGGATAGGCAAGGAAGGTGCTACCATTGTTTCTATGAAAGGATATGTAAACGACGAGGCTGGATATGAGACAATGGAACTGATGGAGGATTCTGTTCTGTATGTCTTGAAGAGGAAGAAATTGCAGGAATTGTTTTTGGAAGATTTGCATATTGCTAATTGGGGACGACGGTATGCGGAAATGGAACTTTTGGAGACTGAACAACGATTAATCTCCATGCTCTCAGCTATCGCCTCAGAGCGTTACAGGCAACTGGTTGAGATGGATCCGGAACTCTTGCAACGGCTGCCATTGGGCAGCATAGCCTCGTATCTTGGCATTACGCAGACAAGTTTAAGCAGGATAAGGTCACGAATGAAATAGCTTTATTTACAATTTAGCTTTTGCAACCATTTTGCAGTGTCACTTCATATAATAACGCCACAGGCTTCCATATCGGTGCCAAATGCTTCCACGCATGCACAAGGTGATTGGCTTTTGCCAACCTTGTCTTTACTTTGCGTTGCCATGCAAAACGATATTCCCGGAGTGTGAAGGATTGGGACAGCAAAATGCCACAAGCTGCCACCTAATCGCATATCCATCTCATTACGGAGAATACCGATTTACTTTGCAGGCAAAAACCAAGCATCAACATTAAAAGCAGTATCGACAATGGAAATTTTGATTATTCAGAAAGAGGCATTCGAGGAAATGGCGGCAAAGTTCAGCCGTTTCACGGAACGTGTGGATGCCCTCTTTGCCAAGCAAGACGGCAAGTCATTGAACGGGTGGATGGACAACCAGGAAGTCTGCCGACAGCTCAACATCAGTCCGCGTACCTTGCAGACGTTGCGCGACAACGGCACGTTGGCTTACTCGCTAATTGGACATAAGATTTTCTACAAGCCGGAGGATGTGCTGAGCATCGTAAAACTAATTGAGGGCAAACGGACGGACAGAGCCGTCTGATTATTATTGTATTACCACTAAATCCAACGTGACAATGAGTGAAATGATAACCAAGAACCATGCGCTGGTCGCCCAATTCGGCGACACGCTTGACCGTCTGCTGGACGGCATCGAGAACTTTGTGGCAAACAGCCGTCCGACATTGGGCGGCGAATGCTTCCTGACGGACAGGGAGGTGTCGGCAAGGCTGAAAGTGAGTCGCCGTACTTTGCAGGACTACCGAAACAACGGGGTGGTGTCCTATTACCAGCTGGGCGGCAAAATCCTGTACAAAGAATCGGACATTGAAAGGATGCTTGCCGCCAATTACCGGGAGGCGTTCAGGCGTGTCGGCACATGATGCATGCCGTTCAATAAGAAAGAAGCCGACAACAGAGGATTTATTTTCCCTGCCCGTTGTCGGCTCTTTTCTTTTCACCTTTTCTAATTGTTCACTCTCCGGCCATTATATGGGGAGAGCGAAAAGAAAATGTTGACAGGCTGTCTGTTGTTCATGGTCAGCCTGCCCATGACAAACCGCCTGAAAGCCATACATTCCTTAGTCCGCAGTCGGAAGGCGATGGTAATCACCATTTCAAGGCTGTACACATCGTAGCTTATCCCGTTGTCTTGCCTGATGTAGCGCATGGTATCGCTTTCAAACAGTTCCATATTCTTGTAGATGGCATGTACAGCCCTGCGGATGTCGCATCCGAATACATTGAACGCATCGGACATTTCCTGTTGTGTCATCCAGACGGGAACAGTCGGCATCGTGACCGTTCCGTTTTCAGTGATTGTGATAATTCCACGTTCCATTGTCATTCCTCCTTATCCGTTAAGATGTCCTTTGTTTTCTTTTCCCTTGACGCACCTGTTCCGTAGGCACGTCTGAAAGCCATCAGATTGTCCATGTCCTTTGAAATCTTCTTGTCCGTTACTTCCGCATACCGTTGGGTGGTTTTTATGCCGGAGTGCCCCATCATCTTGGCGATGCTCTCTATTGGTATTCCCTCCGAAATCAAAAAAGTTCCGAAGGAGTGCCTGCTTTGATGGTAGGACAAGTTTTCCTTCCGCCCTATCGCCACGCCCAGTTCGTGTATCTCGAACCACATCTCGTCACGGCTTGGAAGCGGGAACACGGGCCTGGTGTCGTCCGTGGTGTTGTAGAGGTCGAGTATCTGTTCCGCTATCGGATGTAGGGGGATGAACGCCTCCACGTTGGTCTTCTTCCGGTTGATGCGGATGTAACGCCTGCCGTCCGCCGTTCTGCCGATATGGTGCGGATGGAGCAGCATGATGTCCACATACGCCAGACCGGTGAACGTCGAAAACAGGACGCCCTCCGACCCAGTTCCTGCAAGGGGTCGAGCATGGGTGTTTCGAGGATGGCTTTCAATTCCGCACGGCTGATGTGCCTGTGCTTCGGTGCGGGCTTCTTCTCGTATTCCATGTCCTCCAACGGGTTGGCACGGAGTATCTCATAGTCCACGGCAAGGTACACCAGCTTGCTCAGCCAGCAGAGGCATTTGTTCATCTGTGACGGAGCGAAGTTCTTGTAGCGTTTCAAAAACGCCTTGTAGGAATTTCCAAACTCCTCCGTGATGTCGGTGAACTCGATGTCCTCCTTGCCCAACGAGGTGAGGTATTCTTTCAGGTATTTCTGGTAATTTCATGTGTCGGCGGAGGTTTGGATGGTATATTATCGGGAACAGCGTCGGGCGGTTGTCGTCATGGTATTTCTCTATTAGGGCGAGTGCTTCGGGCAGCAACTTCACGCTTGCCCGAAGCTCGTTCTTCTTGCGGCGATATTTCAGCCAGAGGCTCCCATCGTCGTCCGTGTAGAGGTTCTCACGGGTGACGCTCACCACATCCGCATAGGCGGTTCCCGTATAGCAGGCAAACAGGAAAAGGTCGCGGACGAGTATGTGTGTGGTGCGCCATGCGGGTATCTCCACATCACGGATTTTCTCGAAGTCCTCGCGGCTCAACGCCCTCGGTGTCCGCTCTGTCTTTTGAGGCAGAGTGAAATTGGCAAAATGGCATCTTTCCGCATATCCCTCCTTGTAGGCTATGCGGCATACCTTTTTCAAGATGGCGAGGTAATGGCGCACCGTGTCCACCGCCAAGCCTTTCACGTCCATCACATAGTTCTGGTAATCGTGGATGAACTGTTCAGTAAGCTGCCCGAAAGCGATGTCCTTCGTCTTGAACTGCCACGGGATGAACTCGCCCAATGTCTTTCTCATGTAGTAATAGCCGGGGTACGTTCCTTTGGCACGGTCTATCCCGATACGCGCCTTCAAGTCCTCGCAGATGCGGTCGGTCATCCGAAGCAGCGTCATCTGCGTTTCAATGCTGCCTTGGAACAAGTCCTTGACCGCCGTCGCGTCAAAGTCCCGCTCGCGCTCCACCAGCGTGTCGAACGCCGCATTGACCGCAAGCAGCAGCTTGTCCAGTTTTGCGTTGGTTTCCACCGCCTCGCGGCTCTTGCCGTCCAGACGGCTTTCTCGCGCGTTCCACAAATCCGGCCTGCACGACAGCTTGCATCCGAACTACGCCATCGTACGGTTCACTGTGATACGACCCATTATCGGGGCTTTGCCCGACTTGTCCGTTCCGCTCTTTTTCAGGTAGAGCAGCACCTTGAATTTTTCTACTTTCATACGCTTACTGTTTTTGTTGCAAAATTAACTTATGAGTAAGCGTCCATTGATTTGCAGAACGGTGCGTATCAGCGCAATCGGCACGGGCGTACAACAATTTCATTTTCCGTGCGTTACCTGTCCTTGCTTCGGTAACTGACAGCTAACGGCTTGGTAACTGAAATGGTGCAATATTCCGCACTCCGTTGCGTTTCCGACATTTGGCAGAATAATGAAAAACCGCTCATTTCAAACGGGTTACGTTTTATCGTTACTTGTTTACCAACGGCTGCTTTGTGGGTTCTGTTCCAGATGTCAGATGATGCTTCAGCAAGGCAAGTTTGTTTCTACAGACAGAGCTGTGCTTCATCGCAGCAGTGCTGATGCTGAAATCTATTTTATTGTCAATGCTTCCGATTCATGTCTTGATAAGGAGTATGCATTTAAGAGAGCCGCCAAGGCTGTGCCTGAATTGTGGGATGCTTATGGAGGCGTAATCATGAAACCGGCTCGTTGGAGAAAACAGAATGATTCTGTTTATGTCCGTTTGGCCCTCCATCCTCATGAGTCAATGTTTGTGGTGCTTCCTAAAACCGCTGAAAGAAAATATCAGAAGGCAAAGGAATATTTGGTGGAGAAAACGAGATATGAAGCCATTGAAGGTGATTGGGACGTGGAGTTCTGTCCGAAGTTGTTGCCTTCTTTTGAAATGACACTTGAAAAGCTTGTTGACTTCAGTACGAGTGACGATGAGCGGATAAAATATTTTTCAGGAACAGCCGTGTATAGAAATAAATTCACTGTTTCCAAGAAACAGCTTGCCGGTAAAAAGAGATTCTTGCTTGATCTCGGTCGTGTGAATGACATTGTGGAAGTACGTATAAACGGCGAGCATTCCGTGGTGCTTTGGTATCCTCCTTATCAGGCAGATGTGACCGACTATATCCATGAAGGCGAAAACCATATTGAACTGCACGTCACCAACAACTGGGCAAACCGGCTTATCGGCGACGAACAGTATCCTGCCGATTTTGAGTGGGGGGACGATCGCGGTGAACGCGGACACGCAATGAAGAGTTTCCCAGACTGGTTCCTGAAGAATCAGGAGCGACCTGAAAAGAACCGAATAGGTTTCTCTATATGGTATTATCACCGGAAAGATTCTCCTCTGCAGCCTGCCGGTTTGTGCGGACCTGTAAGACTCGTTGAGCAGTATTTGGATAATTGATTTTCTTATAGATAAGTAATAGGTGTTTGGTCCATTGAGGATGTTTGCCGTAGCGCAGCCATTCTCAATGGATTTTTATTTGTCGGACAATCGTGTGCTAACTGTGAAATTTGATAAAATATTCATCATATTATATGGTGTGCCTTAGAAATTCACACCTTTGTGCTATATTTGTATTGACATGAAAAATAGAAATAGTATGGCGCAGAATCAGTTGAACAAGTTGGTGTGGCTGGTTGATACAATCAACAGGGCCAGGTTTATAACTTTTGAAGAAATAAACCGCAAATGGATTGACAATAAGGACTTGAACAATGGAGATGAATTGCTCAAGCGGACGTTCCACAAATGGAAGAATGCCATTTTTGATATTTTCGGCCTTCAGATTGATTGTGAGAAGAGGGGCGAGTACAGATATTACATTGCCAATATGGACGATCTGCATAACGGCAGTGTCGAAAAGTGGTTGTTGAGCACTTGTTCGGTAAGCAATTCGCTCATAGGATGCCGAGCCATAAAGGACCGGATTGTTCTTGAAAATGTTCCTTCGGGTCTGCATTACCTTGACAGTGTCATTGATGCCATGAAGCGGAATTGCGTAGTCGACATAAAGTATTACAACTATATGCGCGGTGATGTGCATGAATATGCCCTGATGCCTCTTTGCGTGAAGCTTTTCAAACAGCGCTGGTATATGGTAGGCAAGGCTTGCGACAGTGATTTCATAGGCATTTACTGTCTCGACCGTATGCACGATTTGACGGTGACGGATAAGAGTTTCGATTATCCGGAAGACTTCTCTCCGCAAAATTACTTTGACGGTTTTTTCGGAGTTTTTCACGATTTGGATACAGACGTTGAAACTGTAGTTCTGAAGGCTAGCGCCAGTCAGGCGAATTATATCCGCGATTTACCTTTGATGCAGGATGGGGCACAGGTGGAAACGGAGAGGTGCGAGGACTACAGTATCTTTGAAATACGTGTGCGTCCGACATACGATTTCATGCAGGAACTTCTGTGGCACCGCGATGAAATTGAGGTGCTGAAACCTGCGTGGCTGCGCGATGAGATGGTGGAAATCATAGATTGCATGAGATATAAATACGGCTGTGCGGATTAAGTTGACGCCATTGTGGCGATTGGTCCCTGCAATCTGCTGATGGGGTGAATTTGTTTGATATAGAAAAAAGGCAACTCTGAAATGGTGCTGAGCAGTGCATTTCGTAGAGTTGCCTTTATTTGTATAAAACTGTATTTATAAATCTGCGGTCATTTATTTTCTTCCTTGAAGAACTTTTTCTTGTAGTAGGAGTTTGCCGTGTACAGCGCCGCTGCGGGATTGTTTCCTGTCACGCGGTCTTTGGTCACGAGCGTCGTAACGTATGCATCGGAGTATTTGTAGAAAAGGCTGTCGTGCCCGACGCAAAGTCCTATGACAACGTTGAGATCCGTATGCGCTTCGTTGAGAAGACGTGCCTGCATAATCGGATTGCACATGGCAACACCTATGCTTTCGCATTGTGCCGGTATGCCCATTGAACTTTTTGCCTGTCCCGCCACCTTGCAGATGACCGAGTAAGGCTCGAAACCGTTTGAACGCAGTATGCGTGCAAATATGCGTGCTTCGTTGATGAGGCCTATGCAGTTTGCTATGCCTATGCGTTTTGCTCCAATCTTGTTGGCAAATTCCATGATTTCCTGCACGCGTGTCCATTGGCAATAGCCCTCGTACTCCACTTCAGCACTGGCAATCATAATTTTGCGGTTGTCGCCTTCGTCGTAGCGCTCTAGCGCCCACTGCATGTCTGCGTCTTTGAGGTTCGTCGTGAGGCAGAAGTCAGGATATGTGCGGTCTTTGTATTTGCAGTTTTGGGTACCGCAGTCGACGCATGAATATTTGTTTTTCGTTTCTTCCATAAAACAATGAGTGGATTGGTTTACAGAAGAGAAATCAGTGCATCTACATCCTCCTCGCGTGTTGCCCAGCTTGTGACGAAGCGCACGACAGTTTCTTTTTCACCTCTCGGTCCCCAGAGTTCGAAAGTGGCATTTTCTGCCAGGCGGTCGATTGTTGCATTCGACAGGCATACGAACTGCTGGTTTGTTGGTGAATCGATGTGCAGGCGGTAGCCCTTCACGATGAAAGCTTCCTTCAGCTTCATGGCCATTTCGATTGCGTGTGTGCCGATGTGCTGGTAGAGATTGTCGGTGAACAGTGCCTCAAACTGTATGCCCAGAAGTCGTCCTTTAGCCAGCAGTGCACCATGCTGTTTTACTAGAGGTGTGAAGTGGCGGAGCAGTGAGTGGTCGCGTGCGACGACTGCCTCGCCGAAAAGCGCTCCGACCTTTGTTCCGCCTATGTAGAAGACATCGCAAAGGCGTGCAATGTCCGTAAGAGCCACATCGGTGTTTGGCGATGCGAGTCCGTATCCGAGGCGCGCACCATCGAGATAAAGAGGTATTTCGGCTTTGCGGCACACATTGCTGAGTGCTTCGAGCTCATCTAGCGTATAGAGTGTTCCGAATTCAGTAGGGTGGGAAATGTACACCATGCCAGGAGCCACCATGTGCTCGTATGTTTCGTCGCGGTAGAAGTTTGTGATGTATTCTTCCACTTCGCCGGCATCAAGCTTGCCTTCGTGCTGAGGCAAAGTGAGCACCTTGTGGCCTGTGGCCTCGATTGCACCCGATTCGTGAACGTTTATGTGTGCAGTTTCGGCCGCCAGCACCCCTTCGTGGCGTGCGAGGAGCGCATCGATTACAGTTGAGTTTGTCTGCGTTCCGCCTACGAGGAAATATACTGCCGCATCCGACTGTCCGAATGCCGAGCGTACGAGTTCCTTGGCATGCAGTGTGTACGTGTCGTTGCCGTATCCTGAAGTCTGTTCGAGATTTGTTTCCATGAGGCGCTTCATCACTTCCGGATGAGCACCCTCCATATAGTCGGTATCAAAGTGAAGCATAGGTTTGTGTTGTTTGTATTATGTGTGTGAAATCAAAGTATGTTCGAAGGGCGCTCTGCAATGTGGCTCTGAGCAAAATATTCAGGCTTCTTGGCGTATATGTAGAGCACGCTTCCGCCCTTTATGGCATCAATGATGGGGCGTGAGAGAGCCTGTGGCACTGCAGGGCATCCGAGGCTGCGTCCCAGACGTCCCGAACAGCGTATTGTCGACGGATTGGAATATGCCGCGCCGTGCATCACGATAGCTCTGCGCTTGGCGTTGTCGTTGATGCCTTCTTCAAGTCCGTCGAGAACCAGCGAATAGCCGTTCTTGCCCTGATATGTGTTTTCTGTGAGATAGAATCCGAGTGAACTTTTGTACGAACCGTTTTCGTTTGAGAAAGATGTGGCATAGTTGCCTCCGCTGTTTCTGCCGTGCGAGACGACCGAACAGAAGAGCATCTTCTTCTTTTTCATGTCGAAAACGTAAAGACGCTTCTCCGTTGAAGGTTTGGAGAAATCTATTAGTGTGAGTACGTCGCGTTTGCGTTCCTTTATCTTGTAGTATCCGGCGACGGCCTGTCTGAATGCATCTGAATCGACAATGCTGTCGAGTTCCATCTCTTCGTACAATTCTTGGCAGATGTCCGTCTTGTTCTGTTCTTTTGTTTCTGGTGTTTCCTTGCTGTCTGGAATGTTTGTTTCAGGCTGAAAAAATAGGCATGGCAAAGCCAATAGAGAAAATATCAAAAATAACTTGTGCATGGGAGTTATGGGATTAATGGCACAAAGTTAATTCCTTTTTCTCTGAAATACGAATGTAAATGGTTAAAAATGAATATAATATTATTCTATGACAACAACGATGGTCTTCTGTGTAGGTGCCCATTCGTAGACGAATTTTGAATGCGACGTGGCGTTGCGTACGCACATGTGTGAGCGTGGAGTGGTTCCGAGCGAGTAGCTGTACTCAATTATGGATGTCCTCGGCACGTTCACAGGCACACCGTGTATGTAGGCGCCGTTGGTGAATCTGCTGGCATACGGAGCATATCCGCCCGTTTGTTTTGAACCGTCCTTGAGGAATACCATGCGGTTCTTCTTTTCCTGAAGAAGGAACATTCCCAGCGGTGTCTCCTGGGCGTATGGAGGCTTGTGGCGTCCCGTCGTGGCAGGGTTCATGCTGCGCACCACCCATTTGCCTGGAGCTGTGCGTTCGAGCGTGGCAATGTTCTGGTCGCCGCGGTCAATGAATATAGCGTGGTGGAATACGGTGCTGTCGGCGAGGTCCCTCACGTAGCGTTTCGGCAGAAGCCATTTCCCTTCAATGGTTATCGGAGCCACCTGTGCAAAACTGCCCACATCGGCCAGTCTTTTTACGATGGTGCCGTCAGGGCCGTAGCGCTCGGGGGTCAGCGTGTCTGATATAAGGTAGAGAGGAGTCGACTGGTAGCGCTCCACTCCGAGTGTGTCGCATACGCGCTTGTAGGCATTGCGCCTGTACTTGTGCACAAGCGGTGCTTCGCGGTTGAGATTCTTGTAGTTCTGCAGAACCGCCCATCGTATGTTCTTCTCAAGCTGTATGTTTTCTATGTATGCAAGCTTTTCCTTTATGATGTCCCATTTGAAGTTGCGTTCCTCGTTTTGGTACTTGTACGTATCCTTCAGAGTATACTTGTCGTAAAGCAGGTCCTTGGTTATTTCGATGTCGTCGGCAGTAAATTTCTTTTGAGTGCCGGCTGCGGTTTGAGGCGTTTGCGTCTTGACCGGCGTCTTGTAGTCTGCAGGTGCAGATGCCGGTGCCTGACCGTTGCACAGCATGCAGACGTTCAGTGCAATAGCTGTAAAAAATAGACAGATAGGTTTCATGGCCGTGTTTGAAAAAAAATTAAGACGTTCTTTTTAAAGCGCACAGCTGTTAGGGCCTGCATAGTCTTTGCCTGTTTCGCCGTGGTATTCAGGATGTCTCTGAAGCCATATTACCGCATAGGAGCATGTGGCTACAGGAGTAAGATTATTGGCAAGAGCGTAGTCGTATGCGGCTCTTACCAGTGCCGATGCTATGCCTCGCCCGCCTATGGGGTCCGGCACAATCGTGTGGCGTATGTCGAGACTTTTTCCGTCGCTCTTGTATGCGACATGTGCTTCGACACCGTCTACCACAGTGCGGAATAAAGCCTTTGCTGGTATGTGCTCGATTGTAATCTTATCTGTATCCATAAGTCTGTCGTATTTGATTAAGTTTATATGTAAATTGCTGAAATTTTATGTTCTTTACAATGTTAACAAATAACTGTGCACTATAGTTCTTTGTCATGGTGCAAATATCAGTTTTTTGTGTCCTTACAGGTCCATTTCTCCCTCACACCTCGTCCATAGGTTCCTTTCATGCACGTGATTCGGTCATCGAACGTCTTGTAAATGAGTAAATATGTTCTTTGCCATCGTATATCCGCACGGTTTGCTATATTTGCAGAAATGTTTTGCAAATATTTAATACCGAAAACACTATGACATACGAAAAATCATTGAAGGAAATGCTTCTCAACGACCGTTTCGCTGCGGGAGCCGGTGTGGAATTGCTCGAAGTGAGAGAAGGGTATGCCAAGGCACGTATGCTCGTCACCCCCGAACATCTCAATGCCGGAGGAGTGTGCCAGGGAGGTGCGCTGTTCACATTGGCCGACCTCGCTTTTGCTGCTGTGGCAAACAGCCGGAAGAATATAACCCTCTCGCTGAATGCACAGATAACTTTCCTCAGGGCTGTTTCCGACGGATACATCTATGCTGAGGCCACAGAAGTCTTTTCACACGCAAAAGTCCCTTTCATCGAAGTAAGGATTACCGACGAACAGGGCGGATTGCTTGCATTCCTGACGAGTTCCGGATACCGCAAGCGTGAGGAGTGGCAGTTCTGACAACCGCCGTCATGGTGTGAGCAGGCTCCACCTCTACTGTTTGCTGGAGCCCTGCCTCCGCCAGTTTCCGTTTTCAGCTTTTTATCAGCACCCGCTTCCGTCCAGCTTGCATGCGCTCCCGTCAGCCGTCGGGCGCGATTTGAGTCCTGCATCTTCAGGAATGAGCGTAACCCTTCCGTCTTCAAGTACAAAGCATGGAATGCCCGCAGCTTCCGCTCGTTTTGCTTCGGCAAAGGCAGGAGAAGAGTCGCGGAGCTTCAAGAATTCTTTCAGGTTTCTTACGTGCCGTCCTATATCTATTATTTCATAGCGGCTGTCATCCTTGATCTGCTCTTCAACGTATGTGCAGTCAGGGCAAGTGTCCATTACATATATTTTTATCATAGGATTTCTTTTTTTACTTAAGGGTAGGCTATGGCCTTCTCCCTGTTCATGTCTGTCTTTTCCCAAATCTTGTGTCTGAAATTTTCTATTTCCCGATTTCGCCTACGATTCTCTTCCTTACTATCGAATAAGCTTTTCTGAATAGTGCGGAATCTTCCATCGTTTGCACCATCTCGCGGAAACGGCATGTCGGAATGACGAAACTGAGTTCGTTTGCAGGTACCAACGGTCGTGCAGAAGGATCTAGCATGCCTATGAAGCATCGTCGCCCATTGTTGCGGTTTTCTCTTGTCGCGAATGTCACAATGCTGCAGCATCCCGATGCAAACTTTGCAGTCACAGCGTCTTCATCGTTGTTGTCGTAGAAAGCCCATGAGCACAATCCCGACAGCACATCTGGAGTTGCAAAAAACAGTATCCCCTCAACATCGTCGAGTGAGGATATTCTGTCCATACGGACAAAATTCAGATAAGGTTTCTCCGCAGGGTGAATGTCCAGACCCTCAATGTACTCCTTGACTTGTTCAGGAGTCTGCTTGTAGTGCTCCGTTTCCGAAACAAATACTGGAATCCGTTCCTGCATAGGTGCAAACGCTGTGTACAGGCCTCCTCCACCGCACGTCACATTCTCCTTGCTCAGCGTCAGAGACTCTCCGTCGCACACCTTGCGTATGTTTCCTATGATACATCTGGGAATCTTTTTCACTTCAGCTTCGGGTACGTCGCTGTATCCGAAAGCGATGGGAAGCGGAGCCGTATCTCCAAATGCTTCCTTGTATTTCTGCAAGAATGTCTGTATCATAAGCATCTTCTTTTTTTGTATTTTATACAATCACTCTCAAAGTTATATTTTTAATTTCAAATTCCATCGCATCCGCCCGAAACCATGTGCCACGTTAACATATTCGGGTATTGCTCTTACACCTCCGGCTCTGCAAAATTATCTCCTTTAACAAATATCAATATGTTTTCTTTTCAAATTTGTAAACTTTACATTATATTTGTGCCGTTGATAACAGCAGTGACGCAAGACACATGCTATATTTTATGAACGGAATAATACACTAAGACCCATGACACCTCCAGAAATAGAGAATTCGACCATCGAAGAACGGAGAGCTTTTGTGATAGACGCCTGGAAATGTCTGCACGATTGTGAATCATGTGGCAAATGTAGGATTCTCAAAGGATTAGATCCTGAAATGTTGTACACCGACTACATCAATGGCACACGGCCATATATTGACATAACTCTGGAAATAAGAAACAACAATTATTAAAAGAAGCAAAGAATTATGGAAACAAAAGAAAAAGTATTGGCAACAATGAAAGAGGCTGGAACTCCGCTTAACGCTGGTAAAATTGCAGAACTCAGCGGTCTTGACCGTAAAGAGGTCGACAAGGCCATGAAGCAGTTGAAGGAAGAAGGAGCAATCGTTTCTCCTGTCCGCTGCAAATGGGCTCCGGCAGAGTGACAACAACAAGTGCAAAGAAGAAAGTGGATCGTGCATGCTATTTTTGTGCCGGTCCGCTTTCATTTTGACACATTGCTCATACCTATGCCGAGTCAGTATGTCCGTTCCCTCGATTCCTATTTTGCACAATATCCGCCAATCCGAACACCATAGCTTTCTTTCCTTTTCAAATACATCGGCCTCCCAGGTTAGATTTTAAAATCAATTTGATATTTTTGCACATGCACTTTCCGCATGAGTGCTTTTGCACGTCTGCGGTACAAGCATTCAATTGTTGACCTGAAAACTTCGAGTATGAAAATGAGCAAGATGCCCGTAGAAGGCAATTCGTATTTCAATGTGTCGCGCCGGACATTTATCCCTCATCCGGTTCCATGCGGTGCCCCGACAGATGCCATGAACTTTGCTTATGCCATGTGCTTCGGTGCCGGCCATCACCGTGCCCACAGAACCGGTGGCCTGATGATGCGCCGTGCAGGTGAAATGTTCAGCAATGCTTTTCAGGGAAAATTGGCCGAAGTGTGTCTGCATTCGTTTCTCACCCGGCGCGGTGTCGAATGCACAGTCCCCGATTTCGGCGTCTACGGTGAAGGTGTGTGGGATGGAGGCGACCTCAAGGCGTGCGGAAAGAATCTCAGTGTGAAGTCGGCCGCATTCTTTTCAAATCTTCTCCTTCTCGAGAGCCGTGACTACGATGCCTTCGGAAACTACCTGCCCAACGTCGGCAAGGGCATCCCTGCAACTTTCGACTATTGTGTTCTCGTCAGGATATCCCCAGATGCCAAAGGGCTTTTTCGCCGTAATGGTTTCTTTGCTTCAAATGATGTATCGAAAGATTTTCTAGCCGGCATCGTAAGCCGTGAGCAATGGACCTACGATATAGCCGGATTCGTGAGCTGTGAACAATTTGTGTCTGCCTTGCGTGCCGGCAATGTCATTCCACAGGGAGCACTGCTCAACGGGCGCATGCGCATGGATGCCGACAATTACTACATTCAGGCGGGTGACATGCACCGTGCAGACGAATTGGCCTGTTTGCTTACGAAACAATAAGCCGTATACTATGAGCAGACTGCATCATGTATCTATATATCTATATTTGCAGGTCTATTTTCAGAGCTATGAGCCCTCGTAATAAAATTTCTGAGGGCCTACAATTATGTTTTTAAGCGCTCGTGTTTTTTACATAGCTGTGGAGAATAGTTGGTGTGTCTTGGCATTTTATAGCTTTACATAATTTTGAGCGAATGTTTTATTTCATTGTAATTGTCCCAAAATGTTTGTTGCTATTGAAGGGCTGTTAGGAACATAAAGTTTTTATTAATTGTTTAATAAAATAAAGAATTCTATATTTGCGCCTTGTAAAGAAGTGGGTCTAACTTTTTAGCTGGGTCTTAAATATAATATATGAAGAATTCAATCAAAAAATAAATAAGGCTATGATTAAGAAAATTTTTTTACTGTCAATGTCAGCTTGTATATTGGCGTTGACTTTTATTTCTTGCTCTGATGACGAGAATTCAGAATACAGCAAACAAGGATTGTGGATGGTGACTTCTTATAAGTTTGTAAATTACAATCTTACGCAAGATAAAATATTGGTACAGGGTGAATATACGTATGATTTGGAGTTTACGCGAAATAAGGATTATATCTATTGCAATATTTTTGACATTAAATCTGCTGATGAAACAGATAGGTTTCCAGCAGATATATATGAATCGCAAGGTTTCACTTCAGACAATATCATGATGTGGAAAAAGCAGAGTCGTCATACAACTTTTTTCGGCTCTCAAAGAATTACCTCTACCAATGATGGTTGGGATGGATATCAAATAGTTTCTGTTACTGAAAATACAATAAAATTGACAGATCATTCTACATGGACAGATTTTGGTGAAAATTTTTCATCTTCAACGGAAGTTATTCTTACGCGTATAAGCTCTATACCCGGAATTGTTGTTGATGAGTAATATCGGAACCCCAAGTTATGAGTAGATAGTGTCTATTGTTTATCCTATATATAAGTTACAGGTATACAGTTTTATTAATATATTATTGAAAGAAAAGGAAATATTGATTTTTCCCCTTTCATGATTTTTTGATTTGCATAAACTATTCTAAAGTACATTACTTGCAAAATTCAGGTGAAATGAGGTATGTCCCATTTCACCTGAATTTTGCAAGTTCTATTTTGTAACTGTATCGTTAAGCTTCACCTTTATCAGATTCTTTCCAGCCTTGAGCGGTTTCACGTTCTTGCCGTTTGCTTCTACGGTTTCTGTCGGTGAGGTGCATCGGAATTCGGCATTGATGTACGGTTGCCCGTTGACGTAGATGCTAGTTCCTTTCTTGCCGTTCTTCTGAATGAAGTTGAGCTTGGAAAGGGAGCTGAAGTAGACTTCGTCGTTCTCGTTGACCTTTACTTCGAGCGAGTTGTCGGATGCGCTTCGCTTGCGCAGTGCGCTTCCGTAGTACATGAATACTTCCGACGGGTTTTCCGGCGAGCCGTTTTCGTCGTATTTTATTACGGTGAGGTACGCATCGGTGAGCCATCCGTCCATGGCAATCCATGAATTCATGTGCATGAGGCTTCCGTCGGCCAGCTGGTTGATGTAGATGTCGGTTGTCTTTCCCTGATATTTTACTCTGAGTCCTATCCAGTCGTTGCCGGCACGCCGTTCCATGACAGGCATTGTCTTCTGGTCGACGCTGTCTTTGAGTATGATGGCCGTGAGTCCCTTGATCCTGTCGGTTGTTTCTGGCAGGTTGATTTTCCAGTACTGTTCGGTACCCTTGAGATCCTCGGTAGGTCCTTCAACGATATCCCAGTAGAGGTCGTTCGGGTAGTCGTGAACGAAGTCGGAGAGTGCCATCATGCGCGGGTAGAGAGGTCGGATGGTCACGGCCGACTGACCGTTGGTGATGTTGATGTCTGCACCGTTTTTCCTGACGGTTCCGTTTGGATGCCAAACCCATGTGAACTTGCCCGGCTGGTGCGAGCGTATGTCGTCGATGACGTATACAACGTTGTCGAGCCAGAGGTAGCTCCTGAAGTAGCGTGAGAAGCTGTCGGAGTATGGTCCTGTGGCATTTGCCATGGCGAACTTGATGTTTCCTGCATCGAGCATGTCGGTGATTTTTCCGTCGAGCATGCTGCCGCTGTACTGCTGCTGTCTCGACTGTCCCTTACCGTTGAAGAGCACCACGTTGTGCGCTTCGCTCTGGAAGAAGTAGTTTCTGTATTCCTTTTTTGAATAACCGCAGTTGCCTGCATCCTTAATTATGTCCACTCCCTTGTGGAAGAGTATGAGTGAGGAAGCGTCGGCATGCGCGTGGTTCCATGTGTGTCCGCACTTGACAGCAAGCATTGTGGAGTTGTCCTCCCATGAGTTTCTCATGGTTGTCCATCCGAAGTCTTTGAAAAACATCGACGTCGGCTTGTGCGGCAGGCGTGGAGCGAGCTTGAAGTCGGGCATGTAGAGGAATCCGAGAGGCATGTCCATGTAGAGTCCTTCGCGGTGCTGGTGCGGCTGTTCCTTGGTGAGATACCACACGAGGTCGTTGTCTTCATATCCGTAGGCGTAGAGCATTGCGGCGCATCGGCTTGCTGTGATGTGCTTGTGCGAGTCGCCGAAGTTGATGTTGTAGAGCGAGTCGGGGCGCGGATAGCACACACCGATGAGGTAGTCGGAGAGGTTGTCGAGCTGCGGAATCTTTTCTACAGCCTTGCCCGGATGTGCATTTTTCCATGCGTTGAGGAAGAGCAGTGCCTCGTAGATGCCGAAGTTGGCATAGTTGAGACTCTCGTACATTCCGCCTGCGCGGTCGAATGTGCGCGGTTTGTTCTGCACGGCGTCGCCTGCGAAGGCAAACCATTCGGGCAGGTGCTCCATCATGCTTTCGGATAGTCGGCGTGCCTGGTCGTCGTCCTGTGCGAGTGAGAGCGCAAGGAGTCCGCCCATGCATGCGCACGAGGTCCACCAGTTGTGTCCCATGGAGTTGAGGGTGTGTATGCGCGTCGGTTCGGAGAGCCAGTCGCCGAGGAGCGGGTTGAGCGCAAGACGGTACATGCCGTCTATGAAGTCCTTGCGTTCGGAGGCGGTGAAGCGGTCGCGCACGGCGTCGTAGCCGATGGCGCAGAGGTAGGCCTTGTTGGCCAGCTGGAGTTCCGAGTTCCAGCGCGGATGGCGCGCCATCATTTCGCTGTTGCCCCATGAACGTCCCTTGGATGCATTGATGAGTATGCGCTTGACGGCGTCGCCGTATTTGTCGTCGCCGGTCATGAGGTAGGCGAGCGAGAGATGCTCGAGCTTGTTGATGTCGTTCGACTTTATGTTCTTGTCGGCAAACTCCCTGATGTTTTTCCAGGCGTCGTTGAGCATCTGGTCGTTCTTGAGCCTTTGCTTTGCCGCTTCGGTTCTCGCTTCGGTCATGAGCAGGTACGGCCTCTTCTGTGTCTGTGCGCTTGCAGATACGAGTGTTGCGATGAGCAGTACTGCAGTAAGGATTTTTTTCATAATGATTTTTGATTTTATAAGGTTTTCATTGTTTCAATATATGTCTTCCGGCGTAAGGTTTTTGCAAAGATATGATTTTTCGGCTTGCGCAGAGAGACTGCAGAGGGGCTTGAGGGCGTGTGTTTACTCCAAAATAATTTTATCGGACATTCAAACTCCTTTATAAGGGCCTAATAAGCTGTTTGCGTTTGAAACGTAAGATTTTTTTGTATATTTTTGTCACGTCTTAAATGGCATCAGCAAATTTGGATATAGACATAACAAGAAAACTCTAATATGATATGAATAGCACTTACAGATTCACTTTGCGTATTTTGAGCATCTGCATGTTCATCTTTGCTGTTGCTGCCGACGTGGCCGCCAGGGATATTGTCAAGAAGTCCGTTTCGTCGCCCGACGGAAATCTGGTCTTCACTTTCCGGCAGACGTCCGACGGTGCGGGTGTGAGGACTATGACATATACGGTCGACTACATGGGTGTGCGGGTTGTAGAGGATTCGAAACTCGGCGTGGAGGTCGACAACGAGATAATGGAGAATGCTATGGGCATCGCGCTCGATACGTGCAGCCGATGGTGCGACGACATGCACTACAAGTCTGTCAGCTACTCGAAGACCGACACTGTGTGGAAGCCGGTATACGGCGAACGCGCCGAGGTGAGGGATTGCTGCAACGCCATGAAGCTTTCCTTCATAAAAGGTACCGACTCGATTGACAACAGTAGCTACAGCCGTCTGAAATCGTACTTCATGAACATCGACGTGAGAGTATATAATGAAGGTGTGGCTTTCAGATATGAGTTTCCGGAGACGACCAATGGGTTGTTCCTGCATCTGGTGGACGAGGAGACATCGTTTGCCATGCCGGAGGGAACAATGGCTTTCTACGAGCAGTGGGCTCAGGCCCCGTTCAAGCTTCTTCCGCTGAGCGGATGGCCTGGCGAGTGCGAACGCCCGTTGACGATGAAGCTGAAGAACGGTATGTATGTGGCTCTGGCGGAGGCGTGCATGGTGGATTTCGTCAGGACTAAGTTCGTGCTCCATCCGGAGAAGAAGAATACGCTGAAGACGAGCATGTACTCGGTGGCCGACGTGATTACGCCCTACGCCATGCCGTGGAGGGTGATACGCGTGGGACGCACGGCTTCGGAACTGGCCAACGGCAACGACATTATGCTGAACCTCAATCCGCCGACGGAGCTGGAGGACGTGTCGTGGATACGTCCGGGAAAGGTGTTCAGATGCGGATTGAGCCAGAAGGACGGCATGTCAGGAATAGACTTTGCCGCGGAGAGAGGGCTCCAATACATTGAGTTCGATGCCGGCTGGTACGGCAAGGAGTTTCTTGTGGAATCGGACGCAAGCCGTGTGGCCGAGAACAAGGACATCGACATGAAGGCCATCTGCGAGTACGGACAGAAGAAGGGCATCGGCGTGATTCTCTACGTGAACCAGAGGGCGCTCAGCCAGCAGTTGGATTCGATACTGCCTATATATAAGGAATGGGGCGTTAAGGGCCTCAAGTTCGGTTTCGTACAGGTGGGCAACCAGTACTGGACGCGCTGGCTGCATGAGGCAGTTAAGAAGTGTGCACGCTACGGAATCATGGTGGACATTCACGACGAGTACCGTCCTACGGGCTTCAGCCGGACGTATCCGAATCTGATGACGCAGGAGGGCATTCATGGAAACGAGTGCATGCCGGATGCCGAACACAACACGATTTTGCCGTATACGCGTTTCCTGGCAGGTGCGGCCGACTATACACTGTGCTATTTCAACAACAGGATAAAGACAACACGTGCGCATCAGCTGGCAATGGCCGTTGTGTACTACAGTCCTCTGCAGTTCATGTTCTGGTATGACGGCCCTTCGAGCTACAAGGGCGAGAAGGAATTGGAGTTCTGGAAGAATGTGCCTACGGTTTGGGACGACACGCATTTCGTCGACGGCGAACCTGGCAAGTTTGCCGCTGTGGCAAGAAGGAGCGGCGAGAAGTGGTTCATGGGAATATTGAACGGATTGGACGCTCGCAAAGTGAAAATCAAGACCGACTTTCTCGAGAAGGGACGCCGGTACAAGGCTATAATATACAATGACGACATGGCGCTCGACACACGCACAAAGGTGGCGCGCTCGGAGCGGAAGGTGAAGGGCGGAGACGAACTCTCGTTTGATCTGTGCAAAAGCGGAGGCGCGGCTGTCGAATTTGTGGAATTGTGATAACCGCAGGTCGGTGACCTGCCGATAATAATGGAATGATTTCTATGACAAGCAAAAGAATATATACTGTCCTGATGGCTTTGATCGCAGTCGTTGCGGTCAGTGCTCAGACCCTTTTCAACAGTTTGACGATGGAAAACGGTTTGAGCGGTAAGTCTGTGTTCTCGATATACAAGGATGTGCATGGTTTCTACTGGTTCGGTACGTCGAATGGAGCGACCATGTACAACGGTGCATCGACGCGCAAGTTCATGACAGGCGATAATTCGAGCGGTGTCATAGTTTACTCCATAGCCGAGGATGCCAAGGGCGTGGTGCTCGGCACGAGCGACGGATTCTATCGTCCTGATTTCGGTACCGGAAGCCTGAAAAGGGTTTACGGCGACATAGACATGTGCGTTAACTCCATAATAAGGTACGACAACGGTTTGTTGGCCGGTACGGAGAAGGGGCTCTACAGATTGGGAGGCAAGGCTTCGGATAAGGATTTCTCGCTGGAGCTTTTCGGCGTGGACGAAGACACGGAGGTGAACGACATCTGTGCCGACGGACGCGACCTGTACATCGTTACGCCCAACGACCTTCTCATCTATTCGGGCAAGACTCGCAGGGGCAAGCGCATAGATATTGCCCGCAGGTGTTCGCTGATAGGAAGCCTGCGCTGTCTCGCCAAGTCGGGACGCTTCATCTATCTTGGTACGTCGAGTGAAGGTCTGCTCAAGTATGACATCATTGCCGACAGCGTGTACAGGCTTATGGATGTGGGAAGCAACGTCATCATGTCGGTGGAAGCCGACAGCAACGGCAATATATATGTGGGAACTGACGGTGGCGGTGCGCACGTCATATCGGTGTACGACGACAGGATTTCGAAGAGCTACACCACGCAGACGGAACCGATGATGGAGGACAACTCAGTGTATTGTTTCCACCACGACAGCGACAACGATGTCGACTTTCTCGGTTTCTACAAGATAGGTGTGATACACAGCTATGCTGACAAGGGTGTGTTCTCGACATATTCATTCAAGGACTTCACTACGGCCGGCATAAAGGTGAGAAGTTTCTGCATCAACGGCAAGGAAAAGGTAATCGGTACGCGCAACGGATTGTACTATGTGGATGAGGGGCGCGACATGGTGAAGTATTTCTCCAAGCAGGAAGTGGGCGGAAGCATAATTCTCTTCATCTGCAGATATGCCGGCAAGTACTACATTTCGACGTTCGACGGAGGTTTCTCGGTGTTCGACCCTGCGACACTCACTTTCAGCCGTGTGGCCGAGGTGCCCGAGCTGAAGCATGCGCAGTGCAACAACATAGCCATCTCGCCAAACGGCAATCTGTGGGTATGTACGGATGTGGGTATCTTCGTGCTCGATGAGAACGAGCATCTTGTCAGATCTTTTACAAACGCCAATGCGGGATTTATGGACGGCTACGTGACGAGCCTCGTGTTCTTCGGTGGAGAAAACGTGTGGGTGGGTTCGTCAATGGGACTCAGCGTGTATGACACGGGAAAGAAGAAGTTCAGACATGTAGACCTGCCGAAGGGCCTCTACGAGAAGGGGCGCGACCTGATGCTTTTCTCTAGTCAGACTTCGAAGTCGGTGTTTGCATATTCGTCGAGCATGCTCATTGAGAGCAACGGTTCGGAAAAGGAATTTTCGCAGATAAACCTCGACAATCTGTTTACCAACGAAATGTGTTTCGTGAGGGAGGACAGCGCGGGCAACTACTGGTTGGCATCGGACAACGGTTTGTTTGTGTTCGACAAGCAGTGGAAGGATTTTATACATTTCACGTATGCCGACGGTGTTCATTCGAACCTTTTCTATTCTAACAGCTCGTTTTTCGTGGACAGCCAGAATTATGTGTGGATAGGCTGCAGCGACGGACTTATATATGCCGACACGAGAGATGTGCAGAAGAAGGTGGTCGGTACGGGCACGAAGCATATCATACCGAACTCGGTGGCTGTCGGCGGACGATTGCTGGAGTATGACGAATTGATGGACATCATTGAGACGAAAAGAATTGAGCTCTCGTGGGCGTTCGGGTCGGAGGACTTGTCTATCAACCCATTGATGCTTGACTACAGTAGGGTGAGCGACCACATATTTGAATATAAGATTGACGATGAGGAGGAGTGGCATCCGGTGAGATACGACGACCTGATGAATATCTCGGGATTGTGGATGGGCGAGCACGTGCTGCACATCCGCACGTCGGAGATGAATTCAGTATGTACTGATTATGTCATCGTGGTTTATCCTGACATATATATGATATTGGGCATATTGGCATTGATTGTCATCGGATATTTCCTTTCTGTATATATAAGAAAGTACATGGAGATAAAGATGCGCCGCAACTATCTTGAAACGGAACGGAAGCGCATACAGCGCGAGCTGGCCGAGGCACTGAGGGCGGAAGCTGCCAAGCTGAAGTATGACAACGAGTCGCTCAACAGCCGCATTGAACTGCTTACGGCTGAGAAGGAAGCAAAGGACAAATATAAGGGTTCAAGGCTTGAGCAGAAGGACTATGAGAAAATTTTCTATTCTCTATGCCGTTATCTGCAGCACGAGAAACCTTACCTGAATCCGGATTTGAAGATTTCGGAAGTGGCAAAGGCCATCGGGTCGACGAGTGCCAACATGTCGCAGTTCTTCACTCTGTATCTCAACAGAAGCTATCATGAATTCATAAACAGCTACAGGTTGGAGGAATTCAAGAGCAGAATACAAGATCCTAAGTATAAGAACTATACAATTACCGCAGTATCGGAAATGTGCGGTTTTAGAAAGTCATCGTTTTTCACTACGTTCAAGTCGCAGGAAGGTTGTACGCCTTCGGAGTATATGGAACGTATCGGCATCAAAGCCGGTGTGCAGAACGGCGCCGATGAGGAACCGGAGAAATTGCCGGACGCGGATGCCGAGAAGCCTGACGATGGCAGAAATGACGGTGAATAAGTTTAGTGCTCTATATAATTTGTAAATGTACAATATGGTCGGCATGCACTGTTTGTGCAAGCCTCGGGTGTGCCGTACATGTATGTTCCGGCCGTGGTATTGTTTTATTTAAGAATTCACTAGTGTCCCGTTAAAATCGGGACGGTTTAAAAATTGATAAATAGTTGCCCGTTTTGGTCGGATCGGTCTTTGTCATATTGAACATTATTTGATT
>MNQS01000001.1 GCA_001915545.1 Bacteroides sp. 43_108 | reverse complement strand
CCCGAAGCCGAGCTTGCACCTCCCTCCTCCGCCCTTTCCGCTACGCTCCAAGGGCGGAGGAGGGAGGTGGAGAAGTTGCACTTCTAACTTGACTGTAGCGTTTCTGTAAAACTTCTTTCAAAATTCGATATAAAGATCATTATTTTGTGGATTTGACATCATGATGGCATAGAGACCCCAGGTTATGTAAAACAATTTTTTGTAATAAAATCAAATCACTTGCTAACAACGTAATGAAAAAATTCATACCTTTGCACTCGCAAAACGGAAAGTAGCGCAGTTGGTAGCGCACTACGTTCGGGACGTAGGGGTCGGGCGTTCGAGTCGCCTCTTTCCGACAATGCCGGCAGACATCATAGATGTCTGCCGTTTTTTTGTATTATGGAATATGCATTCTAATTGTTGGCTATATATAGAAATGAATGCTTGCGATTCTGTTCTGTTGAATTTATATAGCACTTGCAGAGTGTCCGATGTGGTTTTGTAATTATTCGATATTTACAAAACGTATTTGCAGATAAAAGAGTGTTTGATGAAGAGTGGAGTATAAGCCTGTTTTTAACAGGATATTCTGCTAGTGTACCAGCCCCTTGGGTTTTATTGAATTGTTCTTTGGAGAATATAAACAAAAAAAGCGAACCATCTTTTGATGATTCGCTGCGCTTCCTCTGCTATGACTGAGTAAAATTTGTTTATGCAAGTTTTGCGATGTACTTCATTGCGTTAGACTTGAGATTAGCAGCCTTCTTCCAATGAATGATATTAGTCTTAGCTAATTTGTCCAGCATCTTCTGAACTTTAGGGTACATCTCTGTTGCCTCTTCTTTGCTCTTAGAGGCACGAAGCTTACGCAACGCGTTACGCATTGTCTTAGCGTAGTAGCGGTTGTGCAGTCTTCTCTTTTCAGCCTGACGTATGCGCTTGATAGCTGATTTGTGATTTGCCATTTTCCTTTATTTCTTACATTTATTATCTGATTGTTTGAAATGGTAGTCCCTAGGAGAGTCGAACTCCTCTTTAGAGAATGAAAATCTCTCGTCCTAACCGATAGACGAAGGGACCAGCCTTGGTGTTTTCACCTGCAGAACGTTGTTTGTTTCTCGTTTGCGGTTGCAAAGGTAGATGTTTTTTCTGAACCTCCAAAATATTTCTGAACTTTTTTTCAAAAATAATGCATTTATTTGTTTTTAGGGCTAAAAAAACGCTTGTTTATGCCTCTGAAAGCCTGTTTTCACGTAGTTTTGTATTGTTTTCGGCTTGCAGGTGCAGAACCTGTTTTTTGTACTTTTAGTGTAATAATTATATAAACGCATAAAAAATCCTACAATTATGATGAAAAGACTTCGGGGCGTAGTGCTTCGTGTTGTGAAATATAAGGATTCTGATGTTATCGTCGATATGTATACGGATCTTTTGGGAAGGGCCTCATTTGCGGTCAGGATGCCGAAAAGGAAAACAGCAGGGTCGGGAGCCGCAGTATGGCGTCCTTTGTCTATTGTGGAGTTTGAGTGCGATGTGAGGGAGCAGGTGCGTCTTCTCAAGCCTCGTGATGTGCGCGTATTATATAATTATATGGATATGCCGTACGATCCTGTCAAATCGACTGTGGCAATGTTCTTGTCTGAATTCTTGTGTGCTGTGCTTCGTGATGAGGGTGGGAGTGCTCCGCTCTTCTTGTTCCTTACGAGTTCGTTCGAATGGTTCGACCGCTGTTCTTCATCGTTTGCCGATTTTCATATAGTCTTTCTTGTGCGTCTTTCGCGATTTCTTGGCATTTACCCTAATATGGAAGGTTACAGCTCGGGAGCTTGTTTTGACCTCGTGTCAGGATGCGTATGTTCAGTGCGGCCTTCTCATCCGCATTTTCTTGGACCGGACGATACCGACTCAATGCGCCTGCTTTTAAGTGTGGATTATTCTTCTGTTTCGCATTTGCAATTCTCCAGAATGCTGCGTAGAAAAACTTTGGGATTTATATGCGATTATTACAGCTTGCATGTGCCCGGTTTTCCTGAGCTCAAATCCTTAAGTGTGCTTGAGGCTGTTTTTGACTGACATATATTATATATAATGGATTCTTGGGGCGCATTATTGATTTTGTGAGCGCTCGCAATTAATCTTTCGAGCGCTTACGGTTGAACTTGTGAGCGCTCACGTTTTTTTATGTCTTCTCTGTTATGCTTTTTTGCCCAATTTACCCGAATGGGGTTCTAATTGCTTGTAAATGAAAAAAAAATCGTATTTTTGCCGTCAAAAATGAAATTATGGGCCCTTTGGCCTTCTGAATCTTAATATTATATATGGCTCGAAAGAATGCACTTTCATTGATGTTGCCTGTGGTTTTGCTGGCGGCAGGATGTCAGGAGTCTGATTTTGATCTCGACACATTTGATTCAACCAGTGCGGAAGCTGATATCCGTTACTGCCGTTTCTTGGATCCTTCAATGCTGAAGGTAGAGGCTGATACGCTTCTCCAGGTTTTCAGTGAGAATATAGAGGTTTCTGTAAGTATTGATGCTGATCTGACAGATATTACACCGTATTTTGTTCTGAACGACGGTGCTTCCATATTCATGCAGGGCGAGGACGGCGAGTGGAATGTTCCGGCCGATGGCGTATCGCGCGATTTCTCTGCCGGACCATTGGAATATATGGTTGTGTCGCCAAATGGCAAGAGCCATCATCTTTACACTTTGGGTTTCAATTGTAGAGAAGTTGCAACAGACTTTCATTTCGAGTACAGTGAGTTGAAGAATTCCAATCCTTCGGCACGTCCGAATTATTATATATGGAAAGAGTTTGACGCCTCAGGAGATTATCGTTTCACTTGGGCCACAGGAAACGCGGGCTATTCTATGTCACGCGGTTCTGCATTGCCTGAAGATTATCCTACATCTCCTTGTGAAGGCGTAAATTCTGGAAAAGGAGTCAAGCTGACAACATGCAGTACCGGTCCTTTCGGAGAGAGATTGGGTATGCCTATAGCCGCCGGCAATATATTCCTTGGCGAGTTTGATGTGAGCAATGCACTTATTGATGCATGCGCCAGCACCCTGTTTGGCGTTCCGTTCTCCAGCAAACCTTTGAAGCTCCGCGGGTACATGTCGTATAAGCCTGCACTCGACTTCAGAGGACCTGACAACAAGCCTGTAGAGAATATGGCCGACTCATGTGATATTTATGCGGTTCTTTATAGGAACGTCGACTCAAGGGGACAATCCATCATGCTCAACGGACATGACATAATGAGCAGTCCTAATATTGTCGCTATGGCCAGAATAGATGATAAACTGGCTGCTGGTACAGATGGAGAATGGGAATATTTTGAAGTCGGCTTTGATTATGAGACATACGGCAACAATCTGAACATGGATATTCTTAAGGAATATGGCTATAATCTGGCTTTTGTTGCATCTTCAAGCCGTGGTGGAGCTGAATTCTACGGTGCTGTCGGTAGCGTATTGAGGCTTGATGAAGTTGAGATTGTGTGTGATGTTGTTGACGATACTGAAGATGTTCAAGTTCCTTCAACTCAGTCTGACCGTAAATTCTAGTATTATTTATGAAATATCTTTTTCGATTAGCAGCTGTTCTGATTGTGCTTATGTGTTCAGCATCGGCAATGGCCCAGAAGGACAGAAACGCTACACTCAAGCGAATGAGTGAATTGGGCATAAGGGTTATGGTGCGTGCCGGAGTGAATGTCGGCGGAACAGCGCCAATTCCGATTCCATCTGAAATGAAGAGCATAAATAGCTATTCTCCTGGCTTGAACTTCGGCTTTGAAGGCGATGTGCTCGCCAATTTCACCGAAAAATGGGGCGTGCAGGTCGGAGCCCGTCTTGAGAACAAGAGCATGCGCAGTGACGTGACGGTCGAGAACTATTATACTACGCTTGTAAACGACGGAGATCTTATTGAAGGTAATTATACTGGAAAGGAAAGAACAACAGTCAGCTATAGTCTTTTGACCTTCCCTGTACTTGCCACATACAAGATAAATTCTTCTTGGACCATCATGTTCGGACCATATTTCTCATACGCCATGAGACGTGAATTCTATGGTCATGCCGCTGATGGATATATGCGCAATCTTCAGAAAGACCCTGTCACCGGCGAAATGGTTCCTACGGGCGACAAGGTCATAATTCCTGCTGATCGCCCTGCTACTTATGATTTCAGCGATGATATGAGGCGCTTTCAGTGGGGACTCGAGGCTAATGTCGATTGGAGATGTTTCCGCCACTTCTTGGTTTTTGCACATCTTGATTGGGGGTTGAATGATGCTTTCAAGAGTTCTTTCAAGACTCTTTCGTTTCCTATGTATCCAATATATGCTATGGTCGGATTCGGTTATGAATTCTGACCATCATGCATTCTATTAAATAATTCATTGTTTTTTAAGTAAAAAGTATTGCTTATGATTAAAAATTTACGCAGTATTGCGGCTGTAGCACTGATGGCTGTTTCTATGTTGTCTGCTAAGGCCTATGATTTCAGTTTCGACTATTCTTATTATGGAAATCTCGAGGTGGAAATGTTCGGTAAACCATTTGGCACCAGCAAGAATGAAATCAAGGTTGCTCCTTGCGGTCAGGACAGCATTACGCTGATTCTTGACAATTTCACGTTGTCTATGGGCACTTCCAACATGTATGTAGGTACAATCAAGGTTGACAGCATCAAGGTTGAAAATTCTGCAGATGGATTCTCTTTCAGTAAGGAAGATGTTGTGAAGATTGAACCAGGGTATTATCCTGTTGGCGAAGATGTTGTATGGACTGGAGCACAGCTTCCTGCCATGCCGGTATCTGTAGAGGGTACATTGGTAAATGGAAAACTTGTACTTGCCATAAATATCGAATCTATGAAGGTCAATGTGAAGTTTACTTCTGACCCAAGCACTTCTTTCTCTGGTCCATTGTCTGTTGAAATGAATGATAATCCAATGAGAGCTTCAGAACAGGTGATAAAGATTGTTGATAGAGGTGATGGTATGAATGCTCTTATGCTTTCAAACTTCTCTTTGGGTATTATGCATGTAGGCAATATCCTTGTTGACAGTATACCTGCAGGTGAAACAATTTCTCACGAAGCTGGCATTGTTATTTCAAAAGGTTCTTATCCTGCAGATGCTGACTGGTTTGGACATACATTAGGTGTAGTCCCTGTTTCTGTTAATGGAACAGTGGCTTCTGGCAATCTCAACTTGGTAATTGATATTAATATGCCTGATTTGGGAGTTATCAAAGTTTCTTTTGATGGTGTAAGTACTTCTATTTCAGAAATACCGGCTGATACTGAGACTGGTGTCAAAGCTGTTTATACTGTCAGCGGAGTCAAGGTTGGCGACAGCACAGATAATCTTCCTTCTGGAATATATATAGTAAAGGAAAACGGAAAATCTTATAAGATATTGAAATAATGAAACGTACTTTTATCAACAATATATTTGCAGGAGCTGTTTTGGCTCTTGCATCAGGCACTGTTTGTGCTCAGACAACAGAAAATGATTTTTCTGAACTCAATGACTTTGTTTCTGTAGATACTCTTAAATATCCTCAGGTTGCCAATTCTGGCTTTGAGATGTGGGACAGCGAGGAAATAAATGAACCTGTTTCCTGGAACTCGTTTATGACGGCAGATGGAGTCTTTTCTGATTTTGTAAAAATTCAGCAACTGACATCATCATCGGATGTGCGTCCCGAGACAGAAGGAACCAAAAGTGCTGTGCTATGGTGTCGTAATGTTTTGGGAAGTATTGTGGCTCAGGGAAATCTTACGACTGGACGTATAGCTGCTGGTGACTTTACGGCCGCTTCTGCCAAAAATCATAACTATGTTGATATCAACGATCCAAATTTCTGTCAGCCTCTAGGACAGATGCCTGATTCTATTGCAGTATGGGTTAAGTATGTTCCAAAGAAAGTTATAGACAGTGCACCATACGCACGAGTAAGTGCAACTGTTCATGATGCATACAATTACATTGAATACTCTCTTCCTGAATTTGAAACAGAAGAGAACAAGGCGCATGCTGTTTGTCACGCAGAAAAGAATTTTGAAGGAGTTAAGGATGAAAACGGCAATTATATATGGCAGAGATTGGTTATGCCTTTTGATACAACAGGATATAAGGCAACAGATCCTGCATATATAATGGTAAACTTTGCAACAAATTCTTATCCAGGTAAGGGTACTGCAGGCGATTCTCTGTATGTTGATGATGTAGAGTTGATTTACAACCCAAGACTTGTAGCTGCATATCCTTCAAAGATGGAATACAATGCCGGTGACAGCATCAAGGTTCGTTTCAGACTTGAGGCAGGCTATCCTGCTCTTGTTTCAGTCAATCCTGTAAACCTCGTGCTGACAGACGCAGAAGGTAATTCAACAGTTCTCAAATCATCAGAAGAGGATTCTGACGGATGGCTTGGAGCTGTGATTCCTGAAGATGCACAGACTGGCGACTATACTGTAACAGTGGTTGAGCCGATTTCTGGTATAGCTGCAGATTCAGTATATTCTATAAAAGTCAATGCCAATGTTGTAGATGGTATAGATAATCCTATGGCTGGTGAAGATGTTGCCGGTTCATATACTGTTTATACTATCAGCGGTGTTAAGGTTGCATACGGATTTGGAAGTGTTGATTTTGAAGCTATTCCAAAAGGAATATACATGGTCAAGAGAAACAATGCGGTTACAAAGGTCGTAAACCGTTGAGTTGCTATGAATTGACGTTTTGATATAGCTTTATCTTACCATTTGGCAATAAAGAAGGCTTTAGAATGATAGAAGTGAAGTTCGGACTGTTTTTTCAGGTTCGAACTTCACTTTTTTCTATTCTATTGTTAAAAAAAAGTGTCATTTGTATCAAAACATATTGTGTTTATTGCCAAAAATAAAAAGATAAGCTATTTTTGCGCAACATTTCAAAAATATGGCAAACAATTCACATTTTTTGATAGATGTAGATAAAATTCTGGCCGAAAAGGCTGGCGAAAAGGCCAAATGTCTGCCGGGATTTGTGGTATCTTGGATAAAGCGCATCCTTCATCAGGATGAGGTGAATCGCTTTCTTCTGGAACGTGCCGGTGATAAAGTAGGCATCGACTTTCTGGATGAATGCGTTGATTATCTGGGTATGAAATTGGACGTAAAGGGACTTGACAAACTTCCGACCAACGACGGCGGACGTTATTACACGTTTGTCAGCAATCATCCTCTTGGCGGAGCAGATGGTGTTGCTCTAGGCGACATATTGTGCCACAAGTACAACAGCAAGGTTAGGTATCTTGTGAATGATGTATTGATGAATCTTCACGGATTGGCTCCTCTCTGCGTACCTATCAACAAGACGGGCTCTCAGTCGCGCAACTTTCCTAAGATGGTAGATGCCGCATTTGCTTCGGACAATAATGTGATAATGTTTCCTGCCGGTCTTTGTTCGCGCAGAATCGACGGCAAGATTCAGGATTTGCCTTGGAAGAAAACATTTATAACTAAAAGCATAGAATATAAGCGGGATATAATTCCTATACGCTTCTCAGGACAGAATTCATGGCGTTTCTATACTATTTCAAACATTTGCAGAGGGCTGAATCTTAAGTTTGATCTTGCAATGTTGTTTTTGGTGGACGAAATGTATAAGAATGTGAATAAATCATTTGCCGTGACCTTCGGTGAACCTATACCATGGCAGACATTCGACAGTTCTAAGACTCCGGCCGAGTGGGCATCATGGGTAAGGTCGAAAATATATGAATTATAGATTTAATAATATATAATGGAAGATATTATAGCTCCGGTAAGTACAGCTTTGCTCAAATCGGAATTGACAGAAGACAAACGCTTGCGTTTTACCAACAAGGGTAACAACGAAGTGTACATCGTGACCTATCAGGATTCTCCCAATGTTGTCCGCGAGATAGGACGACTGCGTGAAATTGCATTCAGGGCCGCGGGAGGCGGTACCGGTATGGCGCTCGACCTTGATGAATTCGATACGATGGAAACACCGTACAAGCAACTTATAGTTTGGAACCCTGAGGCAGAAGAAATAATCGGAGGCTACCGATATCTTCTTGGTACCGATGTTAAGCTTGATGAGAACGGTCAGCCGGTTTTGGCTACATCCCACATGTTCCATTTCTCCGATAAGTTCATAAAGGATTATCTGCCTTATACAATTGAACTTGGACGTTCGTTTGTGACATTGGAATATCAGTCGACAAGATATAATTCAAAAGGTTTGTTCTCTCTTGACAATCTTTGGGACGGTTTGGGAGCTCTCACTGTCGTCATGCCTTCTGTGAAGTATTTCTTTGGAAAGATGACAATGTATCCTTCTTACAATCGTCATGGGCGTGATATGATACTTTACTTCTTAAACAAGCACTTCGGCGATAAGGACAATCTCGTGGTTCCTACCAAACCGCTTGTTATTGAGGATGACCCGGAAGAACTTGCAAAGATATTCTGCGAGGATGATTTCAAGAGCGACTATAGAATTTTGAACCGTGAGGTTCGCAAGCTTGGTTACAACATACCGCCGCTCGTGAATGCTTACATGAGTTTGTCGCCTACAATGAAAATGTTCGGAACGGCCATCAATTATGGTTTCGGCGATGTGGAAGAAACAGGTATTTTGATTGCTGTCGATGAGATTCTTGATGAAAAGCGTGTCAGACACATCGATACATTCGCAAAGGAGCATCCTGAATTGGTAAACATCACCAGTGGTGCCGACAAGGTCATTTCGTGAAACATTTTATTATCTGATTATATTGCAAAATACGGCCGTGAGCTACATCATCTGCTCACGGCCGTATTCCTTTTTATTTATGGTCTTTGTCGTTTTTAAATGATAGGTATGCTTTCGCCTCTGATTTTTCTGTATAGTTCGAGTGCATAAACATCTGTCATACCTGAAATGAGGTCAAGTACGGCCAGCGTTCTTGCGTATATGTCTTCTGCTTGGACTTCGTATTGACTGGAAACACGTCGCAGAAGCAACTGCGAATATGCTTTTTCTGGATGTATTGCTGCTTCGATGAAGAGTTCTAGTAGGGTGCTGATGATTTTGTAGCCGGCCAATTCGATGTCTACTACATCTTTGCTCTGATAAATCTTGTCGATTGACACTTTTGAGCAGGCCTTGTAGGCTTCTTCTGCTTTTCCTTCAATGTGTGAAATCAGAGATCCGGTGAATTCTCCCTCGAGTATTCTTTCCTCGTTCTCGATGAATATGTCTACTGCATGTCGTTCAAGTAACCCTATGACACATGAACGCAGATAAACGATCTGTTCGTTTATGTCCGTAACTTCGTTGAAAACGCTTGTAATTTTCTTCTGTCTTTCTTCATCGAAGAAGTCGAGCATCAGACGTTTCGTTTCTTCAGTTGTAAGTATTTTCAACTTGTGCGCATCTTCAATGTCCATTATCATATAGCAGATGTCATCTGCGGCTTCTACAAGATATACAAGCGGATGGCGTGCATATTTTATGCCGTGGCCGCTCGAACATATTTCCTTTATGCCAAGCTCTTCTGCTATTTTTCTGTAGTCGGCTTCCTCGCTCTTGAAAAATCCGAATTTCTGTTTCTTGCCTGCAAGCACGATGAATAAGGGTACTTTACAATTGATGCAAGGGTGGAGTAGGTCATAACGAATCCTCCTTTGCGTCTTCCTGCAAACTGATGGGTGAGAAGTCTGAAGGCATTGGCGTTGCCCTCAAAATGTATAAGGTCCGACCATTCGTCTTCACTCATCAGATTTTTAAGTTTTATACCTTCTCCTTCTGAGAAAAATGTGCCTATGGCTTTCTCTCCAGAATGTCCGAATGGAGGATTTCCCAGGTCGTGTGCAAGACATGCTGCACTGACAATGGCTCCGCATTCGCTTATGTGGGTTTGTGCCAGTTCAGGATGCTTCTCGGCAAGGCGTCTGGAAGTGTCATTGCCCAGCGAGCGTCCTACACTGGCTACCTCAAGGCTGTGCGTAAGTCTGTTGTGGACAAATATTCTTCCAGGAAGTGGAAATACCTGAGTCTTGTTCTGCAGTCTTCTGAATGGAGCTGAAAATATCAGTCTGTCGTAGTCTCGTTGAAACTCGGTTCTGTCTCCTTTTCTGTTCAGGTGAAGCTCTTCCTGTCCTAGTCTTTTGTTGGATAAAAGTTTTTCCCAATTCATGTTGAAATGTTGTCGTTTTGGTGTTTCTGCTCTGTGTAACCAGTTGTACAGACAAGTATATACAGGTTTGTAGCAGTTCTACAAAATTACTTTAATTTGCTTAGAGCCTATTTTAATAGTTGCAAAAAATGCTGATATTTAATGATTAATTGCTACATTCGCACCTGATTTTTTATTTTAAACATTTCCTGAAACGTGAAAGTTCAAATAGTCAACAAGTCCCGCCACGAGTTGCCAGAATATGCTACAGGGCAGTCTGCAGGTATGGATCTGCGGGCAAATATAGATACTCCGATAACATTGAAACCTCTTCAGAGATGTCTTGTGCCTACAGGGCTGTATATTGCTTTGCCTGACGGTTACGAGGCTCAGGTAAGACCACGAAGCGGTTTGGCTCTTAAGTTCGGCGTTACGGTATTGAATTCTCCAGGAACGATTGATGCCGATTATCGCGGAGAGATACGTGTGATAATGGTAAATCTTTCTTCGGAGGATTTTGTCGTAAACGACGGTGACCGTATTGCTCAGATGGTTGTGGCCAGATATGAGCAGATTGAATGGAGTGATGTAGATGTACTGGATGAGACAGAACGCGGTGACGGCGGATTTGGACATTCGGGACGCAAGTGATTTTTTATTCGAGTAATAGCAATGTCTAGATTTTTCTTGCGTGTCCTTTGCTTGGCTGTTTTGTTGTTCGGAGTTACTGCCGGAGATGCATGTGCAAAGGCTAAAAAATCAAAGAAGACTGTAAAGAGAGAACTTTCTGCCGAACAGCAAAGAAAGCATGATTATTTTTTTCTGGAAGCACAGCGCCAGCAGCTGCAGGGCAATTATACTGAAGCTATGGAGCTCTATGCCTATTGTATAGGTATAGATCCGAATTCGGATGCGGCTTTGTATGAAATGTCTAAGTACTATATTCTTCTGAAGAATGACTCTCTTGCTGATTTATGCCTAAGGCGTGCGGTTGATATTGACCCTGACAATTATTGGTATAAGGATGCACTGGTGAACTATTATGTTTCAAAACGTGACAATGAAAGTGCCGTAGAGGTTTTGGAGAGTATGTGCGAACAGTTTCCAGAGAAAAGCGAGATACTCATGCGACTGGTGGATCTGTATGGCCAGAACTCTGATTATGATAAGGTAATCTCTACCCTCGACCGTTTGGAACTTCTTGAAGGCAAATCTGAACAGATCAGTATGGAGAAGTTCCGTATATATGTACAGATGAACGACAACAAGCGTGCCTTCGAGGAAATAGAGAATCTGTCGCGCGAATATCCAAATGATCTGCGTTATCGTGTTGTACTTGGTGATCTTTATCTGGATTCTGATAAGCCAGATGAGGCCATGAGAGTATATAAAGAGGTTTGGGATAAGGATTCGGCAAACGTAAATCTGATGCTTTCGCTGGCTACTTATTATTCGAAGACCAAAAATGATTCACTGTATAATCGACAGCTTGAAAAGATTGTGACAAATCCGGCGATAGATTCACGTGTCAAGTATGCTATAATGAACGGACTTGTCTATGACAATATATCTCAGAAGCAGGATTCAAGCAGAGTCTTGGCTCTTTTCCGCAAGGCTTTGTCATGTCCGCAGGACGGTACAGAGATGGCTGAATTGTGTGCACGGTTTATGGTAACTAAGGGCGTGGACACGAGTGAAGTGAAACCTGTGTTGTATCAGATGCTGGAGATTGATCCTGAAAATGACATGGCGAGAAATCAGCTGCTTTCGTATGCAATACAGAGCGGTGATACAGTGGGAATAATAAATGTATGCAAGCCGGCAGTTGAATATGCCGCCGCTGATCCGGTTTACTATTATTATCTTGGTATTGCGTATTACCAGCAGAAGAAGTCTGCCGAAGCTCTTGATGTTTTCAAGAAAGGATTGGAACGTGTTACTGATGAAACCAGCATAGACTTGGTGGCCAATCTGTATTCGCTTATAGGTGATATGTATCATGACATCGGTGATGATGAGAAAGCTTTTGCATCGTATGATTCTTGTCTTGTATATAAGCCGGATGATGCAATGGCTTTAAATAACTATGCGTATTATCTGTCGCTTAAAAAGACCGGGCTTGACAAGGCTGAGTCTATGAGCGCGAAGTCTTTGGAGAAGGAACCGGAAAATTATACTTACATTGATACGTATGCATGGATATTGTTCTGCCAGAAAAGATATGCCGAGGCTAAGGACTATATTGACAAAGCAATGAAGATAATGGAGGACAACGGCGGTCCTGACGAAGGTGACGGAAACATTGTTGAGCATGCTGGTGATATATATTTCATGCACGGCGATGTTGAAGGAGCACTGAAGCTTTGGAAACGTGCTGCCGATCTGGGGACAGATTCAAAAAACTTGAAGAAAAAGATTCAATTGAGAAAGTATATAGAGTAGAAAGATTATGTACAGGATATTATATAAATGTTTGGCTGTCGTCGCTTTTGCATTGATGCTTTTTTCTTGCGGTACATCCAGAAAGGCGCAAGGTGATGCAGATATGTCTAAGCAGACAGAGTCGGCTGTGCCGGTGGACTATTTTTACAGAGTGGTGAACAATGCCTCAAAGGCGGAGAATCTTACTGCCAAGGTTAAGGTTACTGTGTCAAACGGCAAAAAGATGATTTCGACCAGCGGAACATTGAGGATGAAGAAGAATGATGTCGTGCAGATATCTCTGGTTGATCCTATTATCGGTATAGCAGAAGTCGGACGTATGGAGTTTACCAAGGACAAGATGCTGGTGATAGACAGAGTAAATCGTAGATATGTCAGTGTGGCATACAACAATATAGGTTTCTTGAAGAATGCCAAGGTTGATTTCTATGCTTTACAGGCTTTGTTCTGGAATGAGATATTCGAACCAGGCAAGAAGGAACCTGAAGAAAAGGCATTCTCGCTTAAAAAGAATAGAAATACGGTTAACTTGAACTATTCGGACAGCATGCTTGCCTATGATTTCGAAACTTCATTGGACGATGCTCGTCTTCATAAGACTTCTGTCGATGATAATGGTGTAAAGAAATACAGTTTGTCGTGTAGCTATTCTGATTTTACGGACTTTGAAGGTGGCATGTTCCCTAAGAACATAAAACTGACATTCAACGGCGGAAAAGAGACAATGTCGCTTTCTATGCAGTTGAGTAGTTTGAGAAACGAAAGTGGATGGCTGGCAAGGACTACTGTTCCAAGTAAATATTCCAGTGTGAAACCTGAGGACATATTAAAAATGCTTGTCAAATGAGAAGATATATATTGCTCTTTATCTTTGCATCTCTTATGTTGCCGTCAATCGGACAGACAGGTAAGAAAACTACCAGAACTGTGCGTAAAAGCAAAACGACTGCTATTAAAAAGACAGGTTCGATAAACCAGCTTCGCACGGAACGTAAGAACATGCAGACGAAGATAAAGTCGTCCAAACGTCAGTCGGAGTCGCTTAACCGCATGATTAAGCAGAATCTCGACAGTGTGTTCATACTTGACAGGCAGATAACGGAAGTTCAGCAGGATGTAATGAAGCATCAGGCTGAAATAAAGGTTCTTGACGGACGAATCGTTGCTCTTCAGGAACAGATGGAGAAATTGCAGAATGAGCTCAACGACAAGAAGTCAAAATATGCCAATGCTCTGAAATACGTTAGAAAACATCATTCCATACAAGAGAAGATGATGTTCATCTTTTCTGCCGAGAATCTTTCGCAGATGCTTCGCCGACTTAGATATATGCGTGAATATTCGGCATTCCAGAAAGCTCAGGGGCAGATAATATTGGATAAACAGCGCGAGATTAAGAATACACGCAACGAACTTTTGGATGCTAAAAGCAAGAAGGCTTACAATTTGGCTGAAATTCAGAAAAAACAGCAGGCTCTTGTAGGAATAAAGAGCAACTGTCAGGTGAAGATTGATTATCTTAACAAGAATCTTAAGCAGGTTGAGGCTCAGATTGCAGAATATCAGAAACGCGACAAGGAACTCAACGACCAGATTGACCGCCTTGTTCAGATGGAAATCGAAGCTGCTAGAAAGAGGGCAGAAGCCGAGCGTAAGAGGAAGGAGGCTGAGGCCAAGCGTAGAGCTGAGGAACTGAGAAAAGAGAATGAACGTCGCCTTAAGCTTGCTAAAGAGAACGAACGTCGTGCAAGGGAGGCTAAGAAATCAGCTAAAAGCAGTGAAGAAAAGGAGAAGGCCGAGCGCATGATGGAGAAGGCGAAGTCGGAACTGGATGCAGCTGAAAAGAGCCGTAGGGAAGAGAAAAATGTGATAGAAGCATGGAAGTCTGATTCGCGCTCCGATTCCAAATTGTCTACTAATTTCGTAAACAATAAGGGACGTCTGCCGATGCCGATAACTGGAAGCTATACGGTTGTAGGACATTACGGACGATATACTGTCAAAGGTCTTAAGAATGTTCAGCTTGATAATAAAGGTATGGACATTAAGGGACGTGACGGCGCTTGTGCACGTGCCGTGTTTGATGGAGAGGTATCTTCCGTTTTCCAGTATGGTCCTAGCTACATTGTCATGGTGCGTCATGGAAGTTACATCTCTGTATATTCAGGATTGTCATCGGTAAGCGTAACCAAGGGTATGAAGGTCCGTACGCGTCAGACTTTAGGAAATGTCGGTGAAGACGCATCAGGCAACAGAATCCTTCATTTCCAGCTTAGAAAAGAAAGTACGAGATTGAATCCGGAGCAGTGGGTTAGATAATGCTATGCCATACAAGGTGATTTTCCTGTGTTACACATATTGTGGATATTTCTTCTACCTGATTCTACGGATTATGCGATAATAAGCAACGGCGCGTGAAAGACTATATGAACTTTCACGCGCCGTTGCTTATTTGTTGGATAGTAATTGGAGGGGTCTTTTATTTCTGTACAATATGGTTGCCGGTTAATGTGTGTGTTTAAAGGTCGAAAGTTTCGAAGTTGTTGAATGAGAGTTTTCCTTTTCTTATTGGAAAAGTGATGTTTGTCTTCGATTTGACTTTTTTCTTCCCATATTTGGCCGGTTTGAATTTCATCTTTTTAGCCACTCTGACAGCTTCTTTGTTAAGTTCCTCGGTCAATCCTCTTGCAATGGCCGCTTTTTCAACGCGTCCTTTGGTGTCGATGATGCAGGATACTATTATATTTCCCGAAGTGCTTCTGGATTGTCCGGGAGGGTTCTTGAAGTTTTTCTGTAAGAATTTCTTTATTGATTCGTTTCCTTTTTGGAATTTTGGCTCTGTATAGTTCTCTCTGTCGCGATCAGTTCTACCTGCAAAGATGTCGTCGCCGTATCCGAAATTGAAATATTGAGCTTTTGAAGCAAGCGGAATTGCGTTCAGAAGTATCAGTAAGATTATTGTTTTCATAATGTGCTGTTTGTTAATATGTGAAACAAAAATAAACCATAATTTTTATTCAGTCAAATTTTAGGTGTATAATGAAGCATTTTGTGACAGTATGAAAGAATGGGTGTGACTGAATTTGAAAGTATTGTATTTTATCGGTCGTATAGAATCATTAAGTACGATTTTGGAATCTAAAGAAAATCAAAAATAGCAGAGATGTCGAAAAAAACTTGTATTTTTGTCAATTGTAATATATGCCTTGCGGAGTGCGCTTGTATGGCACATCCTATTGGCTGAGAATGAATTCTGATAAATATAAAATAAAATCAAAAAGTAATGGCACAGGAAGACGTTTTTAAGAAAGTCGTTTCACATTGCAAGGAATACGGTTTCGTTTTTCCTTCAAGTGATATATATGATGGTTTGGGCGCAGTCTATGATTACGGACAGAATGGTGTAGAACTGAAGAACAACATCAAGCAGTATTGGTGGCAGAGCATGGTACTGATGCATGAAAACATCGTCGGCATCGATTCTGCAATATTCATGCACCCTACAATCTGGAAAGCTTCCGGACATGTCGATGCATTCAATGATCCGCTGATAGACAATAGGGATTCGAAGAAGCGTTACAGAGCTGATGTCCTGATTGAAGATCAGATTGCCAAATATGACGAGAAAATCGAAAAGGAAGTAGCTAAGGCTAGAAAGAGATTCGGTGATTCGTTTGACGAAGAAAAGTATCGTGAGACTAGTCCGAAGGTTCAGGAAGAAATCAAGAAGAGAGATGCTCTCCATGAACGCTATTCGGTTGCTATGAACAACATGGATCTTGATGAACTTCGTCAGATCATCCTTGATGAAGAAATCGTATGTCCTATATCTGGTACGAGAAACTGGACTGAAGTGCGTCAGTTCAACCTTATGTTCAAGACTGAGATGGGATCTACTGCTGACGGAACTTCTACTATATATTTGAGACCTGAGACTGCACAGGGTATATTTGTAAACTATCTCAATGTGCAGAAAACTGGCCGTATGAAGATTCCTTTCGGTATCGCACAGATTGGTAAGGCCTTCAGAAATGAGATCGTTGCACGTCAGTTCATCTTCCGTATGCGTGAGTTTGAACAGATGGAAATGCAGTTCTTCATTAAGCCTGGAACGGAACTCGACTGGTTCAAGAAGTGGAAGGAAACACGTATGGCTTGGCACCAGAACCTTGGATTCGGAGCTGAGAACTACAGATTCCACGATCACGAGAAGCTTGCACATTATGCTAATGCCGCTACAGATATCGAGTTCAAGATGCCTTTCGGCTTCAAGGAGGTTGAAGGTATTCACTCTAGAACAAACTTTGACTTGAGCCAGCATGAGAAGTTCTCAGGAAAGAGCATCAAGTATTTCGATCCTGAAATCAACGAAAGCTACACTCCATACGTTATAGAAACTTCAATCGGCGTTGACCGTATGTTCCTGAGCGTAATGTGCCACAGCTATTGCGAGGAGAAGCTTGAAAACGGTGAGACACGTACAGTCCTGAAGTTGCCTGCAGCTTTGGCTCCAGTCAAGTTGGCTGTAATGCCTTTGGTTAAGAAGGACGGTCTTCCTGAAAAGGCACGCGAAATCATAAACGATCTGAAGTTCCATTTCAACTGTCAGTACGATGAGAAGGATTCTATCGGAAAGAGATATCGTCGTCAGGATGCAATCGGAACTCCTTACTGTGTTACTGTTGACTATGATTCTCTTAAGGACGACAGTGTTACTATCCGTTTCAGAGATACAATGGAGCAGAAGCGTGTCAAGATTTCTGAACTTCTCGGAATAATCGAAGATAACGTTACAATAACAAGTCTTCTCAAGAAACTTAAATGATTTATACCGGCAGATACTGTATGGGGAAATCCCATGCAGGCACTGCTTTTTGAATCTGTATAATGCATAAACGTACAAATACATATATGGTAAAGAAATATTTCGGCTTTCTTGCTTTGATGGTGGCTGGTCTGCTGTCTTTGGCTTCCTGCAATGAACAGGAGGAAGAATACGAGTTTGAAGGATGGAAGGAAAAGAATGAACATTATTTGGACTCTATTGCTACTGCCGCCAGAATGAACGAAGATGGAAGCTGGAAGATGTATAAGGCGTACAATCTTGGCGATTCGCTTGACATGAACGGCCCAAATCTGTATTATATTTATGTGCAGGAACTTGAACATGGCACAGGAACATACAAACCTCTGTTCAACGACTCCGTAAGAGTACATTATATGGGGCAGATTTTGCCTTCGCCTAGCTATCCGAAGGGTTTTGTATTCGGTAAGAGTTACGCCAACAATGTTCTCAATGAGGAAACCGATGTTCCGGCGCTTATGGGAGTAAACTCAACAGTTGTCGGTTTTTCTACGGCTCTTATGAATATGGTCGAAGGTGACAGATGGAGAGTTGTGGTGCCTTACTATCTGGGTTATGGTGAAGATGATTATGCCTCGGCTTCAATTCCTGGATACTCGACACTTATCTTCGACATCAAGTTGGCTAGAGTTTATCGTTATAAGATTGATACCGACACAAGCTGGTATTGATAGACTTGCATTGATTTGCAGATTCATTTCATTTTATAATAATGCGTATCAGACATTTGTCTGATGCGCATTATTTTTTTTGTTCGTCTTAACTTTGTTGTTGACTTGTCCTCGCTATTCCCCATACTGTTTGTAAAGGATGTTTTGTTTGATTACGAAAACAGATAAGACTGACACTGCGTAGAAATGAAAGATTTTGTTAACCTGCCTAGAAAGGCCTTCTGCAACGGTTGAGAGTCTACTTTTAGATATACGTTTGTTAGGATATAGAAATAGGCTTATTTGACGGTTAATATAACCCTTTGGTATCTTTTAAGCTGAGGCTTTCCGTTGTCGCATACTTCGCATATTATATGCAGTGTGTCACCGGTTTTTGCGTCTTGCGGTACTTTGAAAGAAAGTTTTGTACCATAATACTCCAATTCTTCTGTGCCTTTGTATGTGCCGGCCTCTTTGTAGAGCCACCATCTGAATGTCATTTCATCTCCGTCTGGATCATAACTCCTTGAAGCGTCAAGCTTGATTCTGCTGTCTTTTTTTGCTGTTATGTCCATGTGCTTGTTCTTCATTATTATGATAGGGTGGTGATTGGCCGACGTATAATCTTTTGTACACCAATCTGCTCTGCCGGCAAAGTCATTCTGGACATCTTTCATCCATCTCCATATCGGACGGAAATATTCGGTTCGCATATTTATGCAAGAGTCGCTTTTGCTGTTTTCAAGCATTTTTGACCAGCTTACGTCTATTCCGTACAACCCATCTGTATGCTTAAGCGACGGCGATGGAGGATTGTCCATCCATACGTTGTTTCTTACTTTTACGTATCGACCTCCCCAGCCTCCGAAATCAGGTCGTTCTATACTTCGTAGGCCGTTAGGAATGCAATGCAGGAATGAAGGTGTGTCGCCTTCAGCATTGAATGCACCTTTCCTGTTTATGTAGGCGCTGCACAAAGCTCCGTGATTGTCTATGATATTGCTTTTCATCCATTCTTTGCCGAAATAAGGTTTGATGTCTTCCGGCATAACTTTGTTCCAAATGTAAGCCATACAGTCGAATTGATCGGATATTATTGTCATAGCTCCGAGCTTTTCCCATACGGGACGAATGTATCTGGTGTATGAACTATCTTGTTCCCAAATTAGGAAAAGACGCATTTTCGATGTCGCGTATTGCATTTTTTCGGGCTTGTCTTCTTCTATTATTCGGAGCGCTCTTGCCAATGTGTTGCATCCTCCCCATGCCTGAATCCATATAGGTCTGTTGTCGCTTTCGTCCAGAAGTATGTCGGCTATGAACTCAGCTCCTTCTGTGCGTATGCGGTCTTCACTGTTTCCTTGTATGTTTCCAACTTTCCATCTGCTTAATAGATATTCTGGTGATGGATATGCAGGATCGTGAATCGTCAGGTTGTCGTAAACCTCCGAATACAGATTGACGTATTTCTTTATCCACGTTACAGGCTTTAGAGCATTCCAGCCTTTTCCTCCTTCCCAGTGAAACTGTGAACTGCTGTTTATTATGGCTTCTACATCAAAGTCATTGCATGTAAGCAGGAATCGCACCATCGATGCCATGTCGTCTTCTTCTCCGTCAGTAGTCACTATAACTCGTGGTCTTTGATAAATCGGTGTGCCGGATGCCTTTACGCACAATCTGAAATCTTTGGTCTTTTCCATGCCGTCCTTTTCCAATCTTGCGGTTAGGATTACATGTGCGTCTGCGTGTTTCGGCCGGTAGACTTTGCCTTCATTGCTTATTATTGCAGGTCTGCTTGATGTCCAGCTTATCTTTATGGATTTGTCTTTTTTGCCTTCATGTGGCAATGATATGTCTTTGGTGATTTTTTCGTTGTACGGCAATCTTATGTTTTTAAACTCTTCTTCAAAGCCATGTTCTGAAAGGTATGCGTTATGTATATCTGGTTCTGCATAAAAATCAGCTCCTTTATTCGGCGTATAGCTGTTTACGCCATGGGCTGAAATGTTGAAAACTGCAATTACATGTAGCAGAATTTGTATTGGTAAATGTATTTTCATAGCTGTTTTGTGAAAAGTTTGGATTCTTGTTTTACTGTTGGGCGAGTCCTTTCTGATATGACAGATTGAAATTCCTTAATTTTTTTTGATTTGATATGGCAGGTTTGGATATATGAATCAGATGTTGTTGTCCATCCATTCAAACTGTCCTTGCAGGTTATTGCGTAGAAGTGTTACTGCTTCATCAAAGCTTTTCTTTTCATCTTTGTTGATGTCGTATTGGTCTATAGGCCAAAGTCTTGAATTCTCTTCTGCTGATTTCTTTATGTATTTCCTGACTCTCTCTATTTCGTCCAAGGCTTTTATGAGTGACGGTCGGAGAGTGTTGTATCGTTCTTTTCTCAATTGCATTATTGCAGGATCTTCATGCAGTCTTGCAAACCACCAGATGCTTGTGTTCGAAGGACCTTTCCTGTAGTAATAGTAAAACGGTCCGTATGTAGCATAGTCAAAATCCCAAACAGGGCCGGCCTTCAGCTTGCCACCCTTATCTTTGTACATATAGCAGCTTTTCGGCCATCCAAGTTCTGCATTTCCGGTGAGTTCGTATATGAGGTAATAGTCGACAAAGGTCATAACATCTACGTCTTGTGCGTAATCTCTTTTGTAGGCAAAATCTGATGCATATATTTTCTTGTCAACGTCGTTGATGAATTCTTGTATAAAATTGAATTGTGCTTTAGTCAGGTCATTCTCATCCGGTTCTTTTATCATGACAGGAAGTCCGCTCGTCGCACTGCGGAATTTATTGATTTCGTCAAAATTCTTGTCGAACTCCAGCAGAAAGCCGCCGTCTGTGTCTTCAGGACCGTTTTCATATATGTTAACGCGGTTTTCATCTATTTTTATCTGTTCACATAGATAGTAATTCCCCACATGGCGGTTGTTGAACACTAAATCTACAAATTCGCCTCTTGGTGTCCACTCCAGTGATGTTTTCTCTGCTTTAGCCAAAAAGAATGCTATGTGATTTCTCATCAATGTTTTGTCTATATAGTTAGCAAGCAGTATCCAACGTTTGTGTGCCGGCATTCCAAGTATTTCTGATTTTTTCTCCAGTCTTAAGGTGTACGGCTTTTTGGGGTATGTCCATGTTGTATTGCCTCTTCCTTTTATCTCAGTCATGCCATTCCATGTAAGCCGTCCCTTTTCGTCGTATATACAGATGGATACATCTCTCATCCATGTTTCCTTTGATGTCACGTTTTGTCCTTCTGGAGTATTTATGTAAACCACCGGAAGGTCTGTGAAAAAGCTTTTATACACGTGGAACGTATCGGATTTTTCATAAGGTTTATCGATGTTGCCGGTGGAAACCGACAGATACACGTTTCTGTTGTATAAGTTTGATGTTCCTTTGTCTGCTAAAACTATAGCATATCTGTTTGTACTCTCTTCGTAGATTGTGTCGATTTCAAACGGAAAATCTGTATTTGAGTCGGTTGAGCATATACGGATAATATCTTGCTTAAGCTTTGGCAATTCCTGTTTTACTGTGATATGTAATGTATCTGTCTGATTTTCCTCAAGCTTCAATTCCTGCTCTTCTATATTGATAGACAATGACTTGTCATAGCCTTCACTTGTTGCATCATCTTGGCATCCACCCGTGGCCAGACAGCAAAGCGTAATATATGCTATAGTTCTTATTTTCATTTGGTATAAGTGAAATTTGTCTATAAATAAAACGAAGCAGACATATAATGCCTGCTTCGCTATATTAAATTTTTGAGAATATATAGTCTTACAGACCAACCTTTACAAGGTACTCTGCAATCTGCACGGCATTGAGTGCTGCGCCTTTCTTGATCTGGTCGCCGCTGAGCCAGAATGTAAGTCCGTTCTCGTCGGCAAGGTCCTTGCGGATTCTTCCTACGTAGATATCGTCTTTTCCTGCTGTGAACAGAGGCATAGGGTATACCTTGTTTGCTGGATCGTCCTGAAGTGTTACTCCGTCAGCTTCAGCTATGGCCTTGCGTGCCTCTTCTACGCTGATAGGTCTTTCTGTTTCTATCCATACAGACTCTGAATGTGAGCGGAGTGAAGATATACGTACGCATGTTGCAGAACATTTCACATCGCTGTGCATGATCTTTCTTGTTTCGTTGAACATCTTCATCTCCTCTTTTGTATATCCATTGTCCTGGAATACGTCAATCTGAGGGATTACGTTGTATGCCAGCTGATAAGCAAACTTGTTTACAGTGATAGGCTCTCCGCTGACGATTTCCTTGTACTGCTGCTGAAGCTCTTCCATTGCTGCAGCACCTGCACCGCTGGCAGACTGATAGCTTGATACGTGTATTCTCTTTATGTGGCTTAGCTTTTCGAGCGGCTGGAGCACTACAACCATCATGATAGTTGTGCAGTTAGGGTTGGCAATGATTCCTCTTGGGCGGTTCAGTGCGTCTTCTGCATTGCACTCTGGTACTACCAAAGGTACATCGTCGTCCATACGGAATGCACTTGAGTTGTCAATCATTACAGCGCCATATTTTGTTATGTCTGCGGCAAACTCCTTTGATGTGCCGGCTCCGGCAGAGGTGAAGGCTATGTCAACGCCCTTGAAGTCGTCATTGTGCTGGAGAAGCTTTACTTCGTATTCTTTGCCACGAAATGAATACTTTCTTCCTGCGCTTCTTTCAGAACCGAAGAGCACAAGTTCGTCGATAGGAAAGTTTCTTTCATCGAGAACTCTGAGAAATTCTTGTCCTACGGCACCGCTGGCGCCTACAATTGCTACTTTCATTTTCAACTTATTTAATGTTAATCTATTTCTGTAAAGACATTTGTGCAAAAATATAACAATTTGACGATTTAAACGACTAAACACTGATATTTTAGTTATATTTGCAGAGCATGTGATGCAAAAACAGCAGAAGTTCCGCTTTTTGACAGGCGGACGTGTCGGAATCATCATCCAGGAGTTGATGAAGCGAGTGATTTTTCCGTCATCAGGATGTGCAGGAATGCATCTGTTTTCTGCTGGTTTCACTTTTTGTTTTTCTAAACTCCAACTTTAAAGCAAGATGCAATTATGGACGCTATAACCTTATATTTGCCTATTACGGATCCCACGTGGGTCTTCTTCATTGTTTTGTGCATAATTCTTCTTGCTCCAATGATTTTCAACCGCCTTCATATACCTCATCTTGTAGGTATGATATTGGCTGGTGCGCTTATAGGCGAGAACGGACTCGATTTGCTCGACAGAGACGGAAGCTTCGAATTGTTCGGCAAAGTGGGTATCTACTACATAATGTTTCTTGCCGGTCTTGAAATGGATCTCGAAGGATTGAAGAAAAATCAGACTCGAGGCCTTATTTTCGGAGCTTTGACTACTGCAATACCTTTTTTGTTCGGATTCATTTCCGGTTATTGGGTGTTAGGTTTCAGTATGCCTGCATCAATGCTCTTGGCTTGTATTCTTGCTTCGCATACGCTGGTTGCATATCCTATTGTCGGCAGATACGGATTGGGCAAGCATCCAAGCGTTACTGTTTCTATTGCTGCAACCATGTTTGCACTTCTTTCGGCTCTTCTCATACTTGCCAGCATAAGCGGTACTTTCAAAGGTGGAAACGATGCAATATACTGGTCGATGTTTGCGGTGAAATGCATAATATATTTTGTTTGCATATTTACCATTTGTCCGCGTATCATAAGAGCTTTTTTCCGAAAATACTCCGACAATGTCATGCAGTACATATTCGTAATTGCCGTAGTATTCTTTTTTGCGGCAATGGCGGAGTTGTGTGGCCTTGAAGGTATTCTTGGCGCATTTTTGTCAGGATTGGTGCTCAACAGATTTATACCGCGCACATCACCGTTGATGAACAGGGTGGAATTTGTAGGGAATGCCCTTTTCATCCCATATTTCCTTATAGGTGTCGGCATGCTGGTCAACGTCAAACCTCTGTTTACAGAAGAAGGTGCATTGGTCGTCGTAGCTGTTATGGTCATTGCCGGAACTCTGTCGAAACTTTTGGCAGCGCATATAACCCGCAAATTGTTTAAGATGGATCCGTCAAGCGGACTTATGATGTTCGGACTGACCGAGGCTCATGCCGCAGGTGCTCTTGCCATGGTTATGGTAGGTACGGGACTGGAAATACGTCCGGGCGAACCGCTTATGAACAATGCCGTACTCGACGGTGTTGTCATGATGATTCTCATTTCATGTATTATCAGTTCCATAGCGACAGATCAGGCAGCACGCAATCTTACATTGAGAGGACTTGACGAAACTGCATCCGAGAAGGATTATTCCGATGACTCCGAGAAAATCATGATTCCGGTAAGTTATCACGACAACATCGAAAGCATCGTTGGATTGGCTATTATGATGCGAAATCAGAAACGCAATTCCGAGCTTATAGCTATAAATGTTGTATATGATGATGAGCACAGCGAGGCTATGCATGAGCACAGCCGTAAGATTCTGACGAGGGCTGAGCAGGTGGCTGCGTCTGCAGATGTGAAAATGGTTACTCAGAGCCGTCTAGCCACGAATCCAACGAGCGGCCTTGTGCACGCGGTTCGAGAAAATGATGCCACCGAATTGATTATCGGCCTTCATCACCGCCGATCTATTGTCGATTCGTATCTTGGAAGTTTTACAACCGAATTGATCGGTGCTTTGTCTAGGCAGATAATAATAGTCAAGAGCATTGTGCCGTTGAATACGATACGCCGTATAGTTGTAGCTGTTCCTGAACGTGCTGAATTCGAAACCGGATTTGTACGTTGGGTCGAAAGACTCTCAAGATTAGCCGATGAAATCGGTTGTCAGATTGTATTTCATGCAACAGAACGTACATCTGCTTTGATAATGTCGCGTGTGAGACATTCCCATCCAAACCTCAGAGCCAGCTATGAACTTCTTGATTCATGGGACGACCTGCTTCTTCTCAGCGAGGATATGAATTACGACCACATGTTTGTCGTTGTTACGGCCAGAACAGGTTCGATTTCTTACCAGAAGTCTTTCGAACAGTTGCCTAAACTTTTGGAACGATATTTCTCCAACAACAGTCTTATGATAGTTTATCCCGATCAGTTCGGCGAAGAACCGGATAATCTTACGTTTGCAGAACCACGCGGAAAAACTGCTGCAAACATATCCAGAATGTCGCGCTGGATGTCGAAATGGATAAGCAAAATCGGTTAAAATACTATAATGTCGATGGAAAACGAATGGATGCAGAGGACAGAAATCCTGTTTGGCCAGGATTCGATGGAGCGTCTGCGAAGTGCTAATGTTTTTGTTGCAGGTGTGGGCGGAGTCGGTGCCTATGCCGCAGAAATGCTTTGTCGTGCCGGTATCGGCAGTATGACTATAATAGATGCCGACGATGTGTCGGTAACAAATATCAATCGTCAGCTTCCAGCATTGCATTCCACCGTTGGACGAAGTAAGGTTGACGTGATGGCCGAACGATTCAGAGATATAAATCCAGAAATTTCACTTACAGCTCTGCACGAGTACATAACCGAGGAAAATGTCGGTGAGTTCGTCAGTGCAGGTAAATTTGACTTTATAGTTGATGCAATAGATACGATTGCACCGAAACTCGGACTGATAGCCTATGCTCTAAATAACAGAATCGGTATAGTAAGTTCTATGGGTGCAGGAGCCAAGACAGACATATCGCAGATACAGTACGCAGATATATGGAAAACCTTCAATTGCGGATTGAGCAAGGCGGTACGGACGGGAATGAAAAGACGTGGTCTTCAGGGACGCCGTCTTCCGGTTGTGTTTTGTTCTCAGGCACCGGATATGGATGCAGTCATCAGAATAAATGAGACAAACAAGAAATCTACGGCTGGAACAGTTTCTTATATGACCGCTACTTTCGGAAATTATCTGGCAGCATATGTCATACGACATCTAACAGAAAAATAGGATATAATTTAAGATATGATTACTCTAAAAGGAATTACAAAGAGCTTCGGCAATCTGCAGGTGCTGAAGGGCATAGATCTGGACATAAATGACGGTGAAATCGTCAGTATTGTAGGTCCAAGCGGTGCCGGCAAGACAACTCTTCTGCAGATTATGGGTACTTTGGACCGCGCAGACAGCGGAAGCGTTGTCATCAACGGCGTGGATGTTTCAAAGCTGGGGCATAATGAAATTTCGCGCTTCCGCAACAAACAGATCGGTTTTGTATTTCAGTTTCACCAGCTTCTGCCCGAATTCACTGCAATAGAGAATGTGATGATGCCGGCGATGATTGCTAGAATGAATCATAAGGAAGCTCAGGCCAGGGCCGAAGAACTTCTTGGATTCATGGGACTGGCAGATAGAGCTTCGCATAAGCCTAATGAGCTGTCTGGAGGAGAGAAGCAGCGTGTGGCTGTGGCGCGTGCTTTGATGAATCGCCCGTCTGTTATACTTGCGGATGAACCTTCTGGAAGTCTGGATACGAAAAACAAAGCTGAATTGCATCAGCTTTTCTTCGAACTGAGAAAACAGTTTGGACAGACATTCGTCATAGTGACGCATGATGAGGAGTTGGCATCAACAACTGATAGGACAATACATCTGAAAGATGGAATGATTCTCAGTACCGAATCTGCGAAAAAGATGAAGCAGAAAGAAGAAACAAGTGTTGAATCCGAACAGAATATATAAAGAAGTGGAAATTATGGACAATGACAATATGCCTAAACTAAGGCTTGGCAAATGGAACAAGCTTGAAGTTGTTAAGGAGGTTGATTTCGGTATGTATCTCGGTGCTGGAGAACTTGGCGAGATACTTCTTCCGAAAAGATATGTGCCTGAAGATTGCAAAATAGGCGATGTAATCGACGTTTTTCTCTATCTCGACAGTGAAGAACGCCTGGTGGCTACGACAGAAACGCCTTTGGTTGAAGTAAATCAGTTTGCTTATTTGGAAGTGAAATGGGTAAACGAGTACGGAGCTTTCCTTGATTGGGGGCTGATGAAGGATCTTTTCTGTCCGTTCCGCGAGCAGCGCCGTAAGATGCAGGTCGGCAGAAGCTATATTGTTTATGTATACATCGATTCGCAGACCTATCGTATAGTAGCATCGGCAAAGGTTGACAAATTCATTTCTGACGATTATCCACCATACAAAGCCGGTGAAATCGTAGATGTCCTTGTGCAGCAGAAAACAGATCTTGGATTCAAGGCCATAGTTGAAAACAAATACGGAGGACTCATCTATCAGAACGAACTTTTTAGAGATATACATACCGGTGACCGATTGAAAGCGTATGTAAAGAATGTTCGTGAGGACGGAAAGATTGACTTGGTGCTTCAAGCGCACGGACGCAAGCATGTGGCCGATTTTTCAGAAGAGTTGTTCAATTATCTTAAATGCACGGAAGAAGGCTTTGCCCCTTATCATGACAAAAGTCCGGCTGAAGATATATATGCCGAGTTTAAGGTGAGCAAGAAAACTTTCAAGAAGGCTGTCGGCGATCTCTATAAGAAGCATTATATAAAGATTCTTGATGATGGAATCGAGCTTACTCCTGAGGGACGTTTTGCAGGATTGGAAGATTGACTATGTAATGTGGCAACAATGATTCATTGAAATATTATGGGATGTGTCTATATAGGATGCATCCCTTTTTATTTCCTTCTGTTTTGTGTTTAAAATAGATCTGGAGCCTTTTTGTCATATTAGCTACGGTTGGGCAAAATTTGTTGTCCAAGAATGTATTATAGATGTTTGGGCATTGTAACGTATGCAGTATGGCATATTACTATCCGGATTGAAATTATGGGCGCTCGCGAAAAGATTTCTGAGCGCGCGGAATAATCGTTTCGAGGGCTTGTAATTTTTGTTCTGAGCCTCTGGCGTTTTTTTGTGAAGGCGTTATGTGGAAATATGTGAACAAAACGCGTCGTTCATTTGTATATAGTGAATGATATACTTTATTGTCTTTTAAATCTGAATATTTTATGGAATACACCATTGTTCACAGACCCGAAGTCTGTAGATTCTCAATCGAAATGGAAGGAAGTGAAGCGTATGTGGAATATGTGGAAAATGCAGGTGAACTGATTATCGTGCATACCATCGTTCCGAGTCCTCTTGAAGGCCGTGGCTTGGCTTCGGCTTTAGTTGCTGCAGCCTATAAGTATGCCGACGAAAAATGTCTGAAGCGTGTTGCCGTATGCGAATACGCTAAAAAGTGGCTGGAGAAGCATTCTGATGGCTGACAGACGTTAAAGTCGAGGCGCGATGTGAAACAAATGGGTGGTTATGTGTGGATATTGTGACCGAAAAAACTTAACTTTGCAACTTTATTGAAACATTTAACTAGAACATTTGCAGTATGAGAGCACTGAAAGATCGCATTATGCGGGATGGAAGATGTTTTGACGGAGGAATACTCAAGGTTGACAATTTCATCAATCATCAGATGGATCCTATTCTGATGAAGTCTATGGCAGTTGAATTTGTACGCCGTTTTGCCGGTACTAAAATCAACAAGATTGTGACAATCGAGGCCAGCGGTATAGCACCGGCTATAATGGTGGGCTACTTGTTGGAACTTCCTGTGGTTTTTGCAAAGAAGAAGGTTCCAAGCACTATGGAGAATATGCTGTCTACGACCGTATACTCGTTCACTAAAAACAGTTCATATAACGTGTGCGTGAGCAAGGATTATCTGTGTCCTGGCGATAAGGTGCTTTTTATTGATGATTTTCTTGCTAACGGCAATGCTGCCAAGGGTATAATAGACCTTGTCGAGCAGGCTGGTGCAGAGCTTGTAGGTATGGGATTCCTTATTGAAAAATCATTCCAGCATGGAGGCGATTTTTTGAGAGAACGTGGCGTTCATGTGGAATCGCTTGCAATAATAGACAGTCTTGACGACTGCCGTATTGTGATAAGAGACTGATGTCGGATTTTTAATAAGGTAATAAAGATATTTATAGGTAAATGGAACAGGATAATCAGAATGCAGGTTCGACTGCCGGAAATGGTCTTATTTACGGACTCAATGACCGTCCGCCTTTGAAAGATACTTTTTTTGCTGCACTGCAGCATTTGTTGGCGATATTTGTTGCCATAATAACTCCGCCTCTCATAATTGCAGGTGCGATGAAGCTTGATTTGGAGACGACAGGTTTCCTTGTGTCTATGTCGCTTTTTGCATCAGGAATTTCAACTTTCATTCAGTGCAGACGTGTTGGTCCTATAGGATGCGGGCTTCTTTGCGTGCAGGGTACCAGCTTCTCATTTATAGGCCCGATAATTGCTGCAGGCAACATATTGGGCGGAACAGCAGGATTGAGCACTATATTCGGTGCTACGATAGCAGGTTCTTTTGTTGAGATGATTGTCAGCCGTATATTGAAGTATACACGAAAGATCATTACTCCGCTTGTGTCTGGTATAGTGGTGACACTTATCGGTATGAGTTTGATAAAGGTCGGCATCACTGCTTGCGGTGGTGGTGAAATGGCTAAGGCTGACGGCACTTTCGGCGCTTTACAGCATGTAGGTCTTGCAGCTCTTGTGCTGGTGCTTATAATTCTTTTCAACAGAAGTTCAAACAGATATTTGAGAATGAGCTCCATCGTCATAGGTCTGGCTGTAGGTTATGCCGTTGCATGGGCTATGGGACTTGTAAATTTCTCAACGGTGAACGATTTCGGAGGATTCAATATACCAGTACCTTTCCGCTACGGTATTTCTTTTGACATATCGTCTATAATTGCTTTGGGACTTGTGTATCTCATTACAGCTATAGAGGCTTATGGCGACATCACTGCAAATTCTCTTATATCCGGCGAACCGGTAGAAGGCGAAAAGTTTGTTCGCAGGGCTTCAGGAGGTATTCTTGCAGACGGATTCAACTCAATGCTTGCAGGAGTATTCAATTCGTTCCCAAATTCTATTTTTGCGCAAAATAATGGAATGATACAGCTTACAGGTGTTGCAAGCCGTTATGTAGGATATTTCATTGCCGGCATGCTTGTTCTGCTCGGATTGTTCCCGGCTGTAGGACTTGTGTTCTCGCTTATGCCTGAGCCGGTTCTCGGTGGAGCAACGTTGCTTATGTTCGGAACAGTTGCGGCTGCCGGTATACGCATCATCTCATCGCAGAAAATCAACCGTAAGGCTACTTTGGTAATGGCGCTGAGCTTCTCTTTCGGATTGAGCGTTGAACTTGTTCCGGATATATTGTGCCAGCTTCCGGAGACTTTGCGCAATATATTCTCTTCTGGAATAACAACCGGAGGTTTGACAGCTATATTGGCTAATGCGCTTATTAGAATCAAGGAAGATTGAATCTGAGTGATTTTTAGAAAAAATAGAGGGTGGTGACAGGGATTTATCTGTTTGCCACCCTTTTTTGTTGTGTAGGAATGAGAGTGTTGAGAGGATGTAAGCGGACGCTTGAAACAATGGGTTGATGGACCTGTATGACGACCGTATTTTTACTTCCCAATATTTCCCTGATACACCTTTTTTTATTATATTTGTGCCTATAAAGTTTAGTATGTAAATGGAACAGGAAACAACAAATGCCAGCAGTTATTCGGCGAGTAATATTCAGGTCCTTGAAGGACTTGAGGCTGTAAGAAAACGTCCGGCGATGTATATAGGCGACATCAGCGAGAAGGGACTTCATCACCTTGTATATGAGGTTGTTGACAACTCTATAGATGAATCGCTCGCAGGATACTGTACGCATATAGAAGTTACAATAAATGAGGACAATTCGATAACGGTACAGGACAACGGACGAGGTATACCGGTGGATATGCACGAGAAGGAGCATAAATCGGCGTTGGAAGTTGTTATGACTGTGCTGCATGCCGGTGGTAAGTTTGATAAGGGATCATACAAGGTTTCCGGAGGACTTCACGGTGTGGGTGTCAGCTGTGTAAACGGATTGTCAACAAGAATGAAATCGCAGGTTTTCCGTGACGGAAAGATTTACCAGCAGGAATATGCTTGCGGAAAACCTTTGTATGATGTGAAGGTAGTAGGAGAGACAGACAAGCGCGGTACCCGTCAGCAGTTCTGGCCTGATGCTTCGATTTTTACAACGACTGTATATAAGTATGACATATTGGCAAACAGAATGCGTGAACTTGCATATCTTAATGCAGGTCTTACAATCACGCTGATGGATATGCGCAAGGATGTCAACGAAGCTGCCGGATTTGAAGATATACGTAAGGATGTGTTCCATTCTGAAGGCGGATTGAAGGATTTCGTCAAATATATTGATTCTTCGCGTACGCATCTTTTCAATGATGTGATATATCTTAACACTGAGAAACAGAATATTCCGATAGAAGTGGCTATAATGTATAACACTTCTTATAGCGAGAATATCCATTCGTATGTCAATAATATCAATACGATAGAGGGCGGTACGCACCTGACAGGTTTCCGTGCAGCATTGACTCGTGTTCTTAAGAAATATGCGGAGGACACAAAAGTTCTCGAAAAACTTGAAAAACAGAAAATTGAAATCAGCGGTGAAGACTTCCGTGAGGGACTTACTGCCGTTATATCTGTAAAGGTTGCTGAACCTCAATTTGAAGGACAGACAAAGACTAAGCTTGGAAACAACGAAGTGGCTGGAGCTGTCAACCAGGCTGTGGGTGAAGCACTTGCAAACTATCTTGAGGAGCATCCAAAAGAGGCTAAGATGATTGTGGACAAGGTCGTGTTGGCTGCTACTGCAAGAATTGCTGCTAGAAAGGCTCGTGAGAGTGTGCAGAGAAAGAATCCTATGACAGGTGGAGGTCTGCCTGGTAAATTGGCCGACTGCTCTGACAAGGATGCTGCAAACTGCGAAATGTTCATTGTCGAGGGTGATTCTGCCGGTGGTTCTGCAAAACAGGGCCGAGACAGACACTTCCAGGCAATTCTGCCTATACGAGGAAAGATATTCAACGTTGAACGCGTTATGTGGCACAAGGCGTTTGAACATGAAGAGGTTAACAACATAATTCAGGCTCTTGGCGTCAGATTCGGTCTTAATGAAGCAGACAGCAAGGAAGCCAATTATGATAAGCTCAGGTACTACAAGACAATAATCATGACCGATGCCGATGTCGATGGTTCACACATCGACACACTGCTGATGACTTTGTTCTTTAGATATATGCCTCAGCTTATAAAGGACGGACGTCTGTATATTGCTACTCCACCGCTGTATCTCTGTACAAAAGGTAAGATTAAGGAGTACTGCTATACAGAAGAAGACCGTTTGAGATTCATCAACAAATACGGTGATGGAACTGAAGGAAGTGTGCATACTCAAAGATACAAAGGTTTGGGAGAAATGAATCCTGAACAGTTGTGGGAGACAACAATGAATCCTGAGACCAGACTTCTTAAGCAGGTTACAATTGAGGATGCTTCTGAGGCTGATTATACGTTCTCTATGCTTATGGGAGATGACGTAGGTCCAAGAAGGGATTTCATAGAAAGAAATGCAACTTATGCTAATATCGATGCTTGATGATATTCCTTTTGTAAGGTTTGGAATCTAGATATATTAAATCGGGACATTTTCGCTGATAGCACGAAGATGTCCCGATTAATTTTGTATATGTCGCAAATGCTGTATTTGGACTTTTGTTTTCGGTATATTGATAGGTTTGAAATTAGTATAGGCCCATACGCTTGAGCATGAGTGCAACGCCGTCTTCATCAACAGAAGCTGTAACGAAATCTGCTGATTTTTTGACTTCTTCACTGGCATTTCCCATTGCAACGCCAATGCCGGCATGTTTCAGCATTGAAATGTCGTTGCCTCCGTCACCGAAAGCCATGGACTCGTCCAATTTTATACCGTAATGAGCGAGCATTGCGTCTATTCCTGTACTTTTGCTGTTGCCCTTGGATATTATATCTGCAAAATCAGGATGCCACCTGTGGGCATCGCAATTCTTTAGAACACCGGCCATAATTTCTGGCTCTTGTTCTTTGTTGAAGAATGCTATTATTTGTATTATGTGTTTTGTAAAGCTTTCTTCAATTGGTTTTATCTCTATAGGTTTTACATTCAGAAGCTTGAAGACATTGTCTGATGCCGTATTTGTTGATGTTATGAAAACGTCCTCTTCAGATGCAAAGGCTATTGGAAATTTGTGAATTTTGTTGTATTCGGCTAATCTTTTTAGATCTTCAGTGTCAACAGTACTGCATCTTATCAGTTCGTTTTCTCCACTAATACAGCATGCACCGTTTGCCGAAACGATTCCGTCATATTCTATTGCACTGATGTTGTCAATGAATGGGATGGGGCGTCCTGTTGCTATAAATACCTTGATTCCGTTCTTGCGTACTTTGTGTATGGCGTCTACAGTTGATTGTGGGATTGAATGAGTTTTGAATGATACAAGTGTACCGTCGATGTCGAAGAATAAAGCTTTGATTTTGTTGTCTGTCATATAGCGTGTTATTTTGTGTTGCAAATATAGCAAAACTCATCTGCTGTGTTGAGGCTTGTAGGTTTTAACTTTGCACAGATTGCTTGCAGCTGCATCAAATAAAGAATGGATAAAACGTTGGCAGTTGCATGCTTCTCTGGTTGTATCTGTACTTTTATACGTTCAAATTTAATAAAAAACAAGATATGTCTGATACCAATAAGCGCATTGTCTTGTTTTTTGCAACTCGGTTTCAATATTCAAGATAGTAGGCAAGACGTTCGATTTCTTTTTCTGTGAATATTCCGGATGCCTGCAAATTCTCAAAATCTTTGAATTCACCGTATAATCTTCGGTAATTCAATATGGATTTTGTCTGTTCGTACGAAATGTATGGATGGCTGTTTAAGGATTGGAAGCTGGCTTTATTGATGTTTATGCGCGTAATTTTTGATATGTCTGTGCTGAACCATTTAAGAAGTTCAGGAGAGAAAATCTTTATCTCCAGAAGTTGCTTTGTACTATAGTAGCCTCCAAGTTTTTGTCTGTAATCGATGATTGCTTTTGAGATACCTTTGCCTATACCCGGTATTCTTCTCAATATAGCCGTGTCTGCCGTATTTACGTCAATGATGGTGTCTTTTTGAAATTTACTGCTTTTGTATATCTTTGAAAGCTCATTGTGTCTTTTGTCTCTGTTAGTATGGAAATCCACGTATTCATCAGATGTTTCGCCTTTTTTGTTGCCGTATTCATCGGCTTTTCTTTTGTGTGATGTCCTATACTTATCAGAGATTCTTATGTATGGAATAATTCTTTCAACCTCTTCTTCGGTCCATCCGTAAAGTCTGGATATGGCTTCTGGTTCTCTGAATATACCGCCGGCTTGTCGATATTTGATAAGATTCCTGATTTTCCAGTTTTTTATTCCGAAAAGGGCTAAAGTTGTCGAATCCACCGTGTTTGGATCAAATATGGGCAGGCTTGTATATATATCTTCTCCATTAGCATCGATTGCCGTTTTATTGCCTGCTGTTGTCGATGAATTCGCTGCTTTATAATTGTTTTTGTTGCCTGTCTTTACGTTTTCATCGGCAGAAACCTCATTTTCATCTTTCTTTGTATTATCCACGAATATTGCAACGGCAATAGCTATCATTGCCGTTGCAATAAGTGCAGATATGGCTCTCCTGTCACTTTTTGAGAAGTATAGGAACCTTCGTAACATTTTTCTTTTTATATAAGACTTATATGTCTTGACTAACTGATGTTGCCCTCGTGAGGTTTTGAGTATTGAGCATTACAAGATACCTATCAGGTTAATGAATACACATCCTATGGCAACTGGTGCCACGTATCTTAGTACAAAGATAAGGGCTTTGAAGTACGGAGCCTTGATGGTGTCTCCGTTCGTCAGTTCTTCTCTTATCATTCGGCTTTTCAAATACCAGCCTGCAAATATTGATATGAGCATACCTCCAAGAGGCAAGAATATATTGGATGTAGTGAAGTCGAACAAATCAAATATAGTCTTGCTGTTAATTGTGAAATCCTTCAGAGGGCCGAATGAAAGTGAACAGAAGATACCGATAATAAGACATCCTGCTGTAACGAAGCATGCGGCTTTGCGTCTCGTCATCTTGAATTCTTCGGATAGATACGCTGTTACTACTTCATGCATGGATATCGTAGATGTCAGTGCTGCTATCACTAGAAGGAAATAGAACATCACTGAGAATATATAAGACAATATTGGAAGTCCTTCAAAGGCCTGCTGGAATACGTTGGGCAATGTTATGAATATAAGTGACGGTCCGACATCGTTTCTTCCAAGACTGTATCCTGTACTAAATGCAGATGGGAATATGATGAAGCCGGCCATTATGGCTACCATGGTGTCTAAGATACATACGTTTACGGCTGTTTTTGCTATATTGGTTTCTTTGTTGAAATATGAAGCATAGGTGCATAGACATCCTAAGCCCAGACTGAGTGAAAAGAATGCCTGCCCCATGGCACTCAAAACTACCGAACCATCGATTTTTGAAAAGTCAGGACGCAAAAGGTATTCGACACCTTTGTATGCTCCAGGAAGACTGACGGAACATGCAACAAGAATTACTATAACGACGAACAGCGCAGGCATCATTACCTTTGAGAACTTTTCAATACCGCTTTCCACGCCACGTACTATGACTATATGTGTTATTACAAGAAATGTCAACAGCCATAGTATTGGCTTGTATGGATTTGAGGCAAACTCATTGAACATAACAGGGTAGTCTGCAGCGGCTTTGCCTTCAAACATGTTTCCTGCCGCCATTATTGCATATTCCAGTGTCCATCCGGCAACAACGGAATAATAGCCTAATATAAGGAAACCAGACAAAACTCCAAGTCTTCCGACCCAGTTCCAATGTGTGCCTGGAGCAAGTGTTCTGTACGCGGCGGCAGTGTTCACCTGTGTTTTTCTTCCTATTATGAACTCGCTTATCATTATAGGCATTCCAAGTATTATGATGCATGCAATATATATAAGGATGAATGCAGCTCCTCCATTTCTACCTGTTTCTACCGGAAAACGCCAAATGTTTCCAAGTCCTACTGCTGAACCGGCTGTTGCCAGAATAACGCCGATTTTGCTTCCGAAATTTTCTCTTTCTGTCAGTTTCATAATTTCAAAATGCAATTAATTGGTGTGTTAATTGCGCAAATGTACAAAATATTGCCTATTTTTGTATCAGATTATAAATAATATATGTTTATGGCTTTCCTGAAAAATTATTTTATCTCAATTTTTGTCTCTTTTTGTGTAATAGTGCTTTCTGTAATACCACTTCCTGAGAATCCTCCTCTAGAAGATGTTCCTCTTATTGACAAATGGGTGCATTTTGTTATGTACGGTGGAGTTTCTTGTGCTGTATGGTATGATTATTACCGTAAGAGGAAAAATCTAAAATTTACTATGCCTGCATTCTTGTCTGCTGTTGTATATCCTGTAGTGCTTGGAGGAATACTTGAGATTGTACAGGAAAATCTTACGTCGACCAGAAGCGGGGATATGCTTGACTTTTACGCTGATTCAGTTGGAGTGGGAATCGGCTTTGTGTTGGGATTCTTTGTAATACGAAAATATTCAGGAAGGATAAGGTTCCGTTCCTGAATATCTCATTTCTATTGTTTACATGTTGTGTCGGTTCTTTACTTTGGGAAATTCCCAGTTTACAGGAAATCCTTTAGTTCTGTCTTGAGCTGTTTGCGTGTGAAAAATATACGGCTCTTGACTGTTCCTATTGGTAGACCTAGCTTGTCTGCAATCTCTCTATATTTAAATCCGGCTACGTACATAGAGAATGGCACTCTGTATTCCGTCGGAAGCTGCTTTATGACTTTCTGTATTTCCGAAATGTCGTAAGTAGTATCTACCGAATCTTCCAAAATTTCATTGTTGGTTATAGTCAAAGTTTCCTCTGACATTATTGTGTGTCCACGCAAGATTCTTCTGTAATTGTTGATGAAGAGGTTGCGCATTATAGTAAGAACCCAACCTTTGAAGCTGGTTTCTTCCATATAACTTTCAGCATTGGTCAGTACTTTCAGAGATGTTTCCTGAAGCAGATCATTTGCTTCGTCTCTGTCTGCCGTGAGTCTGTAGGCGAATCTGAAAAGAACGTCCTGCAGCTTGATCAGTTGCTGTGTAAAACAAATGTTTGCCTCCATAGTTTCAGTGATTTAAGATTTATGCACAAATATACATTTCTGTTCCATATTTTATGCATGTAACCTCATAAATAAAGGGGTAAAAACTGTTTTATGTCAGTTTTTACCCCTTTTGCCGAACAAAATCAGTATGTTGATGCTTGTTTATCTATTGTTGTACTGATATTTAGCGATATGTTGGTGCCGTTACCATTTGGAGTATGGATGAACCATAAGGTTGGAATTGTAGTATTTCTTGTCGCCCGTCACCTCTTCTCCGATGAAATCGGGTTTTTCATACTCTTCATTTTCATCCTCAAGTTCTATTTCGGCAACAACGAGTCCTTCGTTTTCACCGAAGAATTCGTCTACTTCAACAGTGTGTCTGCCGCTTTTTACCAACCATCTGTTTTTATCGATTATGCCAGGCAAGCATATTTTCATCAATTCTTCCGCATCAGAAAGAGGAATATCTCTTTCAAATTCATATCGTCCCAGTCCAGATTTGTCCGAAGGCCCCTTTATAGTAAGGTATCCCTTTCCGTCACGGATTCTTACTCTTACGGTTCTGCCGGATTCTCTGCATATATATCCCTGCATTATGTGGCTGTGTGAATATGCCCGGCTTTTGTAGTCGCCGGTTACGAGAAATTTACGTTCTATTTCCAATGCCATGACGTTTGATTTTAAATTTGTTTTCTGTTGTGCTGAAACGACAGACTTTTCATGATCAATGTTCTGCTCCGACAGCCTCAGATGCAAACTCCATCAAGTATGCCTTGATGAATCCGTCGATCTTACCGTCCATTACGCCCGGTACGTCCGAAGTCTGGTAGTTTGTTCTGTGGTCTTTTACGCGTCTGTCGTCAAACACGTAACTTCTGATCTGTGAGCCCCATTCAATCTTTTTCTTGCCGGCTTCGATTTTCTGCTGTTCTGCCATTCTCTTCTTCATGGCTCTGTCGTAGAGCTGTGATCTCAAGAGTCTGAGCGCGTTCTCTCTATTCTCCAGCTGTTTTCTGGTTTCTGTATTTTCAATGAGGATTTCTTCTTCTTCGCCTGTGTCAGGGTCAACATATTGATAGCGCAAGCGCACACCTGTTTCCACTTTGTTGACGTTCTGTCCTCCTGCACCTCCTGAACGGAAGAGGTCCCATGAAATCTTGCTCTTATCGATGACAACTTCTATCGTGTCGTCTACCAGCGGGGTTACGAATACAGAAGCGAACGATGTCATTCGTTTTCCCTGTGCGTTGTATGGTGAAACTCTCACGAGTCTGTGCACACCGTTTTCGCCTTTGAGGTATCCGTATGCCGAATCGCCTTCAATTTCCATTGTCACGGTCTTGATTCCGGCTTCGTCACCGTCCTGCAGGTTGCTGATTGTAACTTTATAATTGTGCGCCTCGGCCCATCTCTGGTACATTCTCATGAGCATTGATGCCCAGTCCTGGCTTTCTGTTCCGCCTGCACCAGAATTAATTTTCAGCACGCAGTCCATACCGTCTGCTTCATTGCGGAGCATGTTCTTGAGCTCAAGGCTTTCTATCAGTTCGATGGCTCTCTGATAGTCTGCATCGACCTCTTCTTCAGTAACCATCTCGTCTTTGTAGAAATCGAAGGCCAACTCAAGCTCATCAGTGGCGGATTTGACTTCGTTGTATCCGTCAATCCATTTCTGAAGTCCTTTTACTTTTTTCATCTGCGCTTCAGCGGCCTTTGCATCGTCCCAAAAGCCTGGAGCCTGTGTGCGCAGTTCTTCTTCTTCCACTTCCACCTTCTTGTTTTCGATGTCAAGGTATCTGTAGAGCGCCTCCGTTCTTTCTTTTACATCTTTAAGTTGGTCTGCTGTAATCATATCTGTTGCATTTTATGCGGCAAAGATAGCAAGTTATTTTCAAAAAAACAGCATCAATAGGGCCGTACGCCTCTGTATCTTAGTGCAATTACTGTTTTTTATTTCTCCTTATAGGCCGTGTTGTTGCATTAATGGTTCCAAATGCTTTATTTTTGCATGAACAAGTTTTAAAATTTATGGATTACGATTGTTTGACGGCCGAGGCCGTATGTTTTCTAAAGCGCCTTATTTCTGTACCATCAACAAGCAGGAACGAGGCTGAAGCAGCCGATGTCGTTTGCGAGTTCATCCGTAATAAGGGATATGAACCGCATCGCAAGGGAAATAACGTTTGGTGTATATGTGATGGATTCGATGAGTCGAAGCCCAATCTGCTGATGAATTCGCATATAGATACGGTAAAACCAGTTGACGGGTGGACTTACGATCCGTTTGTACCGATGGAATCGGACGGACGTATATACGGATTGGGCAGCAACGATGCCGGTGCAAGTGTAGTTTCTCTTTTTGAGGCTTTCACCGTATTGACCGAAAGAAATCAGCCTTACAACCTTATTTTTCTAGCTTCGTGTGAGGAGGAAGTTTCCGGTCGCGACGGCATCGAGAGTGTGCTTCCGCTTCTGCCGCGAATAACACTTGGTGTTGTTGGCGAACCTACCGGCATGAATCCTGCTATTGCGGAAAAAGGATTGATGGTGCTTGATGTTACTTCACATGGCAAGGCCGGACATGCGGCTCGCAATGAGGGAGAGAATGCCATATATAAAGCTCTCGATGATATATGTTGGTTCAAGGATTTTAAATTCCCTAAAGTGTCTCCGCTTCTCGGACCAGTGAAAACGACTGTTACTGTAATCAATGCAGGTACACAGCACAACGTCATACCTGATAAATGCGTTTTCACCGTGGATGTACGTACCAACGAATGTTACACCAATCACGAAATATTCGATGAAATCGTAAGAAATGTGAAGTCTGAGGTCAAAGCACGTTCGTTCAGACTGAATTCTTCTTCCGTATCGCCTGACCATCCGATTGTACGAAAGGCTGTAGAAATGGGACTGGAACCGTTCGGCTCACCGACATTGTCCGATCAGGCGCTGATGAATTTCCCTTCTGTCAAAATAGGTCCAGGTTCATCCAGCCGTTCACATACAGCAGATGAATTTATTTGTGTCGATGAAATCGCCGGTGCCATAAATCTTTATGTGCGTCTGCTTGATGGATTGGATCTGCAAGGCTGAGTTCTTGCTTGACTGCGGTCTGTTCTATTATTAGATTTATGACTATATAATAAAATTAAAGAGGCACGGAAGTCCGTGCCTCTTTTTCTGAGCCCTTGCGGTTAATGTTGCGAGCGCTTGTAATTTTTACTGCGAGCCCTCGCGTTTTGTTACTTTGTGCTGCTTTTCACCAGAACTTGTTCATCTCCGCGTTGTATTCGAATCCTGCATCTTTCAGCTTTGATACGATGAAATCTTTGCTCACTCCAGTGTCTGAGCAGAATTCGTCGAGTGAATTGTAGGCATCACGCAGTTTCATGTTCATGAAGCTGAAGAGCATCATTGGGTCTTCTGGAAGTTCCATAACTTTTGAATTTTATTTGAGGTTGTTGGATTGTTGTAAATTGAATAGTGGAAATACTTGTGTGTACAATATGAAAAACATGTGCACCGAAAAGAAAAAAACGCCGCTCTGAGAATTTCAGAACGGCGTGTTGTGCTGTTTTATCTCGGATTAACAGATCTTGCTTAATTGGCAGCTCCAGTAGCAATCTTTTCCTTAATACGAGCTTTCTTACCAGTGAGTTTGCGGAGGTAGTAAAGCTTGGCGCGGCGAACCTTACCGATCTTGTTTACAGTGATGCTGTCGATGTTTGGTGATTCGATAGGGAAGATACGCTCTACACCTACTGTTCCAGACATCTTGCGTACTGTGAAACGCTTCTTTGTACCTTCACCGCTGATCTTGATCACAACTCCACGATACATCTGGATACGTTCCTTAGAACCTTCGATGATCTTGTAAGCAACTGTGATTGTGTCACCGGCCTTGAATTTTGGGAACTCTTTGCCTGTAGCAAAGGCTTCTTCAGCAACTTTAATTAAATCCATTTTGTTTTTTAATTTAAATTGTTTTTTGGTTCCAACGAAGCATTCTCCAGTTACACTTCCTGGACAGCGGCTTCGCTAAAGCGGTGCAAAGTAACATCTTTTTTGTCAGATACACAATACTTTAGAAACATAATTTTGATTTTCTGCAAGTCTGTCGGTGCATAATGTGGCTCGTGGCCCCGATTTTTTGTATCTTATTGCAAAAAAGTATGCGCAGATAAAAGAGGTATCGTGCTAATTTCGTAACTTTGCACGTCAAAAGTATTTAGATCAATAATAACGTGTGAAATTATGGCTGAAACAAAAAAAATCAAAACAGCTCTGATCTCTGTCTACCACAAGGACGGTTTGGATGAATTGCTGGCAGAACTGAACAAGAACGGTGTAAAATTCCTTTCAACAGGAGGTACTCAGAAGTTCATTGAGAGTCTGGGCTACGAGTGCGGCAAGGTTGAAGATGTTACAACTTATCCTTCAATTCTTGGAGGTCGTGTGAAGACACTTCACCCAAAGGTGTTCGGAGGAATACTCGGACGTCGCGGACTTGAAAGCGATATCGAGGAAATGAAGAAATATGAAATTCCTGAGATAGATCTTGTCATTGTAGATCTCTATCCATTCGAAGAGACTGTTGCAAATACCAATGACGAGGCTGCAATCATCGAGAAAATCGATATAGGCGGAATTTCTCTTATCAGAGCCGGTGCTAAGAATTTCAATGATGTAGTAATCGTTCCTAGCAAGGCTGAATATGCCAGACTTCTCAATATCGTAAAGAATCAGGGTGCAGAGACAACTAAGGAACAGCGCCGCTGGTTTGCAAGGCAGGCATTTGCTGTAAGTTCTCATTACGACAGCGCAATCCGTTCATATTTCGAGAAGAGCGTAGACTGAATCTTGGCCGGCGAAGCATGCAGACAGAAGAATCCTTGTATTTGATGGTGAAACAAGGACTTTGTTCTTGATTCCGCCGTTGTATTTTCATTAAATGGTAAAAAGAATAGTATTTGAATAAAAGTTTTTAAGATGGGATTTTTTTCGTTGACACAAGATATAGCAATGGATCTTGGGACGGCCAACACAATCATCACTTGCAACGGCAAGATTGTCGTTGACGAGCCATCGGTTGTGGCTATTGACCGTCATACAAACAAAATGATTGCTGTTGGCGAGAAGGCCAAGATGATGTATGAGAAGACTCATGAGAACATACGCACCTGCAGGCCGCTTCGCGATGGGGTGATCGCGGATTTCTTTGCATGCGAGCAGATGATGCGCGGATTGATTAAGATGGTTCATTCAGGACATCACTTGTTCTCTCCGTCTCTCCGCATGGTAATCGGTGTGCCTTCTGGTTCTACAGAAGTTGAACTGCGTGCCGTAAGAGACTCTGCCGAGCATTCCGGAGGACGTGATGTATATCTGATTTTCGAGCCAATGGCCGCTGCAATAGGTATAGGTCTCGATGTTGAGGCTCCTGAGGGCTGCATGGTTGTTGATATAGGTGGCGGATCTACTGAAATCGCTGTGATTTCTTTGGGAGGAATCGTTTCCAACAACTCCATCCGCGTTGCAGGCGATGACCTTACGGCCGATATACAGGAATATATGAGCCGTCAGCACAATGTCAAGATAAGTGAACGTATGGCCGAGCGTATCAAGATCAATGTAGGTTCGGCTCTTACAGATCTCGCTGAAGATGCTCCTGAAGATTATGTCGTTCATGGACCAAATCGTATAACAGCCTTGCCTATGGAGATTCCTGTATGCTATCAGGAAATAGCTCATTGCATCGACAAGTCTGTTGCCAAGATTGAAACTGCTGTACTTAGTGCTTTGGAGAATACTCCTCCTGAACTTTATGCAGATATTGTGAAGAACGGAATATGGTTGACTGGTGGAGGTGCTCTCCTTCGCGGTCTCGACAAGAGATTGACCGACAAGATTAAGATTCCGTTCCATATTGCCGAGGATCCTCTGCACAGTGTGGCCAAAGGTACTGGAATTGCTCTTAAGAACGTGCACAACTTCTCATTCCTGATGAGATGATGGTGTATGGATTGTATATTGATAGATAGTTATAAATGTTCAGCATGGCCGACAGCAGTGATACGGCCATGCTGAATGTGCAATTAGGGATAGTTCTTTTTATAAACGTCTATGCGTAATCTGCTTGATTTCATAATAAGGCGAAGCCATTGGTTTGTTTTCTTGATTTTGGAAGCATTCAGCCTTGTTATGCTCTTCAGATTCAATAATTATCAGGGAAGTGTGTATTTCACTTCCGCCAATTATGTCGTTGGAAGCATCATGAAGCTTTCCAGCGATATTGCCTCATATCTTGACCTGCAGACTGTCAATGAAGGTCTTAACAGAGATAATGTCAGGCTTCGCGACCGTGTGGCAAGGCTCGAGGCACAGCTTGATTCGCTGTCGGCAGACACAACCAGAATGCATTCGGCCGGAACAGGGCTTAAGTATGTCGATGCCAAGGTTGTCGGTGCGACTCTGCATAAGAATAATAATCTCATGACAATCGACAAGGGACGTGCTGACGGCGTTGGCCCTGAGATGGGAGTAGTGTGTTCGAGCGGAGTTGTCGGAATTGTTTATATGTCTTCCGATCACTACTCGATAGTGGTACCCTTGCTTAACGTCAAGTCCAGTGTGAGCTGCAGGGTCAAGAATACACGTTATTTCGGTTCTTTGTCGTGGGAGCGCGGTGCTGTCAATATAGCCTATGTTACAGATGTTCCTCGTCATGCCGGCGTTAAACGTGGGGAAATAGTAGAGACAAGCGGATATTCTGCAGTATTTCCTGTAGGTATACCTATCGGACAGGTACTCAATGTCCAGGATGCATCTGATGGACAGGCCTATAGGCTTAGAATAAAGTTGTTCACAGACTTTTCTACTTTGCAGAATGTCAGTGTAATTACGAATTACAGAAATCCAGAGAGAGAGGCGCTTGAACACAAGGCCGACTCATTGGCTATAAATGAATGATTATGGATTTTGCTTTTTTGAGGCGGTTGGCTGTCATGGCTGTTATATTGGCTATACAGGTTCTGCTGCTTAACAACATACATCTGTTTGACTGCATAACTCCTCTGTTGATAGGTTACATGATAATCTATACTCGGAGAGGAGCCTCAAGGATTGGCGTAATGCTTGTGGGCTTTTTTGTGGGGCTGCTGTTCGACATGTTTTCAAATACATTGGGTATGGGAGCTGCAAGCTGTACGCTTCTTGCGTTTGTACAGCCGTCGCTTCTGGGCATATTTACTCCGCGCGATGCGGCAGACGACTTTGAGCCCGGCATGCATACCATGGGGATATGGTTGTATGCCACATATCTGTTTTCTTCTATGCTGGTACTGCATGCCGCATTCTATATTCTGGAAGCCTTCAGTGTGTCGGATTGGCGAATGGCGCTGATGGCTATATTTGGCGGAACAGTACTTTCTACTGCCATAGTCTTTATTTGTGAATCGATTACATCAAATCAGAGGGGTATTTTGAACAGATGAACGATCATATATTGGACAACAGAAGATTTGTTCTTGGAGGTATTGCTGTTGCAATTGTGCTGATATATATTGCCAGGCTTGCTTTTCTGCAGCTTATGGACAATGACTATAAAGCCAGTGCTGACAACAATGCTTTCATGAATAAGGTCATATATCCTTCAAGAGGTTCCATATACGACCGCAACGGTGCGTTGCTGGTCTACAATCAGCCTGCGTACGACATCATGGTGATTACGCGCGAAATAAAGGATCTCGATACTGCCGATTTCTGCCGTACGCTGAATATCACACGTGAGGATTTTGAGATGCGTATGGAAAATATGAGGGACCGCAGGCGTAATCCTGGCTATTCTTCGTATACTCCTCAGTTGTTCATGGATAAGGTTTCAACGGAATTGTTTTCTGTTTTCCATGAGAAACTTTTCAGGTTTCATGGTTTTTATGTGCGCAAACGTTCAATGAGGCAGTACAATTACCCGTATCTGGCACATGTGCTTGGAGATGTCGGCGAAGTGTCGCAGCGTGATATAGATGAGGATGATTATTATGAAAGCGGCGACTATATCGGCAAGCAAGGTGTGGAACGTTCTTATGAGAAATATCTGCGCGGCGAGAAGGGCGTCGAGGTTTTGCTGCGCGACTCTCGTGGAAGAATTCAGGGACGCTACAAGAACGGAATAAATGATGTCAAGCCTAAACCTGGGCAAAACATAACATTGAGCATTGATATTGATCTGCAGCGTCTTGGTGAAAGACTGATGGAGGGCAAGCTCGGAAGCATCGTAGCCATAGAACCTTCTACGGGCGAAGTGCTCTGCATGGTTTCGTCACCAACTTATGATCCGCGTTTGACGGAAGGCAAGTTGAGAGGAAAGAAGCATAACGAAATGATGAAGGATAAGCGCAAACCTTTGCTCAACAGAGCCATAATGGGTGTTTATCCTCCAGGTTCTACGTTTAAGACATCTCAGGCACTTACTTTCCTGCAGGAAGGTATTATTACTCCGAATACAATGTATCCTTGCTACCACGGCTTCCGGTTCGGACGTTTGAAGGTTGGATGCCATGGTCATGCCAGTCCGTTGCCGTTGGTTCCGGCCATTTCAACCTCTTGTAACGGATACTTCTGCTGGGGACTGTACAATATGTTCAGCAACAGGCAGAAATACGCCTCTGTCCAGGATGCTATGACCAAGTGGAAGGATTATATGGTTTCCATGGGATTCGGATATAAGCTGGGAATTGACTTGCCCGGAGAGGTGAGAGGATTGATTCCTAATGCTCCTTATTACGATAAGCACTATCGCGGAAGTTGGTCTGGACTGACTGTGATAAGTATATCGATAGGACAGGGTGAGGTAACGCTCACTCCTCTGCAGATTGCCAATCTTGGTGCCACTATTGCCAACCGAGGTTATTATATTACCCCACATGTCGTGAAGGGAATAGAGGGCGATGACATTGCAGACAGCCTTAAGGTAAAGCATCATACTATGGTCGATCCGAAGTACTACGAATATATAGTTGCCGGCATGCGCAGTGCGGTGGAACGAGGTACTTGCCACAAGGCAAATAATCCGTGGTATGAGGTGTGCGGAAAAACGGGTACAGCACAAAATGCCGGACATGACCACTCTGCTTTCATGGGGTTTGCGCCTATGAACAATCCTAAGATTGCTATTGCTGTTTATGTTGAAAACGGTGGATGGGGAGCCGATTACGGAGTTCCTATAGGGGCCCTTATGATGGAGCAGTATATACGTGGAGAATTGTCACCTGAGAGCCAGAAAAAGGCAGAAGCTATGCAGAACAGGTCTATCAATTACCCGTATCTGTATGATGGAAAGTGATGTTGTTTTTAATGTTTGCTGATAACGCCAAATCAGATATTTTGAAACATGGAATCCGAAGGAAATAAAAGCATATTGAAGTCGTTGGATTGGATGACAATAGGGTTGTATCTCATTCTCATACTCTGGGGATGGATCAGCGTATGTGGCGCAAGCTATGACTATTCTAATCCGGATATTTTGAGTTGGGACTGCCGTTCTGGCAAGCAGCTTGTATGGATGGTCTGCTCAATCGGACTTGGCGGAATAATTCTGCTTGTAGAGAAGCGTTTCTATGATACTGCTTCGTACTACATTTATATCATTCTTATGCTTTTGTTGCTTGTAACGATATTTATAGCTCCTGACACGAAGGGATCGCGTTCTTGGATCCCTCTTGGTCCTGTGAAACTGCAGCCTGCTGAATTTGCAAAGTTCTCTGTGGCGCTTGCTTTGGGACGTTTTATGAATCGTTATGGATTCAGCATTCATAATCTGAAAGACTTCCTGAAGTGCATCGGACTTATTGTATTCCCTATGGCAATGATTGTAGCTCAAAAGGAGACAGGGTCTGCGCTTGTTTATCTGGCTTTTTTCCTTGTGCTCTATCGCGAAGGCATGACCGGCGCATTCTTGTTCACGGCGTTTGCTATGGTTGTGTATTTCGTTGTCGGAGTTCGTTACAGCGATGAATTCATTTCAGAAATGCCTGTATCTATAGGTGAATTTTCGGTTCTCCTGATGGCTTTTCTCTTTACAGTGGGTATGACTTATGTTTTCTGTAAAGATGCCAAAGTCGTTAAGATCATGCTTTATTTCGGATTGGGTGTTACAGTTGCATGTCTGCTGTTTTCGGCCTATGTTATCCCTTTCAACATTTGTTATGTACAGTTGGGTGTAAATATAATATGCATCATTGCTCTTCTGGGATTGGTGCTTTACAACCGTGTTCTCCGTTATCTTTACATAGCTTTGTTTGCCACTGTTTCTACCGTATTCTATTATACATGCGACTACGTGTTCGACAATGTACTGCAACCGCATCAGGAATCGCGTATAAAGGTTCTTCTTGGTTTGGATGATGATTTGTCTGGAGCAGGTTATAACGTGAATCAGGCAAAGATTGCAATCGGTTCAGGAGGATTGTGGGGTAAAGGATTCCTTAATGGAACGCAGACTAAACTAAAATATGTTCCAGAGCAGGATACAGACTTCATTTTCTGTACGGTAGGAGAGGAAGAAGGTTTTGTCGGTTCTTCAGGTGTATTGTTGGTTTATCTGTTCTTCCTTCTTAGATTGTTGGTCCTTGCTGAGCGCCAGCCCGACAAGATGGGACGAGTGTATGGATATTCTGTAATGTGTATATTCCTTTTCCATCTTTTCATAAATGTAGGTATGGTCCTGGGATTGACTCCTGTTATAGGTATACCGTTGCCGTTCTTCAGTTATGGAGGTTCTTCCCTTTGGGGATTCACCATACTTCTATTTATATTCTTGAGAATGGATGCGGAACGCAATGTCAAGCAACATGCATGAAAGGTTTATTCTGTTGAGGCTTGAATGCCTATGCCCGATAAACCTTTAATGCTTGGACGTCTCATATTGTGGATGATTTTAAGCCTTATTTTCTGTCCCTTTCTGACGTTTATTTTCTTGAAAGTTTTGTTTTCTTCGATATATGTAATGCCGTTGCCGGTCTTTGTTCCGTTGTCTGTGAACATATCCAGGCTTAAGGTGTCTTTCCCCGTGCTGTGGCCGTTGCATTCTGTTTCAATCAGAAGATTGAGTTTCTTGTATTGGAATTTGTTTGTGTATCTAGCTTGTACCTCCAAATCCATTTCAGTATCCTTTTCTGGTACAGGTATGTCAAATGATACAGTATCAGCATTTGTCCACCCTTCTGTGCTGACGTCTTCGAAATGGTGGTAGTAAATAGAATCATGGCACGCCGATATGATCAGCGTGCCAATGATTGCGATTATTGATTTATATTTATTTTTCATTGTTTCTCTCTGGTGTATTCTCTTTGGAAACATTGCCTTTTCGGTCGTTTTCAGGCTTTCTGTGGCTTTCATTCGGACTAGATGGTCTGTCGGTCGCATCCCCGTTGTTTCTGCGGTTTCTGTCCTTGTGTCTGTTGTTGCCTTGGCCTCTCTGTTTCTGTTGCCTGTTCTGATCGTTGTTCGGTCTTTGCTGGCGGTCGTTGGCTTTGTTTTCTTTGGGATTCTGTTGCTGGCCGTTGCCATTGTTCTGTTTCGGCATCTGCTCTTCTTTTGGTGCCTGGCCGTTTGGAGCACCGTTTTGAACGTTCATTTTCTTCTTGGAATCGTTCTGCTGGTTCTGCTTGCCTCCGTTTTGATTCTTCTTCTTTTTCTTTTTCTTGGCGCTGTCGAATCTGTTTATGTTCTCTTGGTCGAGCAAGTCGCTGGATTTAGGTGCAGAACTGTTGGCTTCTATGCTCAGAGATTCAGGCTTTTCACCTCGTTTGTTCATCTCGATAACGTCAAAAGCACGTTTTGCAGATATGGTTATTTCATTTGCAAGAAGGTGCTTGTCGGTTGAGTAGGTAATCTTGTGGCGTAGGATGTCGGCTTTGAAGAAGAAATATTCGTTGTCTTCTGTAAACAGCGATATTTCTCTTGACGGCATACGTTTCAGCGATTCCACGTATTGGTCAACTTCGTAGTTGAGGCAACATTTCAGTTTTGCACATTGTCCGGCGAGTTTCTGCGGATTGAGTGATATGTCCTGGAAGCGTGCCGCACTGGTAGATACGCTTATGAAATTTGTCATCCATGTTGCGCAGCAGAGCTCTCTTCCGCATGGTCCGATACCTCCGATGCGTCCGGCTTCCTGTCTTGCACCGATCTGCTTCATTTCAATTCTTACTCTGAATCTTTCGGCGAGTACCTTGATAAGTTGTCTGAAGTCTACACGTTCATCGGCAATGTAGTAGAATATGGCTTTGTTGCCGTCTCCCTGATATTCCACATCGCCTATCTTCATCTTAAGTCCTAGATTTTTTGCAATCTGTCTGGACTCAATCATGGTTGCGTGTTCGCGTGATTTTGCTTCTTCGTATTTTTCAATGTCCACAGGTCTGGCTTTGCGGTATATACGCTTCAGTTCATAGTCAGGCTTAAGATTGGCCTTTCTGATTTGAAGCATGACCAGACGTCCGGTCATGGTTACAGTTCCTATGTCATGGCCCTGATTTGCCTCTACTGCAACAACGTCGCCTTTTTCAAGAGACAACTTGTTGGAATTAAGGAAATAGCCCTTCCTCGGAGCCTTGAATTGTATTTCAACGATATCGCAGGCCTGAGCGTTGTCCGGCAAATCGGCAAGCCAGTCGTAGGAATTCAGCTTGTCTGTGACCTTGTTGCACCCTCTTACGCATAGGCAGCTGCAGTCGTTACCTGATTTGAATTTATTCATATTGAAGATTTATCTTTATCTATTTTTTATAAGTAGGATCATTTTAAGTGATAGGTCGAAGAACACTATTTTCGGATTGACGTTCTGACCTATATGCAATTGTGCTTTTGCCAGTTCTTCCATTATTCCGATGACATTGTTTTCATTTATGAAAGGCGCAAATTTCACTGCAAAGTTTGCTTCGTCATCGCTCATGTAGTTGAGCTCCGGACGATGGAAGTTATAAATGAAATTTTCTCTTGTCATGTGCTGACAGTATTCAAGAAAATTCTTTTGTCTTTCCCTTCCCAAAGATGCCAGATTTTCGCTCCACTGTTTCATCTCCTTCACTTTTCTCATGTAGGCCAATCGCATTAGACTGACAAACATGTCGAAGAACATTTTGCTATCAGTGTCGTTCTGGATGCTTCTCAGCGCTCTTGTCATGCTGCCTTCTGCCGTGCGTGCAATGCGTTTTGCCTCGGCCGGCAGAATGTTGAATTTGTCTACAAGAGTTTCTTCGATGACATTCTGTGGCAGTCCCGGTACTTCAATCGTCTGCGTTCTGCTCCTGATTGTCTGCAGAATCTGGTCCGGATTCTCGCTCACCAGTAGAAAAACCGTTTGAGCAGGCGGTTCTTCGAGCAGTTTAAGAATCTTGTTGGCGCATTCTTCCATCATCTTCTCAGGCATCCACATGAGAAGGACTTTTCTGCCGCCCTGGCTTGACATCAAGCTTAGTTTCCGCGACATTGCATCGCTTTCGCTTGCAAATATTCTGAGCTGCTGATTTTCTGCATTGCACTCGTTCATCCATTCTTCCATTCCGAAATAAGGAGAATCCAGAATCATGTCTCTCCATTCTTTCAGAAATTCATCGCAGTATGTAGGCGAGTTGGCACCTTTGTTCTTTTTCTTGTATATTGGAAATGCAAAGTGCATATCGGGATGCTGCAGTTTGTCCATCATTCGGCAGGAACGGCATTCGCCGCATGCATCTGTTTCGTTCGGGTTCTCGCACAGCAGGTATCTGGCGTATGCAAGAGCCAGAGGCATTGAGCCACATCCTTCAGGCCCGCATAGCATCTGTGCATGTGCAATGCGTCCTTGTCTTGCTTCAGCAGTAAGCTTGCGCTTGATGTCTTCCTGTCCTATGATATCTTTGAAATACACTTTGCCGTCAGTTTGTTTTAGTAAATTCTTTCTGCTACTTTACGTATGCTGTCTACAGCCGAAACCGTGTAGAAATGTATCGATGGTACACCGTTCTTCATCAGTTCCAGACATTGGTTTGTACACCATTCGATTCCGAGCTGTTTTATCTCTTCATCGCTTTTGCACTTTCTTGCTTCTTCCGATAGTGCTTGCGGGATGTCTACATGGAATGTTTTTGGCACAATGTTCAGCTGGCTTCTTTTTGTCAGAGGCTTTATGCCTGGAATTATAGGAATGTTTATTCCTGCGTTGCGTGCCATCTCGACGAACTTGAAATATTTGCTGTTGTCGTAGAACAACTGCGTAACAGCATATTCGGCTCCAAGTTCAACTTTCTTTTTCAGATATTCCAAATCTGTTTCCAGATTAGGAGCTTCATCATGTTTCTCAGGATAGCATGCCACACCATAGGTGAATTTATCCTTGATTGAAACGATTTCGCTTCCGTCGATGAACTTTCCGTTGTTGAATTGATTGATCTGACCTATAAGTTCTGTTGCGTGGCTGTATCCGTCCTTTACAGGCTTGAATCGGACATCATCCTTGGCCTTATCGCCGCGGAGTACCAGCAGGTCCGTTATTCCCAAGAACTGAAGGTCAAGAAGTACGTATTCGGTTTCTTCTCTTGTAAAACCGCTGCACAAGATATGAGGTACCGTTTTTATTCCATATTTGTTTTTTATGGCCGAAGCCACTGCAACAGTTCCCGGTCTTCTTCTCAAACTTGATCTCAGATATGTTCCGTCTGCCTGTTCCTTGTATACAAACTCACTCCTGTGCGTAGTAATGTTGATATACTGAGGATCGAACTCCTTTAGAGTTTCTATGGTTTGGAATAGAGCATCTGTTCCTGTACCTTTCAGAGGTGGCAGCACTTCAAACGAGAAAGCTGTCTTCTTTGCGTTCTTTATTATTTCTGCAACGGTCATATTCTGTCAATAGAAGAATGGTCAAAATTGTTGTTTGTTCTCACTGGCGCAATTTGCGCCATTAAAGCATATTATCTGCAAATATAGTATTTTTGGTGTAATTCTTTGTCCGCATGAACTATAAGTTTCCTCTTTGGCTTTAAGCTTGATGCTTGAGGAATGCTTCTGCATATTACATGCGGGCTACTCAAAATGAAAGAGTGCCATGCGGGGAATTTCGTTTATTAGACTTTTCCCTCTCATGGCACTCTTGATTGCTATGGCATGAATGATTATAGAACTTTCTTGAATCTTTCAATGAAATCGTCCACTTCTTCCTTCTTCAAGCAGAGTGGCGGAAGCAGACGGAATACATTTGTTCCGCTGCATCCGGTGAAGCAATGTTCCTCATAAACCAGTCTAGAACGTGCTTCCTTATATGGAATATCAAGTTCAATGCCTATCATCAGGCCTTTTCCTCTTACATCTGTTACGTGAGGCAAGTTTGCGTCCTTCAGTTTCTTTATTGTATATTCTCCAACTTCGGCCGCATTTTCTATCAGGTTTTCATCTTCCATCACGTCCAAGACTGCAAGAGCTGCAGCGCATGCCAGATGATTGCCTCCGAATGTTGTACCCAACTGTCCGTAAACCGGTTCGAATTTAGGCGAAATCAGCACTGCCGACATTGGAAAGCCGTTTGCTATACCTTTTGCAACTGTTATGATATCAGGTCTTACACCGAGATGCTGGTGTGCAAAGAATTTTCCTGAACGTCCGTAGCCGCACTGTATTTCATCTGCAATGAGTATAGTTCCGGTTTCATCGCACAGCTTTCTCAATCCCTGCATGAATTCGGCTTCGGCCATTCTGATTCCTCCTACACCTTGTATGCACTCAATTATGCAGGCACACACATCGCCCTTTTCGATTTCCTTGCGCCATGCTTCCAAGTCATTAAGAGGCAGGTATGTTGTGTGTCCATTGTTGTTTATTGGAGCAATGATTTTAGGGTTGGCCGTAACTTCAACAGCGAGTGATGTTCTGCCGTGGAACGCCTTTTCTGCTGAAAGCACCCTCTTGCGGCCGTTGTGGAATGAAGCCAGTTTAAGAGCATTTTCGTTTGCTTCGGCTCCAGAGTTCACAAGAAACAGCTGATAGTCGTCATATCCGCATATCTTACCTAGTCTTTCTGCAAATTCTTTTTGTAGGCCGTTGATTACAGAATTGCTGTAGAATCCCAATGAATTGAGCTGTTTTCCTACTACGTCAACGTAGTGAGGGTGGCAATGGCCTATGCTGATTACCGCGTGTCCGCCGTAGAGGTCGAGATATTCAATGCCTTTGTCGTCCCATACATGGCAGCCTCTTCCTTTTACGATGTTGACGTCCATCAACGGATATACATCAAATAATTTCATGATATTCTCCTTTCCTTTTTTCTTTTTTCTGATATGTCAGAAGGCGTTGGCTTTAAGTCTCAGACCTTCTTTCTCGTTAAGTCCGAACATCAGGTTCATGTTTTGTACAGCCTGTCCGACGGCTCCTTTGAGAAGATTGTCAATAACAGATGTTACGACAGCCTTGTTTCCATACTTTTCGATGTGCACCAGTCCTTTGTTGGTGTTGGTCACCTGTTTCAAGTCTGGAGCCTTTTCGGTTACGAATGTGAACGCTGCATCCTTGTAGAAGTCTTCATACAATTTCTTAAGCTGTTCTCCTGTAGGATTTGTAGCAGAACCCTCTTCACCTTCGAATCTGATAAGCTCTGTACAGAATATACCTCTTGCAAAGTCGCCTCTGTATGGTATGAAGTCGATGTCGCCTTTCAGTTCTCCCTGAAGTTCTGCAACAGACTGACGAATCTCGTGCAGATGCTGATGGTTCATCACCTTGTAGGTGCTCATATTGTCAGTTCTCCAGCTGAAGTGGGTAGTGCTTCCTGGTTTTTGTCCTGCGCCGGTTGAACCTGTTATGGCATTTACAGCTACATCGTTGTACAGAAGACCTGCTTTGGCCAGAGGCAGCAGACCTAGCTGTATGCATGTGGCAAAGCATCCTGGGTTAGCCAGATGACGGCAAGCCTTTATCTGTTCCTTGTGTATTTCCGGCAGACCGTAGACATAGTCGTTGCCTTCGGCCTTGATGCGGAAATCCTGGGCAAGGTCTATTATTTTCATGTCAGCAGGAATCTCATGCGTCTTGATGAATTCCTCGCTTTTGCCGTGGCCGAAGCAGAAGAAGAGCACGTCAGCCTTTTCGAACGGCAATTCATCTGTAAATCTCAGATCTGTTTCGCCGATCAGACCTTCGTGTACGTCCGATACAAGATTGCCGGCGTTTGACGAGCTGTTTACGAATGCAATATTAACCTGCGGATGGTTTATCAGGAGTCTTATCAACTCACCTCCCGTATAACCGGCTCCGCCCAATATGCCAACATTGATCATATCTGTTTTTTTGTATATATATGTGGTATGTTTGTGTTCATTCTCTTGTCCGCTCTGTTTTTTATCTCTTTTCGTCCGGGTGGCAGGCATAGTACAGACGCAGAGGAGTCGATGTCACCTTTATGAAGCCTTTGGCATCTTCTGCAGTCCATCCTTTCTGTACTTCTCCGTATTCGCCGAACTTGTTCTTTACGAGATCATCTGGTGAATCAACACCTACAGTCTGGAATCCGAGAGGACGAAGTTCAAGTGTTACGACACCGTTTACATTGCGCTGTGAACTTGTAAGCATAGCCTCGATGTCCGGCATTACAGGTTCAAGATACTGGCTCTCGTGAAGGAACATGCCGTACCAGTTGGCAACCTGGTCTTTCCAGTACTGCTGCCATTTTGAGAGTGTGTATTTCTCCAGGAAGCGGTGAGCACCTATGATAAGCATCGGCGCAGCGGCTTCGAATCCCACACGTCCCTTTATGCCGATAATTGTGTCGCCCACGTGGCAGTCACGTCCGATACCGTAAGCCGCACCAATTTCTTCGACAGCCTTGATTGCTTCTATCTTGTCGCTGTATGTCTTTCCGTTGACAGAGCAGAGCTCTCCTTTTTCAAATCCAAGTTTCAGCAGTTCTGGTCCCTCTTTTGTAGGATGTTTCAGGTAAGCCGATTCTGGAAGACCCTGGTTTGAGTCAAGAATTTCACCACCGCAGATGCTTGTTCCCCAAATGCCGATGTTGTAGCTGTATTTGAGTTTTGTGAAATCTGCATTGAAACCGTGAGCGTTCAGATAATCAACCTCTTCCTTACGTGTGAGGTTCCTGTCACGTGTGAGTGTGATTATTTCAATTCCCGGAGACATTACCAGGAACGTCATGTCGAATCTTATCTGGTCATTTCCGGCGCCTGTTGAACCGTGTGCAATGGCATCGGCTCCGATTTCGTTTGCATATCTGGCTATTGCGATAGCCTGGAAAATTCTTTCTGAGCTGACAGAAATAGGGTAGCAGTTGTTGCGGAGCACATTGCCGAAAATCATGTACTTGAGACTCTTTTCGTAGTATTCATGTGTCACGTCGAGCGTCACGTATTTTGTTGCACCCAGCTTGTACGCATTTTCCTCGTTGGTCTTCAGCTGTTCTGCGCTGAATCCGCCCGTATTGGCGCATGCAGCATGCACTTCATAACCCATCTCCTTTGCGAGGTACATCACCGTGTAGGAAGTATCCAGACCTCCGCTGAATGCAACCACTACTTTCTTCTTCTTGTCCATGATTATTATGTTTTTCTTTTGATTGGTTTCTTTTTTTCTGTTTTCTAGTTTGTGCCGTTCTATTACCTCATGTTGTGTTCGGCGGCGTTTTTTGCCATTTCGACAACATCAGGCGGAAGTTCCACCGGCAGTGGCTCTCCTTTGTGCTTTTCCGGATCGTAGAGCATAGCTGTACATACGCAGTACTTTCTGTTTGTACGTGCAAGAATGTCGCAATTTATGCAGCACGGGTTTTCAGGTGTTCCGCATCCGGCCCAATATGCGTCATCTTGTGTGAGTTCTGCGAAAGTTACAGGCACATAACCCAGTTCTGTGTTTATCTTCATTACTGCAGACTGGCTGGTGAGTCCGAACAACTTGGCGTTAGGCCATCTGAGTCTGCTCAAAGTGAATGCCGTCTTCTTGATTCTTGTAGCAAGATGATGGTTGCGGAATTTCTCTACGACAATCAGTCCAGAGTTTGCAACGTATGTCTTGTTGCCCCAGCTTTCGATGTAGCAGAATCCTGCAAATTCCTCTTCAGGACCGGCTAGGGCAATTATGGCTTTGCGTTCTCTCATTTTGGTTGCGAGATATTCGTGTGTACGCGAAGCTATGCCCGAACCGCGTTTTTTTGCTGAGTCGGTAATGGTTGCCAGAATGATGTCTACGTATTTCTCGTGAGAGGCATCTGCAACTACAACCTTTATGTCATCATCTATTTCCATTTTCCTAGTTTTTTGCTGTATCGTTTTTAAGTTTATTTTAAGCTTTAGTCGTTTTCTTATTGCATGTGCATAAGCGGGTGCAGTGCGTCCGAAACGTCTTCCTGCGAAGCTCCCTCTGCCATGATAAGCATTATTGTGTCGTCTCCTGCAATAGTTCCGATTATTTCAGGAATGTTTCTGCTGTCAATGTCAGATGCCAGACTGCTTGCATATCCTGGTTTTGTCTTGACTACTGCAATGTTGCCGGAGAACTGAATGGAAGTAAATCCCCATCTGTTGTTTATTGGAGGACTTGAATACATCACACGTCTGTAGTTCTTTTGTTCCGGAATGATGTATGAATATCCACCGTTGGCTGTGGCTGTTTTTGCAACCTTGAGTTGCTTGAGGTCTCTTGACAGAGTAGCTTGTGTCAGCGTGTAACCCTCTTTTGACAGCTCGTCGAGCAGTTGTTCCTGACTGCCTATTTCTTTTCGTGAAATTATCTCACGTATAGTGCTTAGACGCGTGGATTTATTTTTCATATTGTATATTTATTCCTTTTGTGATGCAAAAATACTAAATATGCATGAATATACAATGATTGTACTACATTTTTATGCATAAAATGTTATAAATTTTCGATTTGCGGAATTTTATGCAAATATTCATACAAAAAATAGCTCCGCTACTCCATTTTCGGAGAAGCAGAGCTGTGCATTATATTATGAAAAAATTAAAATTGGCGGAGTGAAAACGAACTTAGCTAAAAAATGAGTTGGGGATAGTGCGAATTATGAATTTTCACTCCGTCGCTAAGAGAAATTGTGCTATCAGTCGATTGTAATAAGTCCACGCTTTTTACATATCAAATCGGCATCATTTATAGTTATGTTCAGATTGTTCTCGTCGAGAATATTTATTCGGACTTTTTCCTTTGTATTTTTAGATGTTGTTTCATTATTGTATGTGATATATAGGTCACCATTATATATATCCCATTCTTTGAAAAGTAGATTTGACATATTTACAGGCGATATTGTGCTGTTATTGCAAAATCTGAAGCCTTCGCAGTCTTTTCCCTCTATCATCCATAGCCCTAACAGATTAGACAAGTTGATTGCTTTTGTCAGTTCGTGAAGTTTGTGATTTGCCGTAATGGCTAGAGTATCTTCGACTGTAAGTTTTCCATGAATTTTTTTGTTTTTGATGGCTTCTGTGTAGAAATATTTGTACTCTCTTCCAGTCTCTATTGATTTTGCATATAGAGTGTCGTCTTTAATACGGCTTACGGATACTACAATTGTTGAATCTGGAGCTTCAACAGTAGCTTTGCGTTTTGCATCATCTGCTTTGCGTTTAACCACGTCGCCGTTGCATGAACAAGCGAATATTGTAACTGGAATTATTATATAAAAATATAATATCCTTTTCATGTAGTATGTTTTTAATAAAAGTAAGAGGGAATAGAGTTCCCTCATTAATCCCTCTTACTTCTTGTTTTTGTCATTTAGATTGAATCAGTTGTTACCGTTTCCGGAATCATTCTTGACAACTTTGACAGTAAATGGTTTGTATGATGTACAACCGAACTTGTCAACAACTTTGAGGTTGAACTTGATGTCTGTATCTCTTTGCATAGCAACAGTATTTGTTGTTGTTATCTTGATACCAGAGCCATCGCTTTCAACAGTTGCTGCGCCAATCAACGCATTGTTGCTGTTGCCTGGTTCTGCAAATTCAACACTTACATTGTCAATTCTTACATCAGCAGCACTTCCAAAGAAGTTGATTTCTTTAGTTGTAGCTGTTGATGGATCCTGGCATGAAATACGGCTATCTCCGATTCTGAGTTCGCCTCCATTGTAGAGTACTGTCAGGTTGTTCTCGAATTTAGCTTCTGCATACTTGATAGGACTCTTGAATACAATATCAAATGTCTTAGTTGCTTTCCAAATGTTAGAGAAACGGTAGTATTCAATACCACTTTCAAAGTTCTTGTATACAAATTCATCAACAACAGCCTGTTTTGGTACAATCATATTGTAATCCCCAGGTGTTGGCAACTGAGATGGCTGATAAGCACTGTTCTCAGGTCTAGTATAATCAGTTGGATCATTGAATCTTACATGACAAGCGTCAAATTCTTGGAGTCTTTCAACTGCACCATCTATAGTGTTTGCAATAGAACCGTTGATGTCATAATAAGCATATCCGTCAATGTTTTGATCATACTGAGCCCATGCTGTAGTCTGATTTCCGTTGAATGCGGCCTCAATAAGGACGATGTTGTTGTCATATTTTGTAGGACGATTCATTGTGAACTTGATATTTACAGTATTGACCTCGTTGTTCTGCTCATTGTAGAATACGACAGGTATAGTGTATGTCTTGCCATATTCAACAGCCGAAGGATCATAAGTAAGCGTCATCTTAGCTATGGCGTTTACATTTATATTTTCCATGCTGCTGGTAACGCCGCTTATCATTACGTCCTTTACAACGTTATCCTCATTGTTGTAGAACTCGATATTCTTAAAGGCGTTGTTGGCCATCGAGTTGACATTGCCTTCAACCTTGACTTTTGTAGCATTTGAAACCCAAACGTTTCGTGCTGATGTCATACATGCAGTAGTATTGAACTTCGGATCTCCTTCAAACTCAACACTTGTCGATGTTGAAGTTGGTTCATTGCTCCATGCAAGAGTCTGTTCTGCAATCAGAACCTTTGTGAATATTACATTGAATTCCTTCTTGTAAATCGAACCGTCATAGTTCCATATATAATATGCGAATGTATATATAGCACCGTTTTCGATGTTCTTATTGATAAGAATCTTGTCAAAAGCCTCATTGTTTTCATCCAAAGCCTGATTGAGTCCGGCGTTTGCATTCATGGAATTAACAAGATTCTCGTCATTTGTTGTTGGAGTCTGCGATTTGCAGGCTCTTACACAAGTAAGATATTTCATGTAAACCTTATCACCGGCTTTGGCTGGTGTTTCTCTTTCCGGTGACATAACCAGGTAGCCTCCAAGGTTCTCGTTTACACCTACTTTGAACTTAAGATCGCATCCGGTTCCACTTCCGGCTGGAGTTGTGCCGTCAACATACAATCCCTTGAGCTCAATGTCTTGATCTGTAAGATGGTCGGCTTCTACTGTATTAAGGCTTATTTCATATTTTGAATATACCTTATGTGTCTTTGTCTCCTTTTCAGTGGTACCATCTTCGTTTGTTTTATTGTTCGTAGTCTTGTATTCTGTTACTACGGCATATGCAACTTTATCGTTTGTCGCAGGAGCGTCAAACTTGTTGTTCTGGTCAAGTATAAGCTTTGCCTGATATAGACCGTTGCTTGATGCATTTTCGTTTTCAAGACCGGATCTTGTAATAGGAGTCTTTCTCTGAGACTGATCAAGTTCATCCAAACTCCATGCGTAGCTGTTGTTTGCTCCGTTGTTGGCAGATTCTCCAAGGCTGTTTTCCAGCATTAATGGAGTGTCTTCGAAGTTTACATTTGTAGGATTGATAGTCAGATAAAGATATCCTCCATTCCTTTCTACATTATATTGGTTCATTTCGAGTGTTGAAGCTCCAGATGCACCTTTGTAAGGGAAGTATACTTTATGGCTATTTGATTCGTAATAAATTTTACCGGCTTCACCAGGGTTTGTTGTATATCTGGTGACTTTCGCATAAACATTTTCTAACTGAGCCGTATCCTGCACAATGATGTTGGTTATCATGTTGGCAAGGTTTTGGCTAAGAATAAGCAGGTTCTCGTTAATGCTGGCAATAGAATCATTTATACTTGATATGTTGTCTTCGTTTGCTTTGATTCTGCCTTCCAAAGCCTCAATTGTTCCTCCAGGATTTTCGCCACTTCCATCTCCGTCACCACTTTCGCTTCCGAGCAATTCTTCAAGAGCTGCTTTCAGATATTCGATGTCGTCTTCTGCAACGTCTACTCTTCCTGAAAGACTTGTCAGGTCGGTTGTTATACCGTTGACCTTGAGTTCGAGTCCATCTATTTCTCCGTTTACTCCATTAATGGCATCATTCAGATCTGAAGCGAAGTCTGCTTTCAACTGATTGATCTCTCCTTCAAGATTGCTGTACTGAGTCTTGAGGGTTGTGATATCTATATTTACATTATCAATCTGATCCTGAAGCTCTTTCTTGGCTCCGTTTACAAGGCTTTCTGCGTAAAGCTGTGCAGCTGCAAGATTGTCAGCAACAGATTTCTTTAGTTCTTCTATGTCTTTCTGAGTTGTTTCGATAGAAGTTTGGTTTGCTTCTATGAGTTTCCTGAGTTCTTCATCCTCGTTGCCAAGGGCCTGAAGAGCCTTCTCGTTGTCTGCCTTCACCTGTGCAAGAGCTGCTTCCTGAGCCTCGATGTCGGCTTTGTTCTGGTTGGCAGTAGCCAATATGTCTGAAATCTGTTCGCCGAAGATAGTAATCTGCGAATTGAGCGTTTCTTTGATCTTTCCAAGATCAGTGCTGAGTTTTTCAATTTCAGCCTTGTTTTCTGCTGCAGTCTGTGATGCTTGTTCTGCAAGTGCGTATGCCTTGTCTGCCTGAGCTTGAGCTGCTTCTATACCGCTAGTGAGAGTCTTGTCGGCTTCAAGAAGAGACGATACGGTTTTTCCCTGCTCGTCGATGATCTTGTTTGCTGCATCGAGCGATGCCTGAAGTTCACTCTTAGCCTGTTCCACGGCGTTCTGAGCTGCAGCGATAGCCGCAGTCTGAGCTTCTGCCGCCTGAATGTCAGCGTAGCCCTTGGCGTCGTTGGTAGCATTCTCGATGGCAGTGTTCAGAGCTGCGTCGGCGGCCTTGTAAGCCTCCTCGAGCGCCGGAATCTGGCTTTCGAGAGATGTTATCTCCTTCTGTACGTTGGCAACCTTCTCGTCGATGAGCGATGTAAGGTCTTCTGCGCTTGTTGTAATCTCAGTCTGAAGGCCGTCGATGTCGTCGTCATAGTCCTTACAAGACTGCACTACGCTTGACGAAGCTACAATGAGAGCCCCGAACAAGATTGCATTTACAAACTTTCTTTTCATGTTTAAATTAATTAAAAAAACTATTACAATATGTACCACTATTTATCCCCTCAAGATGTGCTTCAATACACCTCTCGGGAAGAGGTGTACAGAATTGCATGAATTTTTATTTGGTATATGAGGACTATAGCTTTTTGATGTGTGATATTGTGTTTATGGGGATAAAAAATAATTGGGTATAATGGTTTTTTAAGGTTATGGGGTTCCTGAAAGGGTGTTTTTCTGGCGCTATGGCGCATGAAGTTTAAGTATATCAATTTTCTGCAATTGATATACCGCCTCGTCGTATCCGTATGTTTGGTTCTTGTGCTCTAAATCTGTGCTTTTTCTAATAAAGCATACTTTTTTCTAAAATTATCAGACTTTTTCCGTCTCATTTCTTTGTTGAAGTGAAAAATATGCCTACATTTGCCGTCAGTTAGATTCCCTCTCTTCCCGAGAGGTTTTTTTATGCCCGAAAATCTTGTTCTCCCTGTAATTTCTATACCGTATTTGTGTTTATGTCTGTTGCAGTATTTTGTTTTCTGCTGTTTAAGGATATTTCCCGCAATTACGGAGCAGGCGTCATCAATTTCTTCGTTGCTTATCGAACGCAAATATATCATAGTCGTTTTTTCGGACGTATGTCCCATGCCTGCGCTGATAATCTTCATTGAAATGTTCAGCTCGTATGCAATTGTGGCCCAGCTGTGGCGTGCCGCATACGATGTCAATCGGTTCTTCAGATTTGCATGTTCTGCAATCTGCCGAAGGGCGTGATTGTATTTGTGTATGGCTGTGTCGTATTCTCGTGGGTTGTACACATCGCTTATTATAGGGAAAATGCGTTCTGAGCCTTTTTGATGGTATTTTTGGATGATTTCTCCCATAAGCCGGTCGATTTTCACTGTAAGTTTCTGACCTGTCTTGCTTCGATGGTATACAATGTTGCCCCCGACAATATTGCTTACTTTCAGTTTTGCTATGTCGATGAACGACATGCCTCGTGCGAGGAAACTGAAAAAGAAAATGTCGCGGTAGAATTCCAGACGCGGATTTCTGCTGAAATCAAGTTGTATTATGGCTGTGAGAGTGGCTCTGTTGAGTGCTCGTTTCTGTGTCTTGTCCACTCCTGTGTAAACTTTCCTGAATGGTTTGCGATCTGCTGTCATGTCTTCCTCAACAGCCATATTGTATGTTGCTCTCAGACATCTTATATATGCCGAGCTGGCATTTCGCGTGATTTGTCTTGTGTTTAGAAGGTAAAATTCGTACTTCTGCATAAGCAGATGGTCGATATCTCCAATTTCGATGTCGTCAGTTCCGGTATACAGTGAAAGGAATGTACTGAATGAACGAAAGGCACTGACATAATTTCCTGCAGTCTTATACTTTCCTATATGATTTTTGTGGACTGCTATATCTTTCATGAACTCTATAAAATGCATAATAATCAATTGTGACATTTATAGGGTATACACTACGTACAGGCAGACAAAGCGACTGTATGCCTTTGTCTGTATCAATATATATTTGTTAGCCAAATTCTGTTTCGCAGTTGCACCCCGGTTGTTGTTTATAAAATTCCCCCTCACTTGACTTTATGCAAGTCACAATAAATAGTTGGATACACTTTTTACATGCGTAAATATTGTCAAAAAATATATGGCATGAAAGATGTGACGTGTTTTTTGTGACTTTTATTTGTCAAAAGTGTTCTTCACGGCGAAAATTCTTCGTCGCTGTAAGGTGTATTTGGCATTTCTCTGCAGAGCAGAATGAAATGCGAGCCTATATCAGATTGATTGCGAGGGCTCGTAAAGAAATTTGTACGCGCTCGCGATATTTGCTGCGGGCGCTCACAGTTTAAGCTTTGGAATACATCCTCAGCAGTGTTTTATATATCCCCTTGTCAATTTATATATTATTATCCCCAAAGGTGGTAATTACACACAATCAACAGTAATATAACCGGCACAAAAAACATGACTGCCGGTGTTTGTATGTTTCACCGTGCAGTCATGCTGTATCTAAAGGCCTGATTCTTGAGGCCTTCTGTTGTCCTGATCTAAGGTCTGTGCAGTTCTTTTCGAGCTGTACATGCATCAGTCGTTGAAATAATAAAGGAATGTTGCAATGCCTTCAAGAGCCTTTTTGCCTGTTTCCTTGATTTCAATTCTGAATTTTATTTCAGCCTTGCATGTTCCTCTCAGATTTGTTATGGACTGAAGGGTAGTTACAAGTCTTACACTGTTTCCTGTTATTACCGGTTGTCCGAACTTCATCTTGTCCATACCATAATTCACCATCATCTTCAGATTGTTCACCTGTATGATCTGATTCCACATGTGTGGCAAGAGCGACAGTGTGAGGTATCCATGTGCTATGGTTGATTTGTAAGGGCTTTCAGCCTTTGCTCTTTCCACATCGACATGTATCCACTGGTCGTCCAGTGTAGCGTCGGCAAATTTGTTTATTCTGTCTTGGTCAACTGTAACCCACTCAGATGTGCCAAGCTCTTGTCCGAGGTGTGCCTCGAACTCTTCATAGGAATTGATGATCAGCTTTTCCATGTTGTTTTTCCTTCTGCTATTTTTATAATGTTTCGGTATGCAAAAGCAAATATAGGTAATTTTTCCGATGCGGCAAGTAAGGCTGTTACCATTTTGGCCTTAACAACATCCTAAAAGTACAATTGCATAATGCTTTAGAGCAGTTCCGGGAGTTCGTAGAGCTTTGTGCTGTTGGAGCCTTTAATGAGTATGGTCATGTCTTTTGGACTTTGAGCCTTTATGGCATCCTTTACTTCTTCTACGTTGTCGAACGTTCTGAAATTGTCAGGATGTTTTGTTTCTTTGAACATATTTCCAACCAGCCATACTGTTTCAACTCCGCATTCCTGAAGTGTATCTACAACTTTCTGATGTTCGGCCTTACCGTATTCGCCCAGTTCCTTCATGTCTCCAAGTATGCACATTTTGTGTTCTGCCTTCATGTTCTTGAAATTGTTCAATGAAGCCCCCATACTTGTAGGGTTGGCGTTGTACGTGTCGATTATCAGAATGTTGCTGGCTGTTTCTTTCAGCTGCGAGCGGTTGTTTGACGGCACATATTCTTCTATAGCCTTTGTTGCATCTTCATCCTTGACGCCGAAGTATGTTCCGATGGTTACTGCCGCGAGAGCATTGTCGAGATTGTATGCTCCGATGAGATGTGTCTGCACATCGTTCCATTCGTGTCCATGGCGTTTCCATCTGAATGACATGTATGGTGTCGGATTTTCGGTCAACGCACCGTTTACGGCCAATGCGTTGTCGTCTGCCTGTCCGTATGCCACTGCGTTCAGATTGCGCGAAATGGCAAGCAGGTGCGGGTTGTCGTTGTTAATGAATATTGTGCAGTTGCCTTTCTGGCGCAGATAATCGTAGAGCTCGCCTTTTGTTCTTACAACTCCCTCGAACGAACCGAAGCCGAGAAGATGCGCCTTGCCGACATTGGTGATTATTCCGTAGTCTGGGTCAGCAATGTTCACCAACGTTTTAATTTCGCCGGGGTGATTTGCTCCCATTTCGATTACTGCAATTTCGTGTTCCTTGCGCAGACGCAGCAGTGTCAACGGTACGCCTATATGGTTGTTGAAATTGCCTTGTGTATAAAGAACATTGTATTTTCTGGAGAGTACTGAAGCGATGAGCTCTTTTGTTGTTGTCTTGCCGTTTGTGCCGGTAATTGCAATAACTTTTGTCTTGAGGGTACGTCTGTGAAGATTGGCCAGTTTCTGCAAGGTTGCCAAAGTATCGTCAACCTTTATAATACCGTTGCCTTGTTCCACGTCGGGACTGTCTACAACAGCATATTTGCATCCGGACTCTATGGCCTTGGAGGCAAATTTGTTTCCGTCAAAAGTATCTCCTTTCAATGCAAAAAATATAGAATCCTTCGGACAGTTTCTGCTGTCGGTTGTGATGACCGGATTCTGCAGAAATATTTTATACAATTCCTTAATATCCATATCTGTATATATGTTTATGAACTTCTGTTTTGCTTTTTGACGTGCAAAGTTAAGAGAAAAACATCAAACATGTTCTCAAAGTCAATATTTGTAACTACTTTTGCACGTACACAGCGGAATGGGCCGCTTTGACGATAACCATGATTTGACAATGGAAAACTTGCACGACTACAGCATAAACATCGGCGGAAAATTGATGGACCTGTCTGAGCCCAAGGTGATGGGAATTCTTAATGTGACACCTGATTCTTTCTATGGTGCAAGCCGTATGGTTTCAGACGACGAGATTGCGGCGCGTACTGCGCAGATTCTTGATGAAGGTGCATCGATAATAGATATTGGGGCTTACTCTTCTCGTCCTGGTGCTGCGGATGTGCCCGAAGAGGAAGAGATGCGCAGGCTTCGACGTGGATTGTCTATCATACGCAGAATTGATCCGGATGCAGTTGTTTCTGTAGACACGTTCAGGGCTGATGTCGCCCGCATGTGTGTTGAAGAATTCGGCGTGGCGATAATCAACGACATATCTGCTGGAGAGCTTGATCCGGAAATGTTCAGAACTGTAGCATCGCTTGGTGTTCCTTATATAATGATGCACATGCGCGGAACTCCTCAAAACATGCAGGATGCACCGACTTATGGCAACTTGATGAAAGATATGCTCATGTATTTTGCTGATCGTATACAGAGGATGCACGACATGGGACAGAAAGATATTATCGTAGATCCAGGCTTCGGTTTCGGCAAGACATTGGAACATAATTATGAGTTGATGAACAATCTTGAGAAGTTGAACGTTCTGGAGTTGCCTATTCTTGTAGGCATATCGAGAAAAAGCATGATCTACAGGCTTTTGTCGACTTCTGCAGACGATGCTCTCAACGGAACCAGCATACTAAATACCATCGCGCTTATGAAAGGGACATCTATTCTCAGGGTGCACGATGTAAAGGAGTGTGTGGAATGTGTCAAGATTGTTGAAGCAATGAAGAAGTCTTAGTACACATCTGCAATTTTATTTTCAAAAAAAGTACAGCATGCCATTTGAATTTGGAATAAAGGATATTATAGACATTTTGAGTGTCGCAGTCCTGTTGTATTACGTATATAAACTGATGAGGGACTCCGGTTCACTCAATGTATTCTACGGCATACTTGTTTTTGCCGGTCTGTGGATCGTTGTGTCGCAGATGCTGGAGATGCGTCTTATGGGATCAATTTTCGACAAATTGGTCAGTGTCGGAGTTCTGGCAATGATAATTCTGTTTCAGGAGGATATCCGGCGTTTTTTTCTCACTTTGGGATCTCATAGACGATTGAATGTGATTGCCCGCATGTTTTTTAAGGACAGTAAGGACAGCGAGAACGATAAAGAGGTTATGCCTATCGTAATGGCATGTATGAACATGAGCAAAAACAAAGTTGGTGCTCTCATCGTTATAGAGAGGTCTATGTCGTTGCTCGACATTGTACGTTCCGGTGAAACGATTGATGCCAACATCAATCAGCTTCTGATAGAGAACATCTTTTTCAAGAACAGTCCGCTTCATGATGGTGCCATGCTTATCAGAAACAACAGAATTGCGGCGGCTGGATGTATACTGCCGGTATCGCATAGTCAGAATATACCCAAAGAGTTGGGACTGAGACATCGTGCCGCACTAGGCATAACACAGGAAAGCGATGCGGTAGCCGTTATTGTGTCGGAAGAGACCGGAGGCATATCTGTAGCCCAAAAAGGCGAATTCCATCTGAGACTCTCACCAGAACAGCTTGAAAAATATCTTGTGGATGCCATCAGCTGAAAAGGAATGGAAAGAAAGTTTGGCTGAATAAGTATCTTTTTCTTCTTATTTCAAAATACTTGTGGTAACTTTGCCTTTGCATAGAAATTCAGTTTATTTAAATATATTAAATATATGGACATTATAGAAGGTATTATTGAACGCGCCAAAGCTGACAAACAGCGTATCGTGTTGCCTGAAGGTACTGAGGAACGCACACTTACTGCGGCCGATCGTGCCCTTGCAGATGGAATTGCAGATCTTATCATTATCGGCAATCCGGGTGAAATAAAGGCTCTTGCAGAAAAGCTTAATCTGAAAAATATCGACAAGGCCGTGATCATCGATCCTGAAAATCACGACAAGAAAGAAGAATATGCACAGCTTCTGTTTGAGCTCCGCAAGAAAAAAGGAATGACTATCGAAGAGGCGCGTCAGAAAGTACTTGACCCTCTGTATCTTGGATGTCTCATAATTAAGAACGGCGATGCTGACGGACAGTTGGCCGGTGCACGCAATACTACAGGCAATGTGCTTCGCCCTGCTCTTCAGATAATAAAGACAGCTCCTGGCATAACTTGTGTATCTGGAGGTATGATACTTTTCACTCAGGCTCCTGAGTACGGCGAAAACGGTGTTCTCGTAGTTGGTGATGTTGCTGTTACTCCAGTTCCAGATGCTGCTCAGCTCGGACAGATTGCAGTATGCACTGCAGGAACAGCAAAGGCTGTAGCCGGTTTTGAATCTCCACGTGTAGCAATGCTCAGCTTCTCAACTAAGGGTAGTGCAAAGCATGAGGTTGTCGACAAGGTTGTTGAGGCTGTGAAGGTTGCAAAGGAACTTGATCCGGAACTTAAAGTTGACGGAGAACTTCAGGCTGATGCTGCACTTGTTCCTTCTGTAGGTGCAAGCAAGGCTCCAGGTTCAGAAATAGCAGGAAAGGCAAACGTGCTTGTATTCCCTAATCTGGAAGTGGGCAATATATCTTACAAGCTTGTTCAGAGACTTGGACATGCTGAAGCCATCGGACCTATCCTTCAGGGTATTGCACGTCCTGTAAACGATCTCAGCCGCGGTTGCTCTGTTGATGATGTATACAAGATGATAGCAGTAACTGCCAACCAGGCAATAGCAGCAAAGAAAAACTGATAGACAACTAAATTGGACACTATATTTTTATTCGTATATATGATATTTAACCGGCAGATTGATCATTTGCATATTCCAAAAGAAATGCTGAAGGACTGATCTGCCGGTTTTTTGCCGTATAAATAGGAATACAACAATAATAAATATAAAAACGATATGAAGATTCTTGTATTGAATTGCGGGAGCTCGTCAATCAAATATGCTCTCTACAACATGGATGACAAGTCTGTCATCGTTTCTGGCGGAATCGAGAAAATAGGCTTGCCAGACTCTTTCCTTAAAATCAAGTTCGCTGATGGACATAAGGTTCAGATAAGCGAACCGATACCTGAACATACAAAAGGCGTACAGTTCATATTGCACACTCTTACAGATGGTGATAACGCTGTAATTAAGGACCTTCACGAAATCAATGCGGTTGGTCACCGTATGGTGCACGGTGGTGAGAAGTTCAACAAGAGCGTTCTTATTACTGATGCTGTGATGAGAGATTTTGATGCATGCAATGACCTGGCTCCTCTGCACAATCCTGCAAACGAAAAAGGTATCAATGCTATCAAGGAACTTCTTCCTGAAGTTCCTCAGGTTGGAGTGTTTGATACTGCTTTCCATCAGACAATGCCTGATTATGCATATATGTATGCTGTTCCGTACGATCTTTATGAAAAATACGGTGTCCGCAGATACGGATTCCATGGAACAAGTCACAGATATGTGTCACAGCGTGTATGCGAATATCTTGGCATTAAACCTGAAGGAACAAAGATAATTACATGCCACATCGGAAACGGTGCATCAATTGCCGCTATAAAAGACGGCAAGTGTGTTGATACATCAATGGGACTCACACCGCTTGAAGGACTCGTTATGGGAACACGTTCCGGAGATATTGATGCCGGTGCTGTAACTTTCATAATGGAAAAGACAGGTCTTGACTACAAGGGCATCAGCGACCTCCTCAACAAGAAGTCTGGACTTGCTGGAGTTTCTGGTATATCAAATGACCTCAGAGACATTCTTGCAGGTGTTGAGAAAGGCGATATGAGAGCACGTATTGCAAAGGACATGTATGTTTACAGAATAAAGAAATACATCGGTTCTTACGCTGCTGCAATGGGTGGTGTAGATGTTGTTCTTTTCACTGGAGGTGCTGGAGAAAATCAGTGGGAAGTACGTGAAGGAGCAACTGCTGGTCTTGAATTCATGGGTATTAAGGTTGATGCAGACAAGAACAAGTCTTGCCGTGCAACAGAAGCTATAATCTCAACAGATGATTCAAAGGTTAAGGTTTGCGTAATACCTACAGACGAAGAATTGATGATTGCAACCGACACATTCAACATTGTAAACGGGAAATAATAATTCATCAATTTACGCATCAGAAACTACTGGTGTAGATTATTGAGCCGTAGCGTCCATTAAGGCCCGCTACGGCTCTTTTTTTGTTCTAATAGACTGCATTTGAATTATTAGGGATGCTGTAAAAGCAAATTGGCTTCAAAAGGCTATATGGGTACCTTTTGAAGCCAATTGTAATGTTTGTAAGGATTGCTTATAATTTTGTTTCACCTTCTATGTAGTTTTCCATGAACATGTGTTCGCCATCAAAAACTGCGTATGTAAATAGGCTTATCCATTCGCCCATAAGCATTACACGGCTGTCTTTGTTAAGAATTAGGTCGAGTTCGATATGCCTGTGCCCGAACATGAAGTAGTTTATGCTTGGATGGGTCTTCAGATAATCTTTTGCGAAAAGTACAAGTCCTTCTTCGTTTTCTCCTTTATATGGAGGTTCTCCACCGTCTTCGCGCTTCATCCTGCTGTGTTTTGCCCATTTGAGGCCAAAAGGAATGAATAGGTGAGGATGAATCATTTGTGCCAGTCTCTTGAGCGTACGGCTCTTGAAACATGCAAACAGAAATTCTGTTTTCCAATTGTGGTCCTGATAGTCCAGGCCGTCACCGTGGGCTATGAAGAATTCTTTCCCGCAAATCTCGCACGTGTAAGGTTCTTTATGAAGAATTACACCGCATTCGTTCTTCAGATAATCTCCACACCATTGATCGTGGTTGCCTTGGAAGAAGTGTACTTCCACTCCTCTGTCTGTCAATTCACTTATTTTTCCCAGAAATCTTGTGTATCCCTTGGGTACCACGTCGGCATATTCGAACCAGAAATCAAACATGTCTCCCAGCATGTAGATTGCTTCGGCCTTATCCTTGATGGCGTCAAGGAAGTTCACAAGCCTGCGTTCTTGAGTTCTTCTGTGCTTGATTGCCAGCGAACCAAGATGTGCATCTGATATGAAGTATATATTTTTCATCCTGATATGTTTTTAGTGTGGTTGTATTGTCTTTTATGTATTCTTGGTGGAATCAGATGAATCCGAGGTCCAGTTTGGCTTCCTCGCTCATCATATCCTTTGTCCATTCCGGCTCAAAGACAATGTTTACGTTTGTAGATTTTACTTCTTTGATGGAATTTACTTTCTGGTGTATGTCTTCAATGATGAAATCGGCTGCCGGACAGTTTGGCGCCGTCAATGTCATATCGATATTAACGTCGAAATCGTCGGTCACATCAATCTTGTATATAAGTCCAAGGTCGTATACATTAACCGGTATTTCTGGGTCGAAAACTGTTTTCAGCATTTCTACCACTTTCTGTTCTATATTGAATTTCTCATCCATATCAATAATATATTTTATATGTTGCTACTATAATTTGCCTTCATCGGCAAAGCTGTAATATGATCCGTCGGTCACGATAATGTGGTCGAGCATCTGTATGTTCATTATCCTGCATGCCTCTTTGATTCTGGCTGTCAGTCTTATGTCGTCTGTGCTCGGACGAAGCGATCCGGAAGGGTGGTTATGCACTGCAATCAATGCTGTCGCGTTTGCCATAATTGCCTCTTTGAGAATCAGACGCAGGTCTACTGATGTTTCCGTGAGCCCGCCTGTGCTTATTCTTTTAGGCATTATCAGCCTGGAATTGTTGTTCAGCAGCAGTATCCAGAACTCTTCTCTGTATAGATCCTGCATTCTAGGGCGCATGTACTCGTATACTTTGTCGGACGAGTTCAGGCATTCAAGCTCTGAGGCCTTTTCCATCGCTCTTCGTCGACCAATTTCCGCTGCGGCCTTGATGGTTATGGCTTTTGCCTCGCCTATGCCCTTATATTTCATCAGGTCTTCGATTGTCATCCGACTCAACCTGCTAAGTTTGTTTCCGCAGTCATTGAGGATGTCGCGCATCAGTTCTACTGCTGATTTCTCGGCATTTCCTGAACCGATTAGTATTGCCAGCAGTTCTGCATTTGTCAATGCTTCTTCACCTCTGAGCATCATCTTTTCGCGTGGCCTGTCGTCGATGGCCCACTCTTTGATGCTGAGTTTCGTTTCGGAATCAGTCATAGAAGTTCTTTTCGTATGCGGAGAATTCTCCCTTCTTCATTATACATCTTTGCCACCATGCCTTTATGAATCCCAATCCATATCCGAATAGCTGTACGAAAGCCGCTTCTGTAGCCATAAAACCAATAATGGCGCTTTTGTTCTGTATGCTGGCATCGATGAATACCATAAGTATGTATAGGAGTATAGGCATCAGCGGAACGGTGTACCATTGTATTGTTGTCTGTCCCAGCTGGAATCCTCCGTGAACGGTAAATTCCATTACAAGAGCGGCTATCAGCAGTAATATTACTCCTACGGTAAATACTGCCGGCAGCAGATGTACTATTTTTAACGATTCTGGATATTTCTTGTAAAGATTTATTCTTGCAATTCCGGAGTTGAAAACCTGCTTGAAGAATTTGTCGAAATCGGTTCGTCTTTTATGCCATACCCATGCCTCCGGGAACAGACGGCATTTGTATCCGCCTTTGAATATGCGTATACTGAAGTCTATGTCTTCGCCGAATCTCATTTTAGAGAAGCCCCCCAGATCATTGTATACCTTTCTGCGTACACCCATATTGAATGAGCGTGGATAAAACTTGTCCAGTTTCTTTTTTCCACCGCGTATTCCTCCTGTTGTAAAGAAGGATGTCATGGAATAGCTGATGGCTTTTTGTACATTGGTAAAAGAGTCATGCGCTCTGTCCGGTCCACCGAAGGCATCGCACGGAGATTGCTGCAGTTCTTTTTCAACTGCTTCCAGATATCCGTCAGGCAATACACAGTCAGAGTCAAGAATTATAACATATTCCCCTGAACTATGATCTACACCGAAGTTTCTTGATGGCCCAGGTCCGGAGTTTGGCTTCTTGAAATATTTTATGTCGAGACGCTCCTGATATTTGTCCGACGCCTCTTTGCATGTCACAGTCGAGCCGTCTTCCACTATTACCACTTCAAAATCCTTGAAAGTCTGTTTGGCCAGGCTTTGGAGCAGTTCTTCGACCTCATCAGGCCTATTGTATACAGGTATGATTATAGAATATTTCATTTCTCTTTGTCTATTGTGTCTCGGCACATGTCCGCTAGGTGTTGTACAGTTATGCCGTTGATGTTCTTTTTTTATATGTGCAAAGGAATAAAAAAAAGGTGAAAACTGCAACAGGCAAAAAGCATGAGTTGGTGCTATTCGAAGTAGAATGATACGACTATCATCTTTGAATTTGCTTTGTTGAGCGATTCCGTGAATATGAGCATGCTGTCGTCTGTCAGGTCGTCTCTTTTTTTCTTGAGTACATTGGTCAGGCCATAGCAGAATTTTATTTCAGGGATAAACTTGAAGAATGGCAGATAGAAATCACATCCCAGTCCGACTTCAAGGTATACATCAAACGTTTTCAGCAATACCTGCTTTTGTTTCTTTACTGTGAGGTCTAGCATAGGATTCACACCGCACATCATGTAAGGCCTGTAATTGTTGAAGCGCTCAGCACTGAATTTCAAGTCTATAGGTAGTGATATGTAAGTCGACTTTATTGTCTGCCTCTGCACGTCTCCATTGAGCGCATTGCGGAATGTCACTGTTTTGTTGCCGAAGTGCATTGTCGGTATGGCTCGAAGTGCCAGATGCTTGGTCAGATACAACTCTCCCAATATGCCGACGCTGAATCCTGGGTCGTATGAGCCCACATCTGCGTACCACTGATTGCCGTTTTCGTCTATATATCCATTGTTTTCGAATTCAAGATCCTGCATGTGTATTCCGGCCATGAATCCATAATGCAGTCTTCTCTGGTCAATGTACGGTCGGTTTTGCACGACTCTTGTTTGTGCCGTGGCTGTCAATATGGTCAATGCCCATATTACGAACAATATTATAGAATGTTTTGCATGCATGTTTATTCGGCTCTTTGTCGTAGATTCTGACAAGCGTTGTGTATTTGTAAATAACGTTTTTCCCGTCAGATTATTATGTTTCTGGAGCCCATATTGCACCGGTGCCCCGTAAATGTCAAGACAAAGATAATTCTTTTATCGGTACTCTTGTTCATGTTCGGTAAAAACAAGACTCTATATGTCTGCGCCTCTGCTTTATCTGTATAATAAATGAATAATTTTCCTGCCTGCGGCATATCCAATATCATTAATTTATTATATCTTTGCCAGAGTTTTAGAAAAGTTTATTAATTAAAAATCAAAGAAAAATGGCTTACGTAATTAGTGACGATTGTGTAATGTGCGGAAGTTGTGCCGCTGAGTGCCCATCAGGAGCTATCTCTGAGGGTGATGGAAAGTATGTTATCGATGCAAATGCATGCGTTGATTGCGGTACTTGCGAAGGTGTTTGTCCTGCTGGTGCAATTTCAGCTGGAGAATAATTCCGCGAGAAAGAGTAGATATCGAGGACAGTTTCCTTTTGGAGACTGTCCTTTTTTATGTCTGGTAGTATACAAAAAATGAGGAGTGAAACATCGTGTTTCAACTCCTCATTTTTTTATTCAAACAACTGTATGTCTCGATTATTTCAGGCGAGCAACAGTTTCTTTGATTCTTTTCATTGCTTCAACAATGTTTTCGTCGCTTGTAGCATAGCTCATGCGGAAACATTCAGGGCTTCCGAATGCATCACCTCCTACGGTTGCAACATGTCCTACTTCGAGAAGGTACATTGCGAAGTCTGTAGAATTGTTGATTACGCGGTCGCCGTCTTTCTTTCCGAAGTAGTAAGAGCACTTAGGGAAGAGGTAGAATGCTCCGTGCGGTTCGTTTACTTCGAATCCAGGTATTTCCTTTGCAAGTTTAACGATGAGGTTCTTGCGGCGCTCGAAGGCCTTGCGCATATCTTCAACACACTGCTGGTCGCCTGTGTATGCCGCTTCAGCAGCTTTCTGGCTTACAGAGCAAGGTCCGCTGGTGTACTGTCCCTGAAGTTTGTTGCATCCTTTGACAATCCATTCCGGTGCAGCGATGAAACCTATACGCCATCCTGTCATTGCATATGCCTTTGATACACCGTTGATGATTACAACTCTGTCCTTGATGTCGTCAAACTGTGCCATTGAAGCATGTTTGCCTACATAGTTTATGTGTTCGTAGATTTCGTCTGCAAGTACGATTACGCGCTCATGCTTGAGAAGTACATTCTTGAGAGCCTCGAGTTCTTCAGTGCTGTATACAGAACCTGTAGGGTTTGATGGAGAGCAGAGAATGAGTGCACGAGTTTTAGGTGTGATGGCTGCTTCGAGCTGTTCTGGAGTAATCTTGAAATCCTGTTCGATAGGAGCTTCAATTATTACAGGTTCTCCATCAGCCAGTTTTACCATCTGAGGGTAGCTTACCCAGTAAGGAGCAGGTATTATCACCTCGTCTCCAGAGTTGATGAGAGCCATGATGGCGTTGCATACAGACTGCTTTGCACCGTTAGAGCAGAGAATCTGCGAAGGTTTGTAATCCAATCCGTTTTCATTCTTGAGCTTTGCGGCGATAGCATTTTTCAGAGCTGGATATCCTGGAACCGGAGAGTATCTGGAATAGTTCTCATCTATGGCCTTTTTCGCAGCTTCTTTGATGTGGTCAGGTGTGTTGAAGTCAGGTTCACCTACACTGAGGTTGATAACATCCACTCCCTGTGCTTTAAGTTCACTGCTTTTCTGCGACATTGCCAAAGTTGCTGATGGCGAAAGTCTGTTGAGACGGTCAGATAAATTTTCCATGTACAAAATCTTTATGTGAATAAACTTATTGTTGTCTTGTTATGAATGTTGCTCGTCCGCATCATTTGTTGAAATGAAGCGTGTGTCCCATTCTGTCTTTTTTGGTTCTCAGATAGCGCTCGTTATATTCGTTGGGAGTTATTTCTATAGGAACATTCTCAACGATTTCAAGTCCGTATCCTTCGAGTCCGACTCTCTTGACTGGATTGTTTGTCAGCAGGCGGATTTTTCCTACGCCAAGTTCTCGCAGAATCTGTGCGCCTACGCCGTAATCTCTTTCGTCAGGGTCGAATCCGAGATGTATGTTTGCATCTACTGTGTCGTATCCTTCTTCCTGAAGCTTGTATGCGGCAATCTTGTTCATCAGACCGATTCCGCGTCCTTCCTGATTGAGGTATACAATGACACCTTTTCCTGCCTTGTCTATCTGTTCCATTGACTTGTGGAGCTGATCGCCGCAGTCGCATCTCTTGCTTCCGAATATATCACCGGTCATGCATGATGAGTGCATTCTGACGAGTATTGGCTCATCCTTGGTCCATGTACCCTTGAACAAGGCAATATGTTCCAGACCGTTTGATTTCTGTCTGAAAGGAATAATTCTGAAGTGTCCGTGGTCAGTAGGAAGATCTGCCTCCACGCCTTTTTCCACGAGCGATTCTCTCTGAAGTCTGTAAGCTATGAGATCCTTTATCTGTATGAGCTTCATGTCGAATTTCTTAGCCACTTCCTGCAGTTCCGGCATGCGTGCCATAGTGCCGTCAGGGTTCAGAATCTCGATCAGTGCGGCTGCAGGTCTCATTCCGGCCAGACGTGCAAGGTCGATGGCTGCTTCTGTATGTCCGGCGCGTCTCAGCACACCCTTGTCCTGTGCGTAGAGAGGGTTGATGTGTCCCGGATGTCCGAATGTGCTTGGCTTCGATTCTGGATCAGCCAGAGCCTTAATGGTTTCTGCGCGGTCGTGTGCCGAAACACCTGTTGTACATCCTTCAAGCTTGTCTACCGTTATAGTGAACGGTGTGCCGAGCATTGAAGTATTGTCGTCCACCTGATGAGGCAGTTCAAGCTCTTTGCATCTTGATATGGTTATCGGTGCACACAGCACCCCGCGCCCTTCCCTGAGCATGAAGTTCACCTTTTCAGGTGTTATGGTCTCTGCCGGTGTGATGAAGTCTCCTTCGTTTTCGCGGTCTTCATCGTCCACAACTATAACCAGCTTGCCTTCCTTGAAATCAGCAATGGCTTCTTCGATAGTGTTGAATTTGAAATTTCCCATATCTGCTAATCTAAAAAGTTAGTCTTTATTGTTCGTTTCTTTTTTGTTGTACATCAGCAGAATTCCTGCTTTTGTCTATGCGTTGTTTGTTGCAGTGTTCATATTTTCACCGGAAAGAATACTGGTACGTTCCCTCAGTTTTGTACATGTACTGTTGATTTTTCTGAGGTCCTTTCTGAGTCTGAGTCTGAATCTTCCTACTCTGAAAAGCAGTATCAGTCCGATTGGAAATATTATTCCTGCAGCCTTGTTAAGCTTTTTGCTCTTGAATGGAGCTGTATGTGCATGTATGTCTAGTATCGGTAGATAATTGAGCAGCATCAGTATGCTCTTGTCTTTGCTGTTGGACAGTGTCCTTACAATATATTCCAGCTCATCGCTTATTCGTTCAATCTCTTCGTCCTGATCTATCTTGAAGAAAAGTCTTATGTAGCTAGGGAATTTCTTCAGGTTGTTCCGTTTTGTATAGCTCTTGCAGCTTGCTGTTATGTAGTCAAGATGCTTGGTCATCTTTTCATAGTCAGGGTCGTTGATGATGACCTCTTTCCTGGCAATGTGGCGCTGCTGTCTTATTCCGAATACTTTCTTGAAGAACGAAACGTATGCATCCATGTTGAATACGGCGGAGTCGTTGTTCGATTTTACAGTAAACAGAAGGCCCAGCGGAGCCAGCACTATAGTACTTATCCACATACCCAGCCATACAGGTATCGAACCTTCTCTTGCAAGCTTGAGTCCTGCAGTGTTGATGATGTAGTATACGATGAATATCAAGACTGAAACTACAACAGGCAATCCAAGTCCGCCCTTTCTTATTATGGCGCCTAGAGGTGCGCCGATGAAGAAGAATACCAGACATGCCAGCGACATTGTAATCATCTGGTGGATCTGAATCCAGTGTCTTCTTATCTGTCCGTCGCCATTCTCCATGCTGTAGCTCTTGAACTCTGTGTCCATTTGCTGAGCATTGATTTTCTGCGAAGCATCCCTCAGCACGCTTAATTTTGCTGAAGCCGGCATTTTGCTGAACGCGCTGTCTAGCATTACCTTCTCAATGCGTCCCTGTTTCTTTTCTGACTCGTGCTTCTTTATGTCGTCTTCGCTCATCTCCCTTACGCGCATGGAGCCTTTCTTCATGTCGTTGTAATAGGCTGTACCCAAGCTGTCGTACACGACATTCATCGAGTCTATTGCGGTAAACAGTTCCTGCATGTTCTTCGTTGAAGCCGACGTAGAGAATGTCTCAGCATCTGCCATGTTGAAATTTGAGTCGAACTCAAATATGAAGTGCTTCTCCACAAACGTTTCTCTGCGGTATGGCACATTGCCGGTCATCAGGGCATCTGAGTTCAGATTCTCGAATTGTTCGCCGTTGTAAAGATGCAGTTCCAGATGCTTCTTGTCAGCCGTAGTTTCCAGCTTGCCCGAATCGGCCAATATGATGTGGGCATTGTCTATGCCGTCTCTCATATTGTATATCACCATGTTGTAGAGAATACCTGTATTCTTGTCCTTGTTCTTGACATAAAGGTTGAGTCCTTCTATGCCGTCGTAGAATACACCCTCCGGAATGTCAAGTTCCGGCGATTTCTGCCTCATGGAATACAGCAGCTGCATAAGGTTCTGATGTGCCTGAGGTACTTTTACATTCTGGAAATAGAATGAAGCACCGCTCAGAATGAGCATGAAGATTACCAGGGGACGTATTGTGCGGAACAGCGATATTCCGGCCGCTTTGATTGACAGGAGCTCAAATCTTTCTCCCAGATTTCCGAATGAAATGAGTGAGGCCAGCAGAATGGCAAGCGGCAAAGCCAACGGCACAAGCGTTTCTCCTGCATAGAAGAAAAATTTCGCCATTACGGTTATCGAAAGTCCCTTGCCTATAAGCTCATCGACATATTTCCATAGAAACTGCATCATGACGACGAAAAGACTGATGCAGAATGTACCTGCAAACAGGGTCATGAAATTCTTGAGAATGAATATGTCCAGCCTTTTTATAATGCGCATAAAAAAGTATCTCTCCGTATAGGTAACTACTGGTTTGCAAAAATACTATAAAAAATATATTGTTTCGGCCTTTTTTCTTTTTTTTAGATTGCTTATGCCTACTTTTTTGCCTATGCAGGCTTTCATCTGTGCCTACTTTAAACCGACTTGCTGTTTTTCGTTTTTGCCTGAAGCAGAGAGTGGGGCTTTTCGTTTTCAGATTGTGCCTTTTTGCGTGGCGTGTGTGCTACAAATGTTTAACCGCAGCTTTGCCCCTGTCTATGTAGTTCGTAAAGCTGAACAGAGGCATTCCTATAGCCATGCCGGCCTGTATCGTTCCTTCTATATCCAGCTTCTTTTCCAGTGTGCCCTTGTTTAAACGCAGTGCTGCGCACAGGTAACCGGTGTAGAAATGGTTTACACCGAGCGATTCTGCCATCAGCGAGGCATTCTGATAAGCCAGATTTGCATCCGCATTGCTGAACATACCGTTGTCTTTCGTGTAAATAAGGATGGCAGCTGTAGCATTGCGTAGTATCCCCTCATTGTGTTTCCTGAAACCTTTGATTACATGTTTCATTACAGGTACACTTTTGTAGAAGTCCGGACGTATACGTGACAGCACGGGTTTGATGAACGGATTTTCAAGTCGGCTTGTCATTTTTTCGAAGGTCGAACATGTGAACTCTGAAAGTTCCAGCAGTTTGTCGGAATCTTTTATGACAACGAAGCCGATGTCTCTCGAGTTGCGTGCAGTAGGAGTGTACTGTGCGGCCTCGATTATTTTGTCGATGTCCTCATCTGCTACCTCATTTGTCGAGAATGCTCTGTTCGAACGTCTTTTCTTTATCAGAAGCATCAGCTGTTCTGCTGTCGGACAGTCATTTTTGTCGAATGGCTTTATCGAACCTTCAGGGAATGACGAATGTTTCAGTGTGCCGACAGGGCATGCCGCTGCGCACTGCCCGCAAACGATACATCTTTCTGCACGGCTTATATCCATGCTCTTGTTCTTTTCGTTATAAGTAATGATTCCGGCAGGACAAACACGTTCGCATTTTCTGCACTTGATGCACTCGGCTCCTATCTGTATGTCGATTATTGATTTCATGTTGTTTGATGTTGTTGTTCGACAAAAATATAAAAGTAAAAATGGACAACAGCACTATTGGTCTGAAAAAATGTTTTAGTCTGGTGTTATAACAAAAAAGCATCCAGCTGACTTGCTGAATGCTCTTTGTAGCGGGATCCGGGATTGAACCGGAGACCTCATGATTATGAATCATGCGCTCTAACCATCTGAGCTACCCCGCCATCGTTTTTCGTTTGCGGTTGCAAAGGTAGCGCTTTTTTGAATACCTCCAAATTTTTTAGCGATAAATTTTAAAATTTTTATTCGTTTTCTTCATTTTACCGCCTTTCTGGTGTACATCTTACGAGATTTTACGCCCTTTTTACTCTTTCCTGTGAGGTTTTCTTTCTTTTCTAGTGCAGGCTTTCCCAGGGGCATTTTCGTTATTTTTCTGCCGGAATATTGAATCTGCACCCTCTTCTTATGTTCAGAGTGTCCGTGCTGATGCTGTCGGAAACGGTATTTCTTGGTTTCGACCAGTACCAATCGTCATATCCCCAGTTGTCATCCCAATAGAAATCGTATATCTTATATAGCCTGAACGGCGTGTCGCCTATTCTTCCGCTGAAATAATCGTCGTAGAGATAATAGTCGAATATGTTGACATTCAGTTCCGGGGCGTCTGGATAGACGAGGGTGATGACACCGTTGTTCACTTTCCAGTAGAAGCGGTAGTGCATGGTAGGGTAGTATCCTTCCCTGTAGTAGTCCACCTGCCTTCCATATCCGTGAGTGGCATATTCATAGTCGGGTATGAATTCGATTTCGGTCTTGTAGGCGTAGTAGTCCCAGTAACCGTCTGTATAGTACATTCCCATGTCGCCGGCCCAGCATCCTGACAGATAATATGATGCTTGATCGTCTTCGTCTGTACACGATGACATCATCATTGAGCCTATGAATGCGAATAAGGTAACGGCAATAATTGATAAGCTTTTGTTCTTTAGCATATTCTTGAATGTTTTTGTGAGTCGCTCAAATATAGTATAAAAAACATTAGGACAAGTAATAATGTACGATTATTTGACGCATAAGGCCTCTGCCCGTTGATGGGGCAGAGGCCTTACGACTTAAATTGCAAATCATTTTTTTCTATTGTGTCTTATTTCTTCAGTCGGACGATGATTTCGTCAGCAACCTTCTTTCCTGACATGAGCATTCCGCCGAAGATAGGTCCCATACGAGGAGTTCCAGATACGGCTGAAGCCGCCATTCCGCATACGTAGAGTCCTGGATAGATCTCCTTTGTACCCTTTACAACTTCGTCCTCACCGGCAACAACGTCGAGTGAACGCTCACCGATAACGGCACCTGTGTCAGTAGCGAGCTTTATACCGTTCTTGCGTGCTACAGTCTGACACATTTCGCTGTCGTGGCCTGTTCCGTCGATAACGAATTTTGCCAATATGTTGAGCGGGTCAACGTGCAGGCCCTCTCTGAGCACTGGAGTCCAGTTGACAACGACACCGCTTACAACATTGTTCTTGAAGATTACGTCCTCAACAGAATAGCAGTTGAAGATTGTTGCACCTGCATGTACTGCATGATAGAGCAGTGATGAAGTACTTTCCACTGAATCCATCACATAGAGGTTGTTCTGGTATGGAGCGTAGTTGATGCCGAATTCCTTAACGATGTCCATTGCTTCCTGCTGAACGACAATCTGATTGAACATCATTGCACCTCCCCACATTCCTCCGCCTGGAGAGAGCTTGCGGTCAAACTGAGCAACCTTCAGTCCTGCCTTTGCAAGGTAGTAGGCTGCAACGATTCCTGACGGGCCACCACCTACGATAGCCACGTCGAGCTCAAGATTCTTCTCTAACTTCTCGAAATAGGTACTGATGATACCTCTTGATACTTCTGTTTCGATCATGTTTCTTTTAGTTTTTGTTGTATTGTATATTATTTAACTTGAAATCAACCTTTTGATAATTCATTGCTTCTCGCCGTCAGCTTCGCAGACGTCATCCTCGAGCGACTGACTTATGCGCATGGCGCAGAAGTTTGGACCGCACATTGTGCAGTATCGGCCTCCTACATGGTTGGCCGTCTTGTAGTATTCGAGAGCGCGCGCAGGATCGAGGCTCAAGTTGAATTGGTCCTTCCATCTGAATTCGTATCTGGCTTTGCTCAGCGCGTTGTCGCGGATGTAGGCACCAGGATGTCCTTTGGCAAGGTCGGCGGCGTGTGCTGCAATCTTGTATGTCACTACGCCCACTCTGACATCTTCCTTGTTAGGCAGTGCAAGATGCTCTTTCGGAGTGACGTAGCAGAGCATGGCTGTTCCGTACCATCCAATCTGTGCCGCGCCGATTGCACTCGTGATGTGGTCATATCCTGGAGCTATGTCCGTTACGAGAGGGCCGAGAGTGTAGAACGGTGCGTTGTGGCACTTCTCTATCTGTCTCTCCATGTTTTCGTGTATCTTGTGCATTGGAACGTGTCCTGGTCCTTCTATGAATGCCTGAACGTTCTTTGCCCATGCTCTTTCCACCAGTTCGCCCATTGTGTCGAGCTCAGCAAACTGAGCCTTGTCGTTGGCGTCGTATATGCTTCCTGGACGGAGGCCGTCGCCGAGCGATACTGCCACGTCGTACTGTGCCAGTATGTCGCAGATGTCGTCGAAGTGCTCATAGAGGAAACTTTCTTTCTGATGCATCTGACACCATTTTGAAATGATGCTTCCACCACGGCTCACCATGCCAGTCATGCGTCCGTTGGCAAGATGTATGTTCTGCAGTCTTATGCCGCAGTGTATTGTGAAATAGTCAACACCCTGTTCGCACTGCTCTATGAGCGTGTCGCGGAAAAGTTCCCAAGTGAGGTCTTCAGCCTTGCCGTTCACTTTTTCCATGGCCTGGTACATTGGCACAGTGCCGACTGGAACAGGGCAGTTGCGTATAATCCACTCGCGTGTTTCGTGTATGTTGTCGCCGGTTGAAAGGTCCATAAGGGTGTCGCCTCCCCACTTGCAGCTCCATACAGCCTTTTCTACCTCCTCGTCAATGCTCGATGTTGTAGCCGAGTTGCCGATGTTGGTATTAATCTTCACCAGGAAGTTGCGTCCTATGATCATCGGTTCGGCTTCCGGGTGGTTGATGTTGGCAGGCAGAACTGCTCGTCCGGTCGCAATTTCGTCGCGAACGAATTCAGGTGTGATGTGCGTTTCGATGCCGAGTTCGCGGCAGTTCATGTTTTCGCGTATGGCCACATATTCCATTTCCGGTGTCACGATGCCCTGTTTTGCATAGTACATCTGTCCTACCTGGCATCCTTTCTTTGCACGCAGAGGTTTGCAGATGTGTTCGAAACGCAGATGGTCGAGCGACTTGTCGTTGAGGCGCATTCTGCCGTATTCACTGCTCACCTCGTCGAGCCTTTCCACACCGCCGCGTTTCAGAATCCACGGTTCGCGCATGCGCGGAAGTCCCTTCTTGAGGTCTATTTCTGCGTTCGGGTCGCTGTATATGCCGCTCGTGTCATAAACGTACACAGGAGCATTTTCCTTGTAGACCTTCTTTCCGTTTTCGATACTTACGGTAGGCGTAAGGTTCACCTTTCTCATTCCTACACGGATTTCAGGATGGATTTTTCCTTCCATGTAGACTTTTTCCGAGTCAGGAAATTTAATTCTTATGTTGCTTTCCATATATTGAAAATCTTTTTGGTTTCTTATTCATTCGTAATGCGAGCAGATCTCCACGATGCGTTTTGTTTCCTCTACAGGGTCGTCTGCTTTCAGTATTCCTCCGCTCAGGGCTATGCCGTTCACTCCGGTGGTCATGATGTCGGGTATGTCTGCAAATGTTATGCCTCCGATGGCAACAACCGGAATGTTGATGTCGGCTTCCTTCATCTGTGCGGTCAGGCGTCTGTATCCTTCAAGTCCAAGCATAGGAGCAAGCTTCTGCTTGGTGGTTGTAAACCTGAACGGCCCACAGCCTATGTAGTCGGCTCCTCGTTCACAGTGCATGCGTATGTCGTCGAATGTGTTGGCAGTACCGCCTATGATGAACCCGTTTCCGAGTATTTCGCGGGCCTGATCTACCGGCATGTCGTTCTTTCCAAGATGTACACCGTCGGCACCGATTTCCTTGACCAGTTCTACGCAGTCATCTATGATGAATGTTGCTTTCCTGCGTCGGCATTCAGTCTGTACAGCCAGCGCTGTGCGCTTTAATTCCTCGTACGAGGCATCTTTCATGCGCAGCTGTATCCATCGGCATCCGCCTTCAAGGGCAAGCATGGCCGAATCGAGATAGGAATATTTCTCTGTGAAGTGTGTGATGAACTGAAGTCCTGTCATGTCTTTTCAGTCTTTATGAGTGCTTGATGTATTTTTATTCTGCGATTATCAGTTTTTCCGGGTCGAAGAAGTGGTTCAGAGGTCCGGTGCCATTGCCTGTCTTGACATCTTTTCCTGCCTTCAGGGCTTCCGATACATATCTCTTGCCTTTGAGAACAGCCTCGTCGAGCCTTTCTCCGCGTGCCAGATAGGCTGTTATGGCCGATGAGAGCGTGCATCCGGTGCCGTGTGTGTTTGGGGTGTCGACCGACAGCATCGAGAACCATTTCTCTGTTCCGTCTGCACAGACCAGCAGGTCGCTTTTTACACGGCCTTCGGTGTGTCCGCCCTTTATGAGCACAGCCTTGCATCCAAGCTCCAGAATCTTACCGGCTGCGGTGCGTCGGGCATCATTGTCGCCTATCTGCATTCCGCTCAGCATTTCTGCCTCGGGAATGTTTGGCGTGACTAGAGTGCACATCGGGATGAGTTCGTCAATCATAAGCTGCAGAGCCTCGTCGCTGATAAGCTTGTGTCCGCTGCTCGACGACATTACCGGATCGAGAACAACAGTGTCGGCATCCCATTTCGACAGTTCCTCTATGATGGCTTCAACAGCATGAAGGTCGTTCACCATGCCGATTTTCACTGCATCCGGGCGGATGTCCTCCATGACGGCCTCAATCTGACCGCACACGGCTTCCTTTTCAAGCGGAAAAACTGCCGTAACGCCCAGGGTGTTCTGGACCGTGATTGACGTAATGGCCGTCGATGCATATACTCCAAGAGCCGACATTGTCTTTATGTCGGCCTGTATGCCGGCCCCTCCTCCGGAGTCGCTTCCTGCAATGGTGAGAGCTTTGATGTATTTCATTTCAGCTGTTGAACTATTGGTTGATAATTGTTTCAAGTCTGTTTGCTGCATAACCGCAATGTTCCATGCTCCGCATGTGCGTGCGTGGCTGTTGTAAATTGTAAGATGCTTGCTGAAATGAAACTCCGCCGGCCTTTTGCGCGGATATTAAGGAATGAAAAGAAAAGTGCGTCCAGCCGGCTTTCAGATATTCGGAATATTCCATAAACATTTTGGCGGTATCTCTCGAAAATCCTACTTTGTCTCCCTACGACGGCATTATCCGTATCAGGTTCGTCGGGTATCATCTCAGCCGATATGGCAAGGCGCGCACGCCCGTGCGTCCTGACAAGTGCGCATATCAGCACCCCTTTTATTGTGGTTCGCACCGCAAAGTTAACAATAATCTGATTAGTTGTTTATTTTTTTTGCTTTAAAAGAATTTATGAACGCGAGCGCTCGCGTTCCGAATTCCGAGGCCGTGCGTTTTCAATTCCGAGCGCCCGCAATTGTGCATACAGAGCTGTCCACGTGTGTTATAACATAATTGTAACTTGTTTTTAACCATATCTTAAAGTCTCTGTATGCTTTTCGAAACGACATAATCCTACTTTTGCAGTGTCGAACAAAAACTGTATGAAAAGTCAGACAGAAAAATGAACTTATTGATAATGAAATACCGGATGCATCGCATCTGCTGGACCGCGTTGAAGACCGGACGGAGCAGACGTCCCTGAAATAGGGTAGTGATGGGCGGACAGATGCAGACGGATAGAACAATGGACTTCTGGAAAGTCGAGTCCGTAGACGTTTCTCCCGCCACGTCCGACGGGGATGTGACAGTCGGCCGTCCTGCACGCGGTGAAAGGGTGGAGAACAGAAGTCCTTTTTTAGGATATACGTAGTTTCGGAAATGCTTTTGCGGCATATATGCGATGGGCTCCCATCAAGAAAGCTTACGGCCTTAAGCTCCAGGTATGTCCGCGACGGAATCGTTGCATTTTTTCGCCTGCACGTGTGCGGGAAACTTAGATTGGTGTATAAAATATAGTAGGAAATAATAGGAGGAAAAAAGGCCAAGTAATTCAATTGTGATGGATTGCAGAAAGTCGTGAGACGTCTCTGCAATACGAGTATGACGCGATGGGGCCCGCCGAGTTGTCGGCGGGCTTTTTGTCGTAGATGCATATTGTTGTCAGATGGCAGGCTTTTTTAACTCTTCTTAATTGCGCCGTATGAGCATGTTTGCGCGCAACATCTTAAATTTGTAGCATGATGAAATATCTTCTTACAGTATGCATGCTTCTGATTTTCGGTGCAGTGGCATGTGCTCAGACGCTTACAGATGTTCAGCGCGGAAACGGCAATCTGGAACCAGCCGTCGATGCGGAAGCTGCAATGCCGGCAGGCAATGCCCGGCTTGAATATGCCGGTGCTGATGATGCTGTCAAGACTTTGCCGGCAGATACTCTTCCTGATTCACTTGCGCTGATGCTGGATGACGATCCTTTCTACAAACCTACAATATTTACACTTGCTTCGCCGGATACTCCATTCGGCGCATGGAGCACATGGGATATTCATTCAGGATTGAACGTCATGCTCAATGCTGGTGTCACTATAGGATTCGGACGTGACAATCCTTTCCGTCATGGTGCTTTCTTCACCAACGCTTCTGCAATATATGCCAAGCAGGTCAGTGACCGATGGACATTGGGACTTGGCGGTTATCTGTCGCGGTTCAGCATGTCGTATGACTCGTACACGGATTTTGGACTTCAGGCTCTTGCGTCATATAAGATCAACGACCGCATGAATGCGACTTTTTACGGTCTGCATTCATTTGCTCCGCAGGACGATGGACTTATATGCCCTGCATTTTTCGGACAGGCGTCGACTACTATAGGCGCGCAGTTGGATGTCAAAGTAAACGATGTCGTGAGTTTTCAGGTCGGTGTGTCGAGAACGTATATGAATGGCGGGCATAATTGGGGACGTAGGCCTGGAACTGTACCAGGAACAAATTTGAGGTGATAAAATGTAAAGGATTTATGTGCCTTATGTTCCTAAAGGTCAGGTAAATATCTGCATTTGTATACTTTTGAATAATTTTAACACTGAAATATTTTCGTATTTCGTTTTTTTTTACCTTCGCGGGCAGTTTAACTTTTAAATGTATCATCTATGAATTTTTACAGGGGTTTAATTGCATCTATTTTAATGATGCTTATTGTTTCGCCGGTAATGGCTTTGGGTAATAACGATGATGAGCAGGAGAGCAATTTGAATCTTCACACTCAGTGTATGTATGACAGTGATTTCAACCATCAGGATTTGGGGTATGCCGTGAACGGATGGTTTGTAAAGAGCTTGATAGGTGTTGATATGGACGCAATGTTTGCGAACGGCGGAGGACATATACAAAAAACGTATCCGATGAAGATAAAGGGTATCAATGGCGATAATGCAGAGACTGTAGTTGAGGCTCCTGCAAATGATACCCCGCTCGTTATAAACGGTGTTGAGTATAAAAGTCTGGTGAACATTGTTGCCGACGACTATAATATGGAGCTTGTTTCGCTTAATGATATTAAGAAGGAATTGTACGGCGAAAAGGATACTCCTTGCGTGTATATGATAAATAAGCATATCATATTCGATGATGCAGAATCTTACCGCTTAGACAAGAACTTTGTGCTGAAGACTGAAGTTGTGCATTCATCAGAAATTGAGGCTCTGAAGGGCATGCCAGAATTTGATGTAGTCAGAATATATACTAAGACTAAAGAAAATATGGCGTATCTGAAAGAGAAGAATGCAGTGAGATTACGCTGATGAAGAAGAATTGCGGAAAAATAAATGAACAGCCTCGTGAGCGGGGCTGTTTTTGTTGTATGTATTTGTTGGGACTTATTGCGTCCTGCCTACTTATACACAAAGAAGTGGGGCGGATCACTATGACCGCCCCTCACTTATTTTAGATTAAAGGCCTTTGTAAACGTAGTTATTTGCTTTCGAAAATAACGAAGTGGCTGAGAACAAAGGCTAAACCAACTATAGCATAGAGTAAGTATCCGATATATGTGTATGTCATAATCTCAGGATTTTAAAGGTTAATACTATTGTTAATTGTTGCCTGTCTCACTGAATGTACAGGGCTACGACTTTTTTCTGCTCCTTTCTTATGTCTTAACCTCTGTCATTCACTAACTTACATGCAAAAATTGTGCCACGGGCATGTGTGTCATTCTTTCTGTTCTTATAGGGAATAATATAGGTCTTTTTCGGAACTTTAACGTTGCTCGTGTGTCGGTTGTCATGTTGAAAAGCATGACTTTGAATTGTTGTATGGCAAAGTCATGACATGTGGGTGTCATGTCCTGTTTCTACATGTCTTGTATGTAAGATTTTGATGTATGGATTCGTTCTGTAGCGGTCGGCAGTTCGCTTATATTTTTTCAGCTTCTATTTTTCTCTATAATTCTGAATTTGAGTGTCATAGATACATTTTTTTCTTGGATTATAATGTTCTAATGTATTGATATTTAGGTTTGTATGTTGTCTGAAATAAATGTGGACTATTGTCTGTAATTATTTTGGAATTGTAAGTTTTGATTATTCTTTTTAATTTTTTGCTCTTTATTTTTTTTGTTTTTTTACTTTGTGGCATGACAATTTTGTGATATGTCTTGAGACATTCATAATAGATGTGACTTACTTAACTATTATAATACTATAAAAACAAAAGCTATGGTTAAACCTATTACTTTTTTGGCGATGATGCTTGCCGGCATGACAGCAAACGCCCAGACATGGAAACTGACAGAAATGTCGCAAGAGACTTTCGCCGCAGGGGGTGATTCTCAGTGGAGCTTTGAGAAGTTCAATCTTACTACTGGCGATTATTCGCGTTTTACTCTTTATGATGAGAATTGTGCTGCCAATTACTTGGATTGGTACAATCCTGAGAGACTTGAAGGAAAGTTGATAACAGAAATCCCTGGTGAAATCGCTGATTATGCAGGTGGTTCATATTCTTTCTTGCAGGCCTCTAATAAGAGAATGGGATGGTGCGATAAGGTATGCGCTGAGCAGGCTGACCTTAACGGTGATACTCGAGAGACATTCTGCTATGTGGCGCGTGATGATCGTGAAGGTTTCGGATATGAGACTTATGCCAATTTCGGCTTTGCCTCAGTTATTACCTTTACAGTTCCTGAAGATGGATATTATGTAGTCAAAGGAAAAGTGGAACGTGAAGATTGCATATCTATGGGTCCTATGAATCTTATTTCACGTTATAGATATGCTTCAAGTGAGAATCAGGACAATGTGAATCCTGTTTCGACAATGGGATTCCAGTTCATCTATGGTGCAAGTGAAGGTGATGCTCCTGGTTATAACGGTGACTGCACACTTGCTTTAGGTGCAGGGGAGAGATTCTATCATCAGACCCCAGTTGAATATACTTTGGCTTTTCAGGGAAAGAAAGGTGATAAGATTTCTTTCGAACCAAATGTAAAGACTACCGGTCTGCAGGATGATGGTGGCGGTGCCAGAGCCTGCTGGTCGAGAACTTTCTTCCAGCTTTTGGATGTTGAAAAGGTTGAGAAAGAAGCAGCCGAAGCTAATGAAAACTTTGTAGATCCTTATGGTACTGAAGCATTGGATGCCTTGAAAGAATATTTCGGCGAGATTGAGAACGCTTGGATGGATGTTGAATCTGGTTCTGGATATGGACAGTATCCTGTTGAGGCTGTGAATGCTTTTGAGAAAGTATTTATAGAGGTTCAGGAAGCAATGAACAGCGGTGCAGTAAATATTATGACTGCCATAATATACGAAAATATGCTTAGAGAAGCTTGGGAAATTTTGGCGAGCCAAAAGATTACTGTAGATTTTTCTGAGTCTTTGAACAATTATCGTCTTTTCTGGTTGAACGGTTCCGAAAAGGCTTACAATGCTGATGCAATGGCTGTTAATGAGGCTAATCCTTGGAATTTCGGTTATTATAGACCTGCCGACGGTACATTTACTGCATTTGGAAACCATGATAATGCTTCGCTTGCAGGAGATAAGCCGGCTTGGTATGAAAGATCTGGTGATTGGTTGTATATCTCAGATGATGGTTTCGTTCATCCTATGGTAGACAAGGCTTCTTCTATTATGTTTACAGCTCCTGTTGACCATGTGTATAAAGTTGAGGTCGGAGTTTCAAGAAGTAATCCTGGTACTAATGATTGGCCTATGTATCTTGTAGGTCATTTCTTTAACAACGGTAATACGACTTGCGATAAGGGCAACTATTTCTTGAGAGAGGCTTACGGTCATAAGAGCAATTCTAATTACAACGGAACAGACACGCTTGTAGTGGAGATGTTTGTGAACATGAAAGCTGGTGATAAGATTGCATTTGAAAACGATTGTTACACTCAGGGCAGAAATTCCAGCTGTGGAACTGAGTACACCTTGCTCCGTATCTATTCTTGCTTGAACGAAGAGATTCAGTTTACAGCAGACTCTGCATCTAGATCAGGTCTTGAATTCTTTGATCCTTATGCTCCAGCTGATATGGATTCGCTTAAAACTTTAGTTGCTGAAATTAAATCGTTCATGCAGGAAATATCTGACGAACTTGCTGGACCTGATGAAGATGGCAATATACCGGAAGGTATGTATGATATTGCAATTGCAGAAGAACTTGAGACCATGCTTGAGGTTGCTGACAGCTATATAGAAGTTGAAGATGAAGGAACTGTAACTCAGGTTGAGGTTGACCTTCTTATTATATCGTTGAATGATACTTATAAGAGACTGGTTGACTCTAGAGCTCCGTTTACTTTTGATATCAACGGTCAGTATAATGTTCGTCTTGCCGGTACTGAATACAGGTTTACACAGAAGAATGCAACTTCTGATGCTGCAGGTACTTTCTACTATATGGGATTCATGTCCATACAGAATGTTATCGATGATTCAAATAAGAATGGATTTGATATTGGTGACTATCTCTGGGAGTGGACTTTCGACAAGCAGACTGTTGAGGTTACTAATGATGACACGGGAGAAACTTATAACGTTGAGGTCCGCACAATTGGTAATAAGAACGGTCTTGTAAATACAGACGGTTTTGTAAGAGAAGTCTCATCTGAATTGACAAATTACAACTACGAATCTTATTCTTTGAGATTTGTAAAGAAAGAGCTTACTGATTCTGTTTTTGCTGTTCAGCGTGTTTTTGACGGACGCTACTGGACTAACACTATCAACTGGAATGCTCCTTACAATAAGTTTGGACTTTCTGATGAACCTCAGTATGTATTTGTTTTGGATCCGGCATCTCCTACAACTGGCATTGAAAGCGTTGAACCTACAGAAAACGCAGGAGAGGTAGTTTCTGTTGAATACTATAATCTTGGTGGTATGAAGGTTGCTGAACCTGTAAAGGGAATCTACATAAAGAAGACTGTTTACAGCAACGGCAAGGTTGAAACTCGTAAATTCATTATAAAGTGATTTTACAAATAATAGAGGCTCAATAATTTTTTAGGAGCGACTTGGTTCTATATATAGTTCTAAGTCGCTCCATTTTTTGTTGTTTTTACTTTAGAATATAATTGTGTGAATCATTGTCGCGCTTTTATTATAAAGTATATGATGTCTGTTTCTTATAATTTACAGCATTTACATCCATGGCTTTGACTATTGGACTGTTCGGTGTATTGACTGAAATATATGATGAATGCTGTCTGTAATTATTTTGGAATTGCAGTTTCTTATTATTCTTTATAGATTCTTGTTTGTGGTTTTATAGTTCATTTATTTTGTGTATGTATATACTCGAATATTAATCTCACATTATTAAAATTTTTACTGTTATGTTTTCTTTAAGACAATTGTTCTTACTGCTTGCGTTTTTGTGTTTTCTATTTGTACCAGAACAGGCGTTCTGTGATGGAGTTGTTCATCCTGGAGGTCTTCATACAAAGGCCGACCTCGACCGTATGAAGCAAATGGTGGCAGAACGCAAACATCCGTGGATTGATGGCTGGGAAGAGCTTCAGAAAGATCCTTGGGCTAAATCGGATTTCAAGGCGCATGCAATGAGCAATATGGGCAAAAGCCGACAGATAGCTTCGGTTGATGCGCATGCTGTGTATCTGAATGCAGTTCGTTGGTATATATCGGGTGACGAATCTTATGCACGTTGTGCTATTGATATTTGCAATGCATGGTCTGATTCGATTGACCAGATTCCGGTGTCGAAGCAGGATCAGGGACTTCTTGGAATACCGATAGGTGAATTTGCCATGGCGGCAGAAGTGTTGCGCGTGTGTCCTCTTTGGGAGAAGAAAGATTTCGAGAGGTTCAAGAAGATGATGATTGATTATCTATATCCAGTGAGTCGCGATTTCCTTCGTACTCATGGTGGCGGTAATGTGGATTACTGCTGGACAAACTGGGATGCGTGCAATATGGTTGCACTTGCTGCAATAGGTGTACTGTGCGACAGAGAGGATATATATCGTGAGGCAATAGACTATTTCAAGTATGGTGCCGGAAATGGAAGTATCGCTAATGCAGTTCCGCATCTGCACAGAATGGATGACGGCACAGTGCTTGGACAATGGCAGGAGAGCGGTCGTGACCAGGAACACGCCCAGTTGGGTGTAGGTTTTCTTGCAAGCTTGTGCCAGATTGCATGGAATCAGGGAGATGACCTGTTTTCATACGATAATAATCGTCTGCTTGCTGGTGCTGAATATGTTGCTCGCCATAACCAGATGCGAGGAGTTCCTTTTGCCTTCTACGACAACAGTCAGGGACTGAATAACAAATGGCCTTCTATCAATGGTCTGGGACGCTTGGAGGATCGCCCAGTTTGGGAAATGATATATAATCATTATGAGGTGCTTAAAGGCGTTCCGGCACCTTATTCAAAGCGTATGGCTGAACTTTTACGTCCTGAACACGGAAGCAAAGACCATTTCGGTTATGGAACGTTGACGTTTACACAACGCCAGTCAGAGTTCCCTCCATTGCCCGTTCCTGCTGTTCCTGCTGGACTTGTGGCTGAGGCTTCTTTGGGATTGGTCAGACTTGAGTGGAATCCGTCTGCCGGATATTATGCAAATGGTTACATTATAGAACGTTCTGACAATGGTGGAGAATTCAGGGAGATTGCAAGATACGAGGAAAAGGTGACCAACAATTATGTTGACAGGAAGGTTGAGACTGGCAATAAATACGAGTATAGAGTAGCTGCTGTCAATCGTACAGGTGTAAGCCGTTTTTCCGAGAGCGTAAAGACTACAGTACCTGTGGTTGATGGTTTGCCTGAAGGATGGTGCTGTTCTGAGATCGGAGCGGTTGACAGTTGCACGGTTGGTTATTCTCCCGCCCTTGGCGGTTGTATTTCATTGGGATGTGCATCAGCTGTAGATGGTCGTACTTTTGATAATTTGCCTTTTGTTTATAAGAGTGTTACTGGAAATTTCTCATTCTCTTGCAGAATAAATGCCATCGATGGTAGTGTAGATGAGTGCGGATTGATGGCCAGAGCTTCTCTCGACAGTTGTTCGCAGACAGTCACTATGACTTTAGGACATTGGGGACGCAGATTTGCCCGTATGGGATGGCGTTCTGAGAGCGGACATAGCAGACGTTTTGTCAATGGCAATACATACACTTGGATTCCTGCATGGTTCAGGCTTGTCCGTGTAGGCGATGTGTTCTATTCATACGAATCGCCGGATGGCGTAAATTGGTTTTACGTACATTCAGAGCGGGTTTCGATGCCGGAAACTGTTTATATCGGAGTTGCTGGCTTCTTTAAAAAGGGCAAGAGCACAAACAATGCTGTCTTCGATAAACTTTCACTGTTCTGCTGACTTCATTCTTTTGCTATGCACTGGTTGCATGTCCCGAATGGTGAACATTTGTTTGCCGGTAAACGTATTCATTTCTGTATATAAGAATTTATAATATTTATCAGTTATATGAAGAATTTATTGTTCGTTCTGTTTTGTGCATTGTTCTGCACATCTTCTTATGCCGTAGGACCGAGCGGTATGTATCAATGGTCTGTAAGTCTGAGCGGATATGTTTCTAATGAAACGGGTAAGGCCCCGACCGCATATTTATGGATTCCTGATGGATGTAAAACAGTTAAGGCTGCTGTGGTGGCTCAGCAGAATATGACGGAAGAGGCACTTTTCAGAATGCCTTCATTTAGGAATAAACTCAAAGAGATGGATGTCGCTCTTATATGGGTTGCCCCATGGTTTTCTCAGAAATGGGATCCTGAAACTGGGTGCCAGTCCGTTTTCGATGACATGATGACTGCGTTGTCATATCAGAGCGGTCATAAGGAATTGGCAAATGTTCCCGTAGTACCTTTCGGACATTCGGCGCAGGCCACGTTTCCTTGGAATTTTGCAGCGTGGAACAATGACCGTACGCTTTGCATCATATCTTTCCATGGCGATGCTCCGCGCACCAATCTCTGTGGGTTCGGTACAAGCAATGTGGAGTGGGGACGCACACGCAATATCGACGGTATACCAGGTTTGATGATAGAAGGAGAATATGAATGGTGGGAAGCACGTGTCAATCCTGCTCTTGCCTTCCGTATGATGTATCCTGAGAGCTGTGTGTCCTTCTTGTGCGATACCGGACGCGGGCATTTTGATTGCTCCGAACGTACAGCCGATTATATAGCTCTTTTCATAAAGAAAGCTTTGCAAACGAGACTGCAGGCTGATGGCAGTTTGAAGAAGGTTGATGTCCGAAGCGGTTGGCTTGTCGACAGATTTCGCTCCGACATGCCTGAGACTGACGGTGTCGACAAAGGCAAAGCCGTTGAAGTCCGGCCGTATGTTGCTACGGCTGCGCCTTTTGCAGAATATAAGGGAGACAAACATGATGCTTTCTGGTATTTCGATAAAGAAATGGCAATGTTGACAGAGAAACGCTATGCCGAGACAAAAGGTAAGAAACTGCAATATGTTGGAGTAGAGCAGAACGGTGAACTTGTAAAACCGGACAACGGTATTGCCAAGGTTAAGTTTATGCCCGAAAACGATGGGATTACATTTAATTTGAGAGCTGTTTCTACAGATTCTGCAGTAACTTCTGTTCTGAAAAGTGGCAAAAAGTCAAAACTGCATATCGAGGTTATAAGTGGACCTGTGAAGATTCTGAATGATACAACTTTCCAAGTTTGTGAATACGAAGCCGGTTGGGACAATCCTCGCCGATGTCTGTCTGTGTGGATGGTAGCCGTAGCTGAGCCGGATGGAGAACATAAGGGAGCCGTACTTCCAATCAACATCAACCTGCCGGCAAATGTAATTGAAAGTGTTCGTAGAAAGTGAAGCTGCAAGTTGATATGTATGGTCTTAAATCTGCAGCATTTTGTATGCTCCTAAATTAACGATAATGCAAACTTATGATATTGTAATTGTTAAAAATCTTATGGAATGTAATTTATTTTGATGTAAATGTTGCATATTGAAATTATAAACGTAAATTTGCGCTCATTATGATGACGAATAAGAATACATATTGGTGGTGGCATAGCTTATGGCAGAAAAAAGTCGTAAGTCAATCAGGCTGTACCCCAATTTGTATTGAATAGCTATAGCAAATTTATAATATGATGAGGAGATGGACCTGCCGTACTTACGGCAGGTCCATCTCCTTTTTTATTCTATTTATCCTATTCGAAATTTTAAAAATCAAAAACTTAATAAATTCATCGGTTATGGGAAAATATCAGATTGACAGCAAAGGCTATTACGGAATTTACGGTGGTGCTTACATTCCAGAAATACTTTATAAGGCTGTAAAGGAGCTTGAGAGTGCATATCTGCCGATATTGGAGAGCGAGGAGTTCAAAAAAGAGTACCATGAACTTCTGAAAGATTATGTAGGACGTCCGTCGCCTCTTTATTATGCACGTCGCATGAGTGAAAAGTATGGATGTCGTCTTTACCTTAAGCGCGAAGACCTCAACCATACCGGTGCACATAAGATCAACAATGCTGTAGGTCAGATACTCTTGGCACGTAAGATGGGCAAGAAGCGCATTATTGCAGAGACCGGTGCCGGTCAGCACGGTGTTGCAACAGCTACAGTATGTGCTCTTATGGATATGCCTTGTGTGGTATACATGGGTGCTGAAGATGTGAAGAGACAGCACGTCAATGTAGAGCGTATGAAGATGCTTGGTGCAGAGGTGCGTGCCGTAACCAGTGGAAACATGACTCTCAAGGATGCAACCAACGAAGCCATACGCGACTGGTGCTGTCATCCTGAAGACACTTTCTATATAATCGGTTCTGCCGTTGGTCCTCATCCTTATCCCGACATGGTGGCACGTCTGCAGAGTGTTATCTCCGAAGAGATAAAATGGCAGTTGCAAGAAAAGGTTGGCCGCGATTATCCTGATTATCTGATGGCATGTGTCGGCGGAGGTTCTAATGCTGCCGGAACAATCTATCATTATATTGATGATGAACGTGTCAAGATTGTATTGGCCGAAGCCGGAGGTTTAGGCATAGAGACTGGTCAGACAGCGGCATCGCTTGAGGCCGGTACGATAGGTGTGCTTCATGGTTCTAAGATAAAGCTTATGCAGACAGAAGACGGTCAGGTGGTCGAACCTTATTCCATATCTGCAGGTCTTGATTATCCAGGTACAGGTCCGCTTCATTGCAACCTCTATGATACCGGACGTGCTCATGTGGTGGCTGTCAATGACGATGAAGCCTTGCGCGCCGCATTTGAACTGACGCGCCTTGAAGGTATAATACCGGCACTTGAAAGTGCACATGTTCTTGGAGCTTTGCCTAAGATGCATTTCAACAGCGATGATGTTGTTGTACTTACCGTCAGCGGACGAGGTGACAAGGATATCGATACTTATCTCAAACATATAAATGATTGAACAGCAAAATAAAACACGACAGAACTATGGAAAAATATGTTTATCATACAGCTTGCCGCAGAGTATTGGGCGATATGCACACCCCTGTAAGCGTGTATATGCGTGTGCGTGATATGTATCCCAAGAGCGGTCTTGCTCGAATGCTCGGACTACCACGGTCACGAAAACAGCCGTTCGTTCATTGCCGTCCATCCCATAGCCGGTGTGAGCATTCTTGACGGAAAGGTTATGTGCCTCTTTCCTGACGGGCATGAGGAAACATCTTTGATATCAGACGAGAACACTGTCGATTCGGCCATACGCAGTTTCATGGAACGTTTCTCCATCAGCGGTGAAAGTTCCGATGTTTGCGGTCTCTACGGATACACGTCGTTCAACGCAGTCAAGTATTTCGACGGCATAAGTGTCAAGGACGATGCCCCCGAAGTTAATGATGCCCCCGACCTTCAGTATGTACTTTACAAGAACATTGTCGTATTCGACCATTTCAGCAATGAGATGATACTCGTGGAGCTGTTGGCCGACGGTGAACAAGACTCCCTTGCACTGTTGGAGAAGAGTGTAAGCAATAAGGTCGTAAGCAACTACAGTTTCAGTGCCGTAGGCGATGTCAGCAGTACGCTTACGGATGAGGAACATAAGGCAAACGTTGCACTTGGCATTAAGCACTGCATGCGGGGTGATGTCTTTCAGGTTGTCCTTTCGCGTCGTTTCGTGCAGAAGTACGAAGGCGACGATTTCAAACTCTACAGAGCATTGCGAAGCATAAATCCTTCGCCGTATCTCTACTATTTCGATTTCGGAGGCTTCCGTATAATGGGTTCAAGTCCTGAAACCCACTGCCGCATACAGAACGGTAAGGCGTATATCGACCCTATAGCCGGTACGGCACGCCGAACGGGCGACACATCAAAAGATACAGAAAATGCCGCACGTCTGGCAGACGACCCTAAAGAGAATGCCGAACATGTTATGCTTGTTGATCTGGCCCGCAACGATCTCAGCCGCAACTGTCGCGATGTGCATCAGGAAAAATATAAGGAGATACAGTATTACAGCCACGTCATACACATGGTAAGCCGTGTATGCGGAACACTCGATGGTACCGACCCCGTGAAAGCATTCATCGACACCTTCCCGGCAGGCACACTTTCCGGTGCACCTAAGGTCAGGGCAATGCAGCTCATCAGCCAGTACGAACCTCACAGCCGTGGAGCCTACGGCGGATGCATAGGCGTGATAGGTTTCGACGGATATATCAATCAGGCCATAACTATCCGTAGTTTCATCAGCCGCAACGGAGAGCTGTGGTTTCAGGCCGGAAGCGGCATCGTGGCATCGAGCAATGAAGAATACGAACTTCAGGAAGTCAACAGCAAGCTCGCCGCACTGAGAAAAGCCATCACTATGGCAGAGAATATTTAAAAAGGCAGATGAAAAAAGGAAGGAGAGCACATTTATGAAAATTGCAGTTATCGACAATTACGATTCATTCACATATAATCTCGTACATTGTTTCAAACAGTTGGGCGTCGATGTCGATGTCATGAAAAACGACCGTTTCGAACCAGAATCTCTTGATGCCTATGCCAAGATTGTCCTTTCGCCCGGACCAGGCATTCCTGAAGAGGCCGGCAGACTTCTTGATGCCGTTCGCCATTGTGCCGGTCGGATTCCGCTTTTGGGCGTATGCCTTGGACATCAGGCCATAGGCGAAGTGTTCGGAGCAAAACTTACAAATCTCGATCATGTTTTCCACGGTGTTGCCTCGGCAGTCGATGTGGTAACAGACGACTATCTTTTCAGTGGAATGCCGCAGACAATAGAAGTAGGGCGCTACCATTCTTGGGTAATCGACCGCGACAGTCTGCCCGATGTGCTTGAAGCTGTTGCACTGAGTTCAGAAGGACAGATAATGGCTGTTCGCCATAAGACGTACGATGTTCGTGGAGTGCAGTTCCATCCCGAAAGCGTACTCACACCGCTCGGCACGACCATCTTGTCCAACTGGTTGTCACATTGACATAAATTGAGAGAAAGCATTGAAGTGATTGTTTATATTTAAGGAATAATACTATACATGAAAGATATATTGATGCGGCTGATCGACCACGAACCGTTCAGCCGTGAGGATACACACAAAATAATGATAGGCATAACCGAACAAGCCTACAACGACCAGCAGTTGTCCGCATTGCTGATGGGATTGCAGATGAGAGGCGTTTCTGTCGACGAACTGCTGGGTTTCATGGACGGTTTGCTCGAAACGGGGCGTGGAGTCGACTTGTCGGAATATTCACCGCTCGACATTGTCGGCACAGGAGGCGACGGCAAGAACACTTTCAACATTTCCACCTGCTCGTGCTTCGTCGTAGCTGGTGCCGGTTATAAAGTCTGCAAGCACGGCAACGTCGGTGCCACGTCAGTGAGCGGTGCAAGCGATGTCATGCAGATGCACGGAGTTGTCTTTACCAACGACATGTCAAAGCTCCGCCGTTCCATCGAAGAAACCAATTTTGTCTATCTCCACGCACCGCTTTTTGCCAACGGCATGAAGTTCGTTGCCCCTACGCGCAAGAACATGCAGGTGCCTACATGTTTCAATCTTCTCGGTCCGCTTGTCAACCCTGCCCGTCCGGCCTATCAGATGCTTGGTGTTGCCACTCTGGCGCAGATGAGGCTTTACAGCAACATCTATCAGAAGACCGGTGTGAAGTACTGCATTGTCAACAGCATCGACGGCTACGACGAGATTTCTCTTACCGGCGACTTCAAGGTTACTTCGAGACATTATGAACGAGTGTTCCGTCCCGATGATGTCGGAATGCGCCGTTTGTCTCCTGACGAACTATCCGGCGGCAGTACACGCGAGGAGGTCGCACGCCTCTTCGATGAAGTGCTCGCAGGTACATCGCCTGAGGGACCGAGAAATGTTGTCATCGCCAACGCCGCATTTGCCATAAACCTCATCGAACCCGAACTTTCGTTGCAGGAATGTATGGCCAAGGCTGCAGAGTCTATCGACAGCGGACGTGCATACGACACCCTCAAGAAGTTTATATCACTCAATAGTTGACACCGTAAATCCTGATAAGCCTATGAAAGATATTTTGGACGATATAATGGAGTACAAGAAAATCGAAGTCGAACAACAGAAGCTGAATCTGCCTCCGGCTGAACTCTATAGGCGGGTTGAGCAGATGAAGGCCGATGCCTCGCTTCGCCCGCGACGCTCCATGAGCCGTGCTCTCGCTTCATCCGATACTGGAATAATTGCCGAGTTCAAGAGGCGCTCCCCTTCCAAGGGATGGATAAAGGAGAGTGCTTCGCTCGAACGCATTGCCGGCGGATATGCTCTTAACGGAGCGTCGGCTTTGTCTGTACTGACCGACGAGAAGTACTTTGGCGGCAATCTCGATTTTCTTCGTACGGTTTCCTCTATAGTTGACGTTCCGGTGCTCCGAAAAGATTTCATAATCGATGAGTATCAGCTTTTTCAGGCATACGAGGCCGGAGCCGATGCCGTCCTGCTTATTGCCTCATGTCTCTCTTGCGAGTCATGCAGCGCATTGGCTTCAAAGGCGCACGAGCTCGGCATGGAAGTTTTGCTTGAAATCCATTCAGCCGACGAACTCGGGCATCTTGACTGCGGTGCAGACATGGTTGGTGTGAACAACCGCAATCTTGGAACATTCCATACTGATGTGAACAACTCCTTTGCACTTGCCGAACTTTTGCCTAAGGATTCTGTCTTGGTTTCAGAAAGCGGGATTTCGGACCCGAAAACGATATGCCGACTGCAAGATGCCGGATATAGCGGTTTTCTTATAGGAGAAACATTCATGAAGACAGCCGATCCGGCAGAGAGCCTGCTTCGGTTCGTAGATGAAATCAGGCAGTGCCGTAAATCCGAAAAACCATGCTGATAAAAGTCTGCGGAATGAGAGATCCGGTCAACCTCAGAGATGTTGACGGATTGGGCGTTGACATGATAGGTTTTGTTTTCTACAAGCGCTCGCCGAGATTTGTGTCTGCACGTCCTTCATATTTGCCTGTGAATGCCAAACGCGTAGGAGTTTTTGTCAATGCTTCCTATTATTACATAAACAATTGTATCACTCGTTACGGTCTTGACTTCGTACAGCTTCATGGTGACGAATCACCTGATTACTGCCGTGAGCTGCGCCGTTTTTCAGTATCGCCGGTCAGAATAATAAAGGCTATAGGCATTTCTTGTTCGTCGGATGTCGAAAAGGCTTCTGATTACGCAGGCAATGTAGATTACCTGCTTTTCGAATCGCGGTGTACCTCGCGCGGAGGAAGCGGACATAAGTTCGATTGGAGTGTTCTTGACGGCTATGCAGGCAATTGCCCGTTTATCTTAAGCGGAGGTTTGGGACCCGATGATGCCGCATCCATAAAGTCGCTCAGTCACCCGCTCATGGCCGGTATAGACCTCAACAGCCGTTTCGAACTGTCGCCTGCGTTCAAAGATGTGCAGGCCCTGAAACATTTCTTGAAAGATTTGAATAACGAATAGCTAAAACATACGGAATATGAATAGAATAGATTCTTTGTTCAGTGCACGCCGCGACGGCATAATGTCGATATATTTCTGTGCAGGGCATCCCGATGCCGGTTCAACCCTTGCAACGATAAAAGCTCTTGAAGACAACGGCATCGATATGGTAGAGGTGGGTATACCGTTCAGCGACCCTTTGGCCGACGGTCCCGTCATACAGGATGCAGCCACTAAGGCACTGCGAAACGGCATGTCGCTTAAGCTGCTTTTCAGTCAGTTGGCCGATGTGCGCAAGTCGGTTTCGATACCTCTTGTGCTGATGGGCTATCTCAATCCGATAATGCACTACGGCTTCGAACGATTCTGTGCCGACTGCAGTCGATGCGGCATCGACGGAATGATTGTTCCCGACATGCCTTTCGACGACTACATTAACCTCTATAAAGACACGGCCGAACGTTACGGCATAAAGGTCATAATGCTTATAACTCCCGAGACGAGCGATGAACGCATACGCCTCATAGACGACAACACCGACGGATTCATCTATATGGTTTCATCGGCTTCCACTACTGGAGCGCAGAAATCATTTGACGATTCGAAGGTCAACTACTTCAGACGAATAGCATCTATGAATCTGAGAAATCCGCGCATGATAGGTTTCGGCATTTCTAATCGGCAGACTCTTGAGTCGTCAATGGCAAATGCATCTGGAGTTATTATCGGCAGCCGATTTGTTACGCTTCTTGATGAAACGCACGATGCGGTAAAAGCCATAACCGAATTGAAGCGTATTCTGGCAGAATGACATTATAAAATATATTCCTAAGCCTGTGAAACGAGAATTGCGGGGGCTCGCGACAAAATTTTCGAGTCCTCGCAATTGTTGCCGCGAGCCCTCGTATTTGTGAAAATCATTTAGAGAACAGATGAATTTATCCTTTTGTACGGTTGAAATTTATTTTTAAGCTGCATGAATATTTTTTCCGTATATATTTTTTATATGCCACAGGTGCAATTCATGCATTAAATTCTAATGTTCGACCGAAATATTTTCATTCATAAAATGTATAGTATTCTTTTTGTCCTGAACCAGATGATTTTTTTAATGAAACATTACCTGTTTATATTGTCGAGCATCATTTCTTTTCAGGTTCTGATACTTTACCTTATTCAGACATTGTCTTCCGACAATCCGTTCGATCTGTTGATGTTTCTGAAGAGTTTTCTAATATCATTCTTCTTTCTTCTTCTTTTGACATTGATAGACTACAAGCTGGTGCTGTTTGCCAATACTTCAAAAATATTTGCCGGACATTTCTGGTTGCGTGTATTTTTTGAGGCGACCATTTTGGTTCTGTTGGCTTCGGCTTTTGTGATTATCGGCAACATACCTTTCTACGGCAGTATCAGAAACTATATTGAATCTGAGGCATATCAGCAGTCTGTTGTTGCAGCTGTCATTATAAATCTTTTTACGGTGACAGTCTTGGAGTACATCGTTCAGTTGCGGAAGAATCAGAAACTTATTCAGGAGAATATGCAGATTCAGTATAACGAACTGAAAAATCAGATAAATCCGCATTTCCTGTTCAACAGCTTGAACATATTGGTGTCTCTTATAAACAAGGATTCCCAGCAGGCTGTCAGATATACAAAGAAACTTTCTGATTTCTATCGGTATGTTCTTTCCGGGAATGCAGAAAATACGATACTTCTTGAAAGTGAAATCAAATTTATTTCCGACTATGTAGATATACTTCAGATAAGATTCGGCAAAGGGCTTGAGGTCTGTTTCTCAATAAATGAAACGGATATGAAGCATCATATCGTACCTATGGCTTTGCAGGTATTGGTTGAAAACGCCGTCAAGCATAATGCTGTAGTTTCTTCAAATCCTCTTAGGATAGAGATTTCCAGCGACGGCTGATGCCTGACTGTCAGAAACAACATAATTCCGCGTACAAGCGTGGAGAGAGGTACCGGCATCGGTATCGAGAATCTGGAAAAGAAATATATGATAATTTCTGACAGACGCATAGAGATTGACCGCGACGATAAGTATTTTACAGTTAGATTGCCTTTGTTATGAATGTTTTGATTATTGAAGATGAAGAACTTGCGCAGGAAGAACTGGTGCGCATAATCGAGAACCGTTTTCCGCAGATGAATATAGCTGCAATCTTGTGCTCCGTGGCCGACTCAGTGAAATGGTTGTCGTGCAACGAAGCTGACCTTATATTCATGGACATTCATCTTTCTGACGGAATATGTTTTGATATATTTAAGGAAGTTGACGTACGGACGCCAATTATATTTACTACGGCTTATGAGCAGTATGCAATAAATGCTTTCAAGGTGAACGGCATCGGATATCTGTTGAAACCGATTGTTGAAGATGATTTGGCAGAGGCTGTCGGCAAATTGGAAAACTCTCCATTTCGGCTGCAGAGATTGATAGAGTACTTAAGGCCGTCAAAGGAATATAAATCGCGTATAGTCTACAGGTCGGGAGATAGAATAGACTATTTCAATATTGACGAGGTTGCCTATTTCTTTTCTGAAGACAGGCTCACGTTTACCGTTTCGGTCGATGGCAAGAAGCGTATTGTCGATTACACCATTGAATCTCTTGAACCGTTGCTTGACCCGAGACGGTTTTTCAGAATAACTCGTGGCTGTATAGCTTCTATACATTCTATAGATAAGGTATATAAATACTTCAACAGCAGGCTGAAGGTAGAACTGAAACCTTCGTATGAAGGCGAATTGCTTGTAAGCCGTGTCAGGGTGCCTGATTTTATGAGATGGCTTGATGGGGAATGACGCTGTCTGTTAATGTGGTACTTCTGTTCATTACGCGAATCATGGAGTTGGTTCATCAAAATGTGTAGTCTGACCGTTTATGATTGCAGCGGTGCGTGTGCACTTGTAATTTTGTGCCTGCATAACAAAATAAAAAAGTAAGATTAAAAATGGTAATGAACAGATTTGTTTTATCGGTATTGGAACTTTTGTCTGTTTTTTCAGCTTTTTCGCAAGAGAGTGTAAACAGAGATTTTCAGTTGGGCTTGGTTACCCCTTTAGGAACGAATGGAGTTGAATCATATAGTACAACTAATAAGGTGTCTGTGAATATCCTTGGTGGACAAAGTTCAGGAAATACTTGCTTTGAGTTCGGCGGATTGTATAATGTAAATAAAAATTATACTAAAGGATTTCAGTTTGCCGGTTTGATGAATTACAGTGGATGTGGCGAGCATGCTTCACAGTTTGCCGGTATAACCAATATTATGCCAAAAGGAACTTCTCCTTTTCAATTTGCCGGTATAGCCAATGTTGCAGATGAAGCGGATGGATTGCAGTTCGCCGGCATAGCCAATGTTGCGGACAAAGTTGATGGACTCCAGTTTGCCGGTATAGTAAATGTTGCCCGTGAAGTCAACGGAGTGCAGTTCGGTTTGATAAATGTGGCTGAGGAGTGTGATGGCGTTTCAGTAGGTCTTATCAATGTTGTGAAAAAGGACGGAAAGCATGAGTTTGAATTGTCATTCTCCGAGTCTTTGAATACAGCTGTCAGCTTCAAACTTGGAACTGATAAATTCTATACAATTTTTTCCGGTGCAGTAAACTATATCTATAATCCGGTTGAATATGCTGCCGGTATAGGATTCGGTACACATATAAACTGGAAAAACGACTGGAGCAACCAGATAGAAATCATCGGATATGGAGTTACTGACGGAGGATGTTTTGATTATGATGGTGTGAATATGCTGGCTCAATTGAAACTTCCTATATCCAAACAGATTTCCAAACATTTCAAGGTTTTTGCAGGACCTGTATTCAACGTTTCCATTTCTGATTGTGCAGATAATGATTTAGTGCATGGGGCCGCGAATCTTTCACCTTGGAAAATGTGGAATTTCAGCAGTGGCAAAACTAAAGTCAATGGATGGATAGGGCTTGTTGCAGGTGTGAGGTTCTGAAAAGCATGGTTTGCTCCTTTGGCATTTAATATGGAGTAGCGGATTTAAGTAAAATCAATTTGTAGTTATAAGATATACCTCTTTTTATGTAATATTTGAGGCTTTCCATATAGAACCTTTATATATGGTTGGATTGGAACGAAAGAAGCCGTTGCATCTCAATGTTTTTGTGGATACAACGGCTTTTTGTATCTTATAGTCGATTTGCGAAAGTCTGTAAAAGCTTGTGTCTATTTGTCTTTGTTCGAGATGATAGGCCGTCGTATTGAGTGAATGCTATTTCTTATCTGCGTTTGCTGCTTCCGCGTGCAATGACATCAGCAGATATGATTTCTGTTGTATTGATATTGCTGCCTTCTTCTTTTTCCTTTTCTGCAATTTCAAAGTAAAGCTCGGCTACTTTGCGTCCGTGTTCAAAACTTTTCTGGTCTACAGAAGATAATGTAGGTCTTGTAATAAGCGTTGTTTCATCATTTCCGAAGCCGATTATACCTATTTCTTCAGGAACCTTAAAGCCCATTTCCAATGCTGTCAGAAGAACATGGGTTGCCTGTTCGTCGGAAACAGTGACGAATGCATCAGGGATATTGTCTGATGTCAGCAGTTTTTTTGTGGCTTCTATGGTCGCTTCCGGTTTTTGTGTATTGTCGCAGATAAACTCATCGAATTTTGGCAGACCAGATTCCTCGAGCGCCTTAAGATAGCCTTTCTTTCTCAGCTGATAAATTGCCAGATATTGAGTTCCACCGAGATAGGCTATTTTCTTATAGCCTTGAGAAATTAGGTGCATGGTGGCATCGTAAGCCATCTGCTCGTTGTCGTTCATCACCTTTGCACAATTGAAATTTTCTATTGTGCGGTCGAACTGGATAATCTTTATTCCATTTTGTATTACAGGAAGCAGATGCTCTGACGTATGCGTTTCTGCCGCCACAGAAATGAATATGGCATCAACGTTTTGTCTTATTAGCGTTTTTATGGCATGGCATTCTCGTTCAAAAGAATCCTGCGACTGGCAAATGATGACTCCGTAGCCGTTGTTGGTACAGACTTCCTCTATACCTGCTATGGCTTTTGCAAAGAAGCTTCGGCGTATGTATGGCACTATGACACCGATGGTCTTAGATGAACCGCGTCTCAAATTGGCCGCATATGAATTGTGGCTGTAGTTGAGTTCATTCGCCTTAGCTCTGACCTTTTCTCTTATTTCTTCTCTTACAGACGGATGATTGTTGAGTGCCTTGGATATGTAAGAGGCAGATAGATTCATAGCCTTGGCTAGGTCATAAATTGTTGTTCTTTTATTTGTCATAAGCCATCATTGTAATTTTTCGTCACAAAAATACATTTTTTTTCTGATTTTATTCAATCGTTTGAATTTAATATATATATTTGTAAATCGATTGAAAGATGTTGCATCGGTAACATCATAATCGGTGTTATAAAAGTAGAGTTTTCATTGCAGATCTGCGTGATGCAGAATATCAGTGATTAATATATAATAAGTAGAACTTTTTTCATAAAGCTCCAGAATTAAGTTTGTCCACGTCGGTGGAAACTGTTATGGAGCGTGGAGTAAAGTTGATAAGTTATAGGTGTTTTTTTATTAAGTGGATCGTTCCATCCTGATAAAACTATCAGGATGGTTCGTTTTTTATATACTCTTATAACTTTTGGTGTTGTATTTTGGAGTTTTTGGCGTATTTTTGCAAAAATGAAAAACTGTGAATCTAATCCAGGTATGAAAAAAAATCTTCTGTTAGTATTGGCTTTTTTGGCCATTTCAATCTTTTCGTTTGCCCAGAGTATGCCTTCTCGTGAGGAAGTGCTTGAAGTTATGGAACGTGCAAACACTTATTTCATTAATAAATATCCTGATCCGTCTAAGGCTACTTTTGTCCGCATTATGCGTCCCAGCAATCTATGGACAAGAGGCGTGTATTTTGAAGGATTGACGGCTTTGGCCGAAGTAGAATCGTTTGACAAGCAGTTTGCGGAACAGAGAAAACGGAATATTGACTATATAATTAGATGGGGAGATTCTCACAAGTGGTCTCCGCGAGGTGGAATACACACCAAGGATGCCGACAATTATTGCTGTTGTCAGACATATATTGACATGTTTATGCTTCAGCCTGAAGGCAGACGCGATTCTGCTCTTATAATTCCGTCAAAAAAATGTATGGACCATTTGCTGCAATCGTCGTCAGACCGTGATTGGACTTGGGTGGATGCGATTCAGATGGGACTTCCGGTATTTGCCAAGATGGCACGTGTCGCCAAGCTGGGCGGTGACGAAGATGCATCACGCTATCTGGAAAAAGGATGGAAGATGTACAGCTGTACACGCAACGATATAGCCGGAGGTCTGTACAATGAGGAAGAGAGTCTTTGGTGGCGCGATAAGGATTTTGTTCCTCCTTATAAAGAACCAAACGGACGCAACTGCTATTGGAGCCGTGGCAACGGGTGGGCTTATGCCGCACTTGTAAGGATAATGGATGCTATGCTTGTAGGTAAAGGCTCCGAAGCTCCTTCGTATCTTGAGAAACTTGGGGAAACCGAGTGGAACATGTTGTTCGAGGATGCTCATTATGAAAATTATATGAAGGATTTCAAGGACATGAGCGAAGCTTTGCTCGACTGCCGCAGAAAGGATGGATTCTGGAATGTAAGTCTTCATGACGAAAGTAATTTCGGAGGAAAGGAATTGACGGGAACTGCACTTTTTGTTTACGGAATGGCATGGGGAATAAGGCACGGAGCGCTTGACCGTGATCGTTTCTTGCCTGTGGTTCTGGATTCATGGAACGCAATGGTGAAAGAGTGCGTGCACGATGATGGATTTCTGGGATTTGTGCAAGGTACAGGAAAGGAACCTAAAGACGGTCAGCCTCTTGGATATGATGTTGAACCTGATTTTGATGATTTCGGACTTGGATGCTTCCTTTTGGCCGGCAGTGAAATTTACAGGCTGGGCAGGTAAAACGTATGGATTTGATGTGTATATTTGAAAATCTGTATATAAATGATTGATGATATGATGAGAAAATTATTTTTCTTTTTTGCATGTTCTGTTTTGGCCGTTGCTCTGTTTTGTTCATGTGGAGGCAATGGCGGTAAACAGAAAAGTTCTGTACGCCGTACTGCCGGAAGTGCACCTTACGAATTGCTTCTTGTGACCGACAAGGATTGGCTTAAAGGTATGTATGGCTCTTTGCTTACAGATGTCGTCATGCAGGACATACCAGGCTTGCCTCAGTCGGAGCCGAATTTTCGTTTGACATCCATAAATCCTGCTGATTTCAACAATACGTTCAAGGTTTTTGCCAATATTCTAGTGGTTGATATCAGTTCGAAATATAAAAATGCCGGAGTTAAGATAATGCGAAACGTGCATGTCAATCCGCAGCTTATAATTACAATGTATGCTCCTAATAATGAAACTTTTGTAAACCTTCTTTCCGAGCAGGGCAATAATGTGGTAAATATGTTTGTGAATGAGGAACTTGGACGTGAACGCGATTACCTCAGGTCAGCATACAGCGGAAAGGTGCTTACGAAAGTGAAGCAGATGTTCGGATGTCAGATATATGCTCCTAAGGACCTTAATGATTTGAAGACCGGATTGAATTTTCTTTGGGCGACGTCGGAAGGACGACTCAACAATCTGAACATGTGCTTCTATTCTTATCCTTATACTTCGGACAGTACGTTTACTCTCAATTATTTCGTGGAAAAGCGCGATTCATTCATGATGGTCAATCTGCAGGGCGAGCACGCACAGCAATATATGTCGCTTGACAGAAGGTCTTTGACTTCCAGGTATATTTCTGTTGACGGGCACTTCGTTCAGGAAGTTAGAGGCTTGTGGCAGATGGAGAATGACATGATGGGAGGCCCGTTTGTCTCTTATTCGCAGGTTGATACCATCAACAACAGAGTGATTGTTGCCGAAGGATTTGTTTATTTGCCGAACAAGAAAAAACGCGAACTTATAAGAATGCTTGAGGCTTCGCTTCAGACTCTGAAGCTGCCGGCTTCGAGATAGGACATTGACAGACACTTGATGAAACAAACACACTTATAATTTATCAACATGAAGAAAATAATGACTTTTGTAGCCGCATCACTGTTTTGTGTATGCGGAGCTGTTTCGCAGGAAACAGTGAATCTTGCCGGTGACTGGGATTTCCAGATCGACAGGAATGATAAGGGAGTGGGGGAACGCTGGTACGAGCGTGCATCTCTTGATGATGAAATCGAACTTCCGGCATCTATGCCTCAGAGACTTAAGGGTGATGATGTAACGGTTGAAACAAAATGGGTGGGAAGCCTTTATGACAGTTCGTATTTCTATAATCCATATATGGAGAAGTATCGCAGGACTGGTAACGTAAAACTTCCGTTTTTCCTTACTCCGGACAAACATTATGTAGGTGTAGCCTGGTACAATAAGACTGTCTCAATGGATCGTATAGAGAAGGGCAAGAGATACTTCCTGTTCCTTGAACGTCCGCACATCGAAACTACTCTTTGGGTCAATGGTCACGAGGTCGGTATGCAGAACAGTCTGTCCGTACCTCATAGATTCGAGGTTACAGAGTACCTTAAGAAGGGTGAAAATGTATTCTCTGTACGTATCGACAACAGAGTAGAGACTGTCGGTGTGGGTATTGACAGCCATTCTGTGACAGACCAGACTCAAGGTGACTGGAATGGTATTGTTGGACGTATGGAACTTCAGGAGTTCCCTGCTTCCTTTATGGACGACATTCAGGTCTATCCGGATATAAAGGACAAGAAAGCGTCTGTGAAAATTGCAGTTGTGGGCAAGCCTGGCGAGAAGGTGAATATAAGCCTCTCGGCAAAAGCTTTCAATACGGCGAAGATGCATAATGTCGATGCTGTAGGAAAGGAAATCAAGCTTACTGCTGATACAACTGTTGTGGATATCGATATGCCAATGGGCGACGGTATGCTTCTTTGGGATGAGTTCAGTCCTGCACTTTACAAACTTACAGCTGTTATTGAGGGCAAAGGCGTAAAGCAGACTAAGACATCTGTCTTCGGTATGAGAGAAATTACCATCAACGGAAAGATGTTTTATGTAAACGGCCGACTTGTTCAGCTTCGCGGAACTGTAGAAAACTGCGATTTCCCTATTACCGGTTATCCTCCTACGAATGTGGATGAATGGATTCGAATTTTCAGGGTTTGCAGGGAATATGGACTCAACCACATGCGTTTCCATTCCTATTGTCCACCTGAAGCCGCTTTTGAAGCTGCAGATATCGTCGGTTTCTACATCCAGCCGGAAGGACCTAGCTGGCCTAACCACGGTGTTAAGCTCGGCAACGGCATGAAGATTGATACTTACCTCATGGACGAAACCAAGGCTATCGTAAAGGAATACGGCAATCATCCTTCGTTCTGCATGCTTGCATGTGGAAATGAGCCTGCAGGCAACTGGGTTGCATGGGTATCCGACTTTGTTGACTATTGGAAGAAGGCTGACAGCAGACGTGTATACACAGGTGCTTCTGTCGGTGGAGGATGGCAGTGGCAGCCAAAGAGCCAGTATCATGTAAAGGCTGGTGCAAGAGGACTTGCCGAGTGGCGTCGCCGTGCTCCGGAAACATTGTCTGACTTCAGAGCTAATATTGATACTGTGAGCCAGCCGTACGTGTCTCACGAGACAGGACAGTGGTGCGTGTTCCCTAACTTTGACGAGATTACCAAATATTACGGTGTAAACAAGGCCAAGAATTTTGAAATATTCAGAGACATACTGAATGACAACAATATGGGCGGACTTGCAAACAAGTTTGTCATGGCAAGTGGAAAATTGCAGGCTTTGTGCTACAAATATGAAATAGAGCGCACTCTGCGTACTCCTAATTATGCAGGATTCCAGCTTTTGGCTCTCAATGATTATTCTGGACAGGGCACTGCACTTGTCGGATTGACAGATGTGTTCTTTGACGAAAAGGGATATATCGATGCAACCGGATTCAGACGTTTCTGCAGTCCTGTTGTTCCTCTGGCCCGTATACCTAAGTTTACATATACAGCCGACGAGCATTTCAAGGCTGACATAGAGGTGTCGCAGTTCTCTGATGCAGTACTTAAAGATGCAAAACCTTATTATGAGGTTAAGGATAGCCGTGGAAAGATTTATGCTAAGGGTAACCTGAACAGCGGCGACATTGAAATTGGTGGACAGAAACAGATCGGTTCTATTGATATACCGCTCAATGGAATAGAGGAAGCTACCAAACTGAATCTGGAGGTTCGTATACCTGGTACAGCTTCAATCAATGAAGGTTCTGATGCTGTCAACGACTGGAATTTCTGGGTATATCCTTCAAAGGTTAAGGATGAGACTGGAAATGTTTACATCACCGACACTCTCGATGCTAAGGCAAAAGAGGTGTTGAAGAAGGGTGGCAAGGTGCTGGTTGCAGCTGCCGGAAAGATTTCGTACGGCGAGGAAGTTGTGCAGTATTTCACTCCTGTGTTCTGGAATACATCGTGGTTCAAGATGCGCCCGCCTCACACAACAGGTGTCAGCATCGACGACAAGCATTCTATATTTGAAATATTCCCTACTGATTATCATAGCGACCTGCAGTGGTGGGAACTTGTAAATCGTGCTCAGGTCATGCAGTTTACTGATTTCCCTGCAGATTTCCAGCCTATCGTACAGAGCATCGATACATGGTTCCTCAGCCGTAAGATCGGTATGCTTTTCGAAGCAAATGTTCTGGGAGGAAAGCTTGTGATGACAACTATGGATATTGTAAATAATCTTGACAAACGTGTGGTTGCCCGACAGTTGAGAGCTTCAATACTGAAGTACATGAACTCTGATAAGTTCAAACCATCTTTCACTCTTGACTGCAAGCTGATAGATGATCTTTTCACCAAGAAGGCTCCGAAGGTGGATATGTACACCAAGGATTCGCCAGACGAGTTGAAACCGAAGTTCAATAAATAAAAAATACGCAACGAACATGAAACGATATATATTTCCTGCAGTATTGGCGATGGCTTTTGCCGTCGCTGATGCTCAGACTTACAAGTTCAGTTTTGCCGGTAAGAAAGACGGGTATACAGAAATAACACAGTCGGATGTTTATTCCAACGGCAAAGGATACGGATACGATTTTACGGCAGCACCCGATAAGGGGGCAGCCAAACCGTATTTCTTTTCTGCTGATGTGCCTGACGGCAATTATAAGGTTACTGTGGTACTTGGTTCCAAGAAACATAAGGCTGTCACTACGGTACGTGCTGAATCGCGCAGGCTTTTCCTTGAGAATGTGGCTACAAAGAAAGGTGAATTCAAAACCTTTACATTTGTTGTCAATAAACGAAATACAGAAATAGCCGGCGGTGACCGCGTACACATAAAGGAGCGCGAGAAAACCAAACTCAACTGGGACGATAAACTTACACTTGAAATCAACGGCGATAGTCCTGCATGTGCATCTATAGTCATAGAGCCTGCCGATTCTGCTGTTACTACAGTATGGCTTTGCGGTAATTCTACAGTTGTTGACCAGGACAACGAGCCTTGGGCAAGCTGGGGACAGATGATACCGCGATGGTTTGACGACCGTGTCTGCATTGCCAATTATGCTGAGAGCGGTGAGACAGCATCGACATTCATGGCTGCGAAAAGACTTAAGAAGATTCTCTCGTTGATGAAACCGGGCGACTACATCTTCATTGAGTTCGGCCATAACGATCAGAAACAGAAATTTCCTGGTGCAGGTGCCTATTATAATTTTGCAACTTGCCTGAAGACATTCGTTGATGAGGCTCGTTTGCGTGGTGGAATACCTATTTTTGTTACACCTACGCAAAGACGCAGTTTCGACAAGAACGGTAAGATTAAAGAGACTCATGCAGACTATCCTGATGCTATGCGCTGGGTGGCAAAGCGCGAGGGTGTAAAGGTTATAGAACTTCACGACATGACGCGTACGTTCTATGAAACATTGGGCGTGGAGGCTTCCAAGCGTGCTTTTGTTCACTATCCTGCTGGAAGCTATCCTGGTCAGGACAAGGCTTTGGCTGACAATACGCATTTCAATCCTTATGGAGCTTACGAAATATCTAAGATGGTGGTTGAGGGCATCAAGAGCCTGGGATTGCCTCTTGCAGAGCATCTGCGCGAAGATTACACTGCTTTCGACCCTTCAAAGCCTGATTCAGTGGATGCTTTTCATTGGAACGATTCTCCTTTCACTGAGATTGAGAAGCCGGATGGCAATTGATTGCGTGTCCGGGATGAATGTTTGGAATAGAGAGAAATGTTTATGAGATTCGTTTTTAATATACTGATGTTTTTCATCGGATGTACTTATGTGCATTCGCAGGAATGGATTTCGTCTGGTGTTGAGGCAAAGCCATACACCCGTTGGTGGTGGATGGGCAGTGCTGTCGATTCTGCCGGTTTGGATAGAAATCTTCGGAAGTATGCCGATGCCGGTATTGGCGGTGTTGAGATAACCCCAATATACGGTGTAAAAGGAAATGAGGCCAACGAAATACCGTATTTGTCGTCTCGATGGATGTCAATGCTTTCGCACACGGAGAATGTCTGCACATCTTTGGGTATGGAAACGGAAATGGCTACCGGTACGGGTTGGCCTTTCGGTGGACCTCACATTGACATTGAAGATGCTGCGGCAATGGCTTTATTTCAGCGCTACGATGTTCAAAGAGCTGATTCGTCTATAGACATATCTTGTAGTGATGATAAGCAGAAGAGCTTTGCTTCGTTGTCTCGTGTGATGGCATACAGATATGAGATGGTATCCGGCAAACGCAGTTATTCTGACGTTCTCAATCTGACCGACAAGGTTGCTTCCGGTAAACTTCCTCTAAACATTCTTCCTGAAGGACGCTGGGATTTGGTAGTGCTGTACTGCGGACGTACGCTTCAGATGGTGAAGCGTGCCGCGGTTGGTGGCGAAGGTTATGTGATAGACCATTTCAGTAGAAAGTCTGTCAAAAAATATCTTGACCGTTTTGATTCTGCTTTTGTGAAGTCGGCGGTCAAGTTTCCACGTACCTTTTTCAATGACTCTTATGAAGCGTATGGTGCAGATTGGACACCGGACTTTCTTTCTGAATTCGAGAGCAGGCGAGGGTATAAACTTGAAAACTTTTTCCCTGATTTCATTTCTGATGACAGTGAACGTACAGATGTCGGCAAGCGCATTGTTTCCGATTATAGGCAGACGATGGGTGAACTGTTGCTGGAAAACTTTACGTCGCAGTGGACCGACTGGGCGCATTTCCATGGAGCTTTCACACGCAATCAGGCTCATGGAAGTCCTGCAAACCTGATAGATATCTATGGTGCTGTAGACATGCCTGAATGTGAGGGTTTCGGACTTTCTGATTTCGGTATATCGGGACTCAGACGTGATGACGGGTTTACTCGGAAAAACGATTCGGACATATCAATGCTGAAATACGCATCGTCGGCATCACATATATCTGGTAAGAAGTTCACATCTTCAGAGACGTTTACATGGCTCACCGAGCATTTCCGTACCTCGTTGTCGCAGTGTAAGCCGGATCTTGACCTGATGTTCGTTTCGGGTGTCAATCATGTGGTCTTTCATGGTACATGTTATTCGCCATCAGATGCACAGTGGCCGGGATGGCATTTCTATGCAAGTACCGACATGAGTCCATACAACAGCATCTGGAGAGATATGCCTGCTTTCTCAAAATATATTGAGCGCTGTCAGGCTTTTCTGCAATGGGGAAAGCCGGACAATGATTTCCTTGTTTATCTTCCTTATTATGACATGATATACGAACAGCCGGGACGACAGGTGCTTTTTGATATTCATAAAATGGCACTTCGTGCACCAGAGTTTATAAACGCTGTTAAAAGTATTATAAACAACGGATTTGATGCTGACTACATCTCGGATTCGTATCTTCTCAATACTTCCTTCTCTTCAGGCAAGTTGCGTACTTCTGGCGGAGCTTCATACAGCGCTGTAATTGTACCTGGTGTAAGGTTTATGCCTTGTAAGGTCTTTGAACACTTGCTTGCGCTTGCACGTCAAGGGGCAACAGTGATTTTCATGGATATATTGCCGTCATCGGTTCCTGGTTATGCGCAGCTTCAGTCTCGTCAAGCACGTATGGACAGCGTTGCGGCGTCTTTGATGCGGAATGTTTCTGTTGATTTCTCATCGACGACAGTATCTGAATACGGCAATGGAAATATTGTCTGTTCATCGTCATATAAAGATGCGTTGTGCTATGCTTCAGCTAAACGTGAGTTTATGCGCAGCGAGTATGGTATGCAGTGCATACGTCGTTCCAACTCGAACGGTTACCATTATTTCATTTCAAATCTTCAGGGACGCGATATAGACGGTTGGATTCCATTGGGAGTGGATGCATCGGAGGTTGTGGCTTATGACCCTATGAATGGTAAAATCGGACGTATAATGCTCAAGAAAGAGAACGGAAAAACGAAAGTCTACATGCAACTTCGTTCTGGCGAATCTTTAATCTTGCGTACGTTTGTAAATAAACCTTCTGATACGATTCCTGATTGGCAATGTTTGAGACTCAATTCGGCTGGAAGCATTGACCTTAACAGTGATTGGAGAATGCGCTTCGTAGAGAGTGCACCTGATGCATCTGGCAAAACATATTCTTTTGACGTTCTTCGTTCATGGACGGAGCTTGAAGATACAGTTTGCCGTGTGCTGATGGGAACGGGACTTTATACTAAGACATTCAATATGTCTGATGTTGAGAAATATGCTGATTGGGTACTTGATCTGGGTGATGTACGCGAGTCCGCACGTGTAAGGATTAACGGACATGAATGTGGTACACTCTTTGCTGTACCTTACACAATGCGCGTAGGACAGTACCTGCGTGATGGTGAGAACACAGTGGAAATAGAGGTGACAAATCTTCCAGCCAATCGTATATCTATGCTGGATCGTCAGGGTGTTGAATGGCGTCGTTTTAAAGACATAAACGTTGTCGATTTAAACTATAAACCTGCTTCTTACGCAGATTGGACTCCTGTCCCTTCAGGTTTGCTTGGCGGAGTGAAACTTACCCCTGCAGATGCAGTTCTTCCTGATGAAGTTGAGGATTGAATGTTTCTGAGTGCGTTACAGCAGTGACGGGCTGATGATGTTGAAAACATGAAATATAAAAATGTGCCTGGCCGATAATCATTGGTCAGGCACGTTTTGTCTTAGGTGTATAAAGGGATATTCAGTAAATGTCCCTAAAAAGTAATATGGCATATAAAGTCGATAGAGTATAATCACTTTATGTGCCATTATTATTGCCCATTTTCC
>MNQS01000095.1:1993-3493 GCA_001915545.1 Bacteroides sp. 43_108 | reverse complement strand
AATGGGGCATGGATTCTGCTTTGAAGCCCGACAAAAACGTATTTTGATAGACGAAGATTATTTCTTTGCCGACCTTGTGTTCTATCACCGCATCTTGAAGTGCCACGTTATTGTGGAATTGAAGATAGACAAGTTCCGCCATGAGTATGCTTCACAACTCAATATGTATCTAAACTATTTCAAGGCGGAAGTGATGCAGCCGGATGATAATCCGCCTATCGGAACTCTGCTTTGCACAGAAAAGGGAGATACATTGGTTAAGTATGCCACTGCCGGATTAGACCCGAATATCTTCGTACAGAAGTACATGATAGAACTTCCAAGCGAGGAAGAAATAAAGGAGTTCATTGCTTCCTCAAATTACTAACCTATCATAAAAAGTAACACTGGCGAAAAGAAGAATACTGTTTTTCTTTTCGCCAGCAACATATAATCTGCCGACAAAAAATAGGTTTTGTCCGTTTTGGATATATAAACAAAGGTATGAACTAAACTTGTAAATGTACTGATTTTTACTTGAGTATTAAAAGTTAATTTATTCAAATACAGGAAGAAATAAATTATTTAATACGCTATTCTATTACTCATTTACATTATATTTGGATGTTGTTTATATAATTGGTTGAATGAAATATTTTCTATCCATATTATTTATATTTTCTCTCAATCTTGTCAGCCCACTTTTAGCCCAAGACAAGAATTCGGCAGATATGTCTGCTTTATTAGAGAATAAAATATGGAAAGTGCAACTTCCCAAAGACAAACACTATGCTATGGAAATGGAATTCCGCAGCGCTGGATGGAAACAGACCTTTCTATATGATGAAAAACAAACTGAAATATGCGATTCTTACTCTTTGCATGGAGATACAATAAAATCTTTTCAAAAGAATTACATTATTCAAGAACTGACAGATAGTACGTTGGTTCTCCAATATCTGCCGGAAAGTTTGACAATCGGAGTTACACCTGTCAGATGTACAACAGATAACAGTGTTCAAGGACAAAGGCTGAACGAAGAACGCTTGGATAGTATTTGGCGTAAAGAGGATATTTGGAATAAAGGTGTTGCTAAAATAACCGGAGAACCAATTAAAGATTTATCCACGATAGAACCTCCCCGATGGGCGGTATGGGATTACGATTTGACAAAATACTATGTTTCCCAAATGAAATACCCAGAAGAGTTGCTAAAAAAGAATGTGGCAGGTTATTCCGTAGTGATGTTTGCTCTTGACACATTAGGGCTACCACGCTGGAATACCATTTTGACGACCATCCATGAAGATTTTGACAAAGAGGTCATCAGACTGACCAAAGAACTTCCACACTGCCTGCCTTGCAGGAACAAAAACGGCAAACGAATGGAGTGTCTTTATACGGTATATGTCCCTTTCCTGCCCCAACATTATAGGGATAAGGTAAAGGCGGACAGCGTTAGGGAAGAAGAATTGAAACAAAGTTTTGTGGAATGGGAAGCTGTGTCTTATTTTGAAAAAG
>MNQS01000095.1:0-1922 GCA_001915545.1 Bacteroides sp. 43_108 | reverse complement strand
GGAGAAATAATAAAGGTAGAGACCTTACGAGGTTGTGGCATACAAGAATGGGACAACCAAGTATTGCAAATCATAAAAGGTATGCCACGGTGGACTCCTACCATCAATTTTCATGGTAAAGGTGAATATCGGCACTCTGTTTGGACTGTACCTGTTTTATTCAAGAATGATAGTCCAACAAAAAATGAAGTTAATAACTATAATTGGCTTATCAAAACTCTAAGCAAATCATGTAAGTATCCACCTAAATTACAGAAAAAGAATCGAGAAGGAATGGTCTATGTTACATATAAATTAGATGGTAACGGATATATTACCAACCCCCAAGTTATTTCGTGTAACAACCGAAAATTCAAAAGAGCTGCACTAAATGCATTCAATGCTGTAACGGGTATTTCTATAACTTTACCAGCCCCAAAGGACACTCTTGTTTTTCAATTTAAATTGGATAGACCGACAACTCCTATCAACCCTCATACTGATGTTTTGATAATCGGCTACAGTTCTTGTGACACTCCAATTCTGATGCGATATGACGCCACACTGACTGCCCATACCACAGAGCCTTATTTGGAGGTGGGTGTTCCGGTCTGTTATCTGAATGAACGGGGCGATACCATTGTGCCATACGGCAAGTACAGATACTGTCAAACAGATACTATCAAAAAAATAGGTTTTGTTTATGAGAACAAGCCAAAGGACGCTCGAATAATCTGCATCAATGATGCGGGCAAAGAACTTTTCTATGTATTCAAATATGATAATGGTCCCGACTACATACAAGAAGGGCTTTTCCGTATAATGGACGAGGATGGATTGGTAGGTTTTGCCGATTCATTGGGTAATGTAATAATTGAACCTCAATTTAAGTTTGCCTACCCATTTAAAGGAGGAAAAACCAAAGCAACTTTAAAAGGTGAACGAAAGGTAGTTCCTGAATCAGACGGAGAAAAACATTATTGGGAAAGCGAAACTTGGTTTTATATAGATAAGAAAAACAGGCGTTTAACTGATTAAAAACAAATAAATACCTAACCATCATGAAAACAAAACTATTTTTATCCGCTATTGTCTTCTTTATGGTTCTAACTGCGCAAGCGCAAGAAGTTAATGAACACTACATTGAAGTGACAGGTACATCGGAAATAGAAATCATGCCGGACAAAATTCACTACATCATTGAAATTCGTGAATACTTCGAGGAAGAATTTGATGGAAAGTCTAAGCCCGAAGAGTATCACACCAAAGTGCCATTGTCACAAATAGAACAAGGATTGCGAAAGAAACTTTCCGAAGTAGGTATTACGCAAGATGTAATCCGTACACAAGAGATTGGCGATTATTGGCGAAAGCAAGGACAGGATTTTTTAATATCCAAGCAATTTGATATTACACTGACTGATTTCAAACAGATAGATGAAATAATCAAGCACATAGATACGAAAGGCATTAATACGATGCGCATCGGTGAATTGGAAAATAAAGATATGTTGGTATATCACCAAAAAGGAAAGATAGAAGCACTAAAAGCTGCACAGCGAAAAGCTACTTATTTGGTTGAAGCCTTGGGTAAAAGATTAGGCAATGTCATACGCATTGTGGAAAAAGATAGCGGTAATGCTTTTCCGATAGCGCAAAGCAATGTCCTATCATCGAATGTTGCCTCATTCGACAATTTCCGTACCATTAAAAAGGACTATTCCATGCTGGTGCGTTTTGAAATTGTTGATTAGTAAGCTAAGCACAAAATTACATATCAAAAACGAAATAGCTGGAGTAAGAAAGTTTTCATTTCATCACTCCAGCTTTACTTCGTTTATGGTTTACCCAACTTATCGGCTTCTTTCTTTAGCTGTTCGGCTTGCTCGTTCAACAGCCTTGCACGTTCCAATGCTTCCGCCTGTTTCTTGCTGCGATATTCA
>MNQS01000112.1 GCA_001915545.1 Bacteroides sp. 43_108 | reverse complement strand
ACTGCACCGCAATGCGGGAGAGTAGGTCGCCGCCTCCTTCAAGGGTTCTCCCCTTCCTCCGATTCCCGAGCAGGGACGGGGGAGGGGGAGAACTCTTTTTGCGTATATATATAATGTCTGGTATCGGCATGTGCTGGATTCTTTGGGGTGGCTTGATTATTGAGCAGGCATATATCTGTATGAGATGATGAATTCTGCGCTCAATAGGTTTGACTGCTGAAATACAGTGATGCTAGGGTGTGCTGATAGGCTTGGGATATTTTGCTGTGAGGTTACAACCATAGTGGAAGTGTGTTGTCGTTGCGGTTATGCAATATATTTGTATTTTTTTCGTTTAAGTATATTGGTAACTTATATGAGATTAATATACTAAATCATAATATATATGCTGTTTTTCGACAGGCTAAGAAACATAAAGATTGCTTTGGCCTTAGTGGCAATCCTTATTGCTATAGGTTCTTTGGTGACATCTAATCATCTGGTTGCGGAATTGCAACGTGAGGAATCAAATAATATGGAAGTTTGGGCTGAAGCAATGAGATCGCTTAATACAGCGGACAGCAATACAGACCTTAGTCTTGTTTTAAAAGTAATAAACGGTAACAATACTATTCCTGTAATTGTACTTGATCGCGAAGGTAATGTTCAGACTTTTCGAAATATTGATGTCAGTGATAGTAAGGATTCGTTGTCCTTTATACGTAATATGGCAGAAAGAATGATGCGAGAAGGCAATTCTATTCGTATTTATCTTGATATGCCAGAACAGCAGATGGAATCGTATAATTCCGAATCCGGAGAGTCATCTACTGTAGATGGTGATACTAATAGATATATGGTTGAAGCCGCTTCACAGCATCCTTATTCTGGGGATTATATGGAGATTTGTTATGATGAATCCCTGATGCTTAAGCGACTTTCATATTTCCCATATATACAGCTTGGTGTCATGTTGCTTTTTGTTGGAATTGCTTTGTTCGCGTTGTTTGTATCCATGCGTGCTGAGCAGAACAAGGTATGGGTCGGTCTGTCTAAGGAAACTGCACACCAACTGGGTACACCTATATCATCTTTGATGGCTTGGACTGAAGTGCTTAAAGAGAATTATCCGGATGATGTTCTTCTTCCAGAAATGGAGAGAGATGTAAGACGTCTGGAACTTATAGCAGAACGTTTTTCTAAAATAGGGTCATTGCCTGAGCTTACTCCTGGAAATCTTTGTGAGCTAATTGGGCGTGTGGCCGAATATATGGATAGACGAACTTCAAGTAAGGTAAAGATTGCTGTAGACCTACCGGCTGAACCAATTGTCGTAAATATGATGTCATCGTTGTTTGAATGGGTGGTAGAGAATCTTTGCAAGAACGCCGTTGATGCAATGGATGGACATGGCAGAATTGATATAAGTGTAGGCGAGAGCGGCAAAATTGTCTACATTGATGTAAAAGATAATGGTAGGGGAATACAGAAGTCCCACTTCAAGACAGTTTTCTCTCCAGGCTTTACTACAAAGAAGAGAGGTTGGGGACTGGGACTTTCATTGGCAAGAAGAATAGTTGAGGATTATCATAAGGGACGTATATTTGTGAAGTGTTCTGAAGTTGGAAAAGGAACCACCTTTAGAATCGAGATTCCTAGGTGATATGCGCAAAAATGGTATATTGTCAAATTCTTTTGCTTTATTAATGAACAAATTGCAGGTTTTGACTGTTGAATAAAGTGCAATTATGAATCTCTATCGGGATTTTTTGCAAAAGAACAGGAAAAAGCTGTTTTGAAATACTACTTTCATTTTAAATAATTTGTATCTTTGCATTTCGAATGGAAAAGCTAGATAGTTTCACTATAGATTTGATGGATCGCAACGTGTGTGCGGTTCCATTATGCTATAATCTGAAAGATGATTTTTTTCAGAGAATGGAAGGCGATATTCTTGGCGGGACAGTCGAATGTCGTGTCACGGTAAGTGGAGGGCCTGCGCTTTTCAGACTTGGAATAGCTTGTGAAGGTGAGGTGAAGATTCCATGTGACAGATGTCTTGCAGAGATGACTTCTGAGGTGAGCAGTTATGATGAACTGTCTGTGAAGCTTGGCGATACATATTCTGATGAGGGAGATGTGGTTACAGTTCCTGAAGAAGAAGGTGTATTGGACATAGAACATATATTGTACGAATATATATCTTTGAGTCTGCCTATAAAGCACGTGCACGAACCTGGAATGTGCGACGATGCTATGATGGAGGTGTTAAGCCAACATCAGGCTGCCCGAAGCAGTTTCGAGGAAGATGACGAGAGTATAGATAGGTGCGAAGACAGTGAGGGCGTTGTTCCGGATGCCGGTAACTGTAATTCGGACTGGAAAGACAAGTTAAAAAAAATTATTGATAATAATTAAAACAATAGAAAAATGGCACATCCTAAAAGAAGACAGTCAAAGACTAGAACACGTAAGAGAAGAACTCATGACAAGGCAGTAGCTCCTACATTGGCAATTTGTCCAAACTGTGGAGAATTCTATGTTTACCACACTGTATGTTCAGCTTGTGGCTACTACAGAGGTAAGGTGGCAATAGAAAAAGAGGCCGCAATCTGATAAGGAGTTTTATAGCCAGAGGATTCTGAAATATGTCTTCTCCGGCTTCTTTTTTATTGTATTTGAATATCTATGGAAAAAATTAACGCTGTAATTACAGGAGTCGGTGGATTCGTTCCTAGCTATATTCTGGACAACGATGAAATGTCTAGAATTGTAGACACCTCTGATGAATGGATAATGGAGCGTATAGGCGTGAAGTCGCGCCATATTCTCAAGCCTGAGGAGGGTGTAGGTACTTCGTTTATGATGACCAAGGCGGTTCAGGAACTGCTTGACAAAACTCAGGTAGATCCAGACAGTATCGAAGCTATTATTGCTGCGACTACAACGCCTGATTATCATTTCCCTTCTACAGCTTCGCTTGTTATCGGAAATCTGAATCTTAAGCACTGCTTCGGCTTCGACATGGAGGCTGCTTGTGCTGGTTTCCTTTATGCAATGGAAGTTGGTGCCGGTCTTATAAGCACTGGAAGACACAAGAGAATCATTGTCTGCGGAGGTGACTTTATGTCTTCTATGACAAACTATGAAGATCGTACTACATGTCCTATCTTTGGTGATGGCGCAGGTTGTGTTATGATGGAAGCCACTACTGAGGAATACGGACTTTTGGACAGCTACCTGCTGACAGACGGTAAGGGTTATCCTTATTTGCACATGGCTGCTGGAGGTTCTGCATGTATGCCTTCGCATGAGACTGTTGACAAGCGTATGCACTTCGTATATCAGGATGGAAGACCTGTGTTCAAGGCCGCTGTTACAAATATGTCTGATGCTGTTGAGGAAATTGCACGTCGCAATAACCTGACAAAGGATGACATTGCATGGATCGTACCTCATCAGGCAAATGTTCGTATTGAAACAGCAGTTGCAAGACGTCTGGGTGTTGATCCTAGCCACGTCATGATCAACATCGAGCATATGGCTAACACTAGTGGAGGTACATTGCCTCTTTGCTTGTGGGAATATGAGTCTAAGCTCAAGAAGGGCGACAACTTGATATTTACAGCATTTGGTGCTGGTTTCACTTGGGGTGCTTCTTATATGAAATGGGGCTACGACGGTGACAAGTTCAGCAAATAAGGTATTTCGAAACACTAAAATATGTTTTTCTTTAAAACGCATCGCCTGAAAACGGTGCGTTTTTTTGAATTCATTTGTATATCTCCATTTGTAGTATAATTGATAATAAAGTTTTAAGCATGCATAAATCTGGATTTGTAAATATTGTAGGTAATCCGAATGTCGGAAAATCGACGCTGATGAATCTATTTGTCGGCGAGCGCATATCTATTGCCACTTTCAAGGCTCAGACAACACGTCATAGGATTATGGGTATCATCAACGAAGATGATATGCAGATTGTGTTCTCTGATACTCCAGGTGTGCTTAAACCAAATTACAAGCTGCAGGAATCAATGCTCAACTTCTCCCAAAGTGCATTGATTGATGCAGACGTTCTTTTGTATGTAACTGACCCTGTTGAGAAAATCGACAAGAACAGTGATTTTTTAGGTAAGGTTGCCAAATTGGATATTCCTGTACTGGTGCTTATCAACAAGATTGATTTGACAAATCAGAAAGATCTCACGGCTTTGGTCGAGGAGTGGCACAGTATATTGCCTAAAGCTGAGATAATTCCGGTTTCTGCTGTTGCAAAATTCAACGTAGATGTTGTTCTTAAAAGAATCAAGGAACTTTTGCCTGAGTGTCCTCCATATTTTGGAAAGGATCAGCTGACGGATAAGCCTGCAAGATTCTTTGTAAGTGAAATCATAAGGGAAAAGATTCTTCTCTATTATGATAAGGAAATACCGTACTCTGTTGAGGTAGGTGTGGAGAAATTTGAAGAGGATGATAAGCATATTCACATCAATGTCGTGATTTATGTGGAGCGTGATTCGCAGAAAGGCATTATCATCGGACATGGTGGACGCGCCCTTAAGAAAGTGGCGACTGAAGCAAGAAAGTCCTTGGAAAAGTTCTTCGGCAAGAGCATCTATCTGGAAACATTCGTTAAGGTTGACCGTGACTGGAGAAATTCGGAACGTGAATTGAATAGTTTTGGATATAATCCTGAGTGAAGATAACTGCAGGAACATGCAGATTAGTATTTCTTTCAGTTTTCTTGAACGCTTGATATTAATAATATATAGTGGGCTGTGAAGCCGAAATTTTAGTAATTGATTATAATATGGGAAATCTGGTAGCTATTGTAGGACGACCTAATGTCGGCAAATCTACATTGTTCAACAGACTTACGAAGACGCGCCACGCTATAGTAAGCGACGAAGCCGGAACTACACGCGACCGTCAGTACGGTAAGTGCGAGTGGGGCAATAAGGAGTTTTCTGTGGTCGACACTGGCGGATGGGTCGTAAATTCTGACGATATATTTGAAGAAGAAATTCGCAAGCAGGTTCTGATTGCAATAGAGGAGTGTGACGTTATTCTCTTTATGGTGGATGTTAAGAATGGTGTCACTGACTTGGACGAAGAAGTCGCTTCGATATTGAGGCGTTCCAAAGTTCCTACAATTTTGTGTTGCAATAAGACCGATTCCAATGATTTGAGGTATTACAGTGCTGAGTTCTATAAGCTGGGATTGGGTGAGCCTGTGTGTGTGTCTGCTTTGACAGGAAGCGGTACAGGCGATTTGCTTGACCTTGTAGTTTCGTCTTTCACTAAGACCATGGATGATGTAATCGAAGAAGATATTCCGCGCATTGCTGTTGTCGGTAGACCTAATGCAGGTAAGTCTTCTATTGTAAACGCATTCCTTGGCGACGAAAGAAATGTGGTAACTGACATAGCCGGAACGACGCGCGACTCTATATATACAAAATATGACAAGTTCGGATTCTGTTTTTATCTTGTTGATACTGCTGGAATCCGCAAGAAGAACAAGGTAAACGAAGATCTTGAGTATTATTCTGTCATGCGCTCAATCAGAGCTATTGAGAATTCTGATGTGTGCATACTTATGATAGATGCTACAAGAGGTATCGAAGGACAGGACATCAACATATTCCAGTTGATTCAGAAGAACCAGAAAGGACTTGTCGTTGTTGTCAACAAGTGGGACCTTGTTGAGGACAAGAGCGTAAAGGCCATAAAGTTCTTCGAGAACACAATACGACAGAGATTGGCGCCATTCACGGACATCTCTATCATATTCGCTTCGGCGCTTACAAAACAGCGAATTTTCAAGGTTCTTGAGGAGACGCAGCACGCATACCGAAGCAGGACAAATAAGGTATCTACTGCCAAGCTGAATGAAGTGATGCTGCCTATAATTGAGGCAACTCCGCCACCATCATTGAAAGGCAAGTACATCAAGATAAAGTACTGCATGCAGCTTCCTAACACGTACGTACCTACATTTATATTCTATGCTAATTTGCCTCAATACATAAAGGAACCGTATAAGCGTTTTCTTGAGAACAAGATTCGCGAGAATTGGGACTTTACAGGTTCACCTGTGAATATCTTTATCAGGCAGAAATAATCTAGAATACGGGCCCAGGGACGCATTCCTTTGGGCCCTATATTCTTTTATAAGGGATATTGCTCATGTGTGGTTGCTGAGCAAATTTGCTTTTGCAGAAATAAGTCTGCTTTTAATATTACTGAGTAAGAATTGCGATTATGAAAGTATTTAGAAACATCAGTGCGGTCAAGTTCATGCTCTTTGCATGTATATGTTTGTTTTATGGATGTGGCGGTGAAAAGAAGACAGATGCCACCATTGCTCCAAGAAAGGCTATGGAGGAAGCTCTGAACGCATTTTATTCGAATGATTTCAGTTCCTATGTCAATATGGTTGATTATGGTACGGAACTTGATTCTGCTGAGCGTGACGTTGTACTGAACATTATGTCGCAGTACCACGAAAGACAGAGCGCAAAGAAAGGCGGCGTCTCCAGATATGAAATCTTATCTGTCGATATGCCGTCCGATTCGCTTGCAACCGTCTACTATGATCTTTTTTTCGGCAATGATTCAGTTGAAATGTGTTCCGAAAAGATGATACTTCGCAATGGACAATGGAAAATTCGTGTGCGTGGTATAGACTGACGCGCACCAATCCCTTGCGAAGTTTCCTTTGTCCGGAAGAAAATGCTCTTTTGAGTAACAGCTATTGCAGTTTTTCTTCCTCTTCAGCTTCTTTTCTTTTCTTCTCACCGATGAGCTGGAAGTCTTTTGGTCTCAGAACGAAATTAGAACCGAGATATTTGTCGCGCACAATCTGGTTTTCTGCAAGTTCCGTAGGTGTGCCTTTAAATAATATTCGTCCTTCGAAAAGCAGATAAGCGCGGTCTGTGATACACAATGTTTCCTGCACATTGTGGTCCGTTATAAGAATTCCTATATTGCGGTCTTTCAGTTTCCACACTATATACTGGATGTCCTCTACAGCGATAGGGTCTACACCGGCAAACGGTTCGTCGAGCATTATAAATTTAGGGTCGATGGCAAGACATCTTGCAATCTCTGTTCTTCGGCGCTCTCCACCCGACAGCTGATTACCTCTGTTTTTTCTCACCTTCTGAAGTCTGAACTCTTCAATCAGGCTTTCCAGTTTCTCTTTCTGGTAATCGAGCGGTTTACCCGTCATTTCCAGAACTGTGGCAATGTTGTCTTCAACGCTCATGGTTCTGAACACCGATGCTTCCTGTGCCAGATAGCCCACACCGCACTGAGCTCTCTTGTATACTGGATACTTGGTGATTTCCTTGTCATTCAGAAACACCTTGCCTCCGTTGGGCACAACAAGTCCAGTAGTCATATAGAACGAAGTAGTCTTGCCGGCACCGTTAGGTCCGAGCAGTCCTACGATTTCTCCTTGTCTCACGTGGATTGACACATCGTTGACAACAGTTCGTTTGCCGTACGTCTTGTACAGATGTCTGGTGTACAGAGTCCTTTTTTCTTCCGAATATTCAGGCACCTCCGTATCACCGGCGTTAGACTGCTTGTTGAGCATTCTGTCTTCAGCCATTTCGTCAGCGATGTTCTTCTCTACGTTTTCGGTATTCTGTTCTGTTGATGACATGAGTGTTGTTTAATTTGTAATGTTTGAAAAACGTTTTCAGTCGCAAAAGTACTAATTGTTTATCTAATTGTCGTTCTGTGGGTCAAAAAACTAAGTTAAAAGTTAAGCGTTAGACCTTTATTTGTTACTTTTGCATCAATAAAAAAGTGAAAATGTTGACGTTGAAGAAAAGTTTAACAGGTATTGGACGGTATGTTATGCTGATGGGCAGGGTGCTGACACGCCCCGACCGTTTGCGCATGTTTCGCCGTCAGTATATAACTGAGATGTATCAACTCGGTTATAACTCTGTAGGTATAGTGCTCATAATCTCCTTTTTTATCGGAGCTGTCATTTGCCTTCAGATAAAGCTCAATATACAAAGCCCTTGGATGCCCCGAATGGTTACAGGTTACACCACCCGCGAAATTATGCTTCTGGAGTTCTCCTCGTCCATCATGTGTCTGATTCTTGCCGGCAAGGTCGGGTCCAACATTGCTTCAGAACTTGGTACCATGAGGATCACGCAGCAGATTGATGCTCTTGACATCATGGGAGTCAATTCCGCCAATTATCTTATTCTTCCAAAGATTATGGGATTGATGACCATCATGCCTATACTGGTAACATTCAGCGTGGCCTCGGGCATAATCGGAGCATATTGCACATCTTTTATGGGTACGACCACGGTTTCCGAACTTACAGAAGGATTTCACTATGAGTTCAATCAATGGTTCTTCTGGTGCGGTATGATAAAGGCTGTCGTATATGCATTCATAATAACAAGTGTGTCCGCCTATAAAGGATATACCGTCGAAGGCGGTTCTGTCGAGGTCGGTGCTTCCAGTACCGATGCTGTAGTCACAAGCAGCATCCTTATTTTGTTCGCGGACATATTCTTAACAAACATATTGACATGATAGAAATCCTTCATTTATATAAATCCTTTGGCGATAAGGAAGTTCTAAAGGACATAAACGCACGCTTCGACAATGGAAAGGTGAACCTTATAATAGGTCAGAGCGGAAGCGGAAAGACTGTCCTTATAAAGAACATCGTCGGCCTTCTCGAGCCTACAGCCGGTCATATCAAATACGACGGCCGCGATTATTGCACCATGCTTAAGAAGGAGAAAATCATGCTTCGCCGCGAGATGGGAATGATATTCCAGAGCGCCGCCTTGTTCGATTCCATGTCGGTTCTCGACAATGTCAGATTCCCTCTAGACATGTTCTCTACAGAACCTTACCGCCAGCGTGTAGAGCGTGCACAGTTTTGCCTGGAGAGGGTAAATCTTGCCGATGCCGGATCTAAGTTCCCAGGCGAAATCAGTGGAGGTATGCAGAAGCGAGTTGCCATTGCGCGTGCCATCGCCATGCAGCCTAAGTATCTTTTCTGCGATGAGCCGAACTCTGGTCTCGACCCTAAGACATCAATAGTTATCGACGAGCTCATACACGGCATTACAGAAGAGTTCAACATGACCACAATCGTCAATACTCACGACATGAACTCTGTCATGGGCATAGGCGACAACATCCTCTTTATCTGCGACGGCCGTGCAGAGTGGCAGGGTTCTAACAAGGAAATCATCCACTCCGACAACAAGAAACTCAATGATTTCATTTTTGCTTCAGATATATTGCGCAAGATGAAGCAGGCAGAAGAAGCTTAGTCGTAATAGTCCGTTTTAACAATCTTCTTTGTCTGTACTAACGTTAAGCGTTGTCCGTATTAACAATACATCGTTGTGTTGTTAACGCGGATGGCGTTTTTTTCGTTTACACTCCGCAAGACATGTTTCTACGCATTTCCTTTTTCCCTGTGATTGCATCTTGCACAATACCGACATCTATTCTTTCTCAACCCTGTGCCTCTTCAGATGTTCTCCGTCCTCATGCTTTTCACCTCTTTTATACATTGAATCAATTAATTGACTTGATATTCTTGGCGGAAAAGGATAACTTTGCACCCAAATTTTAAAGTGGAAAGTTTTGGTTTCGATAGAAAAATTGGGTGTTGAATTTGGAACAACACCATTATTCCAGGATGTAAATTTTGTAATCAATCCTAAAGACAAGATAGCACTTGTCGGCAAAAACGGTGCCGGCAAGTCGACCATGTTGAAAATCATAGCAGGTATTCAGCGCCCAACATCGGGTACAGTGTCGTTGCAGAAAGGCATAACCGTGGGCTATCTTCCTCAGGTCATGGTGCTCAGCGACGGACGCACCGTATTGGAAGAGGCCGAAACTGCATTTGCCGACATAAGCCGCATGCAGGAGGAGCTCGACAAGATGAACCAGATGTTGGCCGAGCGCACTGACTATGACTCTGAAGAATATATGGCATTGGTCGAAAAATTCACCCACGAGAACGACCGTTTCATGATGATGGGCGGACACAACTACCGCGCAGAACTCGAGCGTACATTGGTCGGCCTTGGATTCAAGCGCGAAGATTTCAACCGTCCTACATCTGAATTCAGCGGAGGATGGCGCATGCGTATCGAATTGGCCAAGCTGCTTTTGCTGAAACCCGACCTTCTTCTTCTCGACGAGCCTACCAACCATCTCGACATCGGCAGTATCCAGTGGCTCGAAGTATTCCTTTCAAACAGAGCCAATGCCGTAGTGCTGGTCAGCCACGACCGTGCATTCATCAATCATGTTACAAACCGTACTGTCGAAATCTCGTGCGGACGCATTTATGACTATAAGGTCAAGTACGACGACTATGTAGCACTCCGTGCCGAGCGCCATGAACAGCAGCTTCGTGCATACGAGAATCAGCAGAAGGAAATAGCTGAGATAAAGGACTTCATAGAACGTTTCAGATACAAGCCTACAAAATCCAACCAGGTGCAGAGCCGCATCAAGCAGTTGGAGAAGATTATTCCTATAGAAGTCGACGAGGTAGACAACTCTGCCATGCACCTCAAGTTCCCGCCGTGCCTGCGCAGCGGAGATTTCCCAGTGATATGCAAGGACGTAGCCAAAAGCTACGGCGACCACAATATCTTCCACGACGTGAATCTTACAATAAAGCGTGGTGAAAAGGTTGCTTTCGTCGGCAACAACGGTGAAGGTAAGTCAACCCTCGTCAAGTGCATAATGAACGAAATACCATTCGATGGTACGCTCAAGATAGGCCACAACGTACAGATTGGCTATTTCGCCCAGAATCAGGCACAGCTTCTCGATGGCGACATCACAGTGTTCGACACTATTGACCGTATAGCCAAAGGCGATGTGCGGTTGAAGATACGCGACATCCTCGGAGCCTTCATGTTCGGAGGCGAAGCTGCCGACAAGTATGTACGAGTGCTTTCCGGTGGCGAGCGCAGTCGTCTTGCAATGCTGGTGCTTCTTCTCAATCCTGTTAATTTCCTCATTCTCGACGAGCCTACCAACCATCTTGACCTTCGTTCGAAGGATGTTCTCAAGAATGCTATAAAGAATTTCGACGGAACGGTAATCGTTGTCAGCCACGACCGAGATTTCCTCGATGGACTTGTCGATAAGGTATACGAGTTCGGTGGCGGTCAGGTGCGTGAGCACATCGGCGGCATTTACGATTTCCTGCGCGAGAAGTATGCTGCACTGGAGAATCAGTATGTTAAGATGTCTTCAGACGGAAGTCCTTCGTCATCTTCTTCAGCTTCTGCTCAGGAAAAGAGTGCGCCCGTTTCAGGAGGAAGGTCTTCCTACGAAGCCGACAAGGAACGTGCCCGTGCCGTGAAGCGTTTGGAGAAGGCCGTTGCGGAGAAGGAAGCCGCCATCGCTAAGTTGGAAAACGAGATTGCCGAGATGGAACAGCAGATGTCCTCAGCCGATTCCAATGTCGGTGCCGACCTTTTCGGAAAGTATGCCGACTTGAAGAAGCGTCTCGATGAAGCCATCGAAGAGTGGGAACAGTTGTCTACGCAGTTGGAAACATCAAAATAATGATTACTATATTAAATTACTAAACAATGAAAATCAAACACTTTATTCCTTTTTTTGCTATGGCATTAATGGGTTGTGCCGGTTCTCCTGAACAGGGTATCGGTATAAAGATGGAGAACATGGATACATCCGTTGCTCCAGGAACAGATTTCTACCAGTATGCATGCGGAGGATGGATCAAGAACAATCCTCTCAAGCCTGAGTATCCGCGTTTCGGCAGTTTCGACGAAGTTGCTGAAACCAATCGCGAGCAGATCAAATCTCTCATCGAGGACTTGGCTGCCGAGAAACATGAAAACGGAAGTGTTGGCCAGAAGATAGGCGACCTCTACGCTCTTCTCATGGATTCTGTCCGTTTGAACAAGGATGGATATGCTCCTATCAAGAACGACATCGAGCGCATCAAGGCCATCAAGGACCGCTCTGAGGTAATGCCTCTCATGGCCGAGCTGAGCATCAAGGGCTCCAGCGAACTTTTCGCCATGTATATCGAAGCTGACATGATGGACAGCAAGAAGAACCTCGTGCAGATCTACCAGTCTGGTCTTACACTCGGTCAGAAAGAATACTATCTGAACGACGACGAGGCAATGACAAAGATGCGTGAGGCTTATAAGAAGCATATCGTAAACATGTTCAATCTCATCGGTTATTCTGAAGCAGACGCACAGAAGAAGATGAATTCTGTATTGAGCATCGAGACACGCATTGCAAAGGCTTCAAAGAACAATGTCGAGCTTAGAGATCCTGCAAGCAACTATCACAAGATATCTTACGACGACCTTAAGAAGGAGTACACCGGCTTCGATTGGGACAAGTATATGTCCATCAATTATATTACCGACCTGAAGGAAATTTCAGTTGGTCAGCCTGAGGCGCTCAAGGAAGCTATCGCAGTGCTTAACGATGCTCCGCTTGATCAGCTCAAGGATCTCTTGGAGTGGAAGCTCCTTACAAACAATTCAAGCGTGCTCGGCGATAAGATCTACGCAGAGAGCTTTGACTTCTTCGGCCGTACAATGTCGGGTGCAAAGGAACCTCAGCCACGTTGGAAGCGTGCTGTCAGCACTGTCAACGGTGTTCTCGGCGATGCAGTGGGAGAAATGTACGTGAAGAAGTACTTCCCTGCTGAAAACAAGGAACGTATGGTGCAGTTGGTTAAGAACCTTCAGGAAGCTTTGGCTGAGCGCATAGACTCTCAGGAGTGGATGAGCGACAGCACAAAACTTTATGCCAAGGAGAAACTTGCCGCATTCTATGTAAAGATCGGGTACCCTGACAAGTGGCGCGATTACAGCGGTTTGAGCATCGACCCTTCAAAGAGCCTCTATGAGAATATGCAGGCTGTGGGTGTATGGGCAAACAAGGATGTCGTTTCACGCAAATACAATAAGCCTGTCGATCCGGATGAGTGGCACATGACTCCTCAGACAGTCAACGCTTACTACAATCCTACAACAAACGAAATCTGCTTCCCTGCAGGTATTCTTCAGTATCCGTTCTTCGACATGAAGGCTGACGATGCATTCAACTACGGAGCTATCGGTGTGGTTATCGGACATGAGATGACTCACGGATTCGACGACCAGGGACGCCAGTTCGACAAAGAGGGTAATTTCCGCAACTGGTGGGCATCCGGAGATGATGTCAAGTTCAAGGCTATTGCCGACAAGATGGTTACATTCTTCGACAGCATCACAGTTCTTCCTGGACTCAAGGCCAACGGTGCACTGACTCTCGGTGAGAACCTTGCCGACCACGGAGGTCTTCAGATTGCTTATACAGCCTTCAAGAATGCTACAAAGGACAAACCGCTCCCAACAGTGAACGGTCTTACACCAGAACAGCGCTTCTTCCTTGCATACGCAGGTGTATGGGCACAGAACATCACAGAGGAGTGCATGCGCGACTATACTAACCGCGATGTTCATTCTCTTGGCGAATGGCGTGTACGCGGAGCGCTTCCTCACATCGATGCATGGTATGAGGCATTCGGCATAACAGAGAAGGACCCAATGTTCATTCCTAAGGAAAAACGAGTTCAGATCTGGTAATGTAAACAGCTTTCTACAGAAAAGCGCATAAAAAATATCGGCATCAGGAATCTTGAAGAAATCCTGATGCCGATATTTTTTATGTCTTATCTCCGAGGCTTTAAGCGCCTTCGTTTATGCCTATATGTTTTTTCATTAGCAGATAAAGGTCCTATTGTTCTGTTTTTCCTTGGCTCTTCTGCAATACTGTCGCCGGTTCAGTCGACAACGACTTTCTTTTCTCCAATAATGTATATGCCTTTTCTGAGATTCTTGGTGGCATCAGAAGCTTTTACGTTCTTCCTTATGCAGTATCCCTCGATAGTGTATACGTCCACACGTTCGTTATTGTCGGCTGCGGCATCTGTGATATTGTCTGGTATGTTCTGCTCTATCATGAGGCACAGGTTGTCCACACCGGCCGCATAGTTGCTGGTGCTCTTGTGTGTGATGACCAGTTTGCCGCTTCCTGATCTGCCCACCTTGAATTCCAGTTTCCCGCTTACAAAGCCGCTTCCTCCTTCAAGGTTGTTGGGTGTTGCAGTTTCCATGCTGCATACCTCGTCGCCGTCAACATCGTATATTGTGAAAACAAGTGCGTCGCCTGTATAGTTGCCTCCCCAGCATCCGCAGTCGTAAGTAAGGGTATACAAGCTGTCGGCCTTGAATTTCAGTTCATATCCTTCTGTCGTGCCGTATGTATATGCCGATGTCTGGCTGCTGTTCGTGCCGTCGAATCTGATATACATGAGGTTTCCGCTTTCGCGGTTTGTCGAGAGCACTCTTGAGTGAAAGCTTCCGCCCATAGTGTTGTCGCTCTGCTTCCATCCTGCAGGAGCACTGTTTGCAGCTGTGCCCGAGAAGTCGCCGTCCTTTATCAGGTTTTTCCCGCCCTGTATTTCAGTTATCTCCTCGTCTTCTATTTCAATGTCCTGGATATCCCATATCTCCTCCTTTGTAAGCGCAATGTTGTATACCCTGAAATCATCTATTGTACCTTTGAAATCCACATTGTCCGATGCATATTGGCTGTCCCACCACTGAGTACGTCCTATGTAGTTTCTTGTGTCCCTGCTGATTTGGTAGAGTTCGTAGGCCTCGTGCGTGATGGTATTGTTGTCGCTGGCTTCAATCTTGCCGTTGACATAGATTTTTGTCATTCCGCTTTTTGCATCATACGTAACGGCAATTTTTGTCTCTTCGCCCGTTTTCAGCGATGCCGATGTGCTCAGCAGTTGAGTGCTGCCGTTGTTGTATTTTATTCCTCCAGCCAGTCCGTTGGCTCTTAGAAAGATGCTGTTTCCGCTCGACGAACCGAAGTCGTAGATGCGTGGCTGGCTGTTGAGTGAACCAGCCTTTATCGTAGCCATGAAGGTATAGCTTCTCATGCTGTCTAGAATCTCGCTTGGAGCCACAGCATATCCGTTTGTGGTAAATCCTCCGGTCGTATTTGCGCTGAGGTTCAGAGTTCCGTCGATAGCTGCATTTCCCTCGATTCTGGCATCCATGCCGTTTCCGCTCATGTCCTTGACGAACACTCCGCTGTCTGAATCTTCAGCATCTTCTTGCTCGAATGTATAGTAGGCCATGAGGTTGCTGTCAATGTTCCTCGGCATCACCTTCGCGGCAAATTCCTTTTTCATTCCGTTGATGTCGGCTGTGAGTGTCACATCTGTTTCCGCTTCCGGGAAGTTGACAGTACCGTCTGTGCTGACCACATCAGGATTGCTTGAAGTCCATATTATCGGTTTTGATGTGTTTGTAGCTGTAGGAAGTACGATGTCAGTAGTGATTACAGAAGGCACAAAGAGGGAACTCATTTCCCCCTTTGTGATAAGATTCTTTACTTCTGTCTGGTTGAGAGTTCTTGACACGTTTGCACCGCTGTATACAACACCGTCGAATCCACCAATGGTGATGTCTCCCATGCTCAGTTTGCCGCAGTCGATTCTCTGGTCTATCAGACCGTTTCTGTAGACTGTAAGTACGCCGTTGCCGTCCGTACCTTCTGCGTATGTAACGGTCAGGTTCCATCTGTCGAGTTTGTACACCTCTAGCCATTGGCCGTTGGTGGTAGCGTTGAGTCCTTTCCATGAGTCTGCCGTGCCGAGCACGTTCTGGCTCTTGTAGGTCTCGTCGCCGATTTTCACGTAAGGCTTCATCGTTTCCTTGTCAAGACCATATTCAAATCCGTCGGCCTTGAAGATTGTACCTCCGTAGTTGTCGTGCGAGATGCTCAGGTCGAGGCTGATTGAGAATCCGTCCTTGCCGTCGCCTTCTGCCTTCAGCGTGTAAGTCTCATCTGCAGTGAGCTGCTTGTCTATCGCTTCCATTATGTCGATATCACCGATTTCAGCTTCAGGAAGTTTCCAGTCTGCCTGTATGCTTGTCGGATAGCCCTTCGGATAAGTTGAGTTGACAATCCAGTAGTAGTACAGACCGTTCATCCATGTGACTCTCAACGGCGAATCCTTTGTACCCTCAATGACATATGGTCTTACGTTGTTGAGCTTGGAGTCGTGTGTGATTTGCTCTTCGTCTGCCACTTTGCCGTTGTCGTCGAGTGTGTACTTCACAATTTCATACACCTTGCCGTATTTGCCTTCTACAGGAACAGAGCAGTACACTGTCTCAGGATTGTCCCTGTCGATGGCCATACCGCCGGAGTAGCATCTTTCTGTTGTCGGTGTCTGGTGGAAATGTCCGCCTCCGTTTGCAAGGAAAGTCTGTGTCCAGCTGCTTCCGTTCCATTTTGCATAGTAGTAATTGTGGGAGTCCTTGCCGTTGTTGATTTTTACCATTCCTATCGCAGGATTGCCGTTCTTGTCGAACGCAATGTTCCACAGCCAGTCGCGCCTGTCGGCTGTTCTGTCCACTATTGTTGCTGGATAGGTGTTGGCGAAAGACTCCGTCTTGCTCACCTTGAACGGGCCGTCGTCCACATTCGACAGCACCTTGCCGTTGATGTCTTCCATCTGCCTGCTGTTGATGTTGAATGCGTTGAAATACAGCCAGTTCGGATATTCGTTGTCTGGGTGTCCCGTAGTGTAGCTCACGTATATCTTGTCCTTGCCGTTGGAGATGTATTTTGCATAAGGACGTGCACCGGTCGACTGCACCATCTGTTTCGGTCCCCATGTCCACGAACAGTTGTCGTTCTCGTCAGGCATAGACAGCTGTGCCACTGTTGGGTGCCAGTTGATGCCTCGCCAGCACAGATATATGTGGTCCGGATCATCGCTGAGTATGAACGGGTTAGGGTAGGTAGTGTTGTTGGCTGTCTTCAGCACTTTCTCCTCTCCGAGTGAAGTAATGTCTCCCGGTTTCTTTGAAATCCTGTAGTAGAAGCAAGCCTCGTCAGTGTGTCTGCTGTAGAATATCATGATTCTTCCGTCTGGAAGGGTGAGGAAAGCCGGATTGTTGTGGTCGTCTGGCTGGAAGTAGCTGCGTATGAGCACTTCGCTTGCGGTGTTTGTCTTGAAATCGATTTGTGTGGCTTTTATGCTTCCGTGAACGTCAATGTATCCGATGTATGTGGCATTGGTCTGGTCGTTCTCGTAATGCATGGCTCTAGGGTCGGCAAACCAGCACCATGCACCTTCGTCGGCGACAGTGTAGCCGTTGAAAGAATCCTGCGCTGTTGAGCTTAAAGGACATGAAAGGGCTAGTCCTGATGCTAGTGAAAGCGATAGAAGTAGATCTTTTTTCTTCATAGATTTAAGTTTTTACAATTATAAAAAATATGGGAGAATACATCATTATAGAATGGATTCTCCCATTTACCGTACGTAGATAGTCTGGCCTGCATCATCCGGTGCGATGCAGAAAGTATTCCATCAGAACAGTTTCTCTGGATATTCTCCTGCTTCAACGAGAGCCTTGATTCTGTTCACTGTGTCCTCGCGGTCGGCCGCGTATGTCACACCGAACCACTTGCTTGTGGTGTCGAGCACTTCAACAGTTGCAGTACCTTCGTTGATGAGCTTGTTGACCATAAGAGGAATGAAGAATTCGGCCTTGAGGTTCTCCATGTTCTTAGGGTCGGAAAGGAATTCCTTGAAGTATTCCTGGCTGTATTCGAAGTAGTCAGGAGTGAATCCCCACATGTTCATGCTGACAGGGACGTTCTCTTCGAGTGGAATCCATTCGCCTTTCTCGTCCTTGTAGCAGATAGGGCCGTTCACTCTCATGATTTCTGTACGCTCAACGACATCCGTCAGATGGTGGTTGTCGTCGTATACGCACACACCGCGTGCTACAGAGCCGTTTTCGCTGAGAGTGTTGCAGCAGCGGAATCCGACCATGGCATATTTGTTCTTGCTTCCTTCAGGCAGGTCGCTGAGGAATTTGCCTATGGTGGCAAAAGCGTCACGTCCGTAGAAGTCATCGCAGTTGATTACGCAGAAAGGTTCCTTGATGGCATCCTTGCCCATGAGAACAGCGTGGTTTGTTCCCCAAGGCTTTACTCTGTCCTTAGGACATGTGAAGCCTTCAGGCAGTGCGTCGAGGCTCTGGAATACGAGTTCTGCAGGAATCTTTCCTTCATACTTGGAAAGAATCTGAGTGCGGAACTGCTCTTCGAAATCTTTACGTATCACGAACACAATCTTGCCGAATCCTGCGCGGATTGCATCGTAGATTGAATAGTCCATGATTGTTTCACCGTTTGGACCCAGTCCGTCCAACTGCTTCAAACCTCCGTAACGGCTTCCCATTCCGGCTGCCAGGAGAAATAATGTAGGTTTCATAATCAATTATATTTTTGATAAAGTTAAAAACATTTGTGCTGTTCTTCGTGCTGATATGCAATCAGTATTAGTCAGTTGCAAAGTTAATTATTTATATCAATCCGCATTGGCTTTAAGCTTTTTTTTTCGGTTTTTCGTCAATCCTTCCGGCATTTGCGCTGTCATTCTGTCCTCCTCGGTCTGTGGCTTCGGGTGTGGATACAGGCTTTTTCAGTTCCTGCCGGTATCTTTCATGGACAGCTGCATGCGTCCTCTTTCGAGGTCTACGCCTATGACTTTCACAGTGACGTGTTCGTGCAGCTGGCACACTTCTGTCGGATCTTTGACGAACCTGTCGGCCATTTCTGAAATGTGCACAAGACCTTTGGTATGTACGCCTACATCGACAAAACAGCCGAAGTTGGTGATGTTGGTCACGATGCCGGGCAGAATCATTCCCGGTCTGACATCCTCCAGTTCCTTGATGTTGGGATCGAACTCAAAGGCTGTGAGCTTGCTTCGCGGGTCGCGTCCCGGCTTCTCCAGCTCTTTCATGATGTCTTCGAGAGTCGGCAGTCCCACTGTGTCTGTGACATATTTCTTTATGTCTATCTTTTTCCTGAGTTCGCCGTTCTTCATCAGTTCCCTGACATCGCATCCGAGGTCTTTCGCCATTTTCTCTACAATGCAGTAGCTTTCTGGGTGTACGGCTGAGTTGTCCAGAGGCTGTTCGCTGTCGGTGATGCGCAGAAATCCAGCCGCCTGCTCGAATGCCTTGGCTCCCATGCGAGGCACTTTCATCAGTTCCTTCCTTGAATGGAACGCTCCGTTTTCGGCTCTGTAGGTCACGATGTTCTGGGCCAGCAGCGGACCGAGTCCCGACACATACATCAGCAGATGTTTGCTGGCAGTGTTGACATTCACGCCTACCTTGTTCACACAGCTTTCCACAGTCATGTCGAGCGACTTCTTCAGCTCGCTCTGGTTGACGTCCTTCTGGTATTGTCCCACACCTATTGAGCTAGGGTCGATTTTCACCAGCTCGGCCAGCGGATCCATCAGCCGGCGTCCTATCGATACGGCACCTCTGACCGTCACGTCGTAATCAGGGAATTCCTCACGTGCCGTCTTCGAAGCTGAGTAGATTGATGCTCCGTCCTCGCTCACAACGAACACTTGTATCTCCTTCGGAAGTCCCAGTTCCTTGATGAATGCTTCCGTTTCGCGGCTTGCCGTACCGTTTCCGATAGAGATGGCTTCCGTCTTATATTGTTTTACGAGACTCCATATCTTGGCCGATGCCTTGCTCCTCTCGCTCTTTGGAGGGTGGGGAAAAATGGCTTCGTTGTGAAGCAGATTGCCTTCGGCGTCAAGACATACCACCTTACATCCCGTTCTGAATCCGGGGTCGATGGCCAGTACGCGCTTTTGGCCCAGAGGCGACGACATCAGAAGTTGTTCTAGGTTTTTCACGAAGATGCGTATGGCCTCCTTGTCGGCATTCTCTTTCGATAGCGCTGCAAATTCTGTTTCAATAGATGGCTTGAGCAGTCTTTTCAGCGAGTCCTGCACTGCCTGCCTGACATATCCTGCAGAAGGTGTATTGTTTCTTACGAACATTTTTTCAAGTCTCTCGCCGCATTTCTCGTTGTCGCCGCTTATGTCAACTTTCAGTATGCCTTCAGCCTCGCCGCGTCTCAGCGCCAGGAGTCTGTGCGATGCACATCGTGCCAATGGTTCGGAAAAATCGAAATAGTCTCTGTACTTCTGTCCTTCGGCCTCCTTGCCTTTTACCACTTTCGACGATATGACGGCTTCGCGTCTGAAATTGCTTCTTACGGCGTTGCGGGCATGTTCGTCTTCAGCCACGGTTTCTGCAATTATGTCCATGGCGCCTTTCAGAGCCTCGTCCTCGTTCTTCACTCCTTTTTCGTTGTTTACGAACTCCTTGGCTTTTTTCAGCGCGTCACCTCCGGTTTGAAGCATGAGATACTGTGCAAGCGGTTCGAGTCCCTTCTCCTTTGCCGCCTCGGCTCTTGTTCTGCGCTTTGGCTTGAACGGCATGTATATGTCTTCGAGCTCTGTCGGATCCCACGAGTTTTCTATTCTGTGTCTCAGTTCATCCGTCAGTTTGCCTTGTCCTTCGATGGTCGACAGTATGGTGTTTTTCCTTTTCTCCACCTCTTTCAGCTTGTCCAGCATGGTGCTGATGGATGCAATCTGCACCTCGTCAAGACCGCCGGTCACTTCCTTTCGGTATCGGCTGATGAACGGAATAGTGCATCCGTCTTCGAGCAGGGATAGTGTACCTGCTACCTGCTTCTCGGCAATGCTGAGCGCTTTGCTGATTAGTCCTGCAAATATGTTGTTCATCTTATATATGTTGCGTTTTCATGAATATGTTATCTGTTCACGTATCCGGCAGCTGCTTCGGCGCATCTCTCTCCGTCAACTCCTGCCGACACTATGCCTCCAGCATAACCGGCACCCTCGCCACAAGGGAACAATCCTTCCACCTCAACGTGCTGCAGCGAGTCCTTGTCGCGTACGATGCGTATAGGCGATGATGTTCTTGTTTCCACACCAATCATCACAGCCTCGTTGGTGAGGAATCCGTGTGAGCTCTTTCCGAAATTCTTGAATCCCTGTTTCATTCTGTCGCCTATGAACTTAGGCATCCAGAAGTGTATCGGAGTAGAGATGAGGCCTGGAGTGTATGATGTTTCCGGCAGGTCGTAGCTCAGTCGGTTGTTCACGAAGTCGGCCATCCTCTGGGCCGGAGCCGTCTGTCTCATGTTGCCGAGTTGCCAGCTGATTCTTTCAAGCTCTTCCTGAAACTGCATCACAGCCAGCGGACTGTCAGGATTCCATTTACCGCCGTTCATGCGTTCTTCTATAGAAGCGGCATATTCATCGCTCACAAGACTCTTGTCCTTGAGGTCTTCAGGATGAAGCTCCACAACCATACCGCTGTTGCTCCATCTGGAGTTTCTGGTGCTTGCAGACATGCCGTTGACCACGGTCTGCATCGGTCCGCTTGCAGCAGGAACGACTGTACCTCCAGGGCACATGCAGAAAGAGTATACTCCGCGTCCGTCCACCTGTGTCACAAAACTGTATTCGGCCGCAGGCAGATACATGCCGCGTCCCTCTTTGCGGTGGTATTGAATCTGGTCGATGAGCATCGATGGGTGTTCCAGACGGACACCGACAGCCAGTCCCTTTGCCTCTATGCCTATGCCGTTGCTGTAGAGCCAGCGGTAAACATCTCTGGCTGAGTGTCCTGTAGCTAGAATGACAGGACCGCGGAATGTTTCGCCTGTATTTGTCTCGATTCCGGTCACCTTGTTGCCTTCGATGATGAGGCTGTCCATTCTCGTCTCGAAATGTACTTCGCCTCCGCATGCAATGATGGTCTTCCTCATGTTTTCAATGACACCTGGCAGTTTGTCCGTTCCGATGTGCGGATGTGCATCGGCAAGTATAGATGTGCTTGCTCCATGCTGGCAGAACACATTGAGGATTTTCTCAACGTTTCCGCGTTTCTTGCTTCTGGTGTACAGTTTGCCGTCGGAGTATGCACCGGCGCCTCCCTCTCCGAAACTGTAGTTCGATTCGCTGTCTACCGTCTGCTCTCTCGATATCTTGGCTATATCAACCCTGCGATTGTGTACATCCTTTCCTCGTTCCACGATTACAGGCTTCACCCCAAGTTCGATGAGCCTGAGAGCCGCGAACAGTCCGCCGGGGCCGGCTCCGACGATGACAACCTGCGGACAGCCCTCCACGTTGCGGTATTCCGTTCTGATGAAATCTTCATCCTCAGGTTCTTCATTAATATATACTCTGACCTTGAGATTGACATAAATAGTACGTTGACGTGCATCTATGCTTCGTTTCAGCACCTTGACATGATTGACGCTGCGTGCATCCAACCCTTTGTCCGTTTCCAAGAACTCCTTTATTCCGCTCTCGCTGGCCGCAATCTGAGGCAGTACCCTTATCTGATATTCCTGTATCATTCCAGAATCGTTTTATTCTACATGTTTCTTATCACCTGCAAATATACGATTATTTTACACCATCATCCTTCCTGCGAGCCCTCATCTTTAAAATCGCGAGCCCTCACAATTTTTCCTACGAGCGCTCGTAATGATTGTCGCGGGCGCTCGAAAAACATATCGTGAGCCCTTGTGGGTGATTTTAGACAGAAGAACATAAGAACAAAAGGAAACATCGAAAAGTCAACTGCCTGTTCAAGCGAGCTTGACATTTGTTTGTCCTTTCGATGTTTTGCATCTGCGGATGCATAGAGCATCGCTATTCTTTTGATTAAAAGAACTAGGGTCTTGCGTTATTGCATTTGTTCCATACCGTCATTACATGGCATGAGCAGAAACTTATGCTAGTTTGTAGGTTCTCCTATATACAATCATCTTCATTTGTCTAAACAAGGCATACACCTACGGCAAACTGTACAGTGCCCGCGATACGTCATCCCTGGCCAGGACCAGGGACCTCGTCTTAATGAACAGTACAATGTCAGTGAGACCAAGTGCTAACCATCATCATAAGATTCCAGGTCCTTGCCAGGAATGACTGTGTGGAGGCAATAGCAATAACATAAACCTTTTTGTTTTTATATCTCAGACGGTATGTACCCACGAAAAACAGCACAGTGCCCGCAACATGTCATCCCTGGCTAGGACCAGGGACCTCATCTTAATGAACTGCACAATGCTGACGAGGGCACATGCAAACTACCATTAAAAGATTCCTGGTCCCTGCCAGGAATGACGACGAGGAAACCAACTGCAAAATATTACACATTTGTTCTTTTCATCAAAAGAAGAGCTGTGCTATAAGCATCCGTAGATGCAAAACATAGAAAAGACAAACGAATGTCAAACTTGTTTGAACATGCGTTTGTTTTTCTATGTACTCTTTTGTTCTTATGTTCTTTTGTCTAAACAAAGTATACCCACGGGAAACTGCACAACGCCTGCGACACGTCATCCCTGGCTAGGACCAGGGACCTCATCTTAATAATTGCACATTGTTGTTACTATAAGGCATTACGAATAAGTTTTAAAATTCTTTTCTCATTGAAAGAATTTGATACCTTTGCATAATAGGTAATCAACAAAAACTTTTCCTTATGAAATACCCGATTGGCATACAAGATTTTGAGACATTGCGGAAGGATGGCTATTTGTATATAGACAAAACAGCGTTTATATATCGAATGGTACATACCGGCAGGTATTATTTTCTGAGTAGGCCTCGTCGTTTTGGTAAATCACTTTTGCTTTCCACAATTGAAGCTTATTTCCAAGGGAAAAGGAATTTGTTTTCAGGTTTGGCTATTGATTCATTGGAAAATGAGTGGACTGATTATCCTGTTCTTCGTCTGGATCTGAATACCGGAATTTATTCTTCTCCCGAAAGTCTGATACTCCGTTTGGAACGTACTCTCGATCAATGGGAAGAAAAATATGGTGGTGATCCGAAAGTCAAAGAATTCTATTTGCGTTTTGAACGGATAGTGCAAGTTGCCAGTGAACAATGTGGACGACGAGTCGTTATATTGGTTGATGAGTACGATAAACCTCTGATACAGAACTTTGGCAATGAACAACTACAGGAAGAGCTCAGAGGTATCTTACGTGCATTTTATTCTGTACTGAAAACCCAAGACCGATATATCAAGTTTGCTTTGTTGACAGGTGTTTCAAAATTTGGAAAGCTCAGTGTATTCAGTGACTTGAACAACCTTGAAGATATCTCGCTCAATAATGACTGGGCCACGCTCTGCGGAATTACTCAAGAAGAGATACGCAGTCAACTGATGCCGGTCGTTGCAGAAATGGCACAGAGAAATGGTCTTCAAACAGAGGACGTTCTTGACGAACTGAAGTCCATGTATGATGGTTATCATTTCGGATATGATTCCGAAGGAGTGTACAATCCGTTCAGCTTGTTGAATTCGTTGAAGAATCAACGATTTGAAGATTATTGGTTTGAAACAGGTACGCCTTCTTTTTTGATTGAATTGTTGAAACAAACCAATTACGATTTAAATCGTTTGAATCATGAAGAGCTGACTTCAGATATGCTGAACCTCAATAGCCCGGTTACTGTTAATCCGGTTCCGTTGCTTTATCAGAGCGGTTATCTTACCATCAAAGGCTACGACGAACGTTTCAGGATGTATAAATTGGGCTTCCCGAACAAAGAAGTGGAAAATGTTTTTGTCCGCTATCTGTTGCCGTATTATGTACCAGGATAAGGGAACAGATCGGAATTCTTTATCAGAAATTTCGTAAGTGAAATAGAACGAGGCGACGTGGAATCTTTTATGGAACGTTTGCAGACAATGTTTTCTGACATTAGTTATCAGGTGATGGGTGAGATGGAGCTGTATTTCCAAAATACAATGTATGTTGTCTTTAAAATGCTGGGATTTTATACTGATGTGGAGCGGACCACGCATCGTGGACGTATTGACATTGTAATCAAGACGAAGGATTATATATATGTGATGGAAATCAAGCTTGACGGCAGTGTTGAAGATGCATTGAATCAAATTGAAGAAAAAGGTTATGCAGACCCTTATCGCAAAGATTCTCGTAAGTTGTTTAAAATCGGTGTGAACTTTTCATCTTCGTTACGTGGTATTGAAAAATGGAAAGTCGCTGAATGAAATACGTATAAGCTATCAAATTAATATATACAGTTTGTTTAAACTTGTTGATTTCTGGATACTTGTATCAACTAACACCTCAATGTCCGCGACGTGTCATCCCTGGCTAGGACCAGGGATCTCATCTTCATGAACTGCACAATGTTAACGGGATCAAGTGCCAACCAGCATCATAAGATTCCTGGTCCCTGCCAGGAATGACTGTATTGAAAGTCATACAATATTATAAATCTTCTGTTCCTCTCGACACAAGAGGCCGAAGGTTGTTGCATCGTAGGTGCACATGCATAAAGAAAGGAAAGCATGGCAAATATATTTACTGATGCTTTCAAGCTTTTATGCATCACTTTTGTTCTTCTGTTCTTCTGTCTAACAATAAGTACGTACACGAAAACTGCGCAATGCTAACGATACGTCATCCCTGGCTGGGACCAGGGACCTCATCTCAATGAATAGAACAATGCAAGCGAGGGCACATGCAAACCACCATTACAAGATTCCTGGTCCCGGCCAGGAATGACTGTTAGGTAGCCATAGTAACAGCATTAACCTATATTCTTATGTTCTTCTGTCTTTAAATATCGTAAGTACCCACAAAACTATTACCTGGCGTAAAGCGCGTTTGACTAGCAAAACCAAGTTTTGCGCTTTACCTAGCGAGTCTGCTCGCGTTTACCTTGCAAAGTTCGCTTTGCACAAGTGCCCGCGACACGTCATCCCTGGCCAGGACCAGGGACCTTATCTTCATGAACTGCACAATGCTGACGAGGCCACATGCAAACTACAATCACAAGATTCCTGGTCTCGGCCAGGAATGACGACGAGGAAACCAACTGCAAAATATTACACATTTGTTCTTTTCATCAAAAGAAGAGCTGTGCTATACGCATCCGTAGATGCAAAACATAGAAAAGACAAACGAATGTAAAACTTGCTTGAACATGCGTTTGTTTTTCTATGTATTCTTTTGTTCTTATGTTCTTTTGTCTAAACAAAGTATACCCACGGGAAACCGCACAACGCCCGCGACACGTCATCCCTGGCTAGGACCAAGGGACCTTATCTTCATGAACTGCACAATGCAAGCGAGGGCACATGCAAACTACCATTAAAAGATTCCTGGTCCCTGCCAGGAATGACTGTTAGCTAGCCATAGTAACAGCATTAACCTATAGTTCTTATGTTCTTTTGTCTAAACAAAGTATACCCACGGGAAACAGCACAGTGCCCGCGACACGTCATCCCTGGCTAGGACCAGGGACCTTATCTTAACGAATAGCACAATGCAAGCGAGGACGCATGCCACACATCATTAGATTCCTGGTCCTTGCCAGGAATGACGGTATGGTAGCAATTGCGGTAACATTAACCTCATGACTTTTGTTCTTAAGGCACACCTGCGTTTTACCTAATGAAGCCTGCTTCATGTTTTACCTAGCGCAATGCGCGTTTACCTTGCGAGCTTACTCGCACCATGTTCTTCTGTCTAAACAAGGTATACCCAAGGGAAACTGCACAATGCTCGCGACGCGTCATCCCTGGCCAGGACCAGGGATCTCATCTTCATGAACTGTACAATGCTGGCGAAACACATGCAACCATCATCATAAGGTTCTAGGCCTAGTCAAAGAGGACCGCAAGGAATCAAATGCAACATCATTCCCTTGTGTTATTATTAAAAATGCACCACCAACTATTGTCGATTTTGTCCACTAATGTTACGGCTGTACACACTATAATCAAATATTCATGCTTTTGACATTTGATAACTGTACTTATATATACTTTACTGAGAATTTGATAGGCAGATAACTTATATTTCTACAATCTGATATAAATGTAAGGACGTTTATGTAAAGGTGAAATTAGAATCAGAAAGTCTCTTTTATATCTATAACTCTTCCTTGGAGATATTTTACCATATTACACTATCAAATAATGTATATATCAGTTCTTATGTTATATCAACTCTTCCTTGGAGATTATTGACAATGCAAAGATACTAATAATTAACATGATATAAATCAAGCTGTTTTAATATGTGCCTTTATGTTTGCATCTTTTAACAAAAGATGACGTATCAAGGATTTATAGTTCATAAAACAGTAAATATAAGCCTGCATATATCTCCAAGGAAGAGTGAATTAAGGTATTCCTATTCGTAATTGGGGAAGGAGTTGAATATATAGTATGGGTGAATCGAAGAGTGCACCGTGCTAATGCTTTGATTTTCAAGCTTTTATGAAAGGTTTGAGGAGTTATAGATATGTGATTTTTCGAAAAACGTGATAAACCGTATGTATGGATGGTATAGCGGGTAGTTGTAAAAAAGTTTGGTTTGCAATGAGGGCGTTGTTCAATCATGAAATGAAAATTAAGGCGATTCTTGATGCCGAAGGTGTTGAGAATTTTCTTCCCACGCGTACTGTTGTAAAGACTGTTGCAGGCAAGAAAGCGCGTGTTGATGTCCCGGCTGTAAGCAACCTGATATTTGTGCGCTCTACAGAAATAGAGCTGAAGCACTTGGTCGAAAGTTATAGATATTTCCAATTTACATATCTGCGGGGGTGCGTCAGCAACCAGCCTTTGGTTGTGCCCGACAAGCAGATGTACGACTTCATAGCTGTTGCCAACACAGCCTCAACCAATAGGGCAATATATTTCACTGTAGATGAGCTTGCTATATCAAAAGGAACACGTATACGAATCCATGGCGGTGCTTTGGACGGGGTAGAAGCGGTATTTATGAAAGTTAAGGGTGTACGTTCCAAATGTATAGTTGTCAACTTGAACGGAATAGCAACGATTGCTGCCGATGTGCATCCTGATTTGGTAGAAGTACTTGAGCCTGCAGATACTTCCGGAAAGAAAAAAAGGTCAAGCGATTCGAAAAGCGCTTTTCAAACACAAGATAAATATTTGACTAATGAAAATAGCAGTGGATTTTGACGGAACAATAGTTGAACATGCTTATCCAAAAATAGGTAAGGAGAGACCTTTTGCAATAAGCACACTGAAGAGGCTTCAGGCTGAACATCACGTATTGATGCTGTGGAGCGTTCGCGAAGGCAAGCTTTTGGATGAAGCAGTAGAGTTCTGTAAGGAAAGAGGCCTGGAATTTTTCTCGGTGAACGGAGAAATCCAAGGCGAAGATTTCGGTACTCACAATAACAAGACCCGCAAAATCGATGCAGATATGTATATTGATGACCGCAATTTCGGCGGCCTCCCGGATTGGGGAGTAATATACGATATGATAACAAACAATTGGACGTTCTACGACTATTTCGAGAAGCTGTATGCAGAACAGGAAGATAAACCAAGGGGCTTCTGGCAAAGACTTTTCGGAAAGAAAGACTAGGCTGTGACATTTTCTGAATCAATCTTTGTTGCAGATTTGCTCAATGGTTGAGCAAAAAACGGCGTAAATTGCTCAATGATTGAGCAAAAATCCTATATTTGTAACAAAAAACATATATATGGATAGATTGCAGGACAGGTTCAGCAAGTTGCTTGGCGAGACAAGTGACGATTTTCATCGTTACATGTATGGCCGTATCGATTGGAACAGACGAATGATTGGCTTGACTGGTCCAAGAGGTGTCGGAAAAACTACAATGGTTTTACAGTATGCAAAAAAGACACTTCCTCGTGAAAGCTCCTTGTACGTGACGGCCGAAGATTTCTATTTTGCAGACCACCGTTTGTTGGATTTGGCTGACGAGTTCGTCAGAACAGGAGGAAAATATCTCCTTATTGATGAAATCCATCGATATAAGGATTGGTCCAAGGAATTAAAGCTGATTTATGATTATCATCCCGAACTGCATGTTGTTTTTACTGGTTCATCTGTACTTGATATTCATAAAGGAGCGGCAGATTTGAGCCGCAGGGCTGTGATGTATCATATGCAGGGCTTGTCTTTCAGAGAATATTTGAATCTGTTCCACGGATATGATTTCCCCTCTTATGGCTTGTCAGATATCTTAAACCATAAGGTCGATATTCCTGCCGGTTTTCGTCCTTTTCAGTTCTTTTCTGATTATCTGAAGCAAGGTTATTATCCGTTTTCTCAGGTTGACACTACAACCCAATTGATGCAGATGGTGAATGTATCGTTGGAGGCAGATATACCTCAGTATGCAGAGATGAATGTTTCTACAGCGCGTAAACTGAAACGTTTGCTTGCCGTAATATCAAAAAGTGTCCCCTTCAAACCCAATATCAGCAATTTGGCAACCGTACTTAATGTCAGCCGGAACAGTGTGGCTGATTATTGTCTTTACATAGAAGAAGCCGGTTTGATAGCACAGTTGCGTGATGATACAAGTGGCATTCGCGGTCTGGGAAAAGTTGATAAGATATATCTTGACAATACAAACCTGATTTATGTGCTGGGCGGCGACAAAGCCGATATCGGCAATGTCCGTGAAACCTTTTTCTTGAATCAGATGCGTGTTAATCAGGATGTAACGACTTCTTCTGTTTCCGATTTTCAGATAGATGGATATACTTTTGAAATCGGAGGACGTAAAAAGGGCAAAAAACAAATAGAAGGAATAGAAAATGCGTACATTGTCAAAGACGACATAGAATTCGGTAGCGGAAATGTCATACCTCTCTGGACGTTCGGGTTCAATTATTGATGGTAATTGATACTCTTCTGTTTAAAACGATGTAAACATCCACGAAAACCGTACATTGCCCACGATGCGTCATCCCTGGCAATGACCAGGGAACTAAAGCTGGATATAAACTAAATAAGACATAAGAACACAAGAACATAAGAACGCAAAATAGTTCCTAAGCCCTGTTCGTGCAAAAGCAAGTTTTTTTCACGCACAGTATTCTGAACGTGAGCGAACAGTGTTCGCATCGCACACGTGCATTGCATTCTTAAAAGAAACAAAAGCAGAACCTTCTGTTCTTTTCAAACAAAAGAAGCCTTAGTCTGGCACATCACAAGATGTACGGGCATAAAGAAAGGTAAGCATGGAAAATTCATTTGCCAATGCTTATAAGTCTTTATGTCTCTCTTTTGTTCTTATGTTCTTCTGTCTTTAAAACGTATACACCCACGAAAACTGTACATTGCCCGCGATACGTCATCCCTGGCTAGGACCAGGGACCTTATCTTAACGAATAGCACAATGTCTGCGAGGACGTATGTCACACATCATAAGATTCCTGGTCCTGGCCAGGAATGACAGTGTGGAGGCCTACTGCAAAATATTGCGCATTTGTTCTTTTCATCAAAAGAAGAGCTGTGCTATAAGCATACGCAGGTGCAAAACATTGAAGTGATAAACGAATGTCAAACTTGCTTGAACATACGTTTTGCTTTTCAATATACTCTTTTGTTCCTGTGTTTTTCTGTCTTTAAAATAACATAGCGCAAGGCGCATTTAGCTAATGAAGCCACACTTCATGTTTTACCTCGCGCAATGCGCGTTTACCTTGCGAGCTTACTCGCACCATGTTCTTCTGTCTTTAAATATCGTAAGTACCCATAAAGCTATTACCTAGCGCAAAGCGCGT
>MNQS01000111.1 GCA_001915545.1 Bacteroides sp. 43_108 | reverse complement strand
TCGGGGGAATACCTAAAGATACAAAAAAGCCAGCTAATTCGCAACACTTTGTGTATGAATTAGTTGGCTAATTTTATTCTATTTACTGAATATCCCTATGATAGATCGACTTATGGTAAAGAAAGAGGCTCTACAATGCAGTGGAAAGATTTACTCTGAAGAGTATAGGAGAAGGTTTGGGACCAAGAATGATATTTTCAGAGTAGAGAAAAATCCGACTGACAACAGTAAACTTGTACTGACAATAAACAGACAGCCCATCTCTGACTGGTTTAAGGAACAATGGGACAAACTAAGGCAATCCTTGCGATCCACCGTGCAGGAAGAGAAGAAAAGCAAAGGATTAAAAATGTAATCATCACAACAAAAGGAAAAATAAAGCAGTCTAATATAAGGCTGCTTTATTTAAAAGCAGACTAATACAAACAAAATAATAGTCCTCTATCATCATAGATTTTCCTCCACACGCATTTTCAAAAAAGATTAGTGAACTTAGTCATTTTATAATGAGCAAATATTAAAGAAATTTTTCCATATATCTGCCGATTTATAACTACCAATAGAGCTTGCAGGAACATATAAACAACAATCAATGTATACTTTGCTGTCAAATGCATTAAATGAATATTTAAATTTTGGAGGTGTTGTACCTTCACAATAAATCTTATTTAATTTGCCACATCCATTAAACCCATTTATTAAGGAAATGCTGAACGGAATAGACACTTGTTCTAGTTCTCTTAAATATCTTAGGGATACCAATTCTTCTACACCTTTTCCTATCTCAAGTTCCTTTACGGGAGCATAATCTAATAATGCACCTGCTGAGGTATAAGATTCTGACACTTGAAAATTACGACCTATATAAACATATTCTATAGGAGAATCACAAAACATGGAATAATTTACAACTCCACCAGTACCTCCGCCAGTGTCCACAGAACCTCTTCCCGCTGTATATACTAATGTGGAAGCACCATCCTCAAAAATGAGTTCCTTAAGACTTATACATTTGTCAAAAGCTCCATCACCCATAAAAGTTACACTAGATGGAATTTTCAAAGAAGTAATCTTTGTTGCACCTGATAGGAGGTGACTATCAATTGAAGTAACACAAGAACCTAATTTAATATCTTCACATTGAGATAAATCTGAAAATCCGGGATTCCAAGGCCAATGATCGATAGTCCGACCTATGTATAATTTTCTTATTGGGCAATTAACAAAGTATTCTGGTACATTGTTAGAGGAACAATAAAAATATAATGTAGAAGTACCATCTTCTATTATGACCTCTGATAATTTTATACATTCATCAAAGCTCCTTTCGTAAAGGGTTTTAACGGATGCTGGAATTGAAATTTTTTCTATTAGGCTTCCATAAAATGCAGCACGCCCAATGTATTCAATATTCCTTCCTAAAGTAACATTCCCTATGTTTGAACGATAAAATGCCCCATCATCGATACTTGTTACAACAAGTGTTTTCCCATTATACGTAACTCTGTCTGGGATATTTATATCACCAGAATAAATGCCTTCACCACCTACTACAGTAGCCGTAAGGTTTTCTATAGATAATATTTTGTAAAAAAGACCTTCGCATTCAAAATCATAATTTTTAGGATATTTTTTGATTTCTTGATTAATTATCAATTTTTTACTAATGTTCTCTCCTAAAAATACAATTGTTGCAGTCCGTTTACTTGTTGTCTTATTTTCATCTACTTTTATTATATATGTTTTTTTGCCACCAGTACCTTTATCCTCATCATTTATTGTCATAGAGACCCAATCATCACTAATATTATAAATGTAAGTTATATTAGATGTTACGGATAAATTTATAAATCCTCCAGAGCCTTCAATGTTACAAACTGATGAAGAAAGTTCAATAAAATTATTTTGTTTTTGCTGAATTGTAACAGACTGCTTATCAAAGCCACATTCTATTGTTACAATAGCATTACGGTCGCTATTGGTTGAATTTTCATATACTTTCACAACAAGAACTTGATTTCCTGAATTTCCAAATGTTGGAGATAGTTCACACCATTCGGCATTTGTAGTGGCTGACCATTTAGCATTTGTAGTAAAATGGATTTCTACTATATTTTCTGAATTTGAACAGATAAAGCTATTTTCTTCTAATTGACTAATTTTTGCATTTTCAGGACTAATGTTTTCTTCCGAGCAGGACAGTAAGACAAAAGACACAACAAATACAGGAAGTATAATAAATAAAAATCGATTCATTGTAAATACTATTTATTTTTGTTTTCCAAGATGATAACATCGTTTGATGATTCTTGACCTAAGTAAAAGTATCCTTTTTTTGCCAACTCATTAACCAAATCATCATCCATATATTGACGCATATCTACGCAACGAGGAGATTCTACTACATTATGCCATTCGAATTTAATTTTCTTTTCGTTTTTACATGAATCAATATGTTCGTATATTTTCTTCTTAAAATTAAGTACATATTCCAAGGAATCCTTACAACGAAAGTCTATATTTTCTTTCTCTTCATGCAAGCGGCTAAGTTGTTCACTTACATATTTTATAAAATCGCTATCATTCATATTAAATTCAAAAACTATATTTGTTGAAATTTTCCATCCTCTATTCAGTTCAGCGGAAATCCGCTGAACCATCTATTCTGGCATTAACACAAGTATATAAAAAACAATAACCCTGAAGTTTGCTTGTTCAGCAGGGACAACAGGGTCTTACGCTTGCAAATATAGTCATTAATTTCTTTCTTTGCAAGAAAGATGCAAATTTTAAACTTTATACCAAATGAAATATGATGAATGTTTGCAGGTTCTTTCTCCTGCAAGATTAAATAAATACGCGCAAGCAAGTGGTAATGAAAAAGCCAAGACTTTGCGTTTATACCAATACAACATCAAGTTGAGCCAACGTTTTTACGGAGTTATCGGTATGTTTGAAATAATGTTACGTAATGCCATAAATACTCACTACAAACAATATTTCAACGATGAAAATTGGATAATCAACCAAGCAAGACCCCATGGATTACTTGAACAGGAAGCTTCCGAAATAGTACGCATACAACGCACTTATACAAATATGGGAGCGTACAACAACGATAAGATGGTAGCTTCCTTTACATTTGGTTTCTGGACTTATCTGTTTACAAGACGCAATTACCGCATAGGAGGAAAAACGCTTCTTCAAATATTCCCAAACAAAGCGCATGGTTTAAAGCAAACAGACATCTACAACCAACTGACTGCCATCCGTGAATTTCGTAACCGAATAGCACATCATGAACCTATCTGCTTCAACGCTACACGTGCCATAGATACAAAATATGCCAAAGAGCATTATGAGTTAATACGAACCTATATAGAATATATGGGATTTGATTCAGATTCTGTATTGCGAATGGTAGAAAAGCCCGATTCTATACTAAAGGTAATAGATGGTATGAAATAAATACCACATCTTTGGTGGGATACATAAGGATGATTGGGAACAATTTGGGAACAAGTTACAAAAAAGAAAAGAGCTAAATATTTGATTTACAAATACTTAGCTCTTTTTCTTGTACCCAGACCCGGGATCGAACCGGGATGGGTTGCCCCACTGGTGTTTGAGACCAGCGCGTCTACCGATTCCGCCATCTGGGCTTAATTGCGGTTGCAAAGGTAGTTGTTTTTATTTAATAAACAAAATAAAAAGGCGAAAAAACAGATAAATCTGCAATTTCGCCTTTATTTTTGGTTGTGTGTTGCTCAATTGTCTGCGATAATCTCCAGTTTTTGGCTTTTAGTGCGGGTTTTCATCCACGCCTCAATCTTGGCGATTTCTGTGTCGGCAGGTTTATTCTTGAATTCTATTGTAGACAGGCAGATTGTGTCTGTTGCAACAGAGTCCCCGTCAATTGTACACTTGATGCTGTTGCTTAGCGACAGTGACTTGACGTTAGGGAAGAGCACAGCCATCTCTTTACTCAGTTCGACGGTTAGAGCCTTGAATCTGTTTTCGTCTTCAAGTTTGCCCTTCAGACTTTCTATCAGATTCTGCTGTTCCCTTATTTCCTTCTGGCTGGTTTCGTAGAAATCCTTGAGCACAATGTTCTGCAGACCTGAAATGTCGATTGAATCGTTGTTTATGCCTTGTATTATGGCAAGCCTCGCATTCTTCAGATGATATGTTGCCAGATGCGCTCTGGCGTTGTCTATCATTGTTTGTGACACTTCATCGCCGACTATGGCAATCTTTATGGTCTTGTTCTTATAGGAAATCTCCTTGCTTATAATCTGGGTATTCGGAAAGTTGAGCTCCTTGTTTATGAATTCAGTAGCCGAAGAGTTGAAAATAGTCTCTTTGACGATGCTGTATGTCATGAACACAGATGGAGCAATCGTTACAGCCACTATGAGGAATATATATTTCTTGATGAGGCCTTCGCGCTTTTTGTCCATGTAGGCTTTCTTCTGGAACTTGAGTGCTCTTACTCCTATGAAAGTTGCCAGACTTATGAAAACCGTATTTATGAAGAAAAGGTAGAAGGCACCGAAGAAATAGAGCCATTCCCCGTTGGCCAATCCGTATCCGGCAGTGCAGAGCGGTGGCATGAGAGCCGTTGCTATTGCCACGCCTGGAAGCACATTGCCCTTGTCTTTGGCACAGATGGCTGTGATGCCGGCCAATCCGCCGAAGAATGCGATGAGTACGTCGTATATGTTCGGCGATGTTCGTGCCAACAGCTCCGATTGAGCCTCATGCAGAGGCGTCAGAGTGAAGTATACTGTAGCTGTTATGACCGATATGCCCGTAGCCACAGCATAATTCTTTAAGGAACGTTTCAGCAGGTCGAAGTCTGTTATGCCGACAGCCAGTCCCATACCTATAATAGGGCCCATCAGAGGTGAAATGAGCATGGCACCGATTATGACGGCAGTCGAATTGACGTTGAGTCCAAGCGAAGCAATGAATATCGCGAATATCAGCACCCACAGGTTTGCACCCTTGAATCTGATGCCTCCAACGATGGATTCGACTGTTTGCGCCTGTTCATCCCTTGTCAGCGGCATCCTGAAATATTCTTTCAGATAGTTTACGTTCATATTAAGAATAAATGTGGCGTTGAGTATTATTATAAGTGTATTGATGCAGTTTCCTGCAGAATGTTTATGACAGACCTTCTATCAGGCCGTCCACAATGTCTATGCGCTCTGCCTGCGGTGATTTCGGCAGTCCCGGCATGCGCAGAATGTCGCCTGCGATGACTACTATCATTTCTGCACCGCTGTTGATTACAAGGTCGCGTATGTGGAATCCGAATCCTGCCGGTGTGCCGTACAGAGTTGGGTCGGCAGAGAACGAATACTGTGTCTTGGCGATACATACAGGGAATTTCTCCATTCCGAGTTCGCTGATTCTCTTCAGCATCTTTTCTGCTGTCTTTGAGTAAGTGACGTTTCCTGCTCCGTAGATGCTCTTTGCCACTTTCTCAATCTTTGTCTTCACATCGTCTGTATCCTCGTAGCAAAGCTTGAGAGGCTCGGAAGGATGTTCTTCTATGGTTCTAACTACTGTCTCGGCAAGTTCTACGGCACCTTCTCCGCCTTCCATGTAAGCGTTGTTTACGGCGAATCCTACTCCCTGTTCTTCGCAGTGCTTGCGTACAAGTTCCAGTTCCTCGTCAGTGTCGGTTGCATATCTGTTGAATGCCACAACTACAGACTGGCCGTAGAGCTTCATGTTGTGTATGTGCTTGTCGAGATTCTTCAGTCCGAGAGTCAGGCCTTCGCTGTTTGGCTCCTTGATTTTGTCGAGCGCTACGCCTCCGTGCATCTTCAGACCCTGTGTGGTAGCTACGATGACAGTGAGTTTCGGCTGGAGTCCGCTCTTGCGGCACTTTATGTCGAAGAACTTCTCAGCTCCAAGATCTGCACCGAATCCGGCTTCTGTCACTACATAGTCGCTGAATGTCATGGCCATCTTTGTTGCCAGAACGGAGTTGCATCCGTGTGCGATGTTGGCGAATGGTCCGCCGTGTACGAATGCAGGAGTATTTTCTGTCGTCTGCACAAGATTTGGATGTATGGCATCCATGAGCAGTACTGTAATGGCTCCTGCCACACCCATATCTTTTACGGTGAAAGGTTTACCGTCAGAAGTTATTCCCAGCAGAATGTTCTCTATTCTGCGTCGCAGGTCGTTTATGTCTTTTGCCAGACATAAAATAGCCATTATTTCGCTTGCAGGAGTGATGTCGAATCCGCTTTCCTGAACTGTTCCGTCGGTTTTTGCACCAAGTCCGGTGACGATGAATCGCAGGTTGCGGTCGTTGACATCAAGAACTCTTTTCCAAAGCACCTCTTTCAGTGCGAATCCTTCTTCTCTGTGCTGATAAATATAGTTGTCCAGCAGGGCGCTTATCATGTTGTGTGCCGAAGTTATAGCATGGAAATCACCGGTGAAATGGAGATTTATCTTTTCCATAGGCAAAACCTGTGCATAACCTCCGCCGGCAGCTCCTCCCTTAAGTCCGAAGCATGGTCCGAGCGACGGCTCGCGCAGTGCTGCTACAGCCTTCTTGCCGATCTTGTTGAGTCCTAGCGCAAGACCTATCGACACGGTTGTCTTGCCTATACCGGCTTTTGTCGGTGTGATGGCCGTTACCAGAATCAGATTGCTTTTCTTTACCTTCTCTTCGTCGATAAGATCTTCAGGCACTTTTGCCATGTATTTGCCGTAGTGTTCGAGCTGTTCGCTCTTAAGTCCGATCTTTGCGGCCACTTCGTCGATATGTGCCAGTTTGCACTCTCTTGCTATTTCAATGTCAGTTTTCATCTTTAAAGTTTTGTATATTGGCCAGTTAAAATTTTTAATATGAGACAAATGTAATTTTTTTTTGATGAGAAACCCGAGTTTATGCCTTCATAAAACCGACCATTCGTCGTTTTTTGTCCTTTATAATGGCGTTTTACGCAGGTTTGCAATGTATAAGTATACCTGTCGGTTGATTTGTATGCAGGTCCGGCTGTAGTTTTCCAAGGGCTCGCAGACAGAATTCCGAGCGCCCGCAGTTTTTCTTCCGAGCCCTCGTAATTTCAGTCTCGAGCGTTCGAAAAAGAAGTGTCGCTTTTATCCTCGCTTTGTCCGCAATGCTTGATAATGAACTTGTTTGCAAGTTAAAAAGGGCATTCAGGCTTCATTCTTCCGACTTTTTTCTGTTTCTTTGCGGCGTCAAAAGCATGAATGGCTTTTGACTTGTGCAGATAAGGGTTAAAAAGATATATATACTTATGAAAAGATTCATGTTGGCGGCCGTGACAGCCTTGACCGCCTTTAATGCAGCAGATGCTGTTGAACTTTCTGAAACCGCAGAAAGAGCCGGTGAAGTGCAGGCAACAGAGGCTGTAGATACGGCATCGGTAAAGAAACGTGGAGGGATATTCTCTGATTTTGTACAAAACACGACTTTCGGCGGATACGTAATCGGCAAATATTCGGTAGATGACCGCAATCCTGATCCTCAGAATGGTTTCAGTTTCCGTCTCATACGTCTTTATGCCGACGGAAAGATGGGTGACTTTGCCTATAAACTTCAGATTGACATGACCGGGTCTGCCAATAGCGGAACGTTATCAAACGAAAAGTCTCCGCATGTAGTAGATGCATGGATTGAGTGGCAGCGTTTCAGTTTTGCGAAGATCAAGTTCGGACAGTTCAAACGCGGATTCACCTTTGAAAACCCGATGCATCCTTGGAACTACGGCTTTGGGGGCAATTCGCAGGTGATATCCAAACTTGTAGGCTATTCGGACCGCAGCGGCGAACACTCGTGCGGAGGCCGTGACTTCGGAGCTCAGGTGCAGGGCGATCTGCTCCCTGTTGCATCAGACCGTCATCCTCTTTTCCATTATCAGATCGGCGTATTCAACGGTCAGGGCATAAACCATTCGGATGCCGATTCGCGCAAGGATGTTATAGGAGGTGTGTGGGTTAATCCTATAAAGGGACTCAGCATAGGTGCTTTCGGATGGAGCGGAAGCTATACGAAGAGTGGCACTACTGTCGACCGTAACCGTTGGGCCGTAGGACTGAATTACACCGGTCCATTCCTCGTGCGTGCAGAATATGTCGGTTCGGAAGGCGGTGCAATAGGCTCTGACGGTACAGTTAATGAAGCTTTGGGCAATAAGGCCGACGGATGGTATGTTTCTGCAGGAATGCCTGTGTGCAAGAATCTTGAGCTTTTCGCAAAATGGGATGTGTACCGCGAAAGCCGTAAAAGCAGTACAGCCATTGAACAGTATGATATTTCGGCCAACTGGCATATTTATAAGAATCTGATGCTTCAGCTCAATTATTATTTTACTTGCGACAAGAGCTTGTCTACAAGAAATTCGGGAGCTGACAGATATTACAATACAGCCGATGTGCAGGTGTATTTCCGTTTTTGACGGAAATGCATCTGTGCATTTTTTTTAATGCACTTCATTTAAGGGTACAAAAAAAGGGGTTCATAACCCCGTCTGCATCTGCGGTCCCGGCGTTTCCGGAACGGCTTGAGTCAGTGATGATGACTATCTCTGTCAGATTCTTCCAACGCTTGAGATGTTGCTCACTACGACCAGAATGGCCATCACTGACGCGATAATCAATTCAAATGTACCCATAATTAAAAATTTTGGTTGATAAATTTCGGACCGGCACTCTTGCCTGTCCGCCGCAAATGTAGGAATCGGATGCTGCATCAAGGTTTCTGGAATATTAAAATTTTGTTCCTTCCTAATGTGGAATCCCAAACCATACATTTTGTTCATTCGCCTTCGCTTTGGCTGAGATCATAGCTGTAGTCTATGTCGTCCCAGACATGTGTTCCATATTCGTCTTCCATTTTTTATTCTCCTTTCTTTTCAGTTCATTATCAGTTTTATCAATTCGTTGTCTTCTTCATGCATTTTCCATACATATCCCCTGCGTCTGCCGGTCATTCTGATGAAGCATCTTGAAAAACGTATAAGCAACGCCGTTTCTTTCAAAGCCTCTGTAATAATCTTTTTTGCCATATCCATATTACTAGATTTTTTATGAGTGTCGGTAGATACTTGCTCCGTCTGCATGAATCTGCTTTTGTCATAACCATCCCGTTATGTGTACGATGGCCTCGCGTATGAATGGCAGAAGCATGCCGGCGATGGATATCATGATTGAGAGTGCTGTCAGGTATCTTAAGATTATCAGTCTTGTTTCCATAACTGCCTTTCTTTTTATCCGATACAAATATCATAAAGTATTATTTCGATTTTATGTCTTAGGCGTTAAGTTTGTGCTGCAAGTGCTTTTTATTCTTTAGCTTGTTTTGGGGGACTGTTTTGAAACGAAACAAGGCGGCAAATCAGGATTGCAACCTGTCTGCCGCCTTATTTCGTTTCTTATATATAAGAAGGGATGTTATTCTCCGTCCTGGAACTTGACAACGCCTCGTATCATGTGTCTGAGTGAACCGATAAGTTCCTGTGATTCCTGAATGATGTTGACGAATACAAGCATCGCTTCAAGATTGGTTGAAGAATCCTGCATTGAGTCAAGCATTGCTTTTCTGTGTCTTGACAGGCTCACCTGAAGCGACTGGCTGTCTGTACGTATTGCATCGGCCAGTGAGAAGTCGTTCTCCTTAAGCATCTGCTCTGTACGCTCAAACAGGATGATTACGGCATCGCGCATTGCGAGGAACGGTTCTATAGAGCTGATTGGTACAGGCGAGAAATTGTTTCCTACGTGTTCACGGCTAGGATCGTTGATACGCTTCAGACAGTAGAGCATCTGTTCGCATGAGTTGGAACCGAGGAAAAACCATGTGTTTCTTTCTATCGCCTGCATAGGGTCGATCGAGCGCATACCGATAAGCTCGCGTCTGCGCTGGCGTTTCCACTCCTTTCTTCCCTCCTCGATGTCGTCCTTCACACGTTTCAGCCTGCGGTATTCCTCCTGGAAGAATGCATCGGTTGTCATCTTGTATTCTTCCCGAATGAATTTGAGGAGAGAACTGTGGCTCTCGCGTATGTGTTTGCAGAGAAGATCCCAGATGTCGGCTTTGCTGCGCGATTTCACCATCTGTGTGAAAGTAACATCAGTTTCGGCCTCTTTTGCTCTGCGCGAAAATACGATGTTGCTTCTTACGAGTATCGCTATAGCCGCTACGATAAGTATTGCCATCATCACGAAGCTGCCGTAGAACATCAGCATTGTAATTACGAAGCAGATGACGAATGCTACACCGGCTGTGATGAACCATCCACCGATTACTGAAAGCATTCCGGTGATGCGGAATACTGCGCTCTCACGGCTCCAAGCCCTGTCGGCAAGGCTTGATCCCATTGCAACCATGAATGCTACGTATGTGGTGGAAAGAGGAAGCTTGAGCGATGTACCTGCGGCGATGAGCAGACCTGCGACAACGAGATTTACCGAGGCGCGTACGAGGTCGAATGCGGCTCCGTCCTTTATGATTGCTTCATCGCTGTTGAAGCGGGTGTTTATCCAGCGTGACACGCCCTTTGGTACATATTCTGATATGTATTGTGTGACATTCATTGTCGTGCGCACGATAGTACGTGCAACTCCTGAGCTTCCGAACATTTCGTCGCCTTCGTCCTGACGTGAAAGGTCTACGCTGGTCTTTACCACGTTCTGAGCCTTTTTGCTCATGAAGAGGGCTATAACCATTACCAAACCAGCACCTACAAGGAATATTGTCGGTGTATGTGCCGATTCATTGAGAGAGCCCATCATAAATGTATAAGGATTTCCCGAACCGTTTGCAGTGAAATCCAGGTATGAAGAAAGTCCTGCCATAGGTACACCGATGAAGTTTACAAGGTCGTTTCCTGCAAATGCCATGGCGAGTGCGAAAGTTCCAAGAAGCACGACAATGCGGAATACGTTGACTTTCATATAGCTGAGCAAGGTCATCACTATGCTTGAAGCGAGAAAGCAGAGACCTATTACGCCCCATGCATTTTCATTGATAAAGTGCATGAGAGGAGTGTCGTTGAGGGTTGAGCCCTTGAGGCCATTGATGAGCAGGAACCATACTATGCTGGTTGTTGCTATTCCGCCGAAAACACCTATCTTGACTTTTGATTTCTTATTATAGGTGAAAGTAAATACGATTCTTGAAAGCCATTGCAATATGAAACCGAAAATAAATGCTATTGCAACTGAGAGGAATATTGCCAAGATGACGGAGAGTGCTTTTTCTGTGTTGAGCAGTTCTGAGAATGAAAGGAGACCTGACTCATCATTGTGGATTTTTATGATAGAAAGAGCAAATGAACCTCCTAAAAGTTCGAATACCATTGAAACCGTCGTCGACGTCGGCATTCCGAGAGAGTTGAAAATGTCCAGCAAGACGATGTCGGTGACCATAACTGCAAGGAATATGCACATCAGATCATAGAAACTGTAGTATGTAGGGCAGAAGATTCCATGCCGCGCTATATCCATCATACCGTTGCTGAGTGATGCTCCGACGAAAATGCCGACGGCGGCAATACCTAAAATAACTTTGAATCTCGCCGCCCGTGAACCTACAGCGGAGTTGATGAAGTTTACGGCATCGTTGCTCACTCCGACCGAAAGGTCGAAAATGGCCAGTGCCATCAGGAAGCCTACGATTCCCAAGAAAATTGTTTCCATTGTTTTGTGAGAATATTTGTTGTGAATTTATTGCGTACAATGAATATTTCCCATTCCGGTTTTATGTACCATTCTGTGTGGAATGGCCCGTTTACCCGGCGAAATTATAACGTTTTTGTTATATTGTTTTTTCAAAAATGTTTCAATTTTGTTACAAGAGCCTTGGGCGGATGTGCCATCAAAGTTTTGCAAGTTTAGGCGCTTCATCTTCTTTTGCGACTTAATGGCCTCAAAAATACATATTAACATTGATTTTATGAAGCAGTTTTTAAATAAAATTCGAGGCCTTTTGATTTTGTAACGAGATTGCAGCACAAATAATTCAGCTTTGTTGTATTTTTGACAGCAAATAAAATTCAGTTATGGAAAAGATACTAGTTGTTGATGATGAACAGGACATATGTGAGATCCTGCAGTTCAATCTCGAAACGGAAGGCTATGAGGTTGATGTGGCAAATTCTGCAGAAGAGGCATTGAAACTGGACCTGAAGAATTATCAGCTTATTCTGCTTGATGTCATGATGGGCGAAATATCCGGATTCCAGATGGCGCGCATAATGAAGCAGAAAGAAGATACTGCCAATATACCTATTATATTTATAACAGCCCTCGACAACGAGAACGATACGGTGAAGGGCCTCAATATAGGCGCAGACGACTATATCGCAAAACCGTTGTCTATGAGAGAGGTGAAGGCACGTGTCAAGGCTGTGCTCAGAAGAACCGCCAAGGAAAAGACCGTAGAGGCGGGAGAACATACGACAATCGGGTATGAAGGACTGAAAATTGATGTGGAAAGAAAGCTCGTGACTGTCAACGGCAAAGAGGTGCAGCTCACCAAACTCGAGTTTGAACTTCTGCACATGCTGGTTTCGAATCCGGAGAAGGTTTTCAGCCGCGAGAAGATACTTGAGACAATCTGGCCGGACGATACTATTGTTATGGGACGTACCGTCGATGTGAATATAACGCGTCTGCGCAAGAAAATCGGTGAGTACGGCAAATGTATAAAGACCAGGTTTGGATACGGATATACTTTTGAACGTATCTGAAATTCCGTTTGCCTATTTCATATCTCGTTATCATGATAGCGAGATGACTGCGCGTCTACTTTTTATATATAATATGTAAGTTTTATTTTTTTATTTATTTTGCCATGAATTACGTAAAAATGAGAATGCGGATAGGATTCTCTAAAAAGCTTTATTTAAGTGTGATAGGGGTCTTTGTGCTGTTTGCGGTATGTTTTGTACTCTTTCAGTATCATAGAGAGAAAGCGTACAAGCTGGAGCTCATGCAGAACAGGATGCAGATATACAACTATGAGATGATGGAAGCTCTCGGCAACAACATCATGGAACAGAAAGCTTTCATGGATTATGTCGCCGCGCATCATCGTGAAGGCATACATGTTTGTGTCATAGATACTTCGGGCAATATAATGCTTGACAGCAATGGAGGGGGTAAGAAGATACGATTGAGGAATTTCAAGAACCGTCCGGAAATAAGGCAGGCTATGAAGTCTGGCAACGGGTATGGCATATATGGAGGCGGAGAAGATGGAATGGGGCCGAAGAGCTTCTGTTTTGCTACGTATTTCTCGGATGAGAATATTGTGGTAAGTTCTTCTGTTCCTTATAATTCAAGATTAGAACATAGTCTTGAAGCTGACAGTCAGTACCTTATATTCGCTGTAATAGTAACAATACTTCTCGGTTTTGTCCTTTATAGAAATACACACCGTTTGGGTGAGCACATCAGACATCTGCGTAACTTTGCGGCAAAGGCTGAGGGTGCAGACCAGCTGGATACAGAGCTTCAGATGGATGTTCCTGATGATGAACTGGGAGAAATCTCGCACAACATCATTTCGCTTTATTGGAAGCTGAAGCATAGCGAAGAGGACAAGTTGCGTATAAAGCGCCAGCTTACACAAAACATGGCCCATGAGCTGAAGACACCTGCGGCAAGCATACAAGGTTATCTGGAGACGATAATCAATAATCCGGATATGAGCGAGGAGCAGAAGAAGCATTTTATCGAAAGATGCTATGCACAGAGCATACGCATGTCGAAACTGCTCTACGATATGAGCGCATTGACAAAGATGGATGAGGCCGGAAGGCTGCAGATGTGCGAATCGATAAATATTTCCAGCCTTGTAGCTTCCATTATGGAAGATGCTGAGCTGGACGTGAAGAAGAGGAATATGAAAGTTGTGATAGATATACCTTCCGATACGGTCGTGAAGGGCGATATGACACTGCTTTATTCCATATTCAGAAATCTTGCGGACAATGCCATTGCTTATGCGGGAGAAAGTGCGTTGCTGAAGATACAATGTGCCGATAAAGGCGATAGATATATGTTTACTGTGGCCGACAACGGGCCAGGAGTTGAACCTCAGCATCTTGCACATCTGTTTGAACGATTCTACAGAGTCGACAAAGGGCGAAGCCGCAAGCTTGGCGGTACCGGATTGGGAATGGCGATAGTAAAGAATGCCATAGTGCTCCATGGAGGAAATGTTGTCGCCAAACAAACTCCTGGAGGCGGTCTTACGATAGAATTTGACATAAAGAAAGATGCATCGGAGAAGAATGCCTGATGCCGCGCTTTCAGAAAAGAAGAATTGTTGTTTGCCGTTCAGATGCGCAATGTAAAGCGTCTGGACGGCAATTTTTTTATCTGTAAATATATTTTTGATTACTTTATGTCATTTGTTGCGCATGTCATGAATCAAAAATCTGCATTTGTGGTTTCATTTTGAGAGACTAATGTTAAATGTATCCATTTTTTTGATATTTTTTTTCCTGACCTTGATAAAAAAGGCTAATTTTGCGCCCGTTAAAGTAAAAAAGTCTAATCTAACAAGTCAGATTTGTGAGAAAATATGTAACAATCGCGGTCTGTAGTTCGGATTTGTAGTTTTTTTAAGACTTTGCTGCTTTGATTCTTCATGGCAGGCTTTTAAGAAACGTGTCCTTGTTTTATGATTGAATTCCAGTGATGGATGTTGGACATTTTTAGAATAGAATGGCAAAAAGGTAGGAATGGATGTTCAATCCGTTTATATATTAAAAATAGGTTGACGGCTTTTGTCGAGATCGATTGATTTATAGAAATCATAGACGTGGCTGTCGTTTATTTGGAAACTATGCTGAAAAGATTACCATTAAACAGTTGAACGGTGGTTTGCAGAATGTGTCGGGCGTATTGCTGATTTCGCATGTCGGCGGTTGGAGCAATGCTTCTGGCTTTTTGTTGTGGCATTGATTGAGAGAATTGAAACATTTATATTTTTATTAACTAAAACTTTTTAAGAATGAAAAAAAGAGCATGGTTGTTCCTTACTTGCCTCTTCGCAGTGGTAAGTATGGCGTTCGCCCAGAGAACGGTGACCGGTGTTGTCATCGACAGCAGCACTGGCGAACCTGTTATCGGAGCTTCTGTTCTTGTGAAAGGTACTACTGTCGGTAATGCGACAAACCTCGATGGCCGTTTCACAATCAACAATGTTCCGGAGTCTGCAAAGCATCTTGTTGTTTCATACATCGGTATGAAGAAGACTGAGGTCGCTATCAAGGCCAACATGAAGATTTTCATGGATCCTGAGGATGCAAGTCTCGATGACGTCTTGGTTGTTGCTTACGGTACACAGAAGAAATCAGCATACACAGGTGCAGCTGCTGAAATCAAGTCCGACAAGATTGAAAACCGCCAGATTACCAATGCCTCTCAGGCTCTCGTCGGTACAATGTCTGGTGTGCAGACAATACAGTCGAACGGTCAACCGGGATCAAACGTTTCTGTACGTATCCGCGGTATTTCTTCGATTAACGGTGACAATTCACCTCTTTGGGTCGTTGACGGTGTGCCGTACGACGGTGATATCACTGCCATCAATACAAACGATATCGAGAGCATGACTGTGCTCAAGGATGCCGTTTCTACTTCTCTTTACGGTTCTCGTGGTGCCAACGGTGTAATCATGGTCACTACCAAGAAAGGTAAGATGGGAGAGGCCAAGATTACACTCGATGCAAAATGGGGTTCTGTAAGCCGCGAGGTCCGCAACTATGACGTTATACGCAACCCGGACCAGTTCATGGAACTCGCTTACCAGTCTCTTTACAACGGATATCTTTACAACGGCGGATATTCTGCTGATGAGGCTTTCCGTCTGGCAAACCAGAATCTTATCAATCGTCTAGGTTATCAGGTCTATACAATTCCGCAGGGACAGTACCTCATCGGTTCCAACGGCAAACTCAATCCTAATGCAACGCTCGGATACAGCGACGGTGAATATTACTACACTCCGGACAACTGGGAAGATGAAACATTCAAGCCTCAGCTCCGCCAGGAATATAATGTAGGAATCTCCGGTGCCAATGAACGTCTCAACTACTATGTATCTTTCGGATACCTTGATGACGGCGGTTTGGTAGAGAATTCAGGATTCAGAAGATTGTCTACCCGCGCAAATGTAGAATACAAGGTCAAGGACTGGTTGAAGATTGGAACCAACATGGGATTCACTCATACAAATTATGACAGCCCTAATAATGATAAATCCGGCAGTACTTCCAATGCTTTTGAAATTGCAAACACTATGGGTCCTATCTATCCGTTCTACGTACGCAATGCTGACGGACAGATAATGCGTGATCCTGCAAGTGGCAAACCTATGTATGATTATGGTAATACTACAATGAATAGTACTAACTTCAACCGTCCTGCGATTGCAGGTGGTGGAGCGCATCCTATATCAGACTTCACTTACAGCAAAAATGAATCCAATATGGACATCTTCAACGGCAACTGGTATGCTACAGCTGATTTGTCTCATGGTTTCTCGGTTACAGCACGCTTCGGCCTGCACTCAGACAACACTATCTTCTACAATATGCAAAGTCCACTTTACGGACAGATGGTTGCTTTCGGCGGTTTCATTCAGAACCAGCAGTCACGTGTAACTTCGTTCGACCACCAGTATTTGCTGAATTACTCAAATACATTCGGCAAGCACTCTGTAAATGCTACTGCAGGATTCGACGGCTACCAGTACAAGAACCAGTCATTCTATATCGCGGGTTACAACATGTACGACCCTAACGACTATACTGCAGGTAATGTCATAGATGATAAGAACGGTACAGGAGGTATAAGCAAATATAACACTGCCGGATATTTCATCACTGCAAACTATGACTACGACCAGAGATTCTATGCCAACGTAGGCTACCGCCGCGACGGTACATCTGTCTTCGCTCCTAAGAATCGTTGGGGTGATTTCTTCTCTTTCGGTTTCGGCTGGAACATGAAGAAAGAATCTTGGCTTAAAGATGTCGATGCTGTCGACCTCTTGAAATATAAGATTTCTTTCGGACAGCAGGGTAACGATAACCACGCTGTAAACCTCTATGCTTATCTTGACCAGTACTCTATATCTGGTGCTGATGGAGTTTTCTCTGATGGTGTTTTGTCATTCAAGGGAAATGAAGATTTGAAGTGGGAAAAGACAAACAGCTTCAACACTGGTTTCGACTTCTCTTTCTTCAAAGGTAGACTGAGTGGTTCTGCAGACTTCTTCTTCCGTGCAACTAGCAACCTCCTTGACTACAAGAGAGTGGCAAGTTCAAACGGTTATACTTCAATACCTGTAAACATGGGTACAATCCAGAACCTGGGTGTTGAATTTGACCTCACTTATGGAATCTTCAGAACTAAGAACTTCAACTGGGATGTAAACTTCAACATGACTCACGTTGCCAACAGAATCCACAAGCTTGCTCCTGAATACAACGGCGAATATATCAACGGAAGCAACATCTATAAAGAAGGTGGTACAATCTACAACTTCTATCTTGTAAAGTGGGCCGGCGTCAGCGAAGAAACCGGTGAAGCCATGTACTGGGCTAAAGATGCTGAAACAGGCGATTACTACAAAACTACAGATTATGAAACAGCTTACAACACAGCACGTGAAGACAGAGGTAGCGCTCTTGCTAAACTTTATGGTGGTTTGAGCACAAATCTTTCATGGAAGGGTATAGATTTCTCTATCCAGACAAGCTGGCAGATAGGTGGCAAGATGTATGATAATGGATATGCAAGTTTGATGCACGGTGGTACTTCTACTACAATTGGTACAAACTGGCATAAGGACATTCTCAATGCTTGGACTCCAGAGAACACCAATACAGATGTTCCAAGACTTGACTACAGCGATCAGTATGCAAACAGTCTTTCTACAAGATTCCTTACAAACGCAAGCTATTTCTCAATCGACAATATAACTATCGGTTATACACTTCCTAAGAAATGGACAATTCCTATGGGTATTGAAGGAATCAGAGTATATGGATCTGCCGAGAATCTCTGCATTTTCTCTGCACGCAAGGGACTCGACCCTCGTATGGGAATCACAGCTGCCGGCAACTCTACATATTCTTCACGTAGAGTAATCTCTGGAGGTATCAAGGTTACATTCTGATTTATGAAGATTGAATATAATAAAGAAAGAAAAGATTATGAAATATAGCAAATATTTGATGCTCGCCGCTTCGACAGTCCTCTTTGCCAGCTGTTTGGATACAGAACCGCTTGGCTCTACCAAAACGGAGGATCAGAAGAATGAGGTTTACGAACAGGACCCATCAAAGGTGATGGCGAGCGTGAATGGAGTATTCTCCACTTTTTCACAGATATATACGATTACAGGAGATCATTATGATTTCGGATATCCGACTATAATGTTGACTCTTGATTCGCATGGTATGGATATGCCGGCTGAAGATATAGGCTACAACTGGTTCGCAACATCTTTGGGATATTACGATATGTCTTATACTTCACGTTCTACAAGCTATATATGGAACTTTACATATAAGCAGATAAGAAGCGCGAACGAAGTGTTGAGCAAGATTGATCCGGCAACAGAAAATGCAACATTGCAGTATTACATGGCACAGGCTCTGGCTATGCGTGCTTTTGACTACTTCATGATTGCTCAGATCTATCAGAACAACTATTCTTCCGTTGATCCTAAGACTGCTTTGTGTGTTCCTTTGATCACTGAAAAGAACAAGGAAGATGTTGCTGTAAACGGATGCCCTCGTGCAACAGTTGAGGATACTTACAACATGATTCTTGCAGATATCGATTCTGCTGTTGTACTCTTGGACAAGAGCGGAGTGAAGCGTTCTGACAAGAGATATATCGACGGTGTAGTAGCTAGAGCTATCAGAGCAAAGATCTACCTCACAATGCATAAGTATGATATGGCTCTTGCTGATGCAAATTACGTCATTGAAAATTCTTCTGCTACTCCTTATACAATTGATGAGCTCAAACGTCCGATGTTCATCGCTAAGGAAGAGAATTCATGGCTCTGGGGTATAAATGTCGATGAGACTCAGGACGGTGCAGTGGGACTTGTCAACTTCCCTGCACACATGTGTTCTTTCGTACGTTCTTACTGCGAGGTCGGAGCGTGGAGAAGATGCAACAAAAAGCTCTACAACTCAATTCCTGCTACAGACGTACGTAAGGGCTGGTGGCTCAACGAGGATTTGACATCGCCGAACATAACTCAAGAAGAAACGGATTTTCTTGCCGGAAAGTCGGCTCCTGCATATACTAATGTGAAGTTCGCCGCATATAACTATGAATTGGATCAAACGACAAATGCAAACGATTTCCCTCTCATCCGTATTGAAGAAATGTATCTCATCAAGGCTGAGTGCGAAGGTTATACTTCACCAGCTGATGGAGCAACTACTCTTACAAACTTTATAAAGACTTATCGTGATCCTTCATACAGCTTTACAGCTTCATCTTTTGAAACACTTCAGGATGAAATCTGGAGACAGCGTCGTATAGAATTCTGGGGCGAAGGTTTGTCATGGTTCGACCTTAAGAGACTTGATAAGGACGTTGACCGTAGAGGCGGCGGCTATGCAATGGAACTCGTATTCAACATCCCTGCATACGTCAACGGTGAGCACAATCCTGTTTTGTTGTATCGTATCCCTCAGTCAGAGGAACAGTATAATCCTCAGATTACTGACGAAACAAATAATCCTATAGCTACAAAGCCGGATTATGTGAAGGATGAAAATTAAATTAATATTTTAAACGAACAGAATTATGAGACTGTTAAATAAATTAGCTTATGCACTTTGTGCTGTCGCATTGTTGTCTTCTTGCGGTGATGACGATGAGTATAGCCGTGGTGAATATCCATTGGATGGATATGAAAATATCTCTCTTCCTGGTACAGTCAACATAGAGATTGAACCTACTGAACCGACAACCTATACTGTTGAGGTGTCTCGTGTGAATACTGAGGGAGAGGCAACTATGCCGGTAGAGATAACAGACAATACTGACGATGTATTTACTGTTGAACCAGTTGTCTTCAAAGATGGTGAAAGCAAGTCTGTAATGACAATCAACTTCCCTAATGCAGAGGTTGGTAAGTCTTATCATCTCGCACTTAAGGTAACTGACAAGAACTTTACTTCACCATATGATCAGGCAAACTACCTTGATCTCACTGTTTCACGCGTTAAATGGAACAACGTAGGATATGTGAATGATGAGGAAGGCAATATCTACTGTGAATATTATGATGACTTCATGACTGGACTTTACGGTATTTCTGGTGATCTTACCACATATATTCAGGTTCAGGAGCGTGATGACAAACCAGGATATTTCAGACTTGTTGACCCTTATAGAGCTTATGCTAAAGCAATGGGTTCATATGATGAGGATGGTGCGCCTCATTACATGTACATCGATGCTACAGATCCTAAGAAGGTTTACATGCCGTCACTCTTCGATTCAGGTATGACGCTTGATCCTAACTATGGAAGTCTCATTATGTGGGATATGGCAGGATATTATCTTGCAAGAAATGACGAGGCTTCTGCAGCACAATACTACGGAAAGTACGAAAACGGCCGCATCACATACCCTAAAGGTGCACTGCTCGTAGGCGAAAGTCTCGACCCTGAAGGAGGCCTCTATCCTGCCAACAACACAGGCAACGGTGCTTTCTATCTTCAGATTACCCAGCCAGAGGTACAGTATGTAGCTGACCCGAGGTACGACTTCGACTGGGAGGAGCTCTTCTCTGCCGGCCAGTACACTTCCGAAATCCTCGGCTATAACGGTACAGCCGCAGTGTCGAAGGGTACATGCTATGTTACAACCGACGGATGCGATACAATATTCGCCAATACATACGGAGACCTGTACAAGATTACAAATCCGTATGGAACAAATGCCGACATATATTTCACTGTAAAGAACGGTGTAGTAGGTGTTCCGGGAGCTGATTTCGCCGCTCAGGCCACAGGCATAACCGTATTCGGACAGAATGTATATGCCAGAATCAATTCTGATGAATCTTCATTCTCGGAGAAGCTCATCAACCTCAACATTACTTACACCAACGAGGACGGTTCAATCGAGTACGGAAGCGGCGTTGATGTTATATCCAACATCACTTATTCTGAATGGGGACAGGGTATCTTCACATACAATGGCCTGTATGGTGGACAGGGTCTTGTACAAATCTCCAAGAGGGACGATGCCGAAGTCTACAGGCTTCACGACCTGTTCGAGGAAGGCTACGACATTGATTTCACATGGAACAGGGAGACCAACGAAGTGGCAATGGAACCTCAGTACGTATGCGAGATGCAGGGATTCAAGGTAGGAGTTATGGACCTCGAGTCATCAGGATTGGCTGATATGGCTGTCGAAGAAGGTTATGTGGAAGATCCTCGTTCGTACTACGACCCTGCTACCAATACATTCTACTTCACTACAATCTATGTTGATCTTCTTTCCGGTCAGGTACTCGGGGACGAAAGCGGTCCTCTGATCGGCGACAAGGAGACACTTGAGGTTGTATCGACAGTCGAGAACGGCAAGCTCCGCACAGTTTCTTTGGGCGACAGCTTCAAGAAGGTTGCCAAGACAGCCAAGGCTTCTTCTGTCCGCAAGTTCGGCAAGAAAGTCAATGGCGTCGGTCTGACACCGAAGAAAGCCGGCAAGGCTTCGATGAGCAGAAAAAACAATCTTGTCAGCTTTGCAAACAGATAAGATTTGTTTTCAACAATATTAGCCTGGGATTCAGTTCCCGGGCTTTTTGTCTTTAAGCGTATTCATAAAGAAACAATCAATGAAAAAGATTCTATTTACAACTTTGGCCGTTTCGGCTGTAATGGCGGCTTTCGCCGAGCCGATTGGCCGCGAGGAGGCTCGTGCCATTGCTTCTGCTTACCTCAACAGCGTGCGCAGGCAGACGGCGGAACCCGTTCTTGCCTTGTCGCAGAACGAAGTGAAAAGCATCAAAGCCTACGGCATAGTAGATGCTCCGGCTTTCTACGTGTTCAACGCATCCGACGGCCGCGGATTTGTGGTAGTGTCGGGCGATGACGATTTTCCGAAAATCATAGGATGTTCCGATGACGGATATTTCCCTTCAGACGGCAACATGCCGGAAGGTTTGACTGACCTGCTTTCCTCCTACAGCCAGTATGTGGCCGACGTAAGAAGCGGAATAGCTGATGCACCGCAGATTGAAGCCGACATGGCAGTGTCAGCTTCTTCCACGCCTGTCGTCGGTCCTCTATGTACGTCCAGATGGAGCCAGGAGACTCCCTACAACATGTATGCTCCTAAGATTGGCTCTACCGCTTGTCCTGTAGGATGCGTGGCTACGGCGATGTCGCAGCTCATGTACTTCTGGAAATACCCTGAAAGGGGTAACGGACAGGTCAGCTACGAAGTTCCAAATTACGGCATTCCTATCAGTGAGAACCTGAGCGAGAGTGTCTACGATTGGAACAGCATGAGCGATGCCGTGACGAACAGTTCTTCAGAGGCCTCCAAGGAGGCTGTTGCAAAACTCTGCTATGATGCCGGCATTTCCGTATCGATGCAGTATACCCCTTACTCAAGCGGTGCATTCGACCTCGATGCTTTGGCAGCTCTTGTCAACAATTTCGGATACAGCTCTTCTGTACAGTTGGTCTACAGAGACTGCTATGCCGGTCGTGTAGAGTGGGAAAATGCCTTAAAGGCTGAACTGGAAACAGGCAGACCTGTTTATTTCTCGGCACAGTCTCCAAGCGGTGGCGGCAAGGATGCCGGCGGTCATGCTTTTATCATCGACGGATACCGTTCTGATGGCCTTGTTCATGTGAATTGGGGTTGGGGCGGTTCATATAATGGATATTTCAACGTGTCGAGACTTGATCCGGGCAACTATGCTTTCACTGCCGGTCAGGCTATGATGGTTGGTCTCAGACCAGCATCAGAGGGTGCGGTCGAAACCCAGTCTGTGCTTTATCTGGAGAGTGCTCCTTCGCTCAGGATTACCGGAACTGATAGAGATTCTGAATTCAGCGTGTATTTGAGTGCCGCATATAATATATGCAGTCCAAAGTCGCCGGTGTCGTGGACAATCGGTGTAGGTCTTTATAGACCTGACGGCACTTTTGTTGCAGATGTCTGCGCAGAATCCGAGTCTGACAGAACCGTAACTGATGTTGAGCATTTTTATGGTTTCGGCAAGGCGACACTCAGATGTCAGATACCGGAGAGTATTCCTGAAGGCGATTATGTTCTTAAGTTGTCCACTAAGGAAGTCGGTTTCGACAGCTGGATTCTTCCTGCAGTTGTTGGCGGCGCATCCAAAAACGAGTTCCCTGTATGGGTCACTTCGAGCGAACTCCGATTCAACGAAGTTTCTGCCGGCATTGACGGTATAGGCTCTGATGATGCTGATGTTGTTTCCAAAGAATGGTTCGATCTTTCGGGACGCAAGATAGAAGCTCCTGTTAAGGGTCAGACGTACATCGAACGTGTTACTTTGAGTAACGGAAAAGTTGAGAGCGTCAAGAAGATATTCTGATAATATACTTCTGTATTGAATAAATCCGTTGCGGGTGTATAATCCGCAACGGATTTTTGTTTTATATAATTGCAATGAACAATGTTGTGCTTTCAATTGTTCATTGTTTAAATTGCGAATTTTATTAATTGCGATAAGTTATACTGTAATTTTTGAGAAGCGTTATTTCTATATTTTAATATATTGAGTTGGGAAATCTTATTTTGTTAATTTTAAATTATGTAACTATGAAGCGTTTTTTTGTAATCTTATTATGGATTTCATTTGTTTTCTGTGCATATTCGCAACAAGAGAACATGGATTATGTTGAACATTTAGCACCCGTCTCCAAGTCTTTTGATGTCTTAAGGCCTAGAATATTGCATTCGGCTTTATCATTAAGTAGTAAGTCTGAGGTAACAGAAAATAAGCAGTTGTATCAATTAAAAAAGGCTCCGGTTTTGATGCGTGATGGCGTAGATTTAGGAGTAACAGATACGATGCTTTTGAGTAAAATGACACATAAGGAAAATGGTATAATAAAAAGTACTGTTGAGATAACTTATGATGAATATGGTTTGCGTAAGACTTATGTAGAAAAGGCACCTGACGGAAGTATAATTTTGGAATATAAATATAATTACGTTGTCGGTGATTTCAATTATTGGATATCTCGTGAAATATATGCCAGGAGTCCACAGACCGGAATCAATGAGTGGACTTTTGTATCTTATGTTGAACGTGATATTGATTCACAAAAACGTCTGATGGCTGTACGTGAATACATGCAAAAGAATAGTAGTAATGGAGCTGCTGAACGTATCTTGGAATCAGCCGTCGTTTACGATTATGAACATTCGAAAGATGGTGTGGAGATATATAATGCAAGATATGACGATAGTGGCGAATTGATATACGAACTTGAGTATAAATGGTTTGAACCAAAGAATGATTATATACTTGTCCGTCATTTTAGTGAAAACAGAATTCGCGAAGAAGTAACAATTGATGAGACTTCGATTCATACGAAAAGTTATTATATGATAGGAATGACAGAAGAAGGTCCTTTCTGGTATTTAGGCCATGAAGAATACGAATATTATGGAGATAATATCGGGCATATGAAGATAGATTATGATCAGTATGGAAATATTATTTATCTTGACGGTTCGTATTATTCACTGAAATATGAATCCAATGGCTGTGTCATTAAAACATATTATACATACAATCCTGCTGCAGGATGGGAACTTGTCGGGCAACGCGAAATTTTTGAGAACTGTTTTAATGAGGAAACACATAGTATCTCTTTGAGGTTTGGAGTGAATGCAAAATATACGGTGGAGAGCTATGACGAATCAGCCGATGTTTGGAATGTGGACTATTCGGATGTTTCAGAATGGATATATGGAAATATTTTGAAGACGACAAGTCTCGTTGGCGAGTCAACTTCTGTTAGTTATGGAAAATATGCCGACAACGGCGGATATATTATATATATTGCAGATGTTCGTTTCTTTGAAGATGGTAGTTTTGTTACAAGTAACGAACCTGTTGATTGTCCTGACGAACTTGATGAAGGATATAGAACGGAGGCTACAACATTCTACGATTCAAAAGGCAATGAAGCAAAAAGAATAATTGTCATATATTATGATGCTCCATCATCACTTGGTCAAATGTGGCCTAGTGCAAAGCTTTATGGATGGAATGGAACGGCATGGGAAAGGATCAGCAGTTTTGACTGGTATTCAAAAGCTTCAGAGAACCTGAGATATAATTATTCTTATAATTCGGAAGGATACATTGAATCATCGGAGTTTTACCAGTATTACGACGATAGGTATGTACTTGTGTCTGACACGCGTACTTCGTATTCTGATAATGGATATACAAATGAATATTGGAGTCTGAAAGGTGAAATTGGTATGCCTGGTGCAGAACTTTCAAAGGTGAAATCTGAGGAGTATTCTTTGTTGGAAAATGATACAGTATGCTTTACAGTATATAATTATTCCGACGATAATGTCGTATCTTGTGTAAGGACTAAGTCTAAGGATGAAATATATTGGTATTATATGTTTGATGGAAACTCATTTGTCTTATATAATATACAATATTTGCCTATATATACAACCTATGAGAATGGCATTGAAACAACGATAGAGCGATATATCGATAGTAATTGGAATATTGTTAACACTACTAAGAGCGTATATGGAGTTATAGATCATGGTATGAGTTTTTACTCTATTATAACTCCTGAATATTTGAATGACAACGATTTGCCTGGAACTGACATCTACAAAACAAATATGGTTTCTGAGATAAACGAAACATATGAATGGGATATTGATAAGAATGATTGGGTTGCGAAATACATTGACAGTTTTGTCTGGAGTGTGAATGACGGTAATATATCCTTATCTTATAGAGTGATGGATTCTAATGGATTATACTATGATGCCGAAACTAACTTTGTATTGGATAATAAGAATAGAGTCATGAATTATGTGCAGGCATTGAAGTATTCAGAGGATGGAGAAGCTGTTGTTTCTGAACATGATGCTACATATAATGAATATGGACTTCTTGACACGCATATCATCAAGACCAGCAAGACAGATGAATATAATTATGAATATTCTAAATTCTCTATTAATGCAAATGGTATAGATGAAGTAACACCTGAGATGGCGGTGAAAATTGACGGAAAACTTATCAGTTGTAATAATAATGATTTGTTGGAACTTTATAATGTTGACGGAACCAAGGTTGCTTCGGGGCGTGGCTGTGTTGCGGCTCCTGCATCTGGAATATACATCTTAAATGTTTCAGGGAAAGCACTTAAGATTGCTATAAAATAGTACCTTGAATATAGGCCAGCTCTAGTTGTATAACAGGAGCTGGCCTTATTTTCAAAAAGATTGACATATTTGTAAATATCATTCGAATCTGAAGCTGTCAAATTTCATAAGGTCCTTGTCTTCATTACCGTAGAATCGAACTTTTATCAGTGTTGTGCCTTGAACTAGTCCGTTTACTTTTGCCGAAATTTCTTTATACCCGTTGGCGGAATTAATTTAGTGCGTATTTAATTCTGCCAATAGGCTTGTTATTAATATAGTTGACGTATTGCAACACGGTCAGCGCACTAATTT
>MNQS01000094.1 GCA_001915545.1 Bacteroides sp. 43_108 | reverse complement strand
TCAACGCCAGACCGAGGGAAAAACTCAATTTCTTGACACCGGCTGAGGTCTTTTTCAAAAAGATTTCGTAATGTTGCATTTGCTGGTTGACTCTGCCATTTATATTTATAATATCAGAAAATTGAAATTTATTAGGAAAATAGTCAAACCAAGTAAAAAAATCACTTGATTTAAGAAAATAAAAATAAGCTTGTCCACTTTTTGTTTTTTGAGAATTACCACAAATACTTTCACTTAATGGTAAAATAGTTATTTTATCATATCTATTATATATATCCTCACTAATATTAAAAAACACGCTCTGAATATTTTCATAAACATTAACCATTTCTACACATAAAAAATCACGTGATAATTCAATAATAAACTTTTGATCTTCTAAATTAGGAATAATCTCTAATCTCTTACAAAAGTTGTCAAACAATTTTCCTTCCCCATTACTTAAATCCCAATGCTTATACTTAAAAAGTCCACGAACATTATTTATAATATCTATTGTTAGTGCCATATTTTTAGTAACTTCATACTTGTAGATAGTAAAAATTCTATAAATTTGAAATACAAATATCGTCCATCATCATATTCTGGATTAAGTTCATTCCAATAAATTGGCAATAAATATAATAATAAAAAATAATAAAGTATATACTATTCCCATTTTTATTTTAGAAATAATTATCTATCAAATCTGGAAAGAAAACTGATGTACAAACTATACTTATTATATTAACTATAAAACAGGTTATATTTGATAAATCTATCAGATATGGCCTGTTTTATAGTTAATAAAGAATTTGCTTCATCTGACAGAATCACTATCTTTGATGAAAATTGAGTCTTTAAATGAATAACTACAGATATGATAAAAATATATGGAATGGAAACTTGTCCGGATTGTACGTATGTAGAGAAGCAAGTAAAAGGTAACAACCAATATAAAGTTATTGACATTGGCCAAAACGTAAGAGATTTGAAAGCATTCTTGAAACTGCGGGATTATCATCCAGCCTTTAATGAAGCCAAAAGTGTTGGAGCTGTTGGAATTCCTTGCTTTGTACTGGAAGACGGTACGGTTACTTTGAATCCAGAAGATGCCGGATTACGTTCACGTCCTATCAATGAAGGAGCAACATGTAATATTGACGGAAGCGGTTGTTGATTATGGCACAGAAAATTCTTTTCCTTCATGGTTTCTTTGCATCAGGTACATGTATCCCAGCTCTTGCCTTGAAAGAATATTTCAGCGGTAAGGCAACAGTCTTGAGTCCAGACTTACCCCTGCATCCACAGGAAGCTATCGACTTTATCCAAAGATTGTGCAACCAAGAACAACCTGATATATTGGTAGGAAACAGTAATGGCTCGTTTTTGGCACAGATAGTAGCATCTAAAAACAATATCCCAGCTTTACTCGGAAATCCTCATTTCGAAATGACACGTTTCTTGATAGAACGTATTGGTTCGCATGAATACAAATCTCCACGAGCTAACGGAAACCAGCAGCTTGTCATTAACCAAACATTGATTGATGAATTCGCAGAACTTCAACAGCATCAATGGGACAATTGTCAGGTAGCTAACCTAGAAAATATATGGGGGATATTTGGTGAGAATGACCATCTGGCACACTTTGAGCCTTTATTTTTAATGCATTATAAATATTCATACCACTTTCCTGGCGGTCATACTCCAACAGCTGAAGAAGTACAAAAATATTATGCGCCATTAGCGGAACGATTATTGGAATTATAGCATAACTTATCATATAATATAGAAAGAATACCACTTTTGTTTATTATATGATAAGTTATAAATCCATGTCTTATATTCAATCCCATAAATTAATCCGCCCCTATTCCATCTGAACACTTCTTACGAACACTTCTTACTTTCCAATAATAATCAAACTATTTATGACAATTAGTGACGTTTGATGAAGTCTGATGTCACTCTTGTCATTTTCTGATAATACATAATCAGTAAACATTACCTTTGCTTACGAACAGTTAAACATATGGCTTATGTATTTGAAGAAATTTGAATATTAGTGTAGCTGGAACATTACTTCTTATAGCACTTGCTATACGCATTGAAGCAGTCAATGCAGGCTTTGATCAATTCAGCTCAAATATTATTTTTATATCGGTCTTTATAATATCTACAGGATTATATATATCAATGCAAATTGCATTATACGAGATAATTATATATTTATGTCATCATAGCAAATCTTTGTTCATCCATGAACATCTTAATGATTCTGTGATTGCACCAGAACAAGCATTTATGGAATATGAAAAACTCCGTTCGAATACTATTACAGAACAGAAACGTACGAACGATAAAAAGCTAGAGTTAGTACATATATACATCCATCAAACGATGGCTGCTTATACAAGCCAAGAAAATCTGCAGCGCCTCTGTGCTTATATTTCAGATTTCTTTCAGGATAAAACTGCTATCGATATTATTCCTATAAAAGTAGATTCAAAATTGAAAGCTATAGATGTTATGCATTTGGGTTGGAACATAGGTAAAGCATTAGGTAAACGACGTTCATATACAGCAAAATTCATTAAAAAAGTATTTGCTGATACCATGAAAGAAAATGAAATCAACACGATAATCAAAAAGATGTCTCACTCAGAAACAGAGTGCCTGATTAAATTAAATCCAGATATAATTCAATAAATCAGACTTTATATTCATAAATA
>MNQS01000093.1 GCA_001915545.1 Bacteroides sp. 43_108 | reverse complement strand
AGCCACGACATCGCACTAGATGCTGCAAAACTGGCAAAAACACATTACGGTATTCGTTGCATGGTCATGCCTTACGTCACTGCCGGTTCACAGAATCCGGGACAACGCGAGCTGGATTTCTGCATCCATTATCGCTATGAAACGCAAAAAGCGATTTTAAGCGACCTAGTTGCCTCTCTATACGCCCAGGGATACCATCAACGGACATGGCGGCAATACATTCAAAAGTATGATACGTGACTTGTCACTGGACTATCCCGACTTCCTGATAGCCAGCAGCGAATGGTTTGCCTTTGTTCCTGCTAAAGAGTACTTTGATGAACCGGGTGACCATGCAGATGAATTGGAAACTTCTGTTATGATGCATTATCATCCGGAATTGGTAAATTTAGACGAAGCCGGAAACGGAGATTATAAGAAGTTCACCTCACAAATGTTGAATGAAAAAGTGGCATGGATTCCGAGGAACTGGCAAAAAGTTTCGCAAGACACCGGTATAGGCAATCCCAAAAAAGCAAGTGCCGGAAAAGGGAAGAAATACGCCGAAGCAGTCGTTGCAAAATATGCATTGCTGTTTGAAGAGTTGGTACATAAAGAACTTTATTAATAGTTTTAGAACTAAATAGGTTTATTTTCTTCATAATAAAAAGCATAAATTTAGCACATCATATAAGTCACATTCAATTATATCACTGCATATAAACCAGTTACCCAACAATATATTCTGAAAAATATTCCAAAATATATTTGATATAATAAAATTCTAATGTACATTTGTGAAGTTAACTATATACTAACCTTTAAAAGCAGATCTTATGAAAAACAAATCACTTTTTTTAGTCCTAGTCATTCTTTGTTTGACTAGCGTAGAGATCTATTCTTCCCGACAAGAATTAAAGTTTGACGCACCTCTTCCGAGCAACACAGAAAACGGAAATGCTCGCAGTGATTACGGACCTCCCGGTGAAGGAGATAAATGCTGGTATTTCGATGGAGCGTCTTCTTGTGTAAATTTTTCATTCAATAATTGTTATGAAGACCCAAACCAAAGGTGCGGAAGAGATGAAGGAGCTCCCAATTAATTTAACCGACTAGCAAATCATTCCATAGGGTATTTAAGATCTTTCCTATTCATAATTAGTTGATCCAATCTACAAACTGAAGATAATTAAATACCCTATATTTAATCTATAGTGTATGAAATATTTTTTGTATATCTTCACTTATCTGCTTCTAGGAGCATCATGTTCATCTCCTTCTCGTCCAATAGACTATGGTACAGAATTAACAGCTACAGACTCCATCTGCCTGTCTATAGATGAACATACACATTATGAAAGCAAATCTATATTCCAATTTGAAGAAAACGGACATGAGTATCTTTCCTTTTTGAATGAAAAAGCAAGCTATAAAGTTCATATCTATGATTTGGATACCAAACAAGTTATTAAAACAATTCATCTACAAAAAGAGGGGAGAAATGCAATGCCATCAACTAATGGCTGTTTTCCACTTAGCTCAAAGCATTTTTTAATTACAACTTGGAATGGAGTTTTTGGAATTATCAATGAAAAAGGAGAAGTGGAAAATAAGAATAGCTTTTGGAAAGACAGCGTAAACTTTCATGCTTTCGACCACATTTGTTGCATGAGTTATACATATCGACCTGCCATAATTAAGGATTCTATTTTATATTTCAGTCAATCATTATTAAAATATCCCCGTAAAAAAGATGAATGGGATAAAATACCCATATTTGCTTATGCAGACCTTCATAAAAAAAAACTAGGGTGGACAGAACTACGATACCCATCTATTTTTAACAAAGATGAGATAGACTACATTCTGTATGACCCTGAAATCAGTTACACATATACAGGTAAAGAAGTTGTTGTTTCACTGGGACAATATGACAGCATATTTGTATCTTCTGATTTCAAACATAAAAAAGCGTATAATGCTAAAAGCCATTATCTGCCCCACGTGCGTCCAGTCTCCCAAAATTTACAAATTGATTTATTCAAAACCATACATGACAGAGGATTACAGCCCCATTACCACCACTTGATGTATGATAAATACCGAAAAGTATTCTATCGGTTTGCCTTAATGCCGGATGATAATATAAAACCATTCTCCAACAATCCGCATCAAAGTTTC
>MNQS01000092.1 GCA_001915545.1 Bacteroides sp. 43_108 | reverse complement strand
CATTAGAATCAAAGAAATGAGAACAATAGAAGATATGAAACTTGAATTATTGAGTGATGACTCAAACAGGTTTATACAAGCTCTAATAGATTATGACATAAATAGTAAAGATAAATATGGGAGTAATCTACTTCATTACTATATAATGAATTACAAGAGTATCGTACATCCCGCAGGTGTAATTATACCCGAATTTGTAAAAAAAGGGTTGGATATAAATGAAAAAAGGAAAGACGGACGCACTGCATTATATCTTTCTGTTCAATATCAGTTGAAAGGTATTTTTGAATTACTCCTGAATCATAATGCAGATATAGATATGCAAAATGCAAATGGTAATACTCCTTTATGGGAAGCTGTTATGCAATACAAGGGAGATGGCTTTTTTATCGAACACCTTTTGAAAAATGGAGCTAATCCTAAATCATTGGCAAGAACTATCGCAAATTATGATGTAAGAAGATTCTTTAACAACGATAACAAACAGCAAACCGACTGAACAAGCGGCACGCTGCCGGACATTATCGACCTGAAAAGAACAAGAAATGAAACCAAGAGATATATTTATTAAAGCCTGCAATGAGATAGCTATTCCTTTTATCGCAATGGGATTTAAGCCGTCTAAAAATGGACAATGTTTGAAAAAGATTTCAAAAGACAAAAATTTGACTTTTGAAATATGGTTTCGTTCAAGTGTATATAATTCATCTTGTAGTGTGGCTATATATCCACTGATTACGATTACCTGTAAAAACTTGAAAAAGTGGGTGCAAGAAGAGAATCTCAATGTCAATGATGATGGCTTAGTATATCATAATCATATTGGATACCTATCGCCAATAAATCAATATCAATCTTGGGATCTTGCCGGACTAAGCTATGCTCCATCAATAAAAACAATAATTGATTTACTTGAAAAATATGCTTGTCCGATATTTGATTTATTTGAGAATAGACAAATGGCTATTGACTTCATTACGCAACATGGCTGTTGTTTCAATCAATACACGAAAGACTCTCTCCTTGCCCTGCCATATATGTTGAGATATGGTGAAAAGGAACAAGCCGAGAACTACTTCAATCATTACATACATTCAAGTAAATGTCGAAATAGATTTGTAAAAGCCTATTCTCAATTAGAAAAGAATGATGTAATTGATTGTGGATTAGATAATCGTTTTGTAATACTTGCATATAGTCAAAAACTAAAAATAAAATAGGTCGATAACAAACAGATGAAACTTTTAAGGTGAACATTATACACGTCATGAGCCAAATGATACTATTCACATATAAAAAGCCTAATAATCTATTCTTTGGAATAGAAAATAATTTGTATTTTAAAGAATATGCAAAAGTTCTTTTTCATACAAATTGTACTGATGGGATATATACTATTCCCAATTTTGATAGTCTGTGTGTCTGTGCGCAGAAAAGTATAGGTAATGGAATATCTATCAACCAAACAGAATTATTCAAAGTTCTTCAATGGATTCAAAATGAAGAAATATATATGTGGTATGGAGCAGAGTGTGATGATTTGGATTGTATTGAAAAGGATTATTAACTTCCTCTGGGGAACTATATATCCATTATAAGAAATCTAATAAAAAATAACGTGTATAACAAGCGTATCAATCGCTCTTGAAAGGGCGATTATCCACCGAACATTATGCGCTTAGAAACTAATACAATATGAGCATGAAATATTATCCAAAAGGATGGCATACTTACAAGTTCTTGGTTACACCGCAAGAATTGAAAGACATTTTGCGAGGATTTCACATTGTGATATACAACCGTAGAGTACCTGCGGATTATATAGAAAGTAACTTTGCAAATTTTGTAAGGGATTACGAATCTTTTTACCGTTTACTAACGTCCGGTGAAAAAATCGAGCATATTGTAATCGACAATTTGCTCACGGGCTTTTCAAACAATCTAAGTAAGTGTGCGTATAAAGTCCCCTTTCAAGATTCAAATGATGGATTATGGTATAAAACAGAGGATTTCATAGAGCCTTGCGTCGGGTTCAATCTATTTGCCTTCTATCTTGATGAAGAACATAAGTTACAAACCAAATTCAGTTACATAAATTTTCCAGAGAATATAATGGGGGTTCAATTAGAGTACCCTAAGAAAATATATTCAATAGAGGAAAATAGAGAAATACTATGTAACGAATTGGAAAATTATAATGACGTGTACCAAGTGGTAGTAGAAAGGATAAAGCAATTATGTAGAAATCTGACGATTACAATAGGTGAAAATGTGCATAGAACTAAGGTGAAAATAAGTCCTACCGCACTAAAAGATATTGAAGGAAGTCATTTTATAAAAGTAAATAATTGTATTATTAAATAAAGCGCATAACAAGCGGATTAATCTCCCTAACAGTCGATTATCCGCCGAACATTATCTGCCCATAAAAAGAATGAATATGAAAATAGAATTAGAAAATAGCGAAAAAGCTCTTACTCTCAAAGATTTTGAAGAAGTTGAAAGTAAGTTAGGGCATGCTGTGCCGGAAAGACTAAAAGAGTTCTACTTGAAATGGAACGGAGGAAAGCCAAAGCAGCAAACAATCTGTATAAACAGATATTATGAGGTGGAAATTATGAGTTTTATGGCTCTCAATACCACAGAAGAAACAAATTTGGCACAACGAAGCACTGATTCTAATTATAAAAATGTCCTTATTTTTGCTATATCATGGATGGGAGAAAGAATCGCTGTAAATATAAAAGATGGAGCTGTTTATGGATATCCAGTTGTCGGTTTTACGAAAATTAATTGTGCATTTGTATTCGGTGAACCAAGATTGATTGCAGACACAGCAAATGATTTTTTTGATAATCTCGTTGTTAAGCCAGAAATGGAAGAAATACAAACTGAAGCAGATGGTGTAATGCCTGAACTTTCGGACTATTCAGCTTCGCTAACAAAAGAGGATATAAAGGATTTTGAGACAGAGTTGAACGTGAAAATTCCGGCAAGCATGAAGAAATTTTACCTCAAATTCAATGGAGGTATGCCTTCTCCATATTGTTATCAACCGCAAGACGAAGATATGGATTGGGTGGAAATAAATGCGTTCTTTCCGATAAAGGAACGCACCAATACTTTTGAAACAATTGAAGTCATAGCCAAAGATATATGGAGTAGGAATTTAATGCCATGCAACCTGTTGCCTTTTGCCATGGATTCAGGTGGCAACTATTATACGTTGAACTTGAAGAATAAAAAGATTTACTATTACTTGACTGACGAGTGGAACGAAAACGCTTCAAGAGAGTACAACTTTGAAACAAACACTCGTTACATCGCCCAGTCATTCAATTACTTTATAAATCATTTTATTGAAGAAGAGGAATAAAGTGGGCAGATAACAAGCGGATTAATCTCCCCAATGGTCGATTATCCGCCAGACATTATAAACTCTGGATATAAGGATGAATGTATGAATAATCAATATGCAGTTTTAATAAGTAGTGAAATCCCCGAACTTGGAGAATTGGACTTACTGC
>MNQS01000091.1:2489-2946 GCA_001915545.1 Bacteroides sp. 43_108 | reverse complement strand
AGGTCTATAAGAATTAATGCTTTCTGTTTTTTCATTTTTATGCTTTTAATATTTCCCACAAAGTTAAATGTTTACTATCTTTGTATCAAGTATGTACAATTTAGTATGATACAGACTAAAAGGTATCGAATATTGATTATCAAATTAATGTGCTCAAATAAAAATGAATAAGAACATTAAAAAAGATATTTGTGTGCTTGATTTTGCTTTCCAACGGATAGGAGGGAAATATAAAGGACGTATTCTTTGGGCTCTGTCAAAACATACGGTTATGCGATATGGTGAACTGAGCCGTGAAATATCCGACATAAGTACAAAGATGCTCACACAAACCTTGAGAGAGTTGGAAATGGATAATTTGATTCATCGTGAAATGTATCCCCAAGTTCCCCCAAAAGTCGAATACTCTTTAACCGAGACAGGCAAGGAGCTTATTCCATTCATTAAATATTTGGTT
>MNQS01000091.1:2011-2465 GCA_001915545.1 Bacteroides sp. 43_108 | reverse complement strand
CATCGTCATAAAAACTTATGCTGAATACAGAAACCATACAATCACTCATTGACAGTGGAGAGGGCTACAATGTGGAGTTTAAAGTTCGTGTTCCTTCAAAGGTTCGTGAACTGACAGAGGAAATATGTGCTTTCGCCAATGCAGACGGAGGATATTTGCTTATTGGAGTAGATGATAACGGGCAAGTGGTAGATACTAACTTAGAAAACGATAAGCGTTCTGCCATTCAAGGTTCTATCAGCGAAATATCTCCTGCACTTCACTGTGAATTGTATTCCGTAAATCTTGTGAATAAAACTGTTTGGGTGATTGATGTTCCGTCCGGCAAGGATAAACCTTATATATTTTCCGGTTCTATCTATGTCCGTGAGGGGGCAAACTCACAGAAACTTCACACAGCCGAAGAAATGCGCAGCTTCTTTCAGGAGTGTAACAAAATCTTTTTCGACCATAT
>MNQS01000091.1:0-1972 GCA_001915545.1 Bacteroides sp. 43_108 | reverse complement strand
TTTCCGAACAGAAGCCAAACTAAGTCCGTCCACACCCGACAAACAAATATTTGAGAACTTGGAACTGTTTACCGAGAATGGAACGGCAAAGAACGGTGCAGCGATGTTCTTCGGCAAGCAACCTGAACGAAAGTTTCCGCACGCTGTTACAAGATGTGTTCTTTTCAAGGGAACAAACAAAGTCTATATTATAGATGATAAAACTTTCGGAGGTTCATTGTACCAACAATATCTACAGGCTATGTCTTGGCTGGAAAGCAAACTGCAAGTAGCTTATAAAATAGAGGGAGCAGGACCAAGAGAGGAAATTTGGGAAATACCTTTGACCGTATTTAAAGAAGCCATTATAAACGCCCTGTCACATCGTGACTACTATGAACAAGGCGCAAGCATTATGATAGAAATGTTTGACGACCGGGTAGAGATTTCCAATCCCGGAGGACTTTTGCCTATTGTAGCTAAAAATTTCGGGCATAAAAGCATGACACGTAACCCACTAATATTCGGGTTATTTACCCGTATGCACTTGGTCGAAAGAGTTGCATCCGGTATTCCTCGTATGCAAGAAGCCATGAGGGAAGCGAATCTTCCCGAACCGGAATTTCATACAGAGGGGATGTTTACAGCTGTATTTAAAAGAGGAATTAGTATCAAAAATGAAATAATAAATGTCCCAAGCTTGTCCCAAGAATGTCCTAAGCTGGATATACGTTATACATCTATAGCGGAACAAATAATTTCGTATTGCTCAGAACCCCATTCTATTCAAGAAATAATGAAACTTGTAGGACAAACAAACCGAAGTAGATTTAAAAAAAATATCATAAATCCACTTTTAGAAGTAGGCATTCTTTCTATGACTATACCTAACAAACCTAATAGTCCATTACAACAATATATCATAAAAAAATAAATATATGAATATAAATGATTTCAATAATAGAATTGCAAGATGTGAATCCTTTTTAATTGCTAGTGACGGGCAATTCTTAGGAAAACTTTCTCTTAATAGATACGATATAGATTCCATTTCCTATGAATATGGTTTGTATGGTAGTATCTATTCCGCTACTTCATTTAAGAATCAGTATTCAACTTATGGTAGTCCTTACTCTTCTTTAAGCCCTTATAATCCATATACATCCACTCCACCTACCATATATTTAAGAGGGCAACGAGTTGGTTTTTTATCAAAGAACAAATACTTATTTGGCAGTATTGACCCTGATAGTATTAATACTTGGATGCAGAATAACGGATTATATTATTAAAATATGGAAATGATAGAATATGTAAAGTTAGTAACAGCCTTCATTGTCTCAATCGGTGGTTCAAGTGTTGTTATTATTGCACTATCTAAATGGTTTGGAAATTTCCTTTCAACTAGATTATTAGACGCTTATAATAATAAACATGAAAAAGAATTAGAAGTGATAAAAACAAAGTATGCTTCTGAATTGGAAAATACAAAAAATGAATTAGAGAAAGCAAAATCCCAGTTTCTCAGATATTCAGAGAAACAGTTTGAATTGTATAATGATTTATGGAAAGTTCTACTATATACAAAACGACAAGCTGATTTGTTATGGCAAAAAGCAGACCCTAATCAAATACCATCTTTCAGTGAACAAATTAGGCTTACTCGTAATGCTATTAGCGATAATCTTCTATTAATAGAAGAAGAACATTATGAGAAATTAATTCAACTTATAGAACAATTTGAACAATTCCAATTCGGAAAATTAAAGCTTATAGATATAAGAATACAAATTGAAGGTGGAGAACAAGTTCAACAAATAATATCTAAAGCAGATGCACAAAACACCATCAATAAAAATAGAAGGACAAAAGAAAAATATGACAAGTTAATAATGGATATAGGTAAGTCTTTTAGAGAACAAATAAAAGGATAATATTTGAAATTCTAATATTAGTTGTATCTTTGCACTCAGAAATCGTACCCAAGATACAA
>MNQS01000090.1 GCA_001915545.1 Bacteroides sp. 43_108 | reverse complement strand
CGCCGCTTCCGCTTCTCCCGCCTGTACTGTGTCCGCAACTTCGGCAGCGGATCGGCAGCCGAGACCCTCCGGCGGCTCCGGCAGGACGGCTTGACAGACAGCGGCAGCCCACGGGATTTCAAGGTCTTGTACCCGTAATCCCGGCAATATTCACTATCTTTGCCAGCCGATTATATAAGAAGGCGGATTTGTCTTTCCCATAACCGACTGGCAAATACTCGAAAGGATTTCGAACCTATTCTGTTCATAATATGAAGCGTTCCATTTCCCTTTAAACAGCCTTTTTACAGCTCAAAAAGGGTTAAATGCTTGAATTTGTGGACATATATTCGAAAAATATTGTATTTTTGTACCCGAAAATAGGACGACAATGGCTAAAAAGCACTCATTATCTGTTGAAAACATAGATCAGGTTGCTATTGATTTTATAGCGACAAAACCTTCATATTCAATCAAAATAACAGATTGCCAAGAAGGTAAATTAAAAAAAATAGCAATAACTCATAATAAGGAAACTGGTATCTTAAACTGTTTTATTAATGGCGGGCAAGTTTCTTATAGTACGCAAGGAAAAGCACATTTAAAAGGAATATGTGAAGAATGTTGGAACGTTATCCTTCAAAATACTTCAATTCCTTGCCCTGATAAGAAAAGCTTTACGGCAAAAGGAATAAGTGAAGAAGATTTTGATGCTTTTATAGATGTATTATCGGAAAGTGATGAAATCGAAATAACTACGGTCAATACAGATAACAATCCTGCTATCAGGAACCAATATCATTTAAAGGGGAAATATGATGCCAAGGTATCTATTATTTTTTATAATAATGGGACTTTATTTTTACAGGGAGCTGTAACAGCTTTTTATATTGAGCTTATTACAGAAATAATGGAGACAATATCTTCTGTTCCAACCGAAGTAATGGAAGACTTCTTGGCTATTCAACCTTTAGTAGGATGTGTGATAGAAAAAGATTTGAATAAGCATTTCACGAAAACTGAAAACATTGAAGGAAGTATTCTTGAAGATTTTCTGAAAACATCTATTGCTCTTGCTAACTCCGGTGTTGTGGTTGATGATTACGGGTGTTATACATTCGGTATAATGAAGGCTTTGGATGGCTTGATTAGCAAAAGACTCTTGGAAGACGCACCGGATTTTAAAGATTATGGTACATATTTTGAGAGAGGTAAAGATGGAAACTACCATTTTTTGGAGAATGTGGGAACTTACAATGGTAATCCCTCGTTAAAAAGAGCATTGGAAAAGGCGTATGACTTTTATAACAAGAATCGGCATACAACTTTCCATATTGATCGCAGGAACTTAGAAACAAGCAGAACCTTATATTATGATGAAGCGGTGAACATAATAAAGGATGGACTTGTTATTATAAATGACTTATGTACTAATTGGTAAAGAAATGAAGACAAAAGATTATCAAATAATCTCTTTAGGAGAACGAAGTTTTTTAGTAGTAGTTCTGTCATTGGAAATGACGGATTACTATTGGACTGCTCTCCAATCAGAATTGGCAAAATATAATGTTGCCGATGCTGAAGTTTATTTTGATTTTCTATACCGTAACGGATTAAAAAATAGATTTTTCAAAACTAAGCTCATGGGAGTTAGTCTATTGAATAATTCTTTGAGAAAATGTAAAGCTACACAAGAGTGTATTAGTGCTTCTGATAAATTCTTTACTTTGCATAAGGATGTGATTGAACATAGCGTATTATCGTCTATTCAAAAAACATTCTTTAGAAAGAAATTAGACAGAACTAATATTCTTCCGACAAATGTACTTTAACATTATAAAGGAATTAATATATTAGAACAAAAGGTGCATCATTGAAAGACCTAAATTCAACATATCTTTGTCATTCCAACTATTTCCGTTATCTTTGCACCAGTAGAACCTGCCAAGCCTCTTGATAATGCTCAAATCGGCGGGTCGTTTTTTTATAACCCGTCATCCTTTCCTGAATGACCCAAGCCACTTTGCAGTGGCTTTTTGCATTTCATGGGCATACCCTTCCGTACACCGTCCGGATTTTCCCGTCCTCCAATACCTTGCTCGACCGCACGACCCACGTCCTGCCATCATTCAGCCCGCACTCCAGTGCCTTCTCGCCGCCGCCGACCAGTACCGGCACGGTTATCACCACGATTTCGTCCGCCAGCCCGTTATCCAAGAGCAAAGCCCCGGTTTCCGCTCCGTAAGCCGTTACCGTACCTTCGCCGTCCGCTTTTATTCCCCGCAGTTCCGCTGCCGCATCCCCTGTAACAAACCGCACCCGTTCCTTCTCCGTCAGGTCAATACAGCCGTCCGTCACGACCAAAGTCTCTTTTGCCGTGAGCGGCCAGCCCAGATGGTTCAGGTAAATGCGCAGGTAGGTTTCCTCGTCGATCAGCACGCAGCCGGAGGCGTCCACCGCCGCATCGAAATACTTGTCCGATCTGACCGGACAACCGTCAATGGATTGGTACACGTGCAAGGTAATCTGTTTCATATCAATGTATTTTTAAGGATTATGTCCGCCTCGCACCCAAAAGAACAGCGTGAACTCACGCTATTCCGAAGTAAAGGTACTGGTATTACCCGATAAGCAGAATAGGCAAGCCCACGCCGTATAAGCATACAGCATGAACATTGCGCCATTCGTCTTGCTTATCAAAAATTACCAGTTTTTTACTTCAAGACGTTCAGCGAACGTACAATATGTATATCAATCCCCGCCTGCTTCCAAGCCGGGCATGAATCTTCTATGTCACGACAGAGACCGTGCCCGAGAGCACCGCCTTCTGTCTTCGTATGGCAAAGATACGGAAACTTCCCGAATAACAAAACAATAGCCCCGCCTAATCTCACGATCCGGCAGGGCTTCATCCACTAAAAGCACCGTCAGAAAAATGTCATTCTCACGGGAACAGCCCCCTTTTCCTGCGCCTTTCCTCTTTCCGGGCTTCCTTCTCCTTGCGTTTCGCAGCCCGTTCCTCCACGTCGGCGAAACGGGTGCGGATGAACTCGTGCACGTCCTTCGTGCGGTAGAACACCTTGCCGCTGATGGTGAAGTACGGCAGCACCCCGATGGCACGGTAGCGTTGCAGCGTGCGGATGCCCACCTTCAGCAGCAGGCACAGGTCTTGGTTGTCCAGCACCTCCTCGCCGTCGAGCGTGTTGTTCTTCTTCAGCACCCTT
>MNQS01000089.1 GCA_001915545.1 Bacteroides sp. 43_108 | reverse complement strand
CAGCTACACCATTACCAACGGTAAGGACGGTGAAGCAGGTGCTGCAGGTACAGAATGGACTATCTCGGAAGATGGTTTTTGGGTATGCAACGGTGAGAAGACTACCGTTAAAGCTGTAGGCCAGGACGGCGCACAGGGTGAACCGGGCAAGGATGCTCAACCTGAAGTGAAAAAGGAAAACGGCAAGTGGTATTTGTGGAACGGTACAGAATTTGAAGAATTTGCCGGCGCTACTCCTGCAACAAATGTTCCTTACTACTACGCTGATCCTACTGATCCTAACAACTACGTTATCATGGTTGTTTGTGACAAAGACGGTAAGAATGAAAAATCTGTTCGTCTGCCCTTGAACGAAGGATTGGCTCAGATTACTGTATTGGAAAACAATTTCAATATTGCTTATAGCATTGCTAAAGAAGGAACAGCATGGCCGAAATGGGAAGGTGGTTCTAAAGAAAAACCTGCCAAAGGTGAATATATGGTAGGACAATCTACCAGTTCTATTATAGTTCAGATATCCCCGGTTTCTTACGATTTATCAGGAAAAACCGTTAAGGCTGTAAACTCTAAAGGTGAAGAACTGCCTATCAAATTAGGAAAAGTAGTTCCTTTTAGTGGAGTATTAAGCAGCAGCAGAGCAGCTTCTACAACCGGATTGTATGAAATTCCTGTAGAAGGTATTACTGTTAATGATGAAATAGTTGAATCATACGGCAATAGCAATGCTGTAGCGTCATTGGTTGTTAACGAAAATGTTTACTCTCCATTCAATGGTGATTTTAATTTTAGTTTGGTGGATGCCCAAGATGTTAATATTCCATTCGGTAAATACCAGATTAATGAGCAAGGTGATACTTATCTCACATCATACGTGGATGCTAAGCCAGGTGAATCTGTAACAATTGTCCCTGAAAAAAAATGGGCAGGTCAACTATTCGATTCATACATCACAATGGCTGATAATGCTCAAGCAAAAGCAGACTCTATCCGTTATGGCGTATCATTCGATGGTATGACTATCAATCTTAATGACAAGGCTGCAGGAAATGTTTACTTTACAGTTCATTATATGAATGTTTTCGGTAAGGTTAAATCTGACAATGTAACCTTGAACTTTAATGAAAAAACTCCTGATGCAGAAGAAATTACTTCTATCGTAAGCAAGAAGCATGTTGTAACAGAAGTGACTGAAACTGCTGAACAAGCATTTATCTCTGACTTAAAGCCCTACTTCGATGCCATGGGTGCAGACAAACGTGTCGTTTGGAATGCTGAATATAAAGAAATGGTACTTGAACCCCAAGTAGAATGGGTATATGAAAATGCTGAAACAGGCAAGATAGAAACTGAAAATCTAACCGATCTTGTTAAGAATATCGCTACTGTTGACTCTGAAGGTAAAACAACAACTGAAGCAGCCCAAATAGCAGGTATCAAAGTTAACTTCAACACAAATTACGGTAGTCAATTAGCCAAAATCATTGAAAATGGTGGTGAGTTTACAGCTAAGGTAAATGTTGTTGCAGCTGTTAAAATTGGAACACTCAATTATTTCAGAACAATTGCTGTTATTAACTTGCCGTTCACTATTGAAAAGCCAAGCGATGCAACATTGGCAGCAGCTTATACATTTAACCCGTCATACTATTTGAATAAGATTGTAACAGTTTATGCTAGTGAAATCACTAAAGCCAACATTTTCTCTGCTGGAACTGTAAGTGGATACAAAGCTATTGAAGATGATGCTGACAAGATTGCTGTTAGTGACAACGGTACTATCACATTAACTGAAAAAGGGGAAACTAACAAGGCTTATACGTTAACAGGTGGTAAGGTTACCTATGCAGGCGTACAGTTCCCGATTGCTGACTTCAAAGTTATGTTTGCTTATTTCTATCATCTCTGGTAGTGGTAACATAGTAACTGTGAAATATGGTAAAGCTGCTGATAAGAATGACAAGAACATCTATTACCGTGTAGATAACATTTCTGGAACACAAGATGATATTCAAAATGTAGTTTGCGAAGTCGAAGCTAAATATACCCAATATTTGACAGCAAATATAAACGGTAAAGATATTAAACTTACAGCAAATGCTGGTGATGCAAACAAAGTATCTGTAGCAACCCCAGTCAAAGTGAAATTGACTATCACTACTTCAACAAATGAAAAAGTAGAAGACACCATTACTGTAAACCTGACTCCCTATCCGGCACAGTAATCAAAGTCTAAACACACAGAGATAAGGATTTAATATCCTCCTCTCTGTAGAACTACTCCCAAGCAGAGAGAGAATTATTTTGAGTTATTCAACTCTCATTCTCTCTCTGCTTTTTTATTTATGCCAAACAATCAGTACTATGTCCAATAATTTTTATCAGGCATTCAATAGCATCAGCGATTCGATGACAAAAACCGTTCCTAAAGAAATCAAAATGACAAATGAGGTCGTATTTACAGAATCCACTCCATTGATTTCCAAAGATATTTATCGCACCTACCGACATTGCCGCAATATTGAAATAAGCCACCTATGGCAATACTCTATCTCTCCTATTACATTTATAGTATTTTGTCTTTCAGCCTATGGTTATCTACCTGTATAGATATGCTATCAATGTTACTATTTTCTACCAAAACATCTCCGAAGATACGCTGAACACTTATTGGAAGTTTACTAGTTGTGGTGCTATTTTTATCTCTCACATAGGTACTGTACTCTCTGTTTTATGAATTTAATGGTCGAAGATTCAAAGACATGGTTTGAAATTTATGAAGTTGCCATTGCTGTTTATGAAGAAAATGACAAGTACCTGAACAAAATAGAAAATAATAATAACGAGGACAAAATAGGTGCTTTCCAATTTCAACAATTAGAAAGTTTCGAGACCAAGTTAACTGAAAAGATATTCGACTTGCCTATCCTCAATGTCCAAGGCGGGACTTATCCATCTTCTAAAATCAATTGTGTTATTGGACAAGTAATGCTATCCGTTTGGGGAACAATTACATTTTGCCACATTTAGAATAAATACGACCAAACTCCCAAGGTTAGAGCTAATACTTACTGAAGCACGGAATAACAGTGAATACACTTATATTACATTTGCTGGTATTATTGTAATCATATCTCTACAAGTTCATCACTTCCTGTTCAAAAGTTTCCTTGTTTCCTATCGCCTTATTACGCATCTTGCTGCGATAATTATAAATCGTTGCCAAAGAATACCCCAAGAA
>MNQS01000088.1 GCA_001915545.1 Bacteroides sp. 43_108 | reverse complement strand
CAAATGAGTTTTTAAAATTTAAAGAAATAGAAATAAATGGCACATCGGTAACAAATGGATAAATCTCCGTAAGAGAGATTATCCGCCGAACATTAGTTGTCAAATAAAAAAGGAATTAAAAATGAATGAAATAATACGCAAATTGTCATTGGCAGGAAATAAGCGACCTGTGACAAATAAAGATATGTCACAAATAGAAAATAAATTGGGGATAGTCATCCCTGATGATATGAAGGCTTTTTATCTTTGTCTTAATGGCACAGGTGTCTTAGGCTTGGATGTAGAATGTATGTTCCACTCTCCGATAACTGGATTAGATTATGAAATTTCACATTTTATTTCATTTAAATATGGTGGCGCACAATTTACCATAGACGGAGGTGCATCAATCGCTCGCATTGAAGAAAACCGTGCATCCAATCTGCTTGTATTTGCCATAGCGGAAGATCATTCTCGTTTTGTGATTGATGTTAAAACTGGGAACATCTACAATTACAAGCATAAGGAAATCAAATGGTATTATACCAAAGAGGGACGACAGATTTTCTTTGATGTAAGTACATATGATGAACAAGCCGATAATTTCTGGCGTACATCGTCAGAGCCATTCAGGAGTGAACAGGCATATTATTTGGGTGATAAAACGCTTGTTGCAGAATCGTTCTCTGAATTTATACTTCATCTGTCTGTTACAGTTAATGAATATCCCGAAGTTGAAGTTTTACCTGAAAGCCGTTATACTGATTTTTGGGGAAATGTAGTGTATGATAAATATGAGGGTTTTAAGACAGAACGAAAAGCGGAAGTTCTTGCTTTAAATATGGATGCTACCGTATATGTGGGCAGAGCGTATAACGACAATGGAGAAGAGATAACGACACCGCCAACAATGAAGAAGCTGGAGGAGTATGAACAAACTTTACGGCAATTTCTTGATAATACAGATTTGATTGTAAGCCAAATTATGGAAAAGGCATATAAGTACTACAAAAAGAATTACGCACATTACTACGAAAAAGAATTTGAGGTACTGTTTCCTAATGAGATGGTAATGCCATCGGCTGACTCAAAATTGCACTCTCCGCTATGTATAACAACTCCAGCGGAACATCTACGATACATGACTTACAATCCGTGTAATCATATCCGTGTATTGCCTCGCAAAACTATTATCATTCCGATTGACTATGCACTTGATGAGGAACATGGGATGGAAATAAAGATTGTTGATGGTAAAGTAAAATCCATTGGTGAATCAGGAAACTACGAATAGACAACTAACATGCACCTCAATCGCCCCAAAAGGCGATTAGCTGCCAAACATTATCAATATTAAAATACCAAATATGCCAATATATACAAGAATTATAACATCATTATCAGATTTCATCATTTTGATAGATGAAATTTTGACTAAATATGGAGCATCTGTTTTTGTAGAAGATAAGACTAACGATGGCTTCATAAATAAACTTGTTATAACTGACAATACAACTCGTCTTGTGAAAAGTAATCGAGATAAAAATTTGAATTTCTTTATTACAACACTATCGTTAGAACACGAGAATAGGTTTAATTTCTATGATGATGCACAATGCAAGTTTGTGATAGAAGGCAAAGGCGGTAGAGAAAATGCAACAGAATTAGAAATGTTACAATTAAGGGTTATTTCAAAAACGCCGGATTGTCTTATCAATAAAATATCCAATGAGATAAATTTGAAGCTAAAAAAAGACTCAGGATATGACAGTGTAATATTGAGAGGAAACCACAAAGTGTTTTATAGTAAGGCATATTTGGGGAAAAAGAAATTTGTTTATGAAATAGACAATTCCCTATTACCAATAATTGAAATAGGGAACAATGTGAATTAAAGAAATATTGATAACAAACAGCAACCCGACTGAACAAGGCGGAACGCTGCCGGACATTACTAACGATAACAAATTTGTATGAAAGTTTTTATTGGAGGTGAATTGGAACATAGTATTTCTGATAAGTTTCGTAAAGCAAGAAACTCTGTAAT
>MNQS01000087.1 GCA_001915545.1 Bacteroides sp. 43_108 | reverse complement strand
GCCGGCGGAAAAGACACGCTGGCGGCCGTCCGCGTTGTACCGTTCTTCCAGGTAATCCTTGATCTCCTGCCGCCGGTCGGAGGCATAGTCGACATCTATATCCGCCTTACGGGAGGGCGGAATGTCCGCCCTCCACAAGTCCTTTCCCCACGAACGAATCCATTACGGTGAATGCTTCATTCGCTTTTTTAATTGTTACGTTTGTCACTTTCATTTTTTATACTTTTTATAGTGGACGATATCGCATATCGTCTGTTTGCAAACCTTGAATTGTTCAGCCAGTTCATTTTGCATGACTCCCGACCGGTGTAACCGCCTGATATGATCCGCTTGTTCATTTGTCAGTTTGGCGTTCACACTGTTCTCTCCATAATCATCCCTGAGTTTATGCACCATAGAATGCATGACGTTTTCTTGCCTGGTACACATTTCCAGGTTGTCACTTCGATTATTGTGCTTATTGCCATCCTTATGATTAACCTCCTTTGCCGCATTCCAATCATCAAGAAAATGTTCTGCGACAAGTCTATGGATTAATTTTTTACATATTTTTCCGTCAGAGGCCAAAGAAACATTGTAATACGGGGATGTACCCCCGACCCACGGTTTGATGATTTGTCCGTTCCTCCAATATTGGGATGTGGCATTACGGACATATCTTCCGACACTTCTAATTCTACCGCAGGAGCTTACTTGATAAATTCCCTCGTAATGATGAATATCTTTCCAAATTTCTTCCTCGTCCATTATCGTATATATTTCTTGTATCGTATTATCGCGCTTACCGTCTGGCGGCTGACGCCGTACTGTTTTGCCAGGCTGTTCTGGGAAGCCTGGCCGGAAGAATATCTCACCCGTATCTCTTCCGCCTGCCCGTTGGTCAGTTTGGCATTCACGCTTTTTTCGCCGTAATCCCGTTTGAGGCCACCCGCTATGGCATGTTCCATATTCCGCTGGTGCGTACACATCTCCAGGTTATCCGCACGGTTGTTGTCGCGGTTCCCGTCGATATGGTTCACCTCCAGTCCCGGATTCCAGTCGGGCAGGAAATGCTGTGCTACCAGACGGTGCACGGAGAACTTCTTCCCGACACCGCCCTTGTAGAGCCGGACACAGTCATAGAGCGAAGTCGTCCCGCACCAATGGCACATAATGCGTTCGGGTTGTATCCAGGTAATGCCGTCATGCGAAACCTGCCGTTCCAGACTCTTGACACGCCCGAGGTTGCTGATCCTGTACTTTCCTTCATAGTTCTTGATATCCACCCAGATTTCCCGGGTGTCAGCCATGGGTTATACGGTTTAGTGCTGTCTGAAAAATTTCCCGGTCTATCTCCACGCCGACGAACCGGCGTCCCGTATTCCGGCAGGCCACGGCCGTGCTGCCGCTGCCCATCGCAAAGTCGAGGACGATGTCCCCTTCATCGGTGTAGGTGCGTATCAGGTATTCCAGCAGGGCGACAGGTTTCTGTGTCGCGTGCAGGCAGGAGCGTTGCTTGTCGGTCTTGAACTTCAGCACGCTGCGCGGATAGCGTTCCGTGGATATGTAATCCCGGAAATTGTCGTGCTTCCGGTATATCTCGCCGGCATCGCATTTCCGCTGGTGTTCGGCCATCACGACCTTGCGCCTGTGCCCGTCCGTCTTGATCGGATGATACTTCGGCAACCTGTCGTAGAAGACCAGAATGTCCTCGTGCGCCTTCATCGGCATACGCCCGGCATTCAGGAAGCCTGTCGCCTGCGTCTTCTCCCATACCCAGGCATACCGCAGCCTGCGGAGATTGGAACTGCCCAGCAGGCTCGTAAAAGGATGCTGGCAGAACAGCAGTACGGGAGTGTCGGGCCTGGATATGCCCTGTACGGCATTCCACATCCCGGGGATGTCTATCACGGCATCCCACCGGCAGTGTGTCGTACCGTATGGAGGGTCTGACAATACCATGTCGGCGGTGATGCCTTCTTCAGCCAGCAGGGGCAGCACATCGAGTGCATCGCCCCGGTAAAGGTCGCAACCGTCATAGGGACGGTGGTGTTCGTAGGTCGGATTC
>MNQS01000086.1 GCA_001915545.1 Bacteroides sp. 43_108 | reverse complement strand
ATAACATTAATGTCTTGACAACCTTAAAGTTACGAAAAATATTCCAATTAACCTACTGATTTACAACTAATTATAAATAAATTTAAACAGATTCTTAGAATAGGTTAATTTGTATAAGGTAAGTAAGCTATCTATTGGTTTATACGGTTCTTTTTTAAGAAAAGGAAGGATTAAAGAAAAACAATGAAATCTTTAAGAGCCTTCCCAATCTTCCAAAAACAACCAAATCAACTTATGAAGTGCTAATCAAAATATTAATCCATATTTGGATACTACGAGTGCATGACCTTGATGGCCTTAGAACCAATCTTTATTATATATATACCTTGTGGCAGTCCTCTGAAATCAACACGTAAAACATCTTCTGCTTCATATTGTATTGAAGTATTCACTTTAACACCGCAAGAATTATATATTTCAAGCGCTCTACCGTCAACTCCATAAATAAATACAGAGCCATTATCCATTACAACTTCAGGTTCGTCGCCTGATACAGATTCTACACAGTTCACATAATCACGGATGTAAAACATCAAGCGTGGATGTGCAACCTTATTACTGTATTCTTTGGAAGCAAACTCAGTGTTTCCCTTACCGTCAGAAGCACGCTTGTCCTGATTTATCTGGAACGTAACGGCCTTTTTGCCATTCTCGTGCTGTTTTGCAACATAAGTGCCGACGTCAAATGAGACTGTTCTGCTCATTTCATCATTCCAATCAGGTATTATGCACTGTTTTGAATCAAGAAGCTGAGATAATTGATATGTAGGTTTGTTTGCCCAATCAATAGTATTCTCTTTCCAAGTTGTCGACATCGAAGGGTAGATATTCCAGTTTACTTCAGGCGCATTGGCTGAAGCAGATGTAACATACATTAGAAGCTTTGATTTTTCTACAACAGCATCTGTGCCTACTTCTTCATCTTTCGGCAAAGGGAACATCAAATATGCTCGCCTAGTATATCCGCTTCCGTCTGTCTTGACTACAAGCGAAGGTTGATCACCATAGTTCTCAGAAGGCTTGCCGTCAAAAACATAAGCATCTGCCGATGCAGGAACACTGTAAATAGGATCAGTAATCTTTACAGAGCACGCGGCCTCGATATTTTCGTTTATACGTGCAGTAATCACAGCCTCACCTTGTCCGACGGCAACAATCATTCCATCCTTGCTGACCAAAGCTACATTCTCATTACTGCTGTACCACGACGGAGTGTTGTTCGTTGCGTTAGAAGTTATAACCTGAGCATGCAGCGTTTTGTATGGCATGTCGTAGTTCAAATCTATAGACGTATAATCAAGCTGGATATCTTCTGCCGAAACATATACAGAATCCGGAGTATTGACGTCAATATCATAATTGCTTGTAGTTCCTTTGTAATGCACATCCGTATTAAACTTGCATTTCAAGGTCTTGTATCTTAGCTTTGGCATCTTTACATATACGGTCATTGAATCCAAGGAATATGACGGATCAGCAAAATGCGCTTTCACATTCTCAGTATTTGTCAATGTGAACAATGCAGTACAAGGCTCAGAACATGTTAGTTCAATATCTCCAATCTTAAGTGTTCCTTTTTTGTGGAAAACAGCACCCAATACATTCAATGTATGATTATATACGGCCTGTATTGTATCACTATTGATTGTAGTCAAGCTGTCCATTGCTTCTTTTGCAGAATCAATGCTGTATGTGTTCGGCATAATGTAATAAATGTATTTTCCGCTATCAGGCTTAACACCATGATCGAACCACAGCTTAAATACATTTTTCTTTACAATGCTTTCATCATAATAGCTCGTTATGCTTTTCCAAGTACCCTGCTGTTCATTATTACGCAAGGTAATAGAACCTTTTTCCGGGAAATAATAACTGATACCATCATGATTGACCCACTCCAAGTCATCATATTCACGTTCACCGTATGAAGGATAAGCAACCGCACCGCCAAATTTTGCTACTTGCACCTTACCATTCAGCAAGCATTGGTTTACAGTTGTATTGATTGGACTTGAATTAGAAGAACGTATGTCACTTCCCATACAAACTATTTCCTTG
>MNQS01000085.1 GCA_001915545.1 Bacteroides sp. 43_108 | reverse complement strand
CCGAGGATTCCCAATTCGATTGACATCGTCTTTGACAGATAGACGGTCCCCCTGCTGTCAAGGTTGATGGTCCGCTTTCCCTTGTATGTGACTTCCTGCGGACGGGAGTTTTCCCTGTTGTATACTATCAGTGCCATAACTTTCTTACTTTTCCGTTAAACAATTTTTTCAATACATGAAGCTTTCCACCGCCAGCATCTGACTTCTCCATGCGAAACCGCTGTGGGTACGTACCGCGTCCACTATCCTGCATACTTTCTGCGATATGGCCGATGCCGAGATACCCATGCATTCCGCCAGTGCCTTGAACGAGAACTGCGCCTCATAGAACCTGAGCATGAACATCCGGTACTCCTCGTAGGAGAACTTCTGCCTTACGAAACGCAGTATGTCTCTTACCAGCCGCTCGCACCCGTTCAGGTCGTCCTCGGAAAGGAATTTTGCCTCTTCGCCACATCGGAGGAAGAAATCATCTTCAGGGTGTGCATACCGATTCTCCCTTTTAATCTTTACCAGGGCCGCCTTTTTGTAGCATCCGATGAAATACGCGTCATAGTCCGTTATGTCCTTTCCGGGAACCAGCACCTGCCTTCTTACAAAAAGGTAGGTGTCATGGAAATTGTCCTCGTCCAGCATTCCGTACCGGCGTAACGTCCCTCTCAACCTGTCATAGGATGCAGTGAACCACTCGTTGAACAGTCTTTCCTTTTCTGCGCTCTTGTCTGCCATAGCTTTATATTTTTTTGAGTTATTTATACATGGCCTACACGGGTAGGCATTCTTATTTCTTGTGCTTCCTCCAGTTTGTTTTTCGGCGGTCTCCGGCAAGGCTTGCCGTGAAAAAATACGCTAACGCGAAGCGTGAGGAAGATTTTTTCACGTGCAACCAGCCCGAAGGGCCGCCTTGCGGGACCGGCCTGAAAAACAACTATTTTTGCCGCAAGAAATGAGGATGATGGATTCCTTCCTTCTATCTATTGTCTGTCCGGTGAGAATTTAGATTCCATGCAGCTTTTCTGTCTTTGGTATGTTTGGAGAAATATTCAAGGATACGAAATGAGAACGGCAATACGTGATGTTGCGGAAGGAGCAGATATGGGATTGGAAACAGGAAGCGTGCCCGGGCTTTCATGCAGTTTATACGGCGGTGTTGATTTTGGGGAGGATTACAGGGAAGTGACAGGAAAGTCGGCCGTTCCGGAGAAATTGTATGTGTACGTTGTTCCTTCCGAAATACGGAGTCTTTTAAAATCATGGAAGACCTCATTCGGGAGTGTGTCTCGATATTTGCCTGAGACAAAATTATAAGTCGCCTATTCATGGATAAGTATTTGGAATATATCAACGACATGCTACGATGCAATAAAGAGAATCGGAACGGCAGACTGAAACTCGCAATCTGCTGATAATGCGGACTATTCTAAAACAAGTGTGGAAAACTTGAAGACATCCGACGGAAAACCTTGGAAAAAGAAGAACCGGACAAAGTCTCCGCCTTCAAAATAATGCTCTATTATGCCACAGGTGCGGCATTACTTGTCATTCCGGATTGGCTTCCCATGAAATCCACCGCCCGCCATCAAGAAAACGGCCGGTGCCATATGGCAGGTAATCGTAGCGACAGCCTGTCTTTGGAACCCGTTGTCACCCTAAAGGATTTTACTGATATATTATTATGTCAGTCCTTTTTCAAATCAAAATACAGCAAACGGGTTTTCAAAGGTTCATCTTGCGGAATATCATAATATTGCTTTTCTATCACGTCTGTTTTATAGAGTGGAACGAAACCGTTTCTTTCATAATACCTGAGAATCTTTTCCTCATTGTATGCATCCACCACGATAAAACGGCATCCTGTCTTGTTGTCCTCATGACGGAACCAGTCTTTTATGAAAGCCATCAGTTGCCGTCCTACGTGGCTTGATGTACCCTGATATTCCAGATTGACCCCCAGTCTTCCTATCAGCACGGCCGGATAGCTGCGTCCACGTTTAGGATTTACAATATTGCGTTGCAGCCTGTTTTTATCATTGGGGGATATTAATCTGGTCTTGATACTGTCATTGGACAAGGTAAACAAGGCCACAATACGATGCGGGATTTCAGTCGTCACCCAACAATATGTTTTCCCAAGGAGTTCATCCGCATACAGATCGGCATCATTGAGAAAAAAATCATCAAGGTCATTCTCGCCACAAGTGAAAGGAAGGCAATTCCTCCGTACTTCCTTGTTATAGGCAAGCATGACACAATCATCATATAAAGAAATACCGTCCATTGCTGTTAATTGAACCGGAATGAACGGGATTTCTCCAATACTTTTCGCAACCGTTTCTTTGCCTCCACTGATAACCGGGGTGTTACCTTTGCGGCGTTCTTGTCTGCACTGCGTACGAAATCTTCCGCCGTAACGCCCTCCAAAACCGGAATGTTCTTGATAGTTATAGCCATAATATTATTTTTTGCAAAAATACAACTTTGTTGTTATACAGCCAAATAATAGCCCGTCTTCCACTCTTTTTTCCGGAATGTTCCTCCATATCCGGAAAAGTCTGTGTCACGCCACCCGTTGCGGTAAGCCGTTTTTCTCAAGGAAAGGGCAGGCAATACCGGCGGACGTGGATATGGGCAAAACAACCCGCATATGCAATGCAGAGGGAGCAGGAGAGCCTTCACCACAGCCGGAGAGAAAAGTGGTTTCATGCCGGGGTACGGCATGAAAAGGGGGCTCCCGGACAGTTCTTTTCCTTGTCGCACATGCACTACGTCGGTCGCAGTTTTCGCCTTCTGAATCCCTCTTACGTCCGTCCCTGCGCTTTCGGA
>MNQS01000084.1 GCA_001915545.1 Bacteroides sp. 43_108 | reverse complement strand
CTGTATTATAGGTTGATATTATGCTGCGTTCATACGCTGACGGATAAGTTCGGTATTGTCCTCCACAAGCCGGATGATGCGGTCGTGGTACTCGGTATTGGAATTGCATACCCCTCTGCTCTGTACCACTTTCAGCGTTTTCAGTGACACTTCTATCGTTTCAATCCGTTTGCCGTCAATGGTGGCGGATAGGATAAGGGAGTTTGCCTTGTTGTGATAACCGCCCACACAATGGTGCATTATCCGTCCTTCCTCCACCATTTCCTCCACGCTCTCTATGACCTTGATGCAGATAAGGCTGTCGGAGAACACAAGTCCGAAGAAGATGCCTTTGGCTTTCAGATAGTTCTTCTCGTCCTCAATTGCCTTTTGCCGTTGCTGTTCCGTCCGCTCACGCTCCCTTTGCAGGTTGCGTTTTCTCACCAACTTGTCGTGTTCCGCTTTGAGGTCGGCAGGGCAGACGTATTTCGGGCTGTTCGTGTCCTTACCCAAATGACGCAGGAGGTCTATGGTGTCGCACCATACGGAGCCGTCCGAAATGGTGTAGCCGTTACGGATGCAAATCTTGACGGATGCCCAATATCGCCCCATATCAAAGGAACTACGGATATAGTGGCGCAACATGGCGTATTGCCCTGCTTTCAAGAGTGTTTCGGCTCGGCTGTCAGAAAGGATAGCCGTGAAAAGTTCATACGGCAGTGTGTTGTGATAGTCCCCGTTGAAGCCGTTGCGTTTCAATTCGGGGATGAAACGCTGTCGGGGATAGGTACACATAGGTGCTATATCGTATGCGTGAAGTCTGTTGTTCTTGCGTACCTCCATGTCGCTGTATTCAGACCATTGGTCGTAATACAACATTGACATACCACGCAGTCGGGCAACGGTCGTTGTCTTTCCATCGGGTGAAATCCACCTCTGCACCACTTCATAAATGGAATACTCGGCTGCTTGCCCTGCCTTGTATCGGGACTTGACGAAGAAGAAGCGTATCACTTGGTATTGCTTGCTGGTGGTGACGATGGAGAAGTACTCATTCTCGCTGAGAACGCTCTTTCGGGTGCGCAACGCTTCCAACTGCATACCGCAATGGGGGCAGGTACATCCGCAAAGGGTGTCCGCAAGGTCGTGGTCGCTCTTCCACGAATGTCCGCACTCAGTGCAGATGTTCGTGCCGTCCGCTCTCTTGATTGCGTAATGCTTGAAGCAATGAAGGAAAGCGTATGCCTTTTGCGTGGCGGTCAATCTCGGTAGTCGCTTGCTCAGATGTGCGACTTCCTGCTGTATGCGTGTTCTCGGTTTCATAAGCCTAAATCAAATAATGAGGGTTGTTGTACTTCTTGGGTGGTCGCTTTGGTGGCGGTTCTCGGCTTGTTGCGGTTCTGCAACTTGCGGACTTCCTCGTCTTGGTATTGTCGGATAGCGTTCTGCCGTGCCTCCGCCTTTTCCTCTGCGGTGAGTTCCACCACATGGTTCACGGCTATCTGACACTGGATAGGCTTGCCCACCTCTATCTCGTTCTCGTCATAGTAGTGTACGGCTTGTCCGTATATCTCCCCGTCCGTGAAGCCGTTGCAACCGCTTTTCTGCACATAGTTCAGAATGTAGGTCACGCAATCGTCTATGTTTTTGGCAGGGTTGCGGTAGTTCTTGGCAAAGAGCACATCTTCCGCTGCACGTTGCTCCAAATACATCTGTATCGTTCTCTTGAAATGGTCTGTCGTTTTCATATCGCTATCGGTAAGATTAAAGGGTGAATAACCAAAGGATGAAGCCGAAGAAGGCGATAGTGGAAAAGATTGCCACGATTATGCCTATCGCCACTCGGAACATTCCGTTTACTATCTCTCTGACGATACCCCAAAGGATGCCGAACACCCAAAGGGCGGTGCGCATGATTAGGGCGCATATCGCAAGCCCTATGTATTGCGCCACTTGTCTGAAGTCTGCCGTTGCTGTCATATCTTTGCTGTTTTTGATTTTTTGTTTTTAATGCGGATTCAAGAGCTGAGGGAGTTGAGTTTCAAACTATCTTATCTGCCTCTCGTTTATCCGACATTTTTTTTAATGCGTCTTTC
>MNQS01000083.1 GCA_001915545.1 Bacteroides sp. 43_108 | reverse complement strand
CTTCCGATACGCCCCATTATCCCTATTTGTTACCCAATGGGTGGGAATGGTGCAATTTAGAAGATATTGTGTGCGAATTGAAATACGGAACTTCAGAGAAGTCTTTAAGTGTGGGAAAAATAGCTGTCTTGCGAATGGGGAATATTACTAATGTCGGTACAATCGATTATTCTAATTTAGTGTATTCGTCAAATAATGAAGATATTAAGCTGTACTCACTTGAAAAAGACGATTTACTGTTCAATCGCACAAACAGTAGTGAATGGGTAGGGAAAACGGCAATCTATAAGAAAGAACAACCAGCCATATATGCTGGCTATCTTATTCGCATTAGACCGATATTGATTTTTTCAGACTACCTTAATACTGTAATGAATAGCAGCTATTATCGTAATTGGTGCTATAATGTAAAAACGGATGCTGTTAATCAATCTAATATCAATGCTCAAAAGCTTTCGCAATTAATGATACCTATTCCACCCTTAAAGGAACAAGAAAGAATTGTTGTAGAGGTGGCTAAGTGGATTTCTTTAATTGATACTATCAAGAATAGCAAGGAAGATTTACAAACAACTATCAAGCAGGCAAAAAGTAAAATCCTCAATCTTGCTATTCACGGCAAACTCGTGCCGCAAGATCCGAATGACGAGCCAGCCATTGAACTGTTGAAGCGCATAAATCCCGACTTCACACCTTGTGATAACGGGCATTATACGTTTGACGTTCCGAGCGGGTGGATAACGACAAATTTAGGGTCAATATTTAATGTCGTATCAGCTAAAAGAATTTTGAAGTCAGATTGGAAGCATAGTGGTGTTCCATTTTATAGAGCACGTGAAATAGCCAAGCTGTCTATTTATGGACTTGTAGATAATGAATTATATATTTCAGAGGAACATTATAACTCATTAAAGGAGAAATTTCCAGTACCCAAAGCGTCAGATATTATGATTTCTGCCGTTGGTACTATTGGCAAATGCTACATTGTAAAAGAGTCTGATAAGTTCTATTACAAGGATGCAAGTGTACTTTGTTTGTGTAATGACTATCAAATAAATGCGAAATATATTTACCACATCATGAGAAGCGAATATATGCTAAAACAGATGTATGATAACTCAAAGGGTACAACTGTTGATACCATTACGATTGAAAAGGCAAAACAATATATATTGCCCCTACCTCCACTTGCCGAGCAACAGCGCATAGTAGCCAAGATTGAAGAGACATTCTCCATTTTTGACGGTATTCAAAATTCCTTAGAAGCGTAAACAAGAACGCTTCTAAGGACTAATGTAACTTTACCAGTTCACCACTTTATCCACAATCTTCTGCTGTTCGCTGGCAGTGCGGCGTAAATAGATACGAGTGGTTTCTATGCTTTCATGCCCCATGAGGTCGGCAAGTAAAGCAAGGTCGTTAAAGCGGTCAAGGAAGTTTTTGGCGAAACGGTGACGGAATGAATGAGGGTAAACCACCTCTTTGTTCATCCCGTATTTTTCAGCAAAATGTTTGAGTTGAGAAGCTATTCCACGAGTAGTAATGCGCTGTCCAAACCGATTCAGAAAGATGTAGCCGGAAGTAAGTCCTATTTCTCTGAGCCATTTCGCAGCCTCCGTGCGCAAGTTCTTCGGGATATACAAACGGCGTATCTTTCCTCCCTTGCTGTATAGGTCAAGATGCCCGATTTGTATATGTTCTGCTTTGATATGGAGTAGTTCGCTGACACGTGCCCCTGTAGCAGCCATAAACCATACGATGAAATACCACTCATCATAACCATCTGCTTTGAGCTGGGCTTTGAGAAATTTGTAATCGGCATCGCTTATTACATTTTCCAAAAAGTTCTTCTGTTGTACCTTTACGAACTTCACTTTCAGTTTCTCTTGTTTTGTAAATTCCAGATACTTATTGATACCTTGCAGCCGAAGGTTCACCGTCTGTGGCTTAAAGTTCTCCACCAAGTACCCCTTATATGCCAAGAGGTTCTTCTTGTTTACTTCTCCATAATGATTGAGGAAATACTGTACCGTCCACACATACGATGTAACGGTGTTCTTGGCGAGATTAGTCTTTGCCAAA
>MNQS01000082.1 GCA_001915545.1 Bacteroides sp. 43_108 | reverse complement strand
ATTTGAATAATGATATAAAATGACAAAAGAACAATCATACCCCCCGACCTGCATAGACTGCGGCACACAGAACTGCAAGTTCAAAGAGCGCACTTACCCTGAATTTTGTCTGACTACCCATTTGGAACAAGAAGATTTGGAATGGGCGTTGAAACAATATAACGACAACAACAAGATAATGGCAGCCAGTGCCGAAGTGGAATATGAAGGTTACTGCCGATTAACCCGTGTGGAAGAAATCATGACTTTCGCACGCAAGATGGGATATAAAAAACTAGGAATTGCCTATTGTATCGGACTGGTGAATGAAGCCCGTATTTTTGCCCGCATCCTCCGTGCTAACGGCTTTGAGGTATATTCAGTAATCTGCAAAGTAGCCGGAATAGCCAAATCCTCTATCGGAATCCCCAAAGAATGTGAAAAAATCGGTGCGGCAATGTGTAACCCTATCCTACAAGCACGCCTTCTCAACCAAGCATATACAGAGTTGAACGTGGTTATCGGACTATGTGTGGGACATGACAGTTTATTCTACAAGTACTCTAATGCCTATACTACAACTTTAGTGACCAAAGACCGTGTGACAGGACACAACCCTGCCGCCGCACTATATACCGCCAATTCTTATTACCGTAAAAAATTAATGCCGGAAGGCGAACAATCCAAATAAGAACCATGATACAGGAATTTCAAATAAGAGTCTTGCCTGAACAAGCAGCCAACGAACAGTCACTGAAACAGTTCATCGGACATGACAAGGGATTGGATATACGTACCATCCATGCCCTTCGCATCTTAAAAAGGAGCATAGACGCACGTCAACGCACCATCTATGTAAATTTGAAAGTACGCCTATATATTAATGAAATGCCACAAGATGAGGAGTTCACCCGTACTATATATAATAAGGTAGATGGGAAACCACAAGTCATTGTCGTGGGAGCAGGACCGGGCGGACTTTTTGCTGCCTTGCGATTAATAGAGTTAGGACTCCGGCCTGTCGTAGTGGAACGAGGTAAGAATGTACGCGATAGAAAAATAGATATCGCCCGTATCAGCCGTGAGCACAAAGTTGCCCCTGAAAGCAACTACAGTTTCGGAGAAGGAGGAGCAGGAGCCTACTCAGACGGCAAACTCTATACCCGAAGCAAAAAGCGAGGGAATGTGAACAAAATTCTGAATGTATTCTGCCAACATGGCGCCAGTACCTCCATCCTGGCAGATGCCCATCCCCACATCGGTACAGACAAGTTGCCGCGTGTGATTGAAAATATGCGGAATACCATCATAGAATGTGGTGGTGAAGTGCATTTCGAAACACGAATGGATTCCCTTATTATAGAAAAAAACAAAATCACAGGTATAGAAACAAATACCGGAAAGACTTTCAAAGGACCTGTTATTCTGGCTACCGGACATTCCGCACGGGATGTGTATCGGTGGTTGTATGACAATGGTATAGAGATGGAAACCAAAGGAATTGCAGTAGGAGTACGTTTGGAACACCCGTCCATGCTGATTGACCAAATACAATATCATAATAAAAACGGACGTGGAAAGTATCTGCCTGCCGCTGAATATAGCTTTGTGACACAAGTAGAAGGACGTGGTGTCTATAGTTTTTGTATGTGTCCGGGAGGATTTGTTGTTCCTGCCGCAAGCGGTCCGCATCAGATTGTAGTAAACGGCATGAGTCCCAGCAACCGCGGCTCCAAATGGAGCAACTCCGGCATGGTGGTAGAAATCAGGCCGGAAGATCTGGCGGAAAATAATCTTTTTACAGAAGAATTAAAAACGAAAAGTGAAGAATTAAAAGCCACTAATAAAAATCATGGTCAATGGACTACCGACCATTGTCCATTAACCATGATGTATTTCCAAGAAGCATTGGAGGCCTCCTGCTGGCAGCAAGGCAATATGCGCCAAACCGCACCTTCACAACGAATGGTGGACTTCACCCGCAAAAAACTAAGCTATGATTTACCCGACAGTTCGTATAGTCCGGGATTAGTTTCCTCTCCCCTGCATTTTTGGATGCCTGCATTCATTACCGACCGTTTGAGCAAAGGTTTCCAACAATTCGGA
>MNQS01000081.1 GCA_001915545.1 Bacteroides sp. 43_108 | reverse complement strand
ACACTGGATAGCTACAGCATCAATTTCATTGGCTTCCATCCATTGTTCTACAGCCACACCAAATTTAGCCTGCAAAATCAGTTTATCATTGTATTGTTCGGGAACAGCAGCATATTGTCTGATTTCTTTCAGTTTTGCTTGTAACGTTTCATCAGCATCTTCAATCTTACGGGCGGCAGACAAGATTTCAGAAAGATCTACCGGAACGACTGTAATGCCCGATGCCTGCAACAGTTTCTCGCTGGCGCGGACGGTCTGGAAACCGGCAGGACGAGTGCCGATGGCACCGATGCGAGCATGACGAAGACCATTCACCACCCGGCAGATCGCAGCGAACTTATTAATATCGGCTGCCAGCAAATCAGAATAAATAGAATAAGTATGTAGTGTAGTATCAGTAAAAGGAATGCCATACTGATACAAGTTATTGCATACGGAAATCTTACCACAGAACGCGTCACGACGGCTATCTAAATCCACCTTGTCATTCTCATCATCACATGCCTGAACCAAAACAGGCACATTCAGATCGGCTACACTGATAGCATTGATGATACCGATTTCAAAACCGAAGTTAGGTAATGAAACAATGATTCCATCAATGCGGTCACGGTTCTCACGGAACAACTTTGCACATTTCAAGCCATCTTCTCTTGTTTCAATACTGCTACTGCCTGTAGGCGTAGCATCTTCGGGGAGAATGACATAGTCATAGCCCTCTTTCGTCAGTGTTTCCAACAATTGTTTACGGACATCTTTTGCTAATTCCGAGTTAAAATAAGCGCGTGTTCCAATGATGACACCAAAACACATTTTTTTCTTGTTTTTCATTTCTAATGGTATTAAAAGTTACGATATATTCAGTTAGTTATTCTGTCCTATTACTTTCTTAACAGCCTCACGCCAGCCACTATACAAAGATTGAAGTTCTTTTTCCTCCATACAGGGAGCGATGCAATTGTCAATGGTACGCATGGCAGCGGCTTCTTGGAAACTGGCCCACTTCTTACGGGCAAAGCCATTCATGACAACAGCCCCCAATGCAGAAGCTTCCTCTATCTCCGAACGGTTAATGACGGCATGCAGCATATCAGCCTGAAACTGCATCAGGAACTGATTCTTCGTGGGGCCTCCGTCAACACGCAACGCTTTCAGCTCGATTCCTGCCTGCCGGGTCATCATGTCTATCAAATCCTTCACTTGATAAGCAATGGATTCCAATCCTGCACGCAGCACATGCGCTTTTCCAGCATTCAGTGTCATTCCCCAGATGGCAGCTTTAGCATCCGGTTTCCACCAGGGAGCTCCCAATCCGGTAAAGGCGGGAACCAGATAGACTCCATCATTATTTTTCACCGAAGTCGCCAAGGTTTCAATTTGATTGAACGAGTCCACCAATCCCAATTTCTCCACCATCCATTTGATAGTGGCTCCGGTGCAATGGATATTGCCCTCAAAAGCATAATACACTTTACCCAAAGCCGAGAATCCGACGGATGTAACCAGCCCTTCAGGAGCAGCGACAGCCTCTTCTCCAATGTTAACCATAACAGATGATCCCGTTCCATAAGTCACCTTGCCCATACCTGCCTCAAAACACATCTGACCGGTTAATGCTCCATGGGAATCACCTAAAACACCTGCTATTTGTATCGGAGATTTGAACTCCGGGGAATAGTGAAGAGTTTCAACAACTCTTCATCCCAGTCCAAAGTATGAATATTAAAAAGCATGGTACGCGACGCATTCGTATAATCAGTCAGATGCTTCCTGCCTTCGGTCAGTTTCCAAATCAGCCAGGAATCAATAGTTCCCATCAACAAATCGCCTTTTTCTGCCAGTTCACGTGCATTTTCCACGTTATCCAATATCCACTTAGCACCACTGGCAGAAAAATAAGGATCGATAAGCAATCCGGTCTTTCGTTGTACCAGTTCGCTGTATCCCTTATCTTTCAGTTCTTTGCAAATAGCCGCTCCCCGCTGGCATTGCCATACCACGGCATGATAAACGGACTTGCCGGTATGTCGGTTCCAAACAACCACCGTTTCGCGCTGATTGGTGATGGCAAGAGAATAAGAAATATCCTTTCCATTCACTTCTTCTTGTTCAAGCAGACAATGTATCGCTTCTATGGTATTTTTATAGATTTCTTCGGCATCATGCTCTACCCATCCTATCTGCGGGTAGAATTGCTGATGTTCTATATTTACCCGATGCAACAATTCGCAATCTTCAGAGAACAGCATGGCTTTTGTTGCCGAAGTACTTTGATCTATGGTAATTATTCTGCTAATCATACTATTAGATTTAAAAAGGATATGTTTATTTTTTCACGAATGCAGATGCCCTCTTTATCCAATCCGTAATGGGCAAAGATTTCATGGGAGTTTCCATGAACCACGTTCTCATCGGGGATGCCGATAATGCGTACCGGAACCGGATTTTCAGAAAGCGTCTCAACTACAATAGCTCCCAAGCCGCCAAACCGGCTGTGTTCTTCTACGGTGATAATTCGTCCGGTTTCTTCCGCCGCTTTCCTGATGGCTTCCACATCAACAGGCTTGATGGAAGACATATCCAGCACACGTGCCTGAATGCCTTTCTCACGCAGCATCAAGCCGGCCTGATAAGCATGATAAACCGTTTCTCCGGCGGCAATGATAGTCAGATCCGTACCGTCCAGCAACGTATTGGCTTTTCCCAGAACAAATTCAAAATCATCATTCTCATACACATCGGGAACGGCAGCCCTTCCTACACGCACATATACCGGTTCAGGGTAATCTACCAATAGTTTGACCAACTTGCGTGTCTGACGGGCATCACAAGGAAGAACGATATTCATTCCCGGAAAAGTTCTTAATACGGCAATATCATGCAGGCTATGATGAGTAGCCCCCAAAGCACCATAAGCAACTCCACCGCTTACTCCGAGTATCTTCACATTATTCTGACTATAAGCCAAATCGACCTTCACCTGCTCCAAGCTACGTGCCACGTAAAAGCAAGCCGGGCCACATACAAACACTTTTTTTCCGCTATGTGCCAAACCTGCTGATATTCCTACCGCATCCTGTTCGGCTATTCCACATTCTACAAACTGTGCAGGTAATTCTTTTGCAAAATCCCCCAAAGTAACAGATCCTCTGGCGTCTGTTGTAACCGCCACAATATCTTTATCCTGACGCGCCAACTCCAGCAACGTATCTGTAAAGCTCTTTCTGCACGCTATCATATTATTTGCCATTGTTTTCTTTTTCTAGTTTTTCAATTCTTTCGGATACCTCGCGAACAGCCTCTTCATATTGTTCGGCTGTAGGCACGCCATGATGCCATTTTGCAATGCCTTCCATATAAGACACTCCTTTTCCTTTTGTAGTATGGGAGATAAGCAAATGAGGCTTTTTATTCGTATAATCAATAGAACGGAAAGTCCGGATGATATCTTCCATCTCATCTCCGTTCATTTCCAATACATCCCAACCGAAGGCAGTCCAGCGGTCGCGCATACTCTCCAATGACATGACCTCCTCGGTTGTACCGCTGATCTGCAAACGATTACGGTCAATAATGGCTACCAGATTATCCAATTTATACTGGTTTCCTGCCATAGCAGCTTCATATATAGAACCTTCCCCTTGCTCACCATCTCCCATCAATACATACGTTTTATAATCAGCTTTATCCATTTTGGCAGCCATCGCCATTCCGACACCTACAGACAAGCCATGCCCTAAAGCTCCTGTATTTACTTCAATACCCGGTACCTCTATAGTAGGATGGCCGGACAAGATAGATCCGAATTCTCCTAATGTGTCGGTTACCTCACGAGAGATGAAACCTTTTGCTTCCAGCGTAACATATAACGCTTCTACGCAATGCCCTTTGCTCATTACAAAACGATCTCTTTTCGTTTCCTTTGGTTTATCCGGCCAAACACGCATTATATCAAAATAAAGTGCTGTAAGCACGTTAAGACACGACAGATCACCTCCAATGTGTCCTGCTTTTGCTTTATACACAATCTCAACCAACCGTTTCCGATTCTTTTCCGATTGTAATTCTAACGTTTCAACTTGCATATTATTATCATTTACTTTCTTATCATTTCGCAAATAACGGAATTTAACTGGAAATATTCAATACAAAACGAAATAAAATGAAAATAAATTTGATTATATTAACAATAAACACCTATATAATCTATAAATCAGGACAATTAATTTATTCTGCTAACAAAGTTATATCTCTATATAAACAAGACTATCCGATTGTCTATTTTGTACCCAACAGAACTGTTATAAAAAAAAAGAAGCAAACAATAAGGAGAAATAAGGAAGTAAAATCAAAGTTGATAAAAAAGGTGATCAAGAATGTATTTTCCAACATTCTCAATCACCCATATTACCTTTGTTTCAGTAAGAATCAGATAACTTCGACCTCTAATT
>MNQS01000080.1 GCA_001915545.1 Bacteroides sp. 43_108 | reverse complement strand
GAGAAGATAAGGTCGTTACTTCTGAAGTGGAAGGCGAGATCTTTGTAAAATTGGTGTAAGAAGAAGATTTTAAACTCATAAAAAAATGCGTTGGCACATCGTTTGGTATGTTGTCAACGCATTTTTTTTGTATATTTGTTGAAGTCTGAGATATCTATAAAAGAAATGAAAAATAAGAGATTTGCAACCGGCAAAATTGTAGTATTCAGGCAAAAAAGCTACTTTTGTATTGTTGTTTGAGAATGTAAACAAAATTTTGATGATACAGAAAATAACGATTGAAGGATACAAATCAATAAAGGAACAAACTGTAGAGCTGTTTCCCATAAATATATTGATAGGTGGGAATGGAATAGGAAAGAGCAATTTCATTTCTGCCTTTACTCTTATACATAACCTGTACGAGCGGAATCTTCAGAATTATGTTCTCACCAAAGGCGGCTCCGACAGTTTGTTGTATATGGGAAAAAAAGAAACTGATCATTTGTCCTTTGACTTGTTTTTTGCGGAACGCGGTAAGGATGCTCATAATCGTTTTATTGTAAATATGAAAGAGGCTCAGGATTCTTTATTTATTGAGCGTATTGATACGGCTTATCACAATGGGGTATCCTGGCACAAACAACTGCACGAGGTCAACAAGCAGGAATCTTCATTTAAGAACGACCATACCGGACAGGCATTTTATGTAAACAGCTTCTTACGCGAATTTGAGGTGTATCATTTCCATGATACGGGAGACCGTTCCCCCATGAAAGGAAAATGTAATATGGATGATAATGTCAGCTTGAAGAACAATGGGGCTAACATTGCCGCATTCTTATATTATCTGAAAGAAAAGCATCCAAAACATTTCACACGTATAGAAAAGGCGGTAGCTTCCGTATCTCCTTTTTTTGAGGGATTCTGTTTAATGCCCAACCGCTTGAACGAACAGCTGATCCAGCTGGAGTGGAAGCAGAAGGGAGCTGTTGATACGTATTTTAATGCGTACCAGTTATCAGACGGAACGCTGCGTTTTATCTGTCTGGCAACCTTGTTGCTTCAGCCGGATCTGCCAAAGACGGTCATCATTGACGAGCCGGAACTCGGACTACATCCGGTAGCGGTCAACAAACTGGCTGCTTTGATCAAAAAAGCTTCCAGAGAAGCTCAGATAATTATCTCCACTCAATCTGTCAATTTGGTGGATAACTTTGAACCGGAAGATATCATTGTTGTGGATCGTAAAGACAACGCGACTGTTTTCAACCGGCTTGATTCTGAGAATTTAGCGCATTGGCTGGAAGATTACAGCTTGGGAGAAATATGGGAGAAGAATGTCATTGGCGGGCAGCCTTTAAATTGAGTGGGAATGAAAAGAGTAGTGTTTATAGTTGAAGGCGATACGGAAGTGAGTTTTATTCAGAAGCGTGTAATTCCCTATTTGTATTCGAAAGGATTTACTAATCCTATGAATGCCCAGAAAATCTTAACGAACAGGAAATTGAATAAAAAAGGTGGGAATGTGGGTTTTGAATATCTGAAGAATGACGTTTCACGGGTGGCTGCGACAAAAAACGTGTTAATCACAACCTTGCTTGACTTTTTCAGACTTCCTACAGATTTTCCCGGCTATACCACAGACAGTTTGAGACTGCCGGATATGGAGCAGGGGATAAAAGAAAAGGTAACGGAATTTATGGATGCTTCCTGTTTTCTGCCTTATATCCAACGGCATGAGATTGAATCCCTGATGTATACCAGTATGGACGGTTTCAATGTTGTGGTGGATGATCAGGAAAGCTTGGATGAATTGCAGCGGATAATAGATTCATATCCTACCCCCGAAGATATAAACGGAGGGGCGGATACCGCTCCTTCCAAACGATTGATGAGGATATTCCCGTATGAGAAGACTGCTGACGGGGAGATGATTCTTGAGGCGCTGGATATAGATGATATTCGAGGCAAATGTCCTCGTTTTAATAAATGGATGGAAAAATTGGAGGAAGGACTTAAGAACGGCCACTTTTAAGAATGAATATTGTTGGCAAATCTTCTGGTTTTGATTTCAGATGGTTTGTATTATTCCTGCAAAATTCATCCGTATATGAGCGAGTTTTTGTATATTTGCGCGAAATTTAAGTGACGAAGATGAAGAATATCCGTAATTTTTGCATTATAGCACATATAGACCACGGGAAATCGACCTTGGCCGACCGTTTGTTGGAGTTTACAAAAACCATCCAG
>MNQS01000110.1 GCA_001915545.1 Bacteroides sp. 43_108 | reverse complement strand
TTGCAAAGAAGCACATGTCCATAAACTGGGTTACAGAACGTACCAAACAGCTTAAAAATGTAGGCTAAATTGGGAACGTTAAACTGGACACCCTACTTATTAACAAAAATACAAAAAGTATTGAACACCAATAGGATATTGAAAAATACCACCTTAAAGCCTAAAACTTAGATTGCAATTTCCTATTCATTCTACTAGCATTGAATTGTTTCGACAAGATGCCATCAAAATACAAATTGGGTATTTTTTGTCCATTGAATTGAGGTAGAAGTTGCTCAATAAAACTCAGCCCTATACAGGAAAGTGCCGGTACAATTCCTGGGGATAAAAATAACGAGGCACTATTAACAACAGCCCATCTAAACCATTTCTCTATCTGATTATTGTTTGATCGTCCATCTAACAAAGCTAATTCCAATTCCTTTACACTATAATTGTGATTTTTAAGCCAAGACATAAATTTGCCAAAAGCGACCTTATCTCTAACCCTGATTATATCTTTCATTGAAATCACATCATTATAATATAAAATCGATAAGTTGGGTATTCCTTTTGCAAAAATAACCTGTTTGAAATATTGGATAATACTATCTGAATGGATGTCACTTTTGTATAATAAGTATCTTTTTGCTTCGTCTTCAAGCAAAATTTCATCTGTTTTAAGCTGTTTAGACCATTCTATACTTCGTTCAAATAAACAAAGTCTTACTGCCGACCAAGTATCATATTCATTTGAAATCGACATGATGGTTTCAGATTGAATATTCAAAAGAGCACGAATTCTATCATTGAAAGAAAAATCTTCATACATATTTTCCTGTGACGTGTTGTCCCAAAAGTCATATGTATCGGAATCAGATGTATTACGCACATTCTTTAAAATTGAATTCATAAAACGTGATTCCTCTGATCCTTTGCGTTCTAATAGACGAGAACATATCTTATCTTGATATTGCTTCTCATGCATATTCATATAGAAAACAGTATCTCCACCATACATAAAAGCAGGTACCCACCAATTATCTAAAATTTCCAATTCGCCTCTATTATAAAGCATTCTAAACGCATCAAATCCTATACACTCAATCATTTCTTCTATTGAGTCTGTTCTAATGAACAGTTTATCATGCGTTAAAAGTGCAGAAATGATTCGATTCAAAAAATATAATTTTTCAGGCATAGAAATTTCAGGAAATTTACGCCCATACCAACGATCATAATATAGGCCATCGGAAGTTTCGTTTACCCGATAACTAAATAGGTCAAACAATACAGCCATTCTTGATTATTTACTTTTAGATGAACACTCGATAAAAAATACAAAATCTTTCAAACTCTTTACTTTTTCTGTCAATGCTTGTCTATCTATTCGATTATTATTTGGCAATATTGAAGTAGAAATAGAACTTTCAATTAGATTTTTTAAATATGACGTTTTAATTGCATATCCTACATTTTCTGCATCCTTGTGCTTGGCGTTCACAATACCAATAAGATTTCCTTTGTTGTCAAACAAAGGACCACCGCTATTGCCTGGTTGAATAGGAGCTGAAATCTGATATAAGGAGACATCACCTTGAAATCCTGTTTTTGAGCTTATGACGCCTGTTGTTAATTTAATTTCATCTCCCATTGTACTAGTCAAAGGATAACCTAAAACAAAGACATCCTCGCCAACATCAGAAACAGATGTTTTAACATTATAGGGAATTGAACCAAAACCTTTAAAATCATTGTCAGAAATCTGTAATAATGCAAGGTCATTGTATTTATCAGTAGCAATAATGGTCGCATTATATTTAGCAGTGAAGTCTCCTTTTATTCCTTTAATGGATATTGATTTTGCATTTTCAATTACATGATAGTTCGTTGCAACATATCCATTGTTTAAAGCAAATCCAGTTCCAGACCACTCTTGAGGATTTCTAACATTTTCATCTTCAATGTCATTTACATGCATATCAACAGTAGGGTAAGTTTTTATAAATGAACATTTAAAATGTACTTTAAAACCTGCTTGATAATTACGTCCCATATCATAGCGTAGTTGTCTATCTGGGATAGAGTATTTGATATCAAAAAAAGTACTTTCTTCTAGAACAAAACGTTTCGAATCTGTAACATTACTTCCTTTCCAGAATAGATTATAGTTATATACGGGTGTTTTTCCTATCTTTTTTATTGTTACTTGGTCATTTTTAAAAACCTTAAATTCTCCATTCTCATTTTTGTATACCAACATTGTTAGGTTTGTTGTTTCTGATGGAAACTCTTGGTAAGCATTTTCGCCCCACTGCTCAATGTTTACATCATATACACCTTCTATTGGATCAAGGCTTTGAATATGGCTTTCAAAATATGACATCAATTCTTGCACATTAGTAGGAGATATCTGTGCAGATAATTCTTGTACTGATGACACTAGTATCAACACAAAAATAGATACAAGTCTCTTAATCTGTTCCATTTATTTATAAGTTTCACATATTATCCAACGAAAAGCGTGAACTGTATGCCACACTCTTACTTGAAGGTCGTAGGAAACCATAGATGCAGATGTAACAATAGCAGCTCACGCTTACGCGTGAGAACCACTATGCTATCCTTGCATCTAATTGAAAATTTCCTACGTTTTCAAGTACAAGATAAGCATAACGCTAAAATAAGGCTTTTTTGATACTTATTTGTGCGTTTTACGATGCTTATTTAGGGGTTGAGGCTTGTGCTTTTATCCATTTAAGAACCAAATGTAAGAACAAAAAGTAATAACATTGGTGCGTAAATATGGATAAGCAAGTCTTTTTAGATTTTACTTTAAGATTCAATTTGAGACAGCGCAAACAGAATAAGCCTACTCTTATTTATGCTGTTTTCTGTTTTGATGGGAAGCAGTATAAAATAAGCACAGGATTAAAAGTCTATCCTTCACAATGGAACAGAGTAAAGCAGATTGCAACCATTAGTAATGGACTAACACAACTTGACAATCGCAACAATGCTATTATCAATCGTAAATTAGTGGGCATTCTCGCCAAAGTTGAAGAGAAAAAAGGCTACCTTTGTGAAAATGTTGATTCTATCAGCAATATATTTCAAGAAATAAAGTTTGTTATAAACCCAAACTCACGTAATATGGTAAAACAAGTGAAGCAAATAGCAACGATTATATTAAGCCAAATGATAGACAAATATATTGAAGGTAAAAGTCAGAGCCTTTATATACACGCCATAAGCTCATTTAAGAAATTCCTCAACGAGAAAAAATTAGAAGATGACTTAGCTAGGCTTAACACAGATTTGCTGACAGCTTATCAAGAATTTTTATGTGAGAAAAAATTGGGTGTCAAAACCATAGGCAACTATGAGGGTGCGTTAATAACCTTAATACATAAGGCCAATAAAGATAGGGAAATAAAAGCGAATATCAATTTGACAGGTTATGAACGCATCAAAGATATGCGTAGCAAGGAACAGAAGAAAAGCAAACAAGTACCCCTTACAGAAGCCCAGTTGTTAAATATCTATCATCTGACAGACTTATCGCAAGAGGACGAAGAAGCTAGGGATTTGTTTCTGTGCCAATCTCTTTTAGGACAACGCATAAGTGATATGCCTAAGATCTTTAAAGGCGAATATGTAGTAAATTCATTGGAAAGTGGCGATGAGGTCATCTCATTCAACGTACAGAAAACAGGAGAAGAGGCTGTACTTTATCTGTTTCCTATTGCTATGGAAATCATCTTGAAATATCGTAATAAAGGACTTAAATTTTACAACATCTTATCAGATGATGAGAAAGTAATTGATAGGGCAGAAGATAAATTGAACCAGTCTATTAAGAGAATCTGTAAAAAGGCAAAGTTAGATAGCGAAATAAATTATGTGGAGCAAAGGGGTAAAAATATAATTCAGAAGAAAGAGAAGCTATACAAGTTAATACATACGCACATAGCGAGGCATACATTCATTACTTTAATGTGCAAATTAGGTGTGCCAAAGGATAATGTTATTATCGCAACAGCCCACACAGATGTAAAAATGATAAACGATGTTTATCTGCACGAAACAGTAAATGACAAGGGAAAGAAACTTGTAGAGTCAATTAGAAATATAAGGGGGAGTGCGCTATTTCAGTTAAGAGGAAATTCTAATTCTTTACAAGGGAAAGAAGAACATTCTGCAAATAGTAATTTCAATTATGAAGTTATGAAAGCTGACATTCTTGCAAAGAAAGAGCTTGAAGAAACAACAGAGAAACAGGCTAATAATATCCAAACTCTAAAACAGATGTTGGCAATAGAAAAGCACGAAGAAGAAGCCCTAAGCAGCAGACTTACAGACATGGAAAAAGCCTTTAAAGCAGGAATTGACTATGATACGTTTCTTGAAATTCAAGCAGAACAAAATGAAATTGCAGGTTTAGCAGACGAAGCTGACCAAATAGATATATTTGACAACCACCAAAAGCCCTAATCATTCAGGGTCGCAATTACAAATCACTTCCAGTGCCAAATAAAGCCTCATCCTTTACATAAATAGTTGAGGCTAACCACCGTATCCACCCTTTCAGAGTACAGATACAACTAACCTACTTCTATAGTGTAATCCCTTGCTTATCTATAATTATTTTTCAAATATAAAATTTCAAATTTAACCTATCTACTACTATTTATGTTTGTATCACAAGCATAAAAATAAAAAATCCATATCCCTAATTATAAATGAATGATATTATCAAGAAAAAAATCTCTTATTCGTTGAAAGGTCGAAGAAAATCTGCCTCAATAAAAAAACGTATAAGTCAGGCCTTAAAAGGACGTAAGTTGTCAGAAGAACACAAGAAAAGAATCAGCCAATCTATGCGAAGAAAGTGTATTAGTGCACCTATTAACCAACAGCCCACCAATACACCTTCACATACATAAAACATAGCCTAAATAATTCTAAATAAGGGCTTCAAGCAAGTTGTAAGATTTGCGACTCTTTTGGATGCGTATCAAACGATTTAGAGAAACCCAAAACAGCTTCATCAAAGTATTGCTATCCACCAAGCTGCAATAAAGTTCCTCATCTTTGATATTGGCAGCCTGTAAAGTCTCACGAATAACCTTGTAGCAATTCAGTCGCACTTCAAAGCGATATATCCTTTTATCAAAGCCAACCTTTAAGGCGATATAATCCTTAGCACTATTCTCTGTCAGTTCCAAAGCCTTATTATATGCGCTCAACACCAAACTATCATCGTTGTTTTTAACGTAGAAAGATTTGTCTTGATAACGATTCTTTCTCGTGCCAACTGAAACATGGATCAGGGAATGTATTTTCTCATCCATCGACTTTATTTTCTTATCGTTTATGACAAAATCCACATCCTCATTTTTCAGCAGCTTATAGAATCTGTTTATTATATTCACATTGCTATCAAATGCAAGATGTAGCTTTGAAATTCTGAAAAACTCCAAATGTAGGGCTTGCTCAATATACGAGATACCTCCCAGCATATAATCTTTATAGAGTATTGGATTGCGAACAGACAGATACACATAAGGACGCATAGGGTTAGGACTACCAAAGAACAAATCACAAATTACTGTATCATCCCCATCATCGCCAGGCCCAAGTACGACAAATTGGTGATGGTAGTTTCTGTTTTCGATTCTCTTTATTGAGATTTCTCCATATTCCCCACATTGCAAGTAATCAAGACTTTCAATGTAGGCACGTGTTTCTTCATTCCACGTATAAGTTATTTCTAACTTATCAATGCTGACATCAAATTTTGTTTCAAACATTTTCTTCTTTATTTTCTAAATTATTATTTTCTTCATAAGGAATTCTTTCCCAATACTTCTTCATAGCCTCGCTTATTTTAAGCCTTGTTGAGACTGTTTGCTTTCTGCCTCTCATGGCCTCGCTTATCTTTTTGCGAGTCTCCTGTTTTAATTTTCTTTCTTTTCTCATCTAAATTTATATATAGCTTATTATTACTAACTTTTCAACCCATTCTAACTATAAATATCTTTTATGTTGAAAGAGTACAACTTTTTAGCTAAAAAACAAAATCAAAATCGAAGTTTTTTAAGGAATAGGATAAATCGCCTATTGATTGAGATATAATGCAGCTTAAAGTTTGAGCGTTTAATGCGTAATTTGCGCATTGATGTGATATATTGCGTAATTTACGCATCTGTATTCTGAAGCAAACTGTATTCAAACAAATCTATTACACCATAAGAATACATTTAATTATTGTATTCTATTTTATCTTTGATTTTCTTGCATACACCAAAAGAAATGCTTATCTTTGCATCAGTAAATGAAGGAATTAGTTGGACTAAAAAGAATAAAAGTCATGAAGAAAGCAGTTATATACGCTCGTGTAAGCAGTACCAATGACAGGCAGTCAACAGACAGACAAGTTATTGACTTGAAGACATACGCATCCAGTAATGATATGGAAGTCGTTAAAGTGTACGAAGAACATATTTCAGGTGCAAAGAAAAACGAAGAACGACCAATCCTTTGCGAGTGTTTGGATTACTGCATATCCAACAAAATAGATTCTTTGCTTATAAGTGAATTAAGTCGCTTGGGTAGAAATGTAGATGAAGTGCTGGCAAATGTAAAGCTGTGCAAGGATAATAACCTTAACATTTATTTTCAGAAAGAGAATCTGAATATATTTCAATCAGATGGAACAAAAAATCCATTTCTTAATATCTTTATTTCAGTGCTTGGTACTTGCGCAGAAATGGAACGTGAAAATATCAAATTTCGTTTGAATAGTGGTAGGGCAAAGTATATCGCAGAAGGTGGAAAACTTGGAAGAAAGGAAGGTAGCGTAAAAACAAAGGAACAAAAGCAAGAAGAATACAAACAAGTATTACGAGAATTAAAAAAAGGTACTAGTATTCGTAAGGTCGCTAAATTATGCGATGTTTCCGTTTCAACCGTTCAGAGACTTAAAACCGAATTTGACTTATAAAAAATAATGGCTAAAATCACAGCTTTTAGCCATTATTTCCATGTCTTAGGAAATTCTATTTTACTTTTTCAGCCTTCAAACGCCATTGAGGATGTTTTGATTCAACCTCACTACTACCAGCATACAGCCATCCGTCTTTAAGATACATTCCGCCGTACTTTTTTACGCCGCCATCAAAGTAAATAATTGGTCTCTTGTCTGAGAAATCAATTCTTATTCCTTTGTTTATTATGAAAAGTTCTTCCCATGAACAGTAGAGAATCACATCAGAACCTTCTATTTTTACATTCGCTGTTTCATCTTCATTAAGAATGATATAGAATGTATGTCCCGTAGCATCTATTACCTTGTATGTTCCCAAGAAATTAGTAGATGCACTATTAGAATCATACTCCGAACTTGAAGTAGCGGTAAAGGTGTTAGAAGTTTTGTTTTCTGAGTCACTACCGTATGAAGGAGTTTTGGCTTGTTGTTTTGACAGTATTCTTGCGATGCTATCTTCAAGTTGTGCAATGCGTTCTTTATCGCTTGATGAATTTCCTCCACAGCTTGCCACAGCAAAAGATATAATACAAGCCGCAATTATTAAGATTGAATTCTTCATTTTGCTCAATGATTTTATTGTTTATTACTTGTTTTGATAGTCCTTGTTTCAGCGATAGACAAATAAAAAACGTGGACTATTTACTGTGTATCTATTTTCTTGGTATCGCCAAACACCATACGTTCAAATACAAGTAAAAGCCCACGCTATGAGCGCAGGCATCAACTTTGTACTTCTTGAACGTTTCTTTAATTTGGCGATTTCAGAAAATAAGAATATACACAAGCTAACGCTTTTTATCTTATGTCTTTATTTTGATAATCTATACCATAGGCACTTATTTTTTTATTCACGTTGCAAAATTAACGCTTTTTCTTCTATTCATATTAAGATAGCAAGGAAAAGTTAACCACAAACCAATTAAAATGCTTATTTTTGTGCGTTCTAATATGGATAACGTAAGAACAACCTTTAAGAACAGCGTATGCAACTAACTGTATTTCAGTATAGGGAAATAAGCATAACGCTTCTTCTTTTTTCATATGTTTGTGAAAGAGTTACCTCAATCCAAGCACAAAAATAGAGTTTTTTGTAAAAATCTCCTATTTTCTAATGATTCTTTTAATGAAAAGCGGGGTAAGTGTAATATCATTTACACATAATATAATAATACACTAACGAGGCTTTCTTTTCATAACATCATTTCTCTTACCTTAAAGATTATTCCAGAGATTTTCCGTAATTTTGAAGATAAATTCAGCCATTAATGTGAATGAGCTGATAGTAACTACAAACACAATCATAGTTCATATCAAAGAAAAACAGAACAACCAAACAATAATATTCAATTTATCATCAACAAAATGAAAAAACAAAAACTGATATTATCACTGCTATTGGGTTTTATGTCATTCACTGGTGCAACGGCACAAACTGAAATAGAAAGAAGATTTACAGAGAAGGTAGATTCTCTCAACGAGCTGTTCTATTTAAAGTCCAAAGAAGACAGATTCAAAGACTGTGAAACGATTTCCAGAAACATCATAGAACTGTATGAAGAATATTCAGACAAAGTGTCCGAAGGTTATTCTTATTTCAAATATGCCAGCTACTACAATCTTGCTTGCATTCAGGCAAAACAAGGTAAGAAAGATGAAGCAACAGCCAGTCTTATAGAAGCACTGAAGGACGGCAAATTGGAAATCAGCTACAAAAAACTTATCAACGATTCTGACCTGAAAAACATTCTTGATGCAGAGGCACTGAAACCAGTATTGGACAAATTGAAAGCAACGACTGACTACCTCTATATTCTGAAGAGTGCGCCTGCATATACAAAATCTTTGTCTACCGACACTTTACCCGTAATAACCTATCTGCAAGCAGACAATCCAGACCTGAAACGCGTAAGACAATATTTTAATCTGGACAGTCTTGTTGTACCAAACGATGAAACTGCAACAATAAAGAACGTACTCACATATATCCACAACAAGATACGTCACGACGGTCAGAACGGAAATCCTTCAGGAGGTGCAAATGCAATTAACTATGCAGAGGCTTGCAAGGACGGCAAAAGAGGATTGAACTGCCGCGGGCTTGCAACGGTTCTCAACGAATGCTACCTGTCTATCGGTATTCCTTCAAGGGTCATCACATGCTTGCCAAAAACTTACATCAACGATTGCCATGTCATCAATGCTGTGTATTCGTCAGAGCTCAACAAATGGCTTTGGATTGACCCTACGAACAATGCATGGGTGACTGACGACAAAGGCAACATGCTGAGCGTACAAGAAGTAAGAGAGAGACTGAGAACAGACAAACCTGTCAAAGTCAACGAGGAAGCGAACTGGAACAACGAAAGGAAAACAAATACGGAGGATTATCTATACGAATACATGGCAAAGAATCTGTTCTACATAGAAAGCTGGACACACTACGGATTCAACACTGAAAGCAACAAGGAAAACCCTGTAAACTACATAATACTGCAACCGACAGGATGCGACAGCAGTGAAAGAAGACCCGAAAACATATCTGTCAATGACGACAATTATGCTTGGCAGTCTCCGCAGAAGCAAAAATGAAACGTTCCCATAAAGAAGATAAAATATGGAAAAGAAATACACGTTGAAGTCGCTCAAGCAGAAACTGTCAAACAGGATACATGAGGATGACATCCATGAAGCATGCTACTATGCTCAAGGTATAGGAGGCGAAGGGATGAGAAAGATGCTTTACACTCTGATGTTCGACGAGGACAAAAGAGTATCGGAAAATGCAGCATGGATTCTTACCCATTTCGACCTTCACACCAACAAGTGGCTCTACCAGAAACACGATGAGCTCATAGATGAAGCCATGTCTACAAAAAGCGATTCCAAAAGAAGACTTCTGCTCACCCTACTGCTCCGACAGCCGTTCCATGAAGAAACGGTGCGCACCGACTTTCTTGATTTCTGCATGGAACACATGATGTCCGTTGCCGAACCCATCAGTGTAAAGGCCATGTGCATGAAGCTGGCTTTCGAACAGTGCCGTTTCTTTCCCGAACTGCTGGTAGAACTTAGAAACGCTCTCGAAATTATGGAACCGTCAATGCTTACAGCGGGATTGAGGACCACCAGAAAAAATGTGATGAAAGCCATCAATTCACAGCTGAGATAACAACAAGAACAAACACGGTTGCAATCAATCATCGACACTGTTGCAGACACGTTCAGTACTTCTTGGGAAGTACTGCAATACTGAGGCCTAAGTATTGTAATACTGCCTAACAAATACTCCAGTACTTCCTAAGAAGTACTGGAGCTAAAAATAAGGTTCTCAACTCAGATTACAAAACACGTACAAATTTATTATTACCAAGAATAAACAATGTCATTTGCTGAGCAAGTCATCTACCTCGCTTCTCACCGGTACGGACGACTGAGCACCACGACGTGTCACGGCTATGGCCGAAGCGGCTGTTGCAAATCGAACGGCTTCGAGGAGAGAGCGTCCTTCGGACAACGAGACAGCCAGTGCACCGTTGAAGACATCGCCTGCGGCTGTCGTATCAACGGCATTTACCTTATAAGCAGGAACAAGGGTTCTGACATCGCGCGTTCCGACAAAAGCACCCGACGAACCGAGAGTTATGGCAACCTGCTGAACACCTTTGCCTAGAAAGAAATCAACGGCACGAGAAGCTGAACTTTCATCAGCAACCTTTATGCCCGTAAGAATTTCGGCCTCCGTCTCATTAGGAGTTATCAGCGAAACACAACCAAGAAGTTTGTCGGACAGAGCACATGCCGGAGCAGGATTAAGAATCAACCTTTTGCCTCTCGATGCAGCAAGTTCAGCAACATGCTCGACCGTCGGCAACGGAATTTCGAGCTGAACCAGAACAATATCACACTCATCAATCAGCCCGGCAGCATCGTCGATATCGGACACTCTCAACGACGCATTTGCACCAGAGACAACAATAATACGGTTCTCACCGCTATCTTCGACCGTAATCAATGCCGTGCCTGTAGGTGCATTGCAGTCAGTCAGCACGTGCGACAGGTCAATCCCTTCATCAAGAAAATGCTGTTTCGTCTGTTTGCCGAACAAATCATCTCCTACCTTTGTAACGAAAGAAACACTCCCGCCTATTCTGGCTACAGCTACAGCCTGATTGGCTCCCTTGCCTCCCGGATTAACCATAAAGCTTTGTCCGAAAACGGTTTCTCCCGCACTCGGAGCACGACCTACGTTCACAACGAGATCGTTGTTGCTGCTTCCTACGACTACTATCTTGCCCATTGCCTATTCATGCGTTTTACAGATAACTGACTTTTTGTTTCACATCACTTTAGAGATTTTCCATCAGAAAAAGCGTTGCCCACCTTTTCGCCAAGAACGTAATAGTTGTGGTTGACCGGGTCGTATGTAATAGGCCTCAACTTTGAAGCGTCAATATTGCCGTTGCTGTCGAGCACTTCTTCTGATGCAGAGACGTTGACAATCTTGCCTACCATATAGCACGTCTCAGGATCGTACGAAACGAGCTCGCACTCAACAGCCATAGGCAATTCCTCTATCAGAGGAGCATTGACATATTCAGACTTCACGGCATGGAAACCGGCCTTGGCAAACTTGTCGGGTTCCTTGTTGCCCGACACGATGCCTACAAAATCGCACTGCGCAACACGGTCGGCAGTAGCCATGCTTACGGTGAAAGCCTTTGTGGAAAGAATGTTCTGCGTGGTCTTGTGGCCTTCAGACAAACATATTCCCACCATGTTATCAGTATATATGCCACCCCACGCGGCATTCATGGCATTGGGTTTGCCCTCAGAATCGTATGCCGCAACAATGAATACAGGCATAGGATACAGCCATGTTTTTATTCCAAAATTCTTACGCATAATCAGATATGTTTTTATGGTTTGTAATGTAAAAAAATCAATTCATGTTCGAGAACAGACATCAAGGCGCAACGGCAATCTTTATGACTCCGTCGAGCTTGTTCTCGAAAATTCTGTAGGCCTCAGCAATGTCGCCGAGACGGTAACGGTGCGTGATGAGAGGAGTGGTGTCAATCTTTCCTTCGGCAATCAGACGCAGTATCTCGGCAGAGTCGCATCCGTCAACGCCACCCGTCTTGAATGTAAGGTTCTTTCCGTACATATCAGGCAGAGGAAGTATCTGCGGACGGTCATAGAGAGCAACAACGGTGACTACGGCATTAGGACGTGCACACTCCCATGCAAGACGGAATGTATCATCGGCACCGGCAACCTCGATGACAATGTCGGCTCCTCCATGCTTACTATGTTCCTTGACAAAATCAAGACAGTCATCGGGGGCAACAGTCAGCACGTCGGGATAGTGTTCACTGACGAAACGGCGACGTTCTTCGGACTTTTCGCACACGATGATGCATCGAGGATTCTTGAGACGTGCGCAAAGGAGAGTACACAAGCCGGTAGGACCAGCTCCGATTATCAGTACCGTATCGTCAGGAGTAATTTCAGAAATGCGTGCGGCCCAGAAACCGGTAGCGAGAATATCGCCGACAAAGAGAGCCTGTTCGTAGCTCACGCTGTCGGGAATACGGTCAAGCCCCTGGTCGGCATGAGGCACTCTGACGTATTCGGCCTGTCCGCCGTCGATACGGCATCCCAAAGCCCAACCGCCGTCTGGGTCCTCACAGTTGTTGACATAGCCGTGACGGCAGAAAAAGCACTCACCGCAGAATGTTTCAACATTGACTGTCACCCTGTCGCCCGGACGGACCGAGGTTACTGCGTCACCAACCTGTTCGACTACTCCAACCATTTCATGTCCAACCGTAATACCAGGAACGGCACGCGGAACACTCCCGTGCTTGATGTGAAGGTCGCTTGTGCAGATGCTCCCGAGAGTGACGCGCACGATGGCATCACCAGGGTTCAATATGCACGGTTCAGGTTTGTCTATAAGTTCAAACCTGCCTTTTTCCATATATGTATAAGCAAGCATATTATTAGGTTTTATTGTTTAAGGTCATAAAAAAGATACTGCACGGAACAGTAGATACAAATGTAGCAAATTGCTTCCACTAAACAGCGTTAAGGAAATATATAAAATCGGAGTGCAGGCAATGTATTGCAGAAACGAAACGACCTTTTATACAAAAAGTCTGAAACGGTATTGAAAGAATGCTAAAATCGGCACTGCGTAATCAATATTTACTATTTTTGCCGGTGCTACTATCCCGTTACTTAAATCTTAACGAAAGCATGACAATGAACACATCAAAAATCTTATCGGCATTATGTCTGGCTATCTTACCGCTTACTATGCAGGCTCAAAAATATCGCCTCGCATGGGAAGAAAAATTCAGCGGAAAAGAAATCAATGACGAATACTGGAGCAAAATTCCACGCGGAAGTTCCGACTGGAACAGACACATGTCGTACCACGAAAGCTTGTACGATGTAAGAAAGGGAAAACTAGTGCTCTACGGAAAAGTCAATGACGGGATTGCACCTGAAGACACGGCACGCTACATCACCGGAGGTGTATACACCAAAGGCAAGAAAAACATAACCTACGGCAAGGTGGAAGTGAAGGCACGTCTGGACGGTGCCAAAGGTGCATGGCCGGCAATATGGATGCTTCCGGAAAAAGGCAAATGGCCCAACGGAGGCGAAATAGACATAATGGAACGCCTCAACTACGACGGATTTGCCTACCAGACGGTACATTCGTACTACACTTTTGTACTAAACGAGAAAAGCAACCCGAAACAAAGTTCTACAGGCAAGATTGATGCCGACGGCTTCAATGTCTATGCCGTTGAGATACTGCCAGACAGCCTTGTGTTCTCCATCAACGGCAAGAGAACATTTGCCTACCCGAAAATAGAAACAGACAAGAAGGGACAATATCCTTTCGGTACACCTTTTTATCTGCTCATAGACATGCAGGTTGAGGGCAGCTGGGTCGGCAAGGCCGATCCGAAAGATTATCCGGTCAAAATGGAAATCGACTGGGTCAAGTTTCACGAACTTATACAATAACACAATACATAAAAGCATCGATTATGGAAAACAAGAAAACAGCCCTGCTGATGACTTTTGCGGTTTTGGCATCAGCGGCGTGTACAAACAAAAGCGAGATAACGGAAAAGGACCTGACAGGCAACTGGATTGAAGTAATGCCTGTCAACAAGAACTACGTTCAGGGCATAACCATGAATGAATGCGGAGAGGCTTCTTCAATCGGCATGGCCACGCTGAAGTATGAGAAATGGAAACTGCTGGACAAAGGACAGATTGTGCTTGAAGGCAAAAGCATTGGAAACGGACAGACCATAGACTTCTCAGACACTCTGTCGGTCATCTCGCTCAACAACGACACATTGACTCTCGGCAAAGGCGAAATGTACAGAATACAATATACAAGACAGGATTCAGTTCCTCAAGCCATCGGCGGAAGCGATGCGGCAATGGGATATACCTACTCTGAAGTTCTCAAGAAAAAGATAAGAGTGTTCGAAGATGGAGAAAAGGTGGTATCGGCAACAGATCCGAATTCTTCATACGCCTCGTTCATTGTGTTTGCACCCGATTCATCCCAAGCAGAACTGTTCATGCCTGAAGGCAGTGTTGTGCTTGACCACCGCAAAAGACCTGACGGAACTTCTGTGTGGAACGTTGAAGACGACGACACTTACATGATTGAGAAATTCGAAGGCAACCTGCTGGTGAGCAGACGCGGCAAACTGCTCTACTCCACCCTCGGTACAGAAGACAAGCTTGATGCCACATTCACAACCGGTGACGGCAAGGAAGTCAAAGCCGCATTCTATCAGAAAACGGGAGTGGTTCAGATTTCATTCGACGGCCAGCAGTCTGTGCTGAAGCAGTATCGTACCGCTTCGGGGTACGGATATGCAGATCCTGTACATGACCTGCGAGGCAAGGGCGACGAAGCCACATTGACAAGAAAGTCTGACGGGAAAAAGATTCAGCTTAAGGAAAAACGCTGACAATACACATAAAAACAATGCGGAGCAAGTTTTTAAGACTTTGCTCCGCATTGTTTTTGTGTATAGTATCCGATGTGTCAGAAACGCTCATCTGTAGGACGGATGTTTATTTCATTGTCGTCAGCAGATTTATAATCGTCCAGCCTTGCGCCGCAATACTTGCAGAACTGGGCTTCGCTGTCGTGTCCGTCGCGATTGCATTTCGGGCATCTGCGCTTGGCAAACTTCTTGTGCTGGCTGACCATTGTTGCAGAAACGATTCCTGTAGGGACAGCAATTATTGTATAACCGATAAGCATTATGACAGCCGAAATGAAACGGCCTACGGGGGTGACTGGAGTAATATCGCCGTAACCCACGGTTGTCATGGTCACAATGGCCCAATATATGCTGTTGGGGATATTGTTGAAATCAGAACCCGGCACGGTTCCTTCAATCATGTACATGACTGTGCCCATCGATGTAACCAATATCAGAACAAAAAAGAAGAATATCAGAATCTTAGGAGCACTTATCCACAATGAGCGCAGAAGCAGATTTCCTTCGTTGATGAACATGAAAAGCTTGAACACTCGGAATATACGTATCAGACGGAAGGCACGTATGACCAGCAGATAGTGCGACCCGTGCAGGAAAAAGCTGAGATAGACAGGCAATGTGGCCAAAAGGTCCACAATTCCGAAAAAGCTGAAAATGTACTTTGCCGGCTGTTTCAAGCAATATATGCGCGCCAGATATTCTATGGTGAAAATGAAGGTGAGCAGATACTCCAGCACTCTGAGAACCAGATAAGCCGAATGAGGAAATATGTGCATACTCTCCATTATGACCAGAAGTACACTCAAAACAATGCTGCAACATAAGGATTATGTCGAACAGCTTTCCCTGAGGCGTGTCCGATTCAAAGACAACTTTATAGATTTTCTGCTTGAGCTCCTCGTTATGCATAAAGTCGTGCCAGCGCCGACGAAGTCCTGTAAAAAGTTTCATGCCTATCTTCTATATGTATACCTATTCAGCACATGCCGATATGCATGCGACCTGAAAAAAACAATCAATACAATAAAAACTTCCTAATGCAGTCGCATCAGAATTCCAGGAATGCAGGTTCAGGGAAATGCATACCTGCCATAACCAAGTCGTTGTCACGCGCATATTTAAGGTAATAGCGACGCGTCTTGACCGCTCCGTCGGCATCCATATCGTACGAAGCACAAATATCCGGATTTACCATCTGAAGAGACGCACCGTGCATGAGATCGCCGACAACGAGCAATTTACCAACCTGATAAACGGTATGGCCGGGCGTATGTCCAACAGCATCCATGGCCTTTACTCCACCAGACAATGTTTCACCGAATGAAAACAGATGCATGCGTCCATTATATGCATCGGACACAGCAACGACCTGCGCCTTTTTATCAGCTTCCATAGACATCCATCCGTCATATTCAGGCTTGGATACATATATGTCGGCATTAGGGAAAACAGCTTTACCGTCATTTATCAAGCCACCGATATGGTCACCATGCAAGTGCGTGAGATAAATATAGCGTACATCATCGGGAGCAACACCCAGCGACTGCAAACCTTCAAGAAGGTGACTGTCCGGATTGCCGAGACCTGCATCGAAAAGAATCTTTACAGAATCAAGGTCTACAAGAAAAGTACTTACGGAAGCCGGTATTCCTTCCTGCAATCCAAGACTGTCGATAAGAGATTTTGCCTTTTCACCGAACAACGAAGGAGGCATCAATTTGTTTCCATCATTGTCCTTCACCCAGGAAACCATGAGATTGTCGACCACACGTGTTTCAACACCGCTTGGCACAACAGTATCCTTTTCAGCTGAAACTTCGGAATTTCCACTTCCGGCACTGCCTCCACACGACATCAATGAAACAGACATAGCAGCAAACATCAACGACTTTATAACCATATTTCTCATAAAGATTCAATTTTAGAATGTGATTACTACAAACACAAATATACAATTTATCGGGCATCAGTTGTATCATAAATACTGTAAAACCTGCTTGCGGGGCTTATCTTGCAGATGCTTCATTGGCTATTGCAAGGATTTTCCTAATTTTGCAAACAACAAAAAATCAAATAATAATGAAACGTTTCAGTATAAGCATTGCAATTATGGGTATATTATCATTCTTCACAACCATGCTGGGATGCAGCCCAGCAGAAGATGGTTTCAAATCGGTTGCGCCCGACGATTTTGAAAAATGCATAGCCGACACATCTGTTGTCCGTCTTGATGTACGCACAGCCGAAGAGTATTCGGAAGGCCACATTGAGGGAACAAAGAACATTGATGTCCTGAAAAGCGATTTTGAGAAGAAGAGTCTGGAAATTCTGCCCAAAGACAAAACCATTGCTCTGTATTGCCGAAGCGGACGCAGAAGCAAAGAGGCAGCAAAAATATTGAGCAAGAACGGATATAAAGTTGTTGAACTCAACACCGGATATATCGGTTGGACAGAAGCAGGTAAACCGGTAACCAAATGATGTGTCCTGCACTTTTCTTTTACACGCAACTGTCAAATTCGTTTTCTTGTTGTATTTTTGCGTAAAATATTCTATTTATGGCTGAAAACAAATTACATATAGACATGGCGGAGCTCGACTCTGCTTGGGAGAAAGGCGCAGCTGCATACATACGTTTCATCACCGACAGTTATCTCGAAGCATTGGGCGGTGGACTCAACGCGGAAAACATGGAGATGCTCAACGCCGACCAGCACACGCTGCTGGCCTACAGATTCGTGCTCGACGAGGTGATGGAGGGCGGTTTCATACAGCTTCTGCACAACGGCTACGGCCCGTACATACTGGAGAATCCGTTTCCTTACACTATGAAGCAGTGGGGACTGAGGGATTTCTCGAAACTGCTTTATGAGGTGAAAAAGCTCTACCATATTCACCGCGAGGAGCTTGAATCCGACATGGACGAGGAGACATTCATGGCCCTTTACGAGAAGCTCGAAAAGCTGAATGATGCGGGCGACGACTTCCTGGACGATTTTCAGGAAGAGACAACTCCGTACATAGCCCAGTATGTAAGGGACAACATTGAAAGATTCATCTAAATAGAAAGGAAAATTCGGAAAGATGGCAGACAAGAAAAAGAAAATCGGCAAACAGGCGCCGATAAACATAAAGAACAAAAGGGCTTCGTTCGACTACGAATTCATCGACACGTACACTGCCGGCATCGTACTGACTGGAACGGAGATAAAATCCATCAGGCTGGGAAAGGCCAGCCTTGTGGACACATTCTGCTACTTCAACAGAGGGGAGCTGTGGGTTAAGAACATGTATATCGCCCTCTACAGCTTCGGCTCGTACAACAACCACACGGAAAGAAGGGAGCGCAAACTGCTGCTCAACCGCAAGGAACTGCGTTCGCTCATGGACGCAACAAAGGCTCCGGGATTCACAATTGTGCCGACACGCATGTTCATCAACGAAAAGGGACTGGCCAAAGTGGCCATTGCTCTGGCAAAGGGTAAGAAGGAATATGACAAGCGCAACAGCATCAAGGAAAGAGAAGACAGGAGAGAGATGGACAGAGCGATGAAGCACTGATGGGTCTTGACAAGAGACTTGAGACATTTCACACACTTATATATATTTTTTACATCACTACAGGATAATATAAATGAGCAGGACTTTTGAAGAAATTGCGAACGAACGCATCATGATACTCGACGGTGCAATGGGTACCATGATACAGAAATATGGACTTTCGGAAAATGACTACAGGGGCAAGCGCTTTGCCGACATGCCAGGACAGATGAAGGGCAACAACGATATGCTCAACATCACGCGTCCGGACGTCATCGACGAAATCCACCGAAAATATCTTGAGGCGGGTGCTGACATCATTGAGACGAACACGTTTTCGGCACAGAGGGTGTCTATGGCCGACTACGGCCTCGGGGATTTCTGCCGAGAAATAAATCTTGAGGCTTGCAGAATAGCACGCAAAGCCGCTGACGAATATACGGCAAGAACGCCGGAAAAACCGCGATTCGTAGCAGGTTCGATAGGACCGACAAACAAGACCTGCTCACTGAGTCCGGACGTGAACGATCCGGCTTTGCGCGACATCACGTACGACAGTCTCATGTCGGCCTACGAGGAACAGATAGAGGCTCTGCTCGACGGAGGTGTGGACGCACTGCTCATTGAGACAATATTCGACACGCTCAACGCAAAGGCTGCCATCAATGCAGCCAAAAGGTGCATGGAACGCACGGGACGCAGGGTGCCACTAATGCTTTCGGCAACCATTTCGGACAAGGCTGGACGCACACTGTCGGGACAGACTCTGGAGGCATTCTTGGCATCAGTTGGACATGCCGACATTTTCTCTGTAGGTCTGAACTGCTCGTTCGGTGCAAAACAGCTTAAGCCGTTTCTGAAACAGCTGGCAGAGAAAGCTCCTTACCGAATATCGGCATATCCGAACGCAGGACTGCCGAACAGTCTCGGAGAATATGACCAGACACCGGAGGACATGGCACACGAGGTGAGCGAATATATTGAGGAAGGACTGGTGAACATAATCGGCGGATGCTGCGGTACGACTGACGAATATATTGCGCAGTATGCCTCTATCATAAAGGACAAGGACGGCAACTGGATCAAGCCTCACGTGCCGGTGGAGAAAGACAATGTGCTGAGACTTTCGGGACTCGAACTTCTGGAGGTGACGCCGGAGAAGAACTTCATAAACATAGGCGAAAGATGCAACGTGGCCGGTTCGAGAAAGTTCCTGAGACTCATAAACGAAAAGAAATATGAAGAGGCGCTCGACATTGCACGCCGACAGGTGGAGGACGGAGCACTGATTCTCGACATAAACATGGACGACGGTCTGCTGGATGCGGAACACGAAATGGTGAACTTCCTCAACCTCATCATGTCGGACCCTGAAATTTCAAGAGTGCCGATAATGATCGACTCTTCGAAATGGGAAGTGATTCGCGCAGGACTCAAATGCGTTCAAGGCAAGTGCGTGGTAAACTCTATATCGCTCAAAGAGGGCGAAGAGGCGTTCATCGGACATGCCAGAGAGATAAAGGAACTGGGCGCAGCTACCGTGGTGATGGCCTTCGACGAGAAGGGACAGGCTACAACTTTCGAGAGGAAGATTGAGATATGCGAACGTGCCTACAAGCTGCTCACGGAAAAAGTCGGGTTCAATCCGGGCGACATAATCTTCGACCCCAACGTGCTGGCTGTGGGCACTGGCATCGAGGAGCACAACAACTATGCAATCGACTTCATCAAGGCGGCAGGATGGATACGCAAGAATCTGCCTCATGCACACATAAGCGGAGGAATCAGCAACCTGTCTTTCGCCTTCAGAGGCAACAACTATCTGCGCGAAGCAATGCACGCAGTATTCCTCTATCACGCCATCCAGGAAGGCATGGACATGGGTATCGTGAACCCGGCATCGAAGGTGGCATATTCGGACATACCTGAAGAACTGCTTCATGCCATCGAAGACGTTCTGTTCAACCGAGACGAGCACGCAACGGAGAAACTGCTCGAAATGGCATCGACCATACATGGCACAACCGAGAAACATGATGAAAGTGCACAGGAAGACAGACACCTGACACCGGTGGAAGAACGCCTGCAGAAAGCACTCATAAAGGGCGATGGAAGCCATCTGGAAGAGGACATACACGAGGCTCTCGACAAGATAAAGGATGCAGTGAAAATCATTGAAGGTCCGCTCATGGACGGAATGAACAAGGTGGGCGAGCTGTTCGGCTCGGGCAAGATGTTCCTGCCTCAGGTGGTGAAGACTGCACGAACGATGAAACAGGCAACAAACATTCTGCAGCCGTACATCGAACAGGGCAAGAGCGCAAAACCATCGAGCAACGGCAAGGTGCTCGTGGCAACGGTAAAGGGCGATGTGCACGACATAGGCAAGAACATAGTGGCTGTGGTAATGGCCTGCAACGGATATGAGGTAATTGACCTCGGTGTAATGGTGCAGACGGAAGACATTGTGAGAACTGCCATCGAGGAAAATGTAGACCTGATAGGATTGAGCGGACTCATCACTCCGTCGCTCGACGAAATGGTGAACGTTGCAGCTTCGCTCGAAAAGGCTGGTGTGCGCATACCGCTCATGATTGGCGGTGCGACGACAAGCAAGAAGCACACGGCGCTTAAGATTGCTCCTGTGTACTCTGACCCTGTGATATGGGTGAAGGATGCTTCGCAGAACCCTATCGTGGCAAACAGAATTCTGAGTGCAGAGACACGCGATGCCTTCATCGAACAGCTCAACGCTGAATATGAAACTATGCGCGAAGAGCATAAAAACAAAAAGGCTCCTTCACAGCTTTCGCTGGAAGAAGCCAGAAGTAAGAAGCCTAATCTCTTCTGAAAAAAATCAATTCATTTCATATATACTGTGACAGTGTCGGCATATAAAGGAACTTTTCTTATGTATTTTCCTGTATGCTGACACTATTGCATGTCACGCATTTCTCTCAAGAGTTCTTTCTGACGTTCTGTCAGATTTGTAGGCAAAACGACATTGTAGGTAATTATGAGGTCGCCGTAGCTTCCATCGCTTTTCTGGAAGCCTTTACCCTTAAGACGTACCTTTGTACCGTTCTGCGTTCCAGGTTTAATCTTAAGCTTCAGTTTCGACGACTGTGTCTGAAGAATGATGTCACCGCCGAGCATGGCTGTATACATATCGATGTTCACCGTTGAGTGCGCATCATGCTGCATACTCTCTGCACGTCCTCCGGCACTGCGGGCCGAACGACGTCCGGCACCACCGAAAAGCTGTTCGAAGAAGTCGGAGAATCCGCCTCCTCCACCGCCGAAATTGAAGTTGAATCCGGCATCTGTCCACCCTTCAGTACCAGCGCCAAAACCGCCGAAACCGCCAGAACCGAATCCGCCGGCACCTGCCTGTTCGTAAGCATCGGCATTGCGCCACTGCTCACCGTATTTATCATATTTCGCCCTCTTGTCAGGGTCGTTCAATACCGCGTATGCTTCGTTGAGAAGCTGGAATTTTGCCTTCGCCTTCGGATCGTCAGGGTGCAGGTCCGGATGGAACTGTTTGGACCTTTTGCGGTAAGCCGCCTTGATATCGTTCTGAGGAATGTCGCGTGGGACACCCAGAATCTTGTAGTAATCAATAAAAGCCATATAGAACCTCCTTTTTATAATACATTTTTTCCATTTTCACTTATATACAGCAAATAAAGTGCCACGGCTGACATAAAGGCTGAAAAAATAGATATATCTTTGCATGAATGGCAGTTTTTCTCTGTCTGACGAGCAAGGCAACGCTGACGATGGAAGCAAGGGGCGTGCCCGAATACAACCAAATCGACACAAATGGCAACACACAAATACATAAAAATCATTTTCACAAGCGACATTCACGGGAACTACTTTCCCTACGATTTCCGACATGAGAAACGGGGAAAAGGGGGACTGCAGAAGGTCTATGCATACGTGGAAGCCATTCGCAGAGAAAAGCACGAGGAGAACCTGATACTTGTCGACGGCGGCGATATTCTGCAGGGCGAACCTACGGCATACTACTTCAACAATATCGACACGGAGCCAAACCAGCACAAAGTGGCCGACATGTGTAACTTCATCGGATACGACGTAGGTGTCATCGGCAACCACGACATAGAAACGGGCCACAAGACTTTCGACAGGTTCATCAGTGGGTGCAAATTTCCCATACTTGGTGCGAACGCCATTTCGAACGACACGGGAAAACCTTATTTCAAGCCATACAGCATAATAGTAAAAGACGGTGTCAGAATTGCTTTCATCGGTTTCATCACACCGGCCATACCTCACTGGATTCCTTTGCAGGTATGGAAGGACATGCACTTCGACGACATAAAGGAGAGTGCACGCATGTGGATAAAAAAGGTCAGAGAGACGGAGGCACCGGATCTGATTGTCGGTCTCTTCCACTCTGGAATGGAGGAAGGTATCATTACAGACGAATACTGCGAGAATGCCGTGCGCGAAACAGCGACCGAAGTGGACGGATTCGACCTGATTCTCTACGGCCACGACCATACGAACAACATAGAAGAGATTACGGGACCGAGCAACAGGAAAATTTTATGCGTCAATCCAGGGAGCTATGCATATTCGGCTTCGGAGATACAGATAAGACTGACATACGATAAGAAAGGACGTATATTCAAGAAAAAATTCGCGCCGAAGCAGATTTACATAGGTTCGATACACAACAAATATACGTGGGAGTTCGACAAGCGTTTCAAGAGGGAATATGACAAGGTGGAACATTTTGCTGAACAGGAAATAGGTGAAATAAAGAACCGCATCGACATCACTGATGCTTATTTCGGTTCGTCGGCCTACATCGACCTCATACACACACTGCAGAAGGAAGTGTCGCACGCAGATATATCGTTTGCTGCTCCGCTGTTCTTCAATGCTTCGATAGATCCTGGAACGATAAAGATTACCAATCTTTTCAACCTTTACCGCTTCGAAGACAAGCTCTACACGCTGCGCCTCAAAGGAAGCGAGATAAAGGAGTATCTCGAGATGAGCTACTCGATATGGACAAATCAGATGACATCTGAAGATGACGAGATGCTGATGATAGGCCCAATGAAGAACAATCCTGAGAGAATAGGATTCAAGAATTTCCTGTTCAACTTCGATTCGGCTTTCGGCATAATATACGAAGTTGACCTGCGCAAGCCTACCGGCGAGAAAATAAACATTCTGCACATGAGCGACGGCACACCATTCGAGCCAGAGCACACCTACACCGTGGCAATGACGGCATACAGAGCCAACGGAGGAGGAGAACTGCTGACAAAAGGTGCAGGACTCAGCAAGGAAGAGATACAGAACCGCATAATCACTTCGACTGAAAAGGACATACGCTTCTACCTCATGGAATACGTGAAGCGCAACAAGGTCATAGCTCCAGAGGCACAGCATCACTGGAAATTCATACCGGAGGATTGGGCAGCAAAAGCAGAAAAACGCGAAAGAAAGATTCTCTTTGAAAACTACCGCAACGACAAGAAAGATGACAGAGTACAATAGCAACGGCATATATTGGTTCGTATTCGTCCAAGGTCAGCTTTTGCTGGAGATAAAAGACGGACAACTCGAAATTCCATTCCATCAGCAAGCACCGACAGAAGTTTCTGAGCATACTTATTTTCAGGAGCTTCCCGACATAGACGACAAGAAATGTCTGGCTTACGCCGCAAATACAGCAGACATCGACAACGAACGTTTCATACTCATGGGTCTGCGCAAATCGTACGACCATATCCCCGAAAGATACTATCTACAGGCCGGCAAGGCATCGGAACTGCTTTATTGGGATTCGTGCACACGCTTCTGCGGTTCGTGCGGAGCACCGATGGAACGAACCGGCACAATAAGCAAGAAATGTACCAAATGCGGAAAAGAAGTCTGGCCACACGTATCTCCTGCAATAATTGTCAGAGTGAGAAAGCGCGGAGACGACGGCGACCGCATACTGATGGTGCACGCCATCAATTTCAAGGGCACATTCTTCGGTCTCGTGGCTGGTTTCGTTGAAACGGGCGAGACACTGGAAGAGTGCGTGCGCAGGGAAGTGATGGAGGAAACCGGCCTGACAATAAAGAACATCAAATATTTCGGCAGCCAGCCGTGGCCCTACCCTTCGGGCATCATGATTGCTTTCACGGCCGATTACGAAAGCGGTGAACTGAGGCTACAGAAGGAGGAGCTTAACAAAGGCGGATGGTTCACACGCGAGAATGTGCCTGAACTATCGGGCAAGATGTCCATCGGACGAAAACTTATAGACGACTGGTTATCGGAAAACACCGAAAAATAAGTTCACGCACTAATCTTTTCTTTTTAACGACATAAAAAAATTATCAATGGACATAAGGCAATACACCTACATTTCACCGCTGGGAATACTTGACATAAAGACAGAGGACACTGCGCTTACGGAACTGCGGATAACCAACCGCTGTGCAGACAACACATCATTTCCTGCCGATGTGCTGTGCATAAACACTCCTCAAGCGCAAGAAAACAATCTTCCTCAGCATATCAGACTCATAAAGGCATGGCTCGACGAATATTTCAGCGGAAAGGAACCTGATGTACCCCTCGAGCTCACCCCGCACGGCACTGAGTTTCAGCTCCGCGTGTGGAAAAACCTGTGCGGAATACCATATGGAACGACAACCACATACGGTGAGATTGCCGAAAGACTGAACAGCCAAAGCCCCTCCCGACGAACATCGGCCAGAGCTGTCGGACAAGCTGTTGGACGCAACCCCATAGGCATCATCATACCATGCCACCGCGTTATAGGCTCCAGCAACAAGCTGACAGGGTTCAATGCCGGTCTTGACGCAAAGGTTTCACTACTGAAAATGGAAAACATCGATACTTCTCTTATGCGCCGCTGATTATCTTTCGCATTTTCAGACCATCTTCAAACCGACAACCGAGGCTATCAGTGTCGCAATAAAAAATATGCGCCACACTGTCACAGGCTCATTGAAAAACAAAATTCCCAGTATCACTGTGCCTACAGCACCAATACCTGTCCACACTGGATAAGCTGTACCTATTGGCAATGTCTGCACGACCTTCGCAAGAAGAAGCATACTTGCCGCAAGACAAACAACAAAACCGCTTCCCCAAAGATAATATTCAATACCGGAAGCACCTTTCATCTTACCCAAACAGAAGGCAAAGCCTGACTCAAAAAGACCAGCAATAATCAAAATAATCCAATTCATAATAATCAGAAATCTGACATACTCAAACAAATATATATGGCTGAACCATATACAGAATTCAGCCATATAAGTTTGCCGTTTAAGCAGTCGATCAAGTATTAAAAGTTATTCATTGATTTAACATTATACATTAAGTCTGCCACGTATCTTAATCCGCCACATCAAACACACAGAATTCATAAATCGATGGAGGCGCAGAAGCATCAAGAACTCTCAATCGCACCTTGTCGCTCTTGTACTTCTTAGGGAAACGTACGACCTTGCAGTCACCCATAGGTTCATCAGAAATGTAAACAGTTTCCCAACAGCCATCGAGCCATACATCTATGCAGTATGAACGGATACGATTATAACGCTTGTTTGAAAAACCATCGTCGGAATTCACAACATCGCAATACTCGAATATAACAATCTTATTAAATTCTTTCTCTCCATCAAGATAAACGGTCAGGTCGGCACTGTTCTCCGATGCTGCCCAACGTGTCTGCATTCCGCCGTCAACAGCCTTGTTCGCACCGAATTCGGAAGTCTTGCCTTCATAAACAGAAGAAGCTTCGGTCTTAGCACCCAGAGATACGAGTTCACCGCCTGTAGGCAACGGCTTTCCTTTCTTTATGTGCAGACGCTCACGATTGAGAGTTATTATAGCATTTGCTTCATTCTCGCGGATGCGTCCTGTCTGATCCGGAGCCACATTCACGACAAGCGAATTGCCACCGTATGTACACCAATAGAATAGTTCTTCAAGTTCATCAAGGTCACGAACAGTCTTAGGATTGCTCTTCTGAAACCAGTTCCATTCTTTGCTAATGCACACGGTGTGCTCGAACGGCAGATAATATGACTTGCCATCATGAAGATACTGCTTCTTGTCATTGCGGTGGGCAATCTTTGGATCCCACAGGCGGAAATCAGATGGAAAATACTGCATGTAGTACTTGTTGTCCTCTGTCATCAGATCAGGCAATACAAAAACACGGCTGTCTTCGCTTGTAACAATCGTATGGTTTACACCAACAGCACAGTCAGGCTGCATCTTTTTGACCTCCGCATACACACGTCCCAGATTCCAGTCCTTTACCGGCCTGTCCCATCCGCCGTCAAACCAAAGTTCACAGATGTCGCCGTAATTGGTAAACAATTCGCGAAGCTGTGCAATCATGTAATCAACATATTTCTCAGGATCCTTATCACGATACGATGGTTCATGCCTGTCCCACAAAGAATAATAAACACCAAACTGAAGACCATATTTCCTGCATGCATCCGAAACAGCCTTGACAACATCTGTCTTCACAGGCGAAGAAGCCACATCATAATCTGTATACTTACTGTCCCAAAGACAGAAACCATCATGGTGTTTTGTTACGAGCAGAACATAGCGGAAACCTGCATCTTTAGCTACACGCACCCATTGTTCACAGTCAAGACGAGTTGGATTATATTTCTCCACAGGTGTTGTACCATCCGACCACTCGTGTCCGCTGAAGGTATTCACTCCGAAATGAATAAACATACCATAGCCTCTGTCCATCAATTTGTGCTGTGACTTGTTGGGTGCATTTCCCGGCTCAATAATTTGTCCGTAAGACGACAATGCGAACGTCAACACAAAGAAGCCAATCACCAGGCGCAACGCCATGAAACCTTCTGCACCAAAGTCAATAATGAATCTGTTGAATAGTTTTTTCATAATAAATCTGTTAAAGTTAAGGTTCCAACAAAGAATTGTCTATTCCTTCCATCAGTACAAAATCATACTTCAAAAGCAGAAATAGATATTTTCAAAGTAAAACTAATAAAAATATTTCATTGAAGCACTATATAGCTATACTTTATGTCTCTCCTGCACCATACAATCAAGTCATTCTGCTATTTCACTTCAGCAGGAAATCAAAAAGCTCATCCGAGGCTTCAGGCAGAATCTTTCTGAACTGCCCCACCATCCTTTCGCGCGACTCCTGAGGCGTACGGTCAATATGGCATGCCTCCTTTCCGAAAAGAGCCTCCGGCGTTGTGAGCAACGACCATCCCCAACCATATTCGCGTCCGTGCTTGTCACGCGGATAAACAAAATCTTCCGTCACGATATATCCGCCCATCTCAAGGCGTGTCAAGTAGGTATCAAATTTTCCTCGCATCTTCGTACCTGTAAATCCGCATGCCGCACGCAGATCACGAGTGATAAGACTTCCCTCACTCCTCAATATGTCAAGAATACCTTCCTCGATGCTCCCAGCCTCAGGATATGGGAAAATACTCCTGCGATAGTTGCAGAAATCCGGCCACCACTCACTGCTTACGAACGCAGCCTTACGGTCGAAAAACTTGCCGTAGGCGCATCCGCTCTCGCGAAGCACAGCCCCTTTCCAACTCCACAAAGGCCACTCCCATCCGCCATCAGGCAACTTGACATACCGACAGTCTTCATCAACAGCCTCTTCGGCCGACCATCCTCTTACGCCCATTCTCAGCAAAGGAAGAAGCCCGACTTTATTGACGTATTCAATCAATTCCGAACAACTATGCAACAGCTCTTTTTTCATTTTAGGATGCGGCTAATATCTCAATAGGAGTTTTTAATTAATAAAAGACATTCATTGTTATTTTAGATTGGCTCTAAAATAATCTTTCAAAGGTTGCAGTTCTACAATGTTCAAATTCCAAAAACGTGAATCGTCAAACAGCCAATCACCAGAACCAAGTCTACTTCGTTGTTTGCTATTCAATCTCTGCGCACTCATATATGTATGCAATTTTCCTTTCAGATTTGGAACATTATAAAACTGCCGGCCGTTGCTATCCTTAACACTTGAAACACATCTTTCATAGTCTTCAAAGCAATCAAAAAAAACTTTATGCAAATTTCTTTTCGCCGCCAATTCCATAAGAGATTCAACATCGCCGTCATCATGATTGTTAGGATATAAGAAATAAGAGAAATTAATTCCCTTATTCTGCATACCGTTGTCTATATCAACTTTTCGTTTCTTAAATCCCCACCCTTTAGATACTGTATCGGCATCAGCAAGAACCAAGACTTGTTCTCCCATAGCCTGTGCCAAACTTATTTGATTGACAATGGTTTCATTAAACAGATTACCAATACCGTCAATTGGTACAAATTCCACATTTTTCTCAGGAAAGAACAATGCTAAAATTGTTTTCAGGAAATTACATTCAGGAGTTTCCTTTTTCTTCGCTTCTATGAAAATCTTATTCATATCACCTAATTTCTATTTCCTGATTAATCGAATAATCCAAACTATCCAATGAATAATGGAAAGCTTTCAATTCTCCGTCACTACTTTTTAACAACCTGAATGATGCCACATAATCGGAATACTCATTTATAGCTGCATCCCTTAAACCTTTAATTGAATCAAGGTCATGCGTCGTAACAAACAGTTGTGTATTGTTCTTAACAGATGCATCTATGAGCACCTTCCATAAACTGCACATCACAGAATGATGGAAGCCATTGCTTATTTCATCAATAAGCAAAAGTCCGTCCTTACAATTATAAACAGCAGTCAAAAGCGATACAATCTTACGAGCACCATCACCCAACATATTAACAGGAATACGTTTTGAAAGGCCGATGTCCACAAGCATTTCATTGTCTGAGAAAATAAAATCTCTAACCTGTGGTTCAAGCAACTGAAGTCCTTCTATAATAAAATGCTCATCCTTATTCTGAAGAATATTTTTCAATCCCTGAATAGAAGCATTAAAATCATATTTAGGACTCAAATATGTACAACGCAATGATTCAACATAATGCTTTGGCGCTGCAACCGAAGCATTACCAGGACTTGAAGAGTCAAACCGCAACAATGACACATATGATTGATCATTGACCTTAAAATCAAATTTCAAACCGTATCGGCCTTCTTCAACGTTTGAAAGGATATTTGCATCATCAGCATTAAGCGATATGCTGTTTTGTCGCTTCTCAAAAAGACTTATATTGAGGTCACGCACATAGCCATCCATCAATTTTATATGAATAGGTTGTTCGGAATCCAAATTATAAAATTCCAGGTTAAGGTCATTCAGACGAGATTTACCATAACCGCGCATGAAATTGACATTCACAGGCAACATTGGATTTGCACCACCACTGGCAAGAAACAAAGCCTCCAACAAAGAAGACTTACCGCAGTTATTCTTTCCGAAAAAAAGATTTATCCGCCTAAAGCCTTGAATGGAAGCATTCCTTATGCCCCGAAACCGTTCTATTTCTACCTTTTCAAACATTATTTGTTGCAATAATCGTGATTATCAACGTAAAAATAAGAAAAATATATTCTTCAAATGTAAAACACGCTGTTTTTTACATATTTTTCGTGTAAATCAACAACGTTTATAAAGGAAAATGTTCATGGTAATAAGTTTATTGAAAACACAATATTACGATAAATAAAAGTATATGACTTTGAAAAACAAAGCCATATACTTATTAATAATGTAAATCAAATGCGCCTTTTTGTGAATTACGCAATTAATTATATTGAAACAGATACTCAACCAAAGAATTAGTCATTTTTTAGAATATTCAGAAAATGTTGAGCAATCAATCTGTCTCCGCTTTTATTTATTCCCATCGATTCATAATATTCGATAGTTCCAATATATGATTTAATAGCCAAACGAAGCCCATCACGTCCATAATCTGTATATATACGTTCAAGCATATATTTACGAACATCTTGAGGTATACTGCCTTTTAAAGTTATTCCATTTCGCATATATTTAAAAGCAGGAACATACCAACCAATGAACGACCTCCAACTTATTCGATACTGTTTCAAAAAGTGTGTCTGAAATGAATCAAAAAAGGGCCGGCACTTGTATGCCAGCCCCGAAGTTTGTAATTTAGGAGTGACCAAAAAACT
>MNQS01000079.1 GCA_001915545.1 Bacteroides sp. 43_108 | reverse complement strand
GGAACTGTCTATAAAAAAGAATATATGGCTGACAGCAAGCATATTATGTGAAAATCAACTTCAAAACGTAGTGAGGGCATGAGAGTATAAGTGAGAGCAATTTTTTTTACTACAATCATATAAGTCATTCATAATAAACCCATTATACATACAGTGAGGGCATAAGGGCATAAATGCTCCCGAACTTTCTAATGAAAAAATATGCTTATTTTTGCTATGCACCAAAAACAAAAAATCCCCGTAAAGTATTAATTTACAGGGATTTTCTTTATTTTGCAATTCTTTCCAGCGGAGAGACAGGATTATGAACCTTTCTCCCCAAAATCCTTATGAAACAACGTTTTAACTCAGTTCAATTTTTCAAGTGTAACGATTTAGTAACTGAAAACAGTCTTTTTGTATCACTCATAGACTTTCGCTTGTCTAAGCTTTATCATTACATTACAAAGGTACATTTTTCGACTCATAGTTCCAAATCATAGTCTCACTTTTATGTTTTTACATGTTCTATAATCCCTTCTGAAAACCGCTTCTTCATTACGTCTTAGAAGAAGTCACAAGTAACTTTTCGTATCCCAGCTTTAACAACTATTTCTAGGAATTAGAAATAAAAAACGTTGCTGGTGAAACTGATAATGTAGAGTATCTACAAAAAAAATAACTATAAAATGGAATCGTTTGTCACTAATCATTTTTCTTGGATATATTCTTTATCTTTAATTTTAAAGTATCTTAGTACTTCTGTCATTATACACCTTTCATTTTTCTGCCATTGATTGCACAAACATTCTTCGGAAGTTTTATCATCGGGAGTATATTGTGCTTTGGAACAAATTTTAAACCATTCACATTTTGTATTATTACTATATGATTTCATTCGCTTAAATATTAATTCTAAGCCTATCATAGATGCTGTTTCTATATATGGTTTTGGAGGCTCTTTTGAGTTATTCATAGGCATTATTGTTAGATTATTTGCTTCTATAAAATAACCATATACTTTCTCAAAAACACTTGAAAACATGTTTTTATTACTTATATCTGCATGATATAATACATCTAATAGTACACAGTTTCCACTTCTTATTTCGTTTTTACAGTTTTCTATAACTTCTTCGTAATAATATAACTTACAGCCAATAGCCGAACTTATACTTTTTTTTAAATCATCAAGAAATAAACATAATGCTCTATACATAGGCATTTCCTTACCCATATGTGTAACAGATTTGTCTTTTAGGATTTTTTTGTATAGTTCATAGCCATTAAGTGATTGATTTTTTTTCGATAACTCTACCAAATCAAAAAATGCAACACCAGAATTATCGAACATCAGCGAACAAAAACAAAGTGAAATCATCATTTTTTTATCATTTGAGATTTCACTATAAATGGATTTACAGATTAATTCAACACTACAATAAGGAATAGTAGCATGATACAACTTATCATTAATGAAAGATTGGATTAAATGTGCCATACTTTCTATTATACACATATAGCCAAAATAAAATCCATTTTCTATAGCCAAACCATTTTCAAAATCATATATTCCTATTTTGACAGCCTTTTTATTCTTTTTTGCATCTGAAATTTCCTTATCTGAGATTTCAATCGCATCTATATTGTAATTACATGTTCTACTACCTTTTACCCCATTAAAAAAATCAATGAACTTCATAAGCCCTTCATGGTTTTTCCAAAGTTCTAATGGCAATTTTATAGTTTCATTGTTAATAATGTAATCACGGTATAAAATAAACATCTTATTATACATAGCACAAATCTTTACCCCAAACAAGGTTGTCATGTGTTGCATATAGTGTATATATTCATGAAAGAAAGTGCCGTATTGTTGGTTATCCATATTGGTTATAGGATATGTTATATCACCGTCAACAACCATGTGTATATGGTTAGTTTCATATTTACTAACTCGACTTTCAAGTATATCAATATCAAATAATGCCATATCATAAAATTTTCGACTAAATTAAGGGACTTTTTTTAATATCGAAGTGTTCGCCGATAAAACTCTCTTAGTTAATGATTTAGTATCTATTTAGAAACCCACAGCTAGCCAAATATCCCACAAATGATAAGTGACATACCTCATATTGCAAAACCGCATAACTAAATAAATTTAACGTGAGTTCGAAATAAAATCAAAAAATAGCAAGTTGTCCGTCATTGACAAACTTTACGTCAATGGCGGGCTTCTTTTCAAAAAAGCAGTATG
>MNQS01000109.1 GCA_001915545.1 Bacteroides sp. 43_108 | reverse complement strand
GGGGCATGAAAGCTCAAAAAAAAGTCGGCAGAAAGAAAAGGCCATCCCAGAAAGGGGTTTTAAAAAAAGGTCTTTAAATCTAGCTGAAGCATAAAATTAGAAGTTTAACAAACTAATTAACAGAAGTATATGCAAATCATTCAATTTGTTTTTTCGGTCATCATCGCTCTTTGTGCAGTGGCTATGTTTGTCGGAGCGGTAATAACGCTAAGTCCGATAAAGGTTGTGTCGGTTACGTTGTTGGCTCTTATTTGCCTATTCTCCTTGTTTCTCGTGAAATTGGCTTATTGTGAAATGAAATCTAAAAATGATATACTATGAAAGTGTCAGAACAATTTAAAAGTACCATCAAGGCATACCTTGATAATATGGCAGCGGTGGATAGTCTGTTTGCTCCAGTCTATCAAAAACCTACAAAGAATATAGATAATTGCATTACCTATATTTTAAACCAAGTGAAGAAAAGCGGTTGCTGTGGTTTTAGTGATGATGAAATTTTTGGTATGGCGTTGCACTATTATCAGGAAGATAATATTGAGGTGGGTAGCCCATTGAAATGTAATGTAGTCGTAAATCATCATGTTGAATTGTCAGAGGAAGAAAAGAAAGCGGCTCGTGAGGCTGCTATCAAAAAATTGCAGGAGGAAGAATTGGCAAAGTTGAAGAAGCGTCAACAAGCCAAACGTGAGAACAACACCGAAGTACAAACCCAGTTAACTCTTTTTTGATATGAAACCCAAGACAAAATTACAAATGGAAATCGTGAATGGGAGCAGGAAGTTAGCTCCCGTTTCAGAGGCCCAAAAGCGTTATGCCTATAAACATTGCTTTGTGCATTATTTCAAGCGTGATGCAAAGGGGAATTGCTTTTGTTTGGATTGTGGGCATACATGGCGGGATAAGGAAGATAAGAAAAACTGTAAATGTCCTCATTGCGGTATGAATCTGAAATTGGAGAATAGCAGGAAAAGGACGGCTATATATAAAGAATATTTTTGTGTGATTACTACATACAAGCAATATCAAGTTATCCGTTTTTTTATGGTGGACTGCCGACTGAAAAAAGGGTCTCCGGCTAATTACTTTATAATTGAGGCGGTACAGTGTTGGATGAATAAAGAGGGCAAGACAGAAACGCTGTCTTTGCTGCGGGGCATGTCTATATTTTATTACGATGCATGGATATATGGAAGTTCTTTGGAATTGCGTAAGCGGAATGTGCATCATGACCGTATTTATGATATTTGTCCGGCAGTTATCTATCCGAGAATGAAAGTGATACCCGAACTTACGAGGAATGGATTTAAGGGTGTCTTTTATGATATTTGTCCGAGTTCCTTCTTTATGACATTATTAACTGATAATCGGATGGAGATATTATATAAGGCAGGGCAAATGAATTTGTTCTTGAGATTTTTAGAGAGAAAATACGGTATGGATAAGTATTGGACGTATGTAAAAATCTGTTTAAGACATGACTATGTGATACATGATGCGGACTTGTGGCTGGACTATGTGGATATGCTGATAGAAAATAAATTGGATGCGAGAAATCCTCATTATTTGTGTCCGTTGAATGTAGAAGAAGCGCATGATTGGGTGATGGGGAAATGTAAGAAGAAATATTCTGAAAAGGATGAAAAAGACTATATTGCTGCCAAATCACGTTTCTTTAATCTTTCGTTTGCGGATGGAAATATTATGGTTCGGGTATTGGAAAGCCTTTCGGACTTTTACAAAGAGGGAAAGTTGTTGCATCATTGTGTATTCAGCAACGCCTATTATAAGAGAGAAGATTCGTTGATAATGTCGGCAACGGTGGATGGAAGGCGCATGGAAACGGTGGAGTTTTCACTTAGCAGGATGGAGGTGTGCCAGTGTCGTGGAAAGTCTAACCAATTATCAGCCTATCATGACCGGATTCTGAATTTGGTACGGGATAATATACCATTGATAAGGGAAAGGATGGTAGTGTAATGAATAGCCCACACATCTAAATGTGTGGGAGTTCTTTTTTGGAATACGCCCAAAAAAGAACCCCAAAAAACGTTGTCGCTACACATCGTTACGCTCGGATTATTTGCTTGCCGGCTTTAGTTTGCCGATACATTTTTCCATGTCGGGAGACAATAGGAAAGAAGCCGTCTTTTTCTGCTGCACCCCTGAGTGTGGCTGGACGATGGCATACCTGCATTTTAATATCTTGCCGATAACTTCCGTACTGTCACGGTGCAGGTACATGGCTTTCATGGCATCCGTTGCTTTCAGGCTTTTTTCGGCTTCCATATAGGCGGAAAAGGACGGTTTGAATAAGGCACGGGGGCTTTCCGCTTTCTGTATGACAGCGGATAATTGTGCGCTTTTGTTGTTCAGGTAGCGCAGGCTGTCCGATACGGTGACGTCTTCTGTTTCCAACACTTCCAGTAGTTCGAACTTTAAATCCGTCCAGGTGCCGTGAGAATCTGTCTGAACCCATTCCGCAATGGCCTTCTCATAGCCGGGTTTGCTGCATGAGGAAAAGGTAATGAGCAGCATACAAAAAAATAAATGCTTGATATTCATATTGATCTGATTTTATAGGTTGTCGTATTATGTGATGGAGCAAATCTATGAGGTTACTGGCCGTCCTCCGTGGAGGAACAGATGCCACACGAGATTTTCAGATCATCGTTCCAATCCTTGTTTTCCGAAAGTTCGACGTTCTTCAGTTCCCGTACCTTGTTGCGGAGTTCATCGTTACTCAGGCTCTCGACATCAGTCGTATCGCCATGAAAGTAACGATGCAGCCATAGGGTGTACTTGTGCCCTTGTTTGTCGTTGTCAAAGATGCTCCGGAGCTCCTTTACCTGGTTCTTGTCAAGAATCAGGCGTAATAGCCTCATTTGTCCTTCCGTGAATGTCCCTTCCGTAGATACATATACAAGATTGAGGTCGCTCCCGGAATGGCGTAATTGATAGTGGGAGATACAGTCTATAAATGACTCCCCGATGTAGAGGATGTCTATCGGGCGGCTTTTGTCATGGTTGCTGGTTGCCAGACAGTCGAACTTGCCACCGATAATCCCTTTGAATGTTTCATTTCGTTGAGAAATGGCTTGCACACCGTTTTCATTGTACATCTTGATGCACACGTTGCGGTAAACACTTCCTTTGTTCTTTACCTCACGAATAAATAAAGTGTCTTTGAAGAACCGGCTTTCAATGCTTTCTTTCAGGATACCTCTTTTTTGGAGATAATTGCCCTTGTAGGGTTGTAGCTGGCTCAAGTAGAATTGAAGTTCGTCCGCTTTCATGCTTGTGTTACCTACTTCATATCGGCTTTTTTCGGGTGTCGTGATGCGGTTGGTGTTGATGTAGTTCTGAAGGATCTCCCCCACCTCGCGCAAGGTCGGCATTTTTCCGGTTGTTTCAAATAGATGTTCCTGCATCAGATCCATGATACTGCGGCCACGCACGCTGTCGCTATGCACGTCCCAATAAGTATATTGGTTCTGCGAGTTCCGCTTGATGACGATGGTATGCGTTCCGTTGCTCATTTTGGGACAGGAGTTGGAAGAGCCTTCCACGATTTTCCATCCCAGCTCCAGCAGGAAATCGGGCAGAGAAATGGTTGTTTTTATCTGATTGAAATCGACTTTCATACGATTGATGGTTAGATGGTTTCTATAATATCTTCTGGAAGAAAGTACCGGATTGATTCCTGATGTTCTGGTTCTTGCTTTAGAAAAAGGACGAGATGTACTTCTTGACCGTCTTTGATAAACGGAAGATGGGCAGCTTTTTCTGATAGAGTCCGGGCTAATCGTTGAGCATCTTCTTTGTTCGTCCATTTACATTCTCCAATGAGTATATGTTTCTTGTCGAATGATTCTGCAACAACATCCAATTCTATCATTGTCCCCTCTTTGTTGCCTTCAGGAAATATTTTTCCCCACCATCTGGAGGCGATATTATAGACAATACCGTCAATCTCGTTGCCACTTATATATTGTCGGCAAAGATGCTCCCAACAGTCACCTACATGTTGGGTAAATTGTGCGTTAATGAGGTGCATGACGGTATCGATACGCCTTAATTCCAAGATAGAACGGTGTGGAGCGATGAAACGATAATAGAACTGTAACATATTGTCATTGATGCGATAGATACCTTTTTTACTCTTTTTCTCACTTTCGCCGAAAGGTATCTCACGTCTTATATAACCTAATTCTCGTAGTTTACTCAGAGGCTCGGATATCTGAGTTGCTTCTTTTCCCGCTCTTGATGCAATTTCAGTTATGCGGTTGACCCCATTTCCGATGATGGAAAGGATGGTGGAGGTTTGTATTGTATCTCGTAAATCGTCCCGAAGAAGTCGTTGCGGTTCTTCGGCCAATATGCCTTTGGTATCTAAAGCCAATTCCCGTATGGCAGTGTCCATATCTGGATAATCTGCACGTAACTCCCAGTAACGAGGAATGCCACCCCAGATGGAATATTCTTCTACTGCGGCAATTGTGTTTACATTTAAAGCTTGGCCGATGTAGGACACAGGAATTGGAGGCAGTTTGATAATTTCATCTGCCAATCCGTATAGAGGCTCTCTTTTGTCCAATACATATCCTTGCATGAGTTGTTGCGATGATCCGCAAATAATCAGGTCATATTTGAGCGTCTTTCCATTAAGCAACTTCTGGATAACAGAAGGTAATGAAGCACAACTTTTAACCATATAAGGAAATTCGTCCAGACAAACGGTTATACGTTCAGATAGCCTGTCGTTTAGTTCCAATAGTAGTGTTTCCCAATCAGGATAAACGACCTTATCAAATCGAGGTATGCTGTAGGCGATAGCTTTGGCAAACAAGGCTCGTTGGTTGGCCTCATTCGTTTGGTCACTCAGAAAATATACATCCTTGTCTTGCATGATCTCTTTAATGAGCGTGGATTTACCGATACGTCTTCTGCCGTATATGACAAGAAACTGGGGTGTTGTTCTTAAAAGAGCATTGCGCAATCTCTTCAAAGAATCCTGTCTGTCTATAAATTGGTTGAACTTCATCTGTGTTAGTTTTATATTATAAGTGAGAAAGATTATCTTTCACAAAGATAATAAAATCCGTTCAAGTGTAAAAGAGAAAATACCTGATTTTTGAATATGGTTGCTTTTTATTTTATGGTACTGTAAACCAAATCAACAGTAGTGTCTATACCGGGAACGGCCTCTAACTGTTTACTCTGGTTGAACACGCTTTCACCGTCTTTCTTTATTTGCAGGGTGATGGTTGCGTTCTCTTTTGAATAGAGGATGCCTTGCACGGTAATTTGGCTGACCGGCTTTTCCGTACTGTATTCCACTTTATCGGTGAAGGTCTCATCTACGGAAAATGCGGAGGTGCCGGTGCGTTCGTTCCTGAATTTCACGCCGTCAAGATTATATATATGTACACTGCCTTTGGGTGAGGTGCCGGTTACGGCTACGGTGATGTGATACATACCGGCTTTGTCTGTTTCCGGTTGGATTTCCTCTCTGTTGCATGAAGCCGCCAATAAGCAGGCTGCCACTAATAATGAATGGATTTTTCTCATGGTAGGATTCTTTTGTTGAATGTTATCGGATGATTTTTTGTTCTGTCTTATGTGTCCCGGCTGCCGGAACTGCTGACTTTTCTTTTAATTTGTCCTCTATCTTTTTAAGGATAGCGTTGACATCTTCAATGATTTTAATGTAGTTCTGCTGGATAATCTCTTCCAGGATTTCCAGTTCCATCTCTTCTTTGCCGTTGCCTAGTCTGACCGGCAAGGAGAAACGGGGTATCTCCTTCTCTTCAAAACGGCACATATCCATCTGCACGTTGAAGAATGGCGGCTTGCCTCCGGCAATCTTGCCGATGAAGTGCCCGGCTGCTTGCCCGGCAATGTCCCTTGCCTTTAAGACCTTTTCTTTTTGCAGGCTTTCCGTTACGCTGCCGCTTCCACTTGTCTGGTGGGAATAGGATTCCTGTGCCTCTTTTTTCTCGCCAAGCAGGTTCTCAATGTCCTTGGCCGTCTTCTCGTTTCCGGTCATGCCGTAGGCTTGTGTTCCGCAAGAGGCTTTCAGGATGTTGGCACTCTTCTCTCCATAGTCCCTGACCGCTTGGTTGAAGTCCTGGACGGCAAGGATGGTGGCGACATTGTGTTTTCGGGCGGTACCGATGAAGGTGTCGATGCCTTGTAACAGGATGGTCGGAAATTCATCTACCATGAATACGCTGGTTGCTTTGCCGGGATTGTTCATCTGCGACATCAGTACGCTGCCGATGCAGGAAATGGCGGGAGATACGGCCTCCTTGATGGTGGGCGCATTGCCTACGCATAACAGCGTTGGGTGTTCCTTGTTGGTTATATCCAAAGAGAACTCTTCTTCGGGAAGTGGTGACAACACCCAGAAGATGTATTTGTTGTTCAGGAGTACCAGCGGAGTCTGTGCGGATGATACGGCTCCGGCTGTCTGCTGTTGTGCGCCCAACTTCCAGGCAGTCAGCATCGAGGACATGTTCAATGCGATTTCAGGATCTTCCGACAGCCAATGGAATACCAGGTTGCTGTCCGAAAGGGCAAGGGCTATCACATGGGGCAACGTACAGATGCCAAGCTCCCTCTCCTTGAAACATTTGTAGGCGATTGAATAGACGTAGTTAATGGCATTGTTGGCCCAAAAGTCTGTTTTTTCTTTCCAACTGGCTTCCAGATTTTTCATCAGCGTGATGATGATGTTACGGATGAATAGCGATTCGTTGCCCTTTGACATATATTTCGGAGAGAGTACGTTTACCCTGACCGTGCGTGACATATCCACGAAATTGATATAGGCGAAACGGGGTGTCTCCACTCCTTTAGCCCGGAAGTATTCAATGCTTCCGTAGGCGATACGTGAGAGGATGGGTGACTTGTCCTTGGTGGGATCACCCTCCCAGTCGTACACGAATCCGGCATAGTTGCGCTCGGCGCACTGGTAGATGATTCCCTTGATCCAGCTTTCCGATTTACCGCTTCCCGGACCGCCGTCAATATAGACATTCTGCTGCGGCTTATGGATGACCAACGGCCCGGAGGTGGTCTCAAAGCGGAAGTAGAAAGCTGATTCTTCCCGGCTTAACCCGAAAATGCTGTCATCGGATTGGGCATGGCGCCGGATGAAATAAGGCAGAGTCTTGATGACAAGCAGCGTGTACGCCACAAACACAGTAGGAAACACAAATAGGTTATACCACGCTGATAACCGGCTGAATCCGATAACCAGCATGGATGCCGAAACCAATGTCATACTGGTGTAAACCCATTTCTTGTTTTCGTCTTTCACCTTGCCTACCGGGAAGAGAAAAGCAAGACCGCCGATCAGGATGACGTAGAGAAACCGGAATAGGGCATCCTTTTCCATCAGCCTTTCCCACATGGCCGGATTACGTAGTGGAGCGTATAATCCCGTAACGATAGCCCACTGAAACAGTACGGCTGTCCCGATGAGCGTGGATAGCAGGATCAGGATGAATGACAGGTCTTTCTTTTCTCTTTCCATGGCCGTTGCAATTATTGGGGTTGTCCGGTTGCCGTTCCGTCACCGTTCTCTTTTTTCTCAGCCTTTCCCAGTAGCTCAATGCGTGAGACGGTCAGGCTGACGGATGGGATGTGGCTACCGTCATCCTTCTGGAATACATCGGCATACACATCGCCGCAGACATATACCTGTGTCCCTTTTTTCAGATACTCAAAGACCTTACTCTCGTAATTTACGAAGCAGCATACCCATAGGGTCTGTTCCTCGTTGTTCACGTTCTTGTACTTGGTGGATACATGGAAGTTGAATCCTTTTCCGTTCTTGTTCTGCCGGGCATCCGCACCGACATAACCGATAATTTGTCCTGTAAACATAATGATGGTTTTTAAAAGTTTATAATCCGAGCTGTGGCTCATTCGTATTTTTCATGGCCGGTTCCGCTTCCATGACAGGCAGCGAAATGCCGAAAGTGCCGTATAGTGTTTCAAGGTTGCTTGCCGTGGGATGGTTGGCGGCGAGGTTTTCCAATTGTCGGGATGAAGGAATAAAACCTTCATTCTTCATCTGCTCCAATACCGGACGGTTGTCTTGCAGGACGGCCAGCGTAAACCGTTCCTCCGGTGTGAGGTACTGTTCCATCCGTGAGGCGTGTTCCTGAATCATATTACTGGCTTTGCCTACATCGGCAAGGATGTTATAGATGAATTTGGGATCTTCTTTCAAGGCTCCCAGCCAGTTCTTTAGATACATGGCATTCTCTTCCCGGATATAGGTGGATATGCCCAGGCTTTGCCCGACGGTAGCGGAGGTGAGTTCGGCAACCAGTTCCTCTTTGGCATATTGCTTGTCTCCGAAAATCACGCCTTTTTCCCGGTTCAGATGCTCAGGCTCCCCAGTCGAGTGCGCCATCTCATGAAGTAGTGTGGAGTAGAAATTCTCTCCGTCCTTAAACTGCCCCTTCAGGGGTACGACGATATGGTTATCTTCTCCCCTTGCATGGTAAGCACTATTTCCTTCCTTGGAATAAATGGGGCAGATCCATTGCTGTTCCCGTACCATCGCATCAATCAGAGGCACGGTGAGCATCCCTTGCTCGTCCTTGATGGCCGGTATCTTGAATTGCTCCTTCAATGCTTCCCATTTCTCCGGTTTCGTTTCCTGAAGATTGGTCTGCTGTACGTTGAACACATTGTATGTCTTCAGAAACGGCGTGACCTTATATTCCTGCTGCTCGTTTTTATCCAGGTTCTTATATACGTCGAAAGGTATTTTCTTTCCGTTCTTGTCTCTTACTGAGAAATTCCAGTAAATGACCGGGAATGACTTTTCTCCTTTCAGTATGTTAAGGCCGCTGTCTTTGGCTTGCATGAAGGTCATATAGACCGGCAGGCTGTACTGCTCTTTTTCCGAAAGTAGAAACAACATGAAGGAATTTACTCCGTTGTAGGTTCTTCCCTCGATATTTTGCGGAAGTCCCCCACCCTTTATCCCGAACCAAGGCTTCTGCCAGTTGTCTTCCACCTGCTTTATCTTTTCGATCATCAGTTCGGCGAAACGCTGTAATGCTTTGTCACTTGCTGTATCCATGATTTATTGGTATAGATTTCTGTTCTCGTAATCAAGCAGCCATTCTCTGGCCGTTTGGTTGTTTATCTCTTGCTGCTTGGCAGCCATCTCTTCTTGATAGGCTTGTGCAAGCTCTTCCTGTGCAAGTAGAAACTCTAAGTCACAGATTTCTCCTGCAATGTTTTTCTGTACTAATTCATCGTAATCCATAATTCCTGATTTTTTAGGTTATAAGTCATTGAAAGCCCGGTTGATGGTGCTGGCTATCGGACGGGCCATTTCCTTGCTGTTGTCGGGTTTGGGTGTGCTGGCCAGTTTGACATCTCCCAGTGTCTTTGTGCTGCCTTCCATCCCGAAAATCTTTTGTACGGCTATCAGCGTGTTGGCTTGCACACCCGTTTCACGCATCCGGGTAAGGTCTTGTTGGGTGAGCCGGTACCCTTCTTTCTGTATCTCTTGGATGACATGAAAGTTGTCGGTCTGTGCGGCATCCAACAGACGTGCGGCCTGCCTTTCATGTTCGCCCTGTTCTTCCGGCTTGGTGCCGAACAGCTGGATGACTTCATGGGTTTGCCTTTCATCCAGACCGTGTTCCTTACCGATTCCTTTGATAAACTCTTCACTGGGTTTATATCCTTCCTCTTTGAGCTTCCCGATTTTTTCAAAGTCATGTTTGCCCACCGCTTCCTTAAACTCGGCTTCCATATTGCGCCCCTCTTCGTGTTTTTGCTCTTTTGCAGCCTCTATGTTGGCCGCATGGGCTTCCAGTTTGGGGGTCATGGCCTTGATCAGCTCTTGTGCCTTGCCGGGAGTGATACTCTGTATGTTCTGTATCATGACTCCTTTCCTGTCATCCGTCAGTTGGATGTCGGCAATGAAGTAGCCTTCCGGACTGTGCAGCAGCTTGTTCTCCAGTGCATGGCCGTTGGCGAGCAGGTATTTGTCGGCTTTGGTTAACTTGTAGCCGCCATATTCGCTGGTCTGCCCGATGATATCGGGAATCTTGATTTCCTGGTTGGTGCGCAGGATGACGGAGTTCAGATCCCGGTCAACTTGCAGCAGGATGTCCTTCTTATTTACGGTGATGGGTACGATGTCACCGGCAAGCAGCTGTTCTTTCTCTTTCTTGCCCAACTTCTTTCCCAGCACCTTGTCCGGGATAACCAACGCCTCTTTGCGGTAGAATACGGAGATTCCGTCATCGTTTAAACGGAGCTTCCCCGGTTTGCCGTGTATCTCCATCAAATCAGACATGATACCCTTTTCCAGCTTGGTGCCTTTCCCGTCGAGGATGTTCCCTTGCTTGTAGGCGTATTCATAGAGCGACTGTCCGGTGTAGCATACCTTCAGGCGATGGTCGATGACGGTAAAGCCGTCCTTGTCATGTCCCTTCAGGTTCTCCCACCGCTTGATGCTGATGCCCTCCTTCTCCAGCTCGGCGACATATTTAGGATCATTGGCACGTTCCTTGTTAAAAAGGGCGGATACACGTTCTTTTGATTGGTCACGAAGGCTTTCATCGTACTTTGCTCCGGCTTTTTCCCTGATTTCGCTTACGCTCATGCTCAGCTCTTCCCCGTCTTTGCGGAACCGGAAATATCCGTCCCGGTATTCGGTCTGATAGCCCAGTGATTCGGCGATGCCGCCGAACTGTCCCACGTTGTCGAACATATAGGTGTCTAATGCTTCTCTCAGTTTCATGGCTGTGGCTTGTATAAGGGTTCTGCGGAAAGGATGTATTCGTTCAACACGGCCAGCTTGATGTGCCGCCCGCCGTTTCGCTCGTAAATCTCGATCTCGAATACCTTATCATCGGGTATCGTGAATTTGTCGAAACCAAGTATCAGCCGGTTCCGGCTCTTGCCCTTGATTTTCGTATCAAAATCTTTCTGATAAATAGGTTCGATGGTCGTTTCTTGCTGGATGGCGTTCTTGCTCTTCTTCTGGTCACGCTGGAAACATTTGACAAACTCGATGTCGTAGTCGATGTATGATTTGTTTTTCAGGTCAAAGATGAAAAACATGAAGTCCTCATGCACATACAGATTGGCCATTGACAACTCAAACTTGTTCTCGATGACCCCCAGGCTGTAGATGTTGCGCTTCTTGGTGCGCAGCTCTTGGATGCATCTTTCCATTTCCTCGCTGTTCACATCCACATGGGCGGTATATTTGCGCTGGTCATCGAAATTGTAGGTGAATACGGAGGTATTGCCCCGTTTGATGGTGATGTGGTAAGTGTTCATGGCCTTATCCACCACAAACAGGTTGGAATATGCCACGGCATCTTTGGCGGTTGATACTTTCAACTGGTTGTTGTAGGCGGCCAGAGTGAAGGACACCTCGTTGCCGGGCGTTCCGTAAGCGATGTCCTCCGGAAAGAAGAACTCGGCCAGATGGAGGTCGCTGACTTCTGCCTGATAGTCATGGTGCTGCCATTTCCCGTTGTCCTCGTAAATGTTCGGGTGCGAATCCGTGCCGCTTTCGGGAAGGTAGCGGATGTGATAGGTGTAAACGCTTCCGTCGATGCAGACTACGGTCAGGTTGGTCTCTTCGGTGAATCCTTCCGCTTGCGCCGAGAGCCTGACGATATGGGGCGCCTCTTCTACCCGGCTGGCCATGACAAGCTCCTGTTCGCCGATGGCGATATCAGATACTTGCACAGGGAATACCAGGTGTTTCACACAGTCGAAAGAGATAAAGATGTCTTTTTGGCTGATGGCTTGTTGCCGGGGAGTGCCGTTTTCCTGAGCGAAGAGCGGCAGACTGCACACAAAGCAGTAAAACAGTAGATAAATATATTTCTTCATGTTGTCGATATGTTAAACGGTTCTTGAAAAAAAGGCGGTGAATACGGTAATGCCCCATAGAAGAAGCAGGGTAATGCCGAAAGAAACGGTCAGCGGACGGATTTCTTTAAAGGCTCGTCCGTTCCGGCGTGATACGTAGATCCGATAGCCGAAAAAGACCGCTGACAGCGCAAGCAGGTAATTGAGAATGTCTATCATAATTTGTCTATCAATGTTTGAAGGGGATGATTTTTCTTGTTCGTTTTCTCTTGTTCCATTTGCTCATAGAGCTTCTGTAACTCCGCTTGCACGGCTTGCCTGCGCAACTTCGATTCCTGACTCTCTTCCTGGATATACATTTCGTAGTTGGACTTGAGATGTACCTTCACTTGTGAGAGGCTCATGTTCAAGATTTGCTTGGCTACCTGGGTGGTGGCGTTGACTACGCTGGTCACTTCGCTGGCCATCGTGCCGATGGAAGAGAGCGGCATGTCGATGTTCTGTACAAGACCTTGTTCCATACGCTTGGCTGCACTGGCTTTCAGGTTATTGGGCAGGTTCAAACCTTCCATGGCATCATTGTCGAAGACAACCACCGATACGGGATTGAGGTTGTCTCCTACCTTCAGGTTGCTGACCACCACATCGAGGCGGTTGGCTCCCAAAGTGGCGACACCGTAAAACAGCGTGTTGGCCGGTATCTTCATGCCGGATAGGGTTACGTCCTGAAGCAACCGCATCCGTACCGTACTGCCCGTGACTACGGTCTGGTCGCCGTGGATGCAAGCCCTGAAGAGGTTGCTGTTTCCCGGTGTGGAGGTCGGTTGGCGGCGTACCCGCTTGCCGTTTTCGGCACGGTAGATCGGGCCTTTTTGCATCAGGCTGTCGGCGGATGGATGGCCGGAAGGGTTGGCAGCGGCTTTCTCCGTTTTTCCCTCTTGGTCATAATTGACAATCCGTTCATACATGCGCTTGCGGTATTTGTCGGATTCTTCCAGTTCCTTGCGGATGCGTGAGTTCTTCTTGGCTTCCCGGATAATCTCGTTGAGCGCCTGCTCGTCCTCCAGTCCGTCCAGTTGGCTTTCCAGCTGATGAGAGAAGCGTCCGTTCCGGCCACCTCCGTATTCTGCCATGACTTCGCTGTACGGATCGTTCTGCATACGGCGGATGCGCTCCAGTGTGGCACGGTCATACCGTTCCTGCTGGTTTTGCAGCTCGAAGTAAAAATCAGATCCTTTGACTTGAGACTCTTTCAGGATGCGTGCCTTCTCCTGCTCTTCCAGTTTGTCCTGCTTATAGGCTTCCATCTTGTCGTTCACCTTGTCGGCCATTTCCGACTGTGGTTCCAGAAAGGCTTGCGAGGCGGTCTGTCTGTCACTCCCTGACGGCACGTTCCCGTCCTCACGGATGAAGAATACATAAAGGAAGAGGATGCCCAGGATTACCGGGATGGCCATCAACAGCTTGTTCTTGTCTTTGATAAGTTTATTCGGTTCCATGGTCGGTTGGTTTAGAGGTTTCTGACTGGTTTTCATTCTTGCCCGGAGAAGCTGCCTGCGATGTGTTGGCGCCGTTGCTTTCCACGGGTTCGGAATAGCGGACAATCCAATCTTCTATCTTGGCTCCGTGCGCATTTTCCTCGCTGCGGGACAGCATATCATAGATGGTGAACTCCGCTTCGATATTACGTGAGATGCTTCCCCGTGCCCGGTACCCGGTCTGCGTGAAGATTATCTTTCCGGAAACGGGTATCGTTTGGGTGTTAATCTCTACATCCTTGATGCGTACCCCGTAACGGATATTCTTTTGTATGAGTGAGTTCAGCATATTCACATCGTTGTACTCGTTCAACAGCTCCTTCCCCTTGTTGCCTATGAGGTTGAGCGCAAGCGAAATGTTCTTCTCGTAGCTGCTTTCGTCAAAGGCATACCAGTGGGTTACGAAGGTCTTTACATGGTTCATGTATTCGTATTGCCGCATATCGCTGGCAGACAGGCTGCTTGCCTCATAGACTTCTCCCTGCCTGTCGATGACGAGAGCCTGGCCGTATGCTTTTTCTATTTTGTTGATAAGGAAGATGATACTGCTGGCAAAAGCGATAGTCAGGATGATGCAGTACCCGGCTGAAAGCCGGATAGTCAGCTTGACCGCATCATCTGCTCCTTTGAATTTCATCAGATTCATAGTTCTATTTTTTATTGTTGTCGTTTATGAAACTTGCCCCAATAGAGGCGGCACCGCCTACGTTGGTCAGCTTGCCGCCTGCCGCTGCGCCTCCCATCAGGGCGATGGTGGCCGCCGTGGTGACGATTGACACGGTTTTCGAAATGATTTTCCCGGCATCGCTGTGTCCTACGATTTTGGAGGATAGCCAGAAACAGCTGCAATAAGCACCGATTAAGGCGAGATCCATTCCTAAATATTGTATCTGCTGCGTAGCTGCGTCTACCATGTCGGCACTTTCCGTATAGATGGCCTTGAAGGTCTGCCACATGATTTGATTCAGGATATTGATGACGGTGAATACCATACAGGCGGAGCAGAGCGTACCGAACCAGATACTCAACTGTTTCTGAAAGACCGGCAGCATGCTTACGGCAAAGACAAACGGGCCGAGAATGACCAATAGCTTGACAATGACCACGCCGATACCCAAGATGACTACTTGTATGATTCCTACCAATAGGGCGGAAATGCCATGAAGTACAAGGGTGGCGAGGTTGGCGGGGTTGAGCAGCTGCACAATCTTCTCCACGCTGGAGCGTACACCGGTCATTTCGTCCTCTTCCATCTTTTTATCCAGTTCGTGCTGCATGGCGCCGGTGTTGTCTTCTCCGGCTGCTACCTCCGACTGGAGGCTGTGTTTGTCGTATTCGACAATCATCTCTCCTTGTTCGGTGGCTGATTGTGCCATGAACTGGGCAAATTCCTGCGCACGCTCGGAGGTCAGCGAGGTGGCTTCGTTGATTACTTCCATCGTGCCTACGATGGTTTGGGCGATGGGGGTGTACATGCTTAGGCAGAAGAACAGTACCAGGCAACGGGCGATTTCCATCATGTCGGGAAATTTGTCCTCATTCGGGCTTAACAGCTGGCTGGCTCCGTGATAGAGATAGTTGTATGCCAGGTTGCAGATAAAGCAGATGACACCAACACCGAAGGCGATGACCGTCATTTGCGAAACGAGTTCCATCGTCAGACCGTCCGTGATCTGAAGTCCCCAGAGAAAATTATCTTGATTCATAACGTTTAATTGGTGTGTCGTGTGAAAGCGGCCAACCGTCCCTGGTAATAGGTCTTCCGGTTATGCCCCTTCATGGATTTGTAAATGACCGTGGAACGCACGGATTCGTTAAACTCACGCATCTCTTCGGCGGCTTTTTCCACCGATTCCTTCACCTGCTCGATAAAGGACATGCGCCCTTCCGAGTTCATTGAGAAGTAACTGGTCACGGTGGCCACCTTGAACAGCAGGTCGGTACTCAGGCTCAGATTGACGGTCACACGCTGAAAGTTGAGAAATTTCAGGCAGTGGTAATTCGATCCTACGTTCAGGTAAAAGCTGTAGTCGCTGCTCAGGCAGGCTACGTCGTCCAGCAGGTCGGCAAGCTCTTTCAGTGATTTGAGTTCCTTCAACTGGTCGATCTTTTGCAGGCCGAGCCGCAGTTCCTGGGCATCGATCATTTCATTGATTTGTGTAACCCATTTCTTGACATTGGCGATCCATTCCGTTGAGTTCAGCAGGGTGTGGCCGGGATCATGCACGACGAACTGGGCATGAACACTGCCGGTTCCCGTCAGCCCCATCGAGGCGGCAAGTCCGAGTATGAGAATGATTCTTTTCATGACGGTTATTTGTTGGTGATGAATAATAAGGTGAATATGGCACATACCAGCCAGGCTGTCAGATAGCTCTTGGCATTTTCCTTTTTCGTGGCGAGTGCCCATACCACGAAAATGAGCGCAACGCCCAAAAGTGCGGCGGCAATGCTTCCGGCAAGATTGTATGCACTGCCGTTGAAGTCGGTTGACCAGCTTAGAAGGGCGGTCAGCCCTTGGGTGGCGTCATCCATACTTTTTCCTCCTTTCCTCCAGATAGCGGTTGATGGCCGTATAGGTCGAGCCGCTTTCGTTGAACAACTGCTTCAGCCGTACTACCGTCGCCTGGCGCGAATCGAAGGCTACGGCGGCGAAGTCGGACACTTCGTTGCGGAAGATGAAGGCATCGTTCGACATCTTGATGAAAAACTCTCTCCAGCGTTCCGTGCGTTGCAACGACTCGATCATATAGGCCTCTTCGTCCGTGATGGAAAGCACGGCTTTCACTTCCGGCAGGTTCTGCCGGTGTTCCGAATGGTCGAGGATAATCTTGGTCGCGCAGTTGATGATGATGGAGTCCTTGATACTGGACGGCATGTTTTTCAAAAACAGGATGTTCTGTGCGGCCAGCGTGATGCTTCCCTCCTTTTTACGGAAGGTACGGTACAGGTAGGCGATGAAGTCTCCGAATTTCTCGTCTTGCAGGAAGTCGAGCGCTTCGTCGATGATCAGTTCTTTGGCAAATCCCTGGCGTTTCTTGATTTTATCCACGATCATTTGCAGGGTGATGATGGCAACGAGCGGAAAGTACTCTTTCTTAGAGGCATCTTCCATATCGAAGGCTATCAGCCGGTCATGCACGATATCCACGTTCTCGGTGGCGTTCAGCAGGAATGACAGCTCTCCGTCTGTATAGGGTTCCAGCAAAAGCAACAGCTCCTCTATCTCGAATTTCTGTTTCTCAAACTCGGTCATCCGTTTGCTGAACACTTCCTTCAGATAAGCCCGGTAAGTTATCAGCGTCGGGAAGATACGCTCATGCTTCTCTCCTATTGAAGAGTTGTTCACATAGTCATAAAATCCGATGACGGATTTCCTGAGAATGGCGTTCTCGGCAGGCAGCATGGGTTCACGTACCTTCCAAATGTAGCTGATAATGGCGACGATGGTTTTTATCTGGTCATCGGCGGACTCGGCATCCGTGGTGTCGATGTACAGGTATTTGCCGTTCTTGTCACGGTCACACAAGAAGGGGTTGAACGCAAATTTCTTCTGCTCGGTAGAGTCGAAGTATTTGCCCCGGTTCAAGGCTATCATCGAGCGGTAAGAGCCGCCGATGTCGATGATCATCATATCCCGGCCCAGCTCATAGCTTTGCAGGATGTAATTGTTCAGCCAGAAAGACTTACCGGAACCGGACGGGCCGATAACGATGCGGTTCTTGTTGTTCAGCGCCGGATAATCCCAGAGGTTTATCTTGGCGGGAGTACCGAAACGGTCATGGTAGATATGCCCTTTCTCGTCCGAAAGGTACATCCCCTCTTTTTGCAGATAGCAGATGGCCTGCTTGGTCGTGTTGACGAAGCCCCGGTAATTGGCTCTGGCATTGCCGGGTATGTTGCAGAAGAACAGGTTGCACAGCTCGGCGTTCTCCACATAGCACGAACTTTGGTTCATAAAGCTGAAGCCTTGCTGTACCAGTGCGGTTTTCCGCATGAGCGAGGTGCGGTCTGTATCGTTCAGCACGACATTGAAGGCGGTATAGGCGGTCTGGTAGTCGAACTGGGTAATCTCATCGCAGAAGGCTGCCTGCTCGCGTTGCTTCTCTGCCGCCGGAGGGTAGAAGTTGGTGATGTAGTTCAGCGCGTCTTTCTCCGCACCGATGGCCGTTACGGTGGCATCTGGATCGGTTATCTCTATCACGATGTTTACGATGTGGTTGAACGGCAGGCCAAGTCCTACGGGGTACAGCATCGAGCATTTGCTCCGTATGCTGTCCGGTATCTCTATGTTTCCCCCGTATGCCTTCGACTTGCCGGTGTGCGGCACGGCCAGTTCCTGAAGATGCTCGCCTTCGTTGGTCAGCGAAAGGATGGAAACGTGCTGCTGCCCTATTTTCATGCTTCCGCTTTCACTGACGGCCATAGGGTTGACGCTCTTCTGCGTGGCATCGTTTTCCGGTGTCTCGTAAGAGAGGTTGACGTAGTCGTAGATGGCGTTGTTCAGTTCCGTATCATCCATCTTGCGTATCTCAAACTGCTGGATGGACGACAAACCGTTCTCAAAGTTCATCAGAAAGGCTTCCATTTCTGTCAGCCGTTGCTGATATTCCTTATAAGGTTGCTTGAACGGGTAGTGCAGCTTTCGCATCAGCGAGGTGCCCGATGCGCTTTTGCGTATCTTACCGTTTCGGCTGCCGTTCGTGAACGTCACATACAGGTTGGTGTAGCTGTTCAGTATCTCCTTGCCGTTGAAATGACGGTTGTTCTCCGCTATCAGGGCATTGGAAGAGTATTCTGCATGATGGTATCGCCCCGTATAGTAGAAATTCTGCTGATGGATGACCGTGCCTGCCGGAAGCATCTTCAAAAGAGCCTCCAACCGCTCGTGGATGTATTGCGCCTCGCTTTCCGACAAGGTGAACACTTCGGGCAGAAGCAGCCGGTAGCCGACGGTGATGTCACCGTTCCCGTTGATGACGGCGTTCTCCGTGATGGTCTGGATAGGCAAGACACTTTCCAGATCCACGGATTTGTCCTTCACCTCTATCTCTGTCTGCCGGATATACAGCAGAGCAATCAGCAGGCACAGCGCACAGATTAGCAGTGATATGAGTATGATGATTCCTATCATGGTTGCTGTTTTAGGATGAATTTGAAAATCTGCCGTTTGTCCGTTATCTGCCGGGGGGTGGCGTTCTTGATCCGGAGGCCGGTCAGGTAGTCCGGGTTACCGGCCTTGTGTTCCTTTTTCAAGGTTTGGAACAGCAGACCGGATAGAAACAGAATGGCGGAAATGATTCCGATGATGAGTATCGGGTGCAGCTGCTTAAATATGCTCACGATGATGATGATGGCCGTCAGCAGCATGAAGATGGCGAACTGTCCCGATGACAGACCGAAGAACTTGATCGGCTTGTTGATTTTACGCATGGTTCTCATGGCTCTTCGTTTTTAGATAATCAGGAAGGCCACCATGATGACTACCACGGCGATGATCCAGCCGAGCAGGTATTCCTTGGCATGGGGATTGTTCGTGGCAAGCGAATAGATGACAAAGACCAGGGCGATGCCGAGTACCGCCGCCAAAATGTATTTGGCTACGTCCAGAATGGTGTCCGCACCCTCTTTGGCTTTGTCTGTCACTTCGGATAGGCTGTTAATCTTCAGGCCGCTTTGTGCCTCCGCCACTTGTGCCGTTCCCAACAGCGTGAAGAATATGAGAAAGGTGAAGATAACCTTTCCATAGCGGTTAATGACTTGGTTCGCTTTTTCTCTTACATTTTCGATTGCTTTCATTTTGTTCCTATTTTTTAATTAAACATGAATCGTTTTCAGTCTCTCCCATTGCACATCCTTATACTTGATGGATATGGGCTCTTCTTTCGGCTGTTCCGGCAGTGGTTTGCCTGAGTAGTAGTAGGCTCTTCCATGCAGGTACATATCGGCTATCTCGGCAGCCAATTCCTCTTCTTCCAGCTCAGGCTGAAATACCACGCAGATGACCGGACAGGCTCTCTCCTGCCCTTCCTTGCGCACCGCCTCCCTTATCGGCTTCTCTTTCTCCTTTCCGGAAGAAAGTGCTTTCTTCTTTTTCCGAAAGTAAAAGTGAAGCGTGACACAGGCGAGTATGGCAACCAGTATCAAATCCACTACGTTCATAAGAGTTGCCAGATAATGAGCCAAGTGACCAATGCCGTGATATAGGTGATGATGGCCTCTTTGGTGCGCTCGTGGTTGCTTATCAGCTTTTTAAGTACCGCTAGTCCGGCACATAGAAAGCCTACCCCTATCAGCATGGCGCCTATTTCACGGTATAAGGAGATCAGGCCGGATACATTTGTATCGGCTAACAATATGATAATAAGCATGGTGATATGATTTGTCGGTTAGTAGAGCAGTATCTTTATTCCTACGTTCCAGACAGTGTTCCACTTGTCAATGGATAGGGGATTCCAATGTTGTTGTATGCGGGCAAGCAATGCCGTTCGGGGCAGGATGAATACTTCCAGTTCCGTTTCCAGTTTCGGGCCGATGATGAAGTTGTATTCCTTATCGGGGTGGCGGACGTATTCTGTACCGATGAATCCTCCCAGGCCGATGCCCCAGTAAACGGATTTCAGGTTGCAGGCCAGGGTTCTGTAATAACCGCCGTCCACAAAAAAGTCCTTACCCTTGTCATGTATCGTTTCGGGAATCGTTTCTTCCGGGTTCAAGGTAGAGACTTGCGGTAGGTTGGCTGTGTATTCGTAAGGTTTCTCAAAATAGCTAAACCCGGCTTTCCAATAGCTTGTCCGGTTGATGTATCTGGAAAAGGACAGGTTGTAATAGTTGCCTGCATTGCCGAACAGGTTAGTGCCGTAGTTCAATTCAAGTGCCGGGATGTTCTCATAATGGCGTTGCGCAAAAGCGCTTACGGTGCATAACAGCAGGCTAAGGCTGATAGCAGTCAGTCTGATGTGTTCCATGGGAATTACTCTTTAGGTTATTAATGTTATATATTTTTCTATTTGTCTCATACGGTGTTTCCAATTTACGCGGATTCCTGTCGGCAGAACCGAATCAAGGTGCTTATCGCGTTGTTTTCGCTCCAAACATATAGATTATATACGGGAGGACAAATTTTATGAAGGGCTTTTAAAGGGCCTTTCGTGTTTATTTAATGTGCATTAAAAAATACATGTGCCGTAAACCGGCAGGTGTGGAATAATTCTACAGAAAAAAGCCGGATAGGATTAGTTGTGTAAAACTGTCCTGCCCGGCTTATAGGGTTTGGTTTATATGCGCTTTCGGATGTTGCTCAATGCTTGTGGCGTGATGCCGATATAACTTGCTATGTCTTTTAAGGGTATTGAACCTAACAGCCATTTTTCATTGGCCAAAAGCGCTTTGTAACGCGCTTCGGCATCCAGTGTGTAAAACTCCTCTTCCCTTATTATTTTGCGGTTGATGGATCTTACCAAATGTATTCTGGCCAGCTTGTTGAAATTGATGGATAACTCATATAGCTGATGAAGATCTTTTTTGGGCAATCTCCAGATCTTGCATGGCTCCAATGCCTTGATATTGTAGTGGGCATGGTGTTCTTCATGTGAAAGGAAAAAATTGATGAACTCTTTGGCTTGGATAAACCGTGCTGAAATCTCTCTATTCTCTTTGTCCGGAAACCATAACCGGACGATGCCGGATTCCAGATAATAGAGGTAGCATACTTCCTCGCCCCTGGTGACGAGGTGTTCTCCCTTTTTGATATGGATAAGCTCGAAATGAGCATCAAGATACGCCTTTTCTTCGTCTGTCATCCGCACGTGAAGATGGGCGCCCATTACCATGAGCGTCTCATCTATCAGGGTGGCAATTGTTTGAACCATTGAATTTGTTTTATGTTTATATAAGGGTACGGAAACGTACCCTCTAACATGGACGTGGCGTTCCAACAACAAAGGCACGCCCCGTACCAGTTTCATACTGGTACAGGCATGCGCCTGTTGTTGTTAATTCCTTAACGATAGATGCCACTCTTTTGTTAGACAGACGGACGTATGTAAAAAGCGGGCTGCCAATTTTCTGACAATCCGCTGCAAAGATACTATTTTATGGTTTTTGTTCCAACTTTTAGGGATTTAAGTTGACGGCAAGGTCTTCTGGACGAATGCCTACTACCTTTATATAGATATCCCGGTAGATGTTCTCCTTAATCTCCTTGTCCTCTTCAGAATAAAGCCATGCGGTAAATTCATGATAATATTCGCCGGTTCCCAATTTAAAGAAATCCTTATATTGATAATGTCTGCTCACGGGAATGCCTTTCTTGTTTAACAAGAAGCATGATTTAAGCGCATCGTGATATTGCGAGGTCAGTATCGCCTTTATCTTTTCGTCGAAATATTCCAATGTTTCCTGGTCAAAGAAAAACTGTACGGTGTAGGGCCACTTCTCCCCTTTTCCTTTGATGTACTGGTATTGGAATTTGGTTCTCTCCAGCTTTTTGTTGATACCGTTTAAGATGCTGGTCACCTTCTTCTTCCGGTCATGGTTGTCCTTTACCGTTACATCAAATTCCTTGGCAAGTTGGTCAACCGTAACGGTGAAATAAGGTGCTTGTCCTTGGTCAATCTTATACTTGATCAGGTAAATCATTTTCGCCAGGTTCAGATAAAACTTGCGGTAGCCTTTGCGGTTGGGCAGGTTACGGTAGTCTTTCAGTTCCAGCAGATTGTATTCGGTAAGCAAAGTATTCATCAGATCTTTGCTCAGATGCACGTTGTAATTCCGCTTGGTGCGCTTTTTCGTGCCGAAGTTATCCTTTATCTCAAAGCGGTCCAGTATTTGAATGAACTTATATTGCGTCTTGCCGTTCATGGCGTATGCTACACTGAGGTTGGATGTCCCTAAACGGTATAACGCCGCTTCAAAGGTGTTCTCTATCGGATGCTCTATCTTTTGGCCGTTCTGTTCGGTGATATATACCGGACGTTGGTTGCTGAACAGGAAATCAAGCTGCTTCTCGGTCAGTTTTCGTTGCAACTTGGTTCGTTCATACCCCATGACCTCACAAAAATCGTTGATGGAGAACCAGCAGTCGCCGAACAGATCTTTCATTTGTGAAGATGCCACGTAAATGATAATGTCAGACATGACAGTGCCGCCTGCATCAAATAGAACTTCCAATACTTTCGTGTTGGAAGACTCGCTGAGAGTCCTGGGGACTCTGCTCAACTCTTTTTGTGTATTACTTTCCTTCATAGGCGGACACTTGTTGTTTACTGATGCAAAGATACGTTTTTTTACGGAGATAGTGAATCTAACTCCCTATAAATGAAGATTCCAAAGCATTTTTTTCGTGCTGTTTCTTGATTTAGTTGTGTAAAAGTGTCCCGACTACGGCTGTTTCCGATCCCCCAGTTGTGTAAAAGTGTCCCGAATGGCCGGTTTAGTTGTGCAGAAGTGTCCCGGATTCCTGATTTAGTTGTGTAAAAGTGTCCCGAATGCAGATTCTAGTTGTGTAAAAGTATCCCGACTTTCCTGTTCAGTTGTGCAGAAGTGTCCCGAATAGTCGGTTAGTTGTGCAGAAGTGTCCCGGTTACGAGAAGATGCCAGTAAGTGCTAACTTGCAATAATATAGTTGATTATACGGAAAACCTCCCTTATTAGTTGTGTAAAAGTGTCCCACAAATACTTAAATCCCTAAAAACCTAAATAAAACGAAGAAATGATTTTGTTACCGTATTCTTACTTTCGGAAAAAATTTTGAGGTGGAAACAAGTAGAAGTTTGAATTCTTTAACATATTGTCCAGGATAATAGGCAAAGGGATTTTTCCGCAGTTGTGTAAAAGTGTCCCGGTTCAATGCCGGCCTTCACTAAAATGGCGTGCAAAAATAACGCCTGCCCGACAAATGCAGTCGAACAGGCGTATATATATTTTTCCGAAAGTAGAATCAGATGCTCATATACTTCTTCAGTATCGCTTGAATCTCCTTGTTATGGCTGGTTAATACGTCTTCAAGAATGTTGTTGGCGATATTGTGCATTCCTAATCCCGTGGCCATAGCAATCTGCTTCAGCTTTCTGTGGGTTTCGCTGGATATCCGGATTACTTCGGTATTCTTTAATTTTCGCTCTTCCAGATATTCCGAGAATTTTTTTCCGCAGACTTTGCTTTCTTCTGTTTTTGGAGAAGACTGCACGGAAGGTTTGGATTCCGGCTTTTCCATTTGTTCCGGCTGAGGTTCTTGGACGGTTTCTGTGACCGGAGCCGATTCTTTCACCTCTTCATGGATGGGCTGCTCAATCGCAGGTTGGGGAATGGTGCTTTCCGCAACACTTCCGATCTGCTGGATTTCCTGCTCTTTCTTACTGGCGCTTTGCAGCAAGAGTTTTCTCATGGCGGCTGATGATGTCCTTTCTTTGTTGGTTGCCATAGCTTTATTCTCCTATATGGTTACAGATTAATTCCAATACCTCTTCACAGAACGCATCACAGGGATGATGGTACGCTTTACTCAGCGTACTTAAATTGCGTTGATAGTCAACCCTTGAATCCTTGATGTAGTTTTGCATCAACTCGAAAGGCAAGGTTTTTTTATTTTTCAAAATTTCTTTGAACTCCAGCACATTCGGAAGAACACGGTTCATAACACCACGCATGGTAGTCTTTTTACCAATCTTTCGACGGCTTTCAATAATCCCTTCATAGATGTTATAGTAAAAGGTCAATGTAGGTCTTAAATCGGTCTGGTTCGGTTCGAAGGGAATGATGATCACGTCAACGAAGTGCAGCGTTTCAACTACACCGTTTTGTTTCAGGTTACCCGGAAAATCGACAAGTATAATGTCGTAATTGTCCTGAAGGAAATCCAGTTGGTTGATGAACTCTGAGGAAGAGATATTGATAACCTCATATTCTTCTTCCTTTTTCATGATTCCGTCCTCGGCTTCGTCCTCACGTAATTTTCCGATAGTGTTCTGCATGTCGTCGATATCCACCACGGCAATGGATAAGCCACCCTCTTCGTTTGACTGCGAATGAATATAACCTGCAAACAAAGCTGTCAATGTGGACTTTCCTACCCCGCCCTTGGGATTCTCAAAAGCTACGACTACTCCTGGTAATATTTGTCCCATAATGTACGTTTTTAAGTATGTGCGCAAATATATAAATAATAAATTAAATAATTGCATACTTTTATAATTAATTTATTACACACTTATTTACTTAATTATATAAGTATTTACACATATAAATATGAATATAATTATGTATGTAATTAATATTATAATTAAGTATGTATGTTCATACTTTGTAATAATATAATTAGTAATTATGTATTTTGTAACTAATGGCTTTTCGTTTGCTTGTTACAATGTGCGTAGTTGCTTTGTAACAAAGTGCGCGGTTAATCAGGATTAAGAAATCAAGACTTTTGTTTGGTTTTATTTCACAGCTGAGTATTATTGTATATCTTTGCTAATGCAAGGTATGTTTTTGTGGGTACAAAAACCCTTGCGACAGCCGAGCTGCCGACCAATGTTCGTTACACTCACATACTCTGTATATATGAAAGAGAATCGAGATATAAGTATAAAGATCCGCTTGACGGAAGCCGAGAAAGAACAGCTTCTTCAACGTTCAAAGGAAGAGGGAAAATCCCTTTCTTCCTTTATCAGAGAGTCTGCCTTGAAAGGCAGAAGCATGTCGAAAACCGATGTGCAAATGATATATGAACTTCGTAAAATAGGAGCCAATATCAACCAGCTTGCCAAACATATCAATACGCTTCCGTCCGATGAAAATATATTGTATTCATTGGATCGGATTAACCAATACCTTTCGGATGTAGAAACCATTAACCGGAAATTGTTATGATAGCCGAGATACAGCCTTCTTTCTCATCCCACCTGTCCATGAGCCGGAAAATCGAATACCAGCTTTCCAAGGTCAAGGAAGGAAACGGAAAAGTGCTTTGCACCTCCACCGGTGACGAACTGGCCGCCATGCCAGCCTACATGGAACTTATCTCCCAGTTGAATGACCGGGTGAAACTACCTTATGCGGAATTTATTCTGAGCCTCTATCCGGGAGAAAGCCTTTCCGATGAACAGTGGCTTTCTCTTGCCGGGGAATATATCGAGAGGATGGGGTACGGAAAGTCCTGTTATGCCGTTGTCCTGAATACCGACAAGGCACACAGCCATGTGCATGTGCTGCTGACCACGATTGATGAAGAAGGCAAAAGCATTCCTTCCGGGAATAATTACAGCCGTTCCGAAAAGATCTCAAGGGAACTGGAGCAGAAGTACGGTCTGTTGCCTTTGGAAAGGGAAGGAGGCAAGAGAACCACGTTGGGAGAGGCGCAATACCGTAACTATTATTTCGATGCGGCCTTGAAGAAAGCCATGCGTAGTTATAATTACAAGGATAAGGTATCGGCTGTCCTAGAACAATCCGATACATACTGGTCTTTGGATAAACCCTTGCAAGAAATAAAACTGGCCAATGAAGAATGGCGTGTCCTGTTGGGGGATGAAAGCTATGACAACCTTTTCGCATTGCTGGAAAAAGGAGGTTTTTTCAACCCCTTGTTCAAGGATGAACTGTTACAACAGCTTGACCGCATCTACTCTTTTTCCGAAAGTACATCCGATTTCCGAAGGAACCTGGAACAAGAAGGATTGTATATGCGTCTGGTCACCAAGAAGGACAAATCCTATTATGTCTATGGCATCAAGGATTCAGGCTTTTACCTGAAGGACGTTTCGCTTCCTCAGAAATATCGCTTCGGTAATATCCGTTTTGATGGGCATGGCATGAGTGCCGATGAACAGAAGCATTATCTCTATGACCACGTGTTTAAGGCTTTGAACGCTTCTTCCGGATATGAGGATTTCAAGAAGAACTTGGCGGAAGAATCGATTCGGGTGACGGAGCATGTAAACGGCAAAGGCGCATATGGGATTTCTCTCTATATGGAAAACGTGGAAAATGCTCATCTCTTTAAAGGTGCGGATCTTTCCCGTAAGCTCACTTATCAGAATATACAGAAGCTTTTCGATGGCGTGGCAGTCGGTCTCTCGTCACATATTAATAGGGTAGGGGAGTTCCGTGAGCGGGTGGATCGTGAGGCTTTCTATATGCAGGGTAGGGGAGTTACGGCCATTCCGGATCTTGACATTACCGGCAGCGGGAAGAAGTCGCAAGAGGATGATCTCATACCGTCCAAAAAGAAACGGAAACGCAAGAGTGGCCCCGATTTCTCTTTATGAATACTAACTTAATATAATATATTTCTTTATGAATTATCAGACCGTTTTACAGAATTATCTTCCCGTCGAACAAGGGGATTTCATGTTGAAATATGAGATTGATGACCGAGGGTATGCCATTTATTCACCGGAGAAAGGTTCGTTCTCTTGTATCGAATTACATGGCTTTTCCGAGCTTACTCCTTGGCAATTGGCTTTTCTCCTTTCATTGGATATGCAGCAGATGAAAGAACAGGATGAGTTTTCTCTTTCCGTATGTTGCAAGCGGGAAAAGCTCTTGTCTTATCTCTTTGATGTGGAGGAAAGCGAAACAACTTTAAAGACAAAACATGTGTCCGGGTGGCAAGGCTATCTGATGATGGATATCCATAAGCCGGACAGGGTACGGAACGTGTTCCAGTTCCATCCGGAAACGAAAAAAGCCCGTTTGGTCTTTGACAACCGGTTATGTGTCGCTTCCCTTCGTGAGAAAGAGAAAGGAAAGATCATCCATCTCTGTTGGAGTCCTTCTCTCTTTGCTGCCATCGATAGGGGAGGAGAGCGTACCGCACCGGCTTATCTGTTGGCTTCTAATGCTGCCTTGTTGCATGGGTATGCCATGAAGCAGATTGCGGAATGCTTTGCTGGTACACCGGCTGAAGAACGGGTTATCGGTATTCATGTAGGGGATAATGTCTATGAGGCCTTGTCTTTTGTGTGCTATTACGCCCGTAACGTGCAGGATGAATATTTGGTTATTCCTGAGCGGAAAGATGGGATGATGATTCTTGAAACCCCGAAATGGAATCCGATACGCCAGGCCAACTTCGTGGCTTCACTTAACAAGATGGCGGTTGACCAGGCGAAGAAACGCTATCCGGAAATGGAGGTTCCAAATGAACGGCCATTCACATGTCTCTCTTTTTCCCGGAAGTCTTTCGTCTATTTCCCGGATCTGAAGGTGTATCAGGAGGTGTTCTTGAAGATGTATTTGGGATTGGTGAGGTTACAGGAGGTGCATTTGCTGGGGTAAGGAACAATTGCAGTGCTGCTTATAATATAGTGGCACTACTATTGTTAGAGTACTTCTATCATTCCTTTGGTTACGGCATCGGCCAGTAGTCTTTTTACAATCCTGCCACTGGGAGGATTGGTTATCCCAAGCGTTATCTCAACCCTGTTTGATAGAGGATGATAGTGCAGGTATTGGAGGATTTCATCTTCAATAGTCATGTTATAATTCTTTTATCGGGACAATTTTGCCTAATATTTATGCTTTTGTTTATTGTTCTGTCTGTTGGATTTTACTTTTTTTTATTTCCGTTCTTCCCTTTTCCTTGTTTTCTGCCTCCCCTTGTGTGCTTTTTCATAGCTCCATCTGAGACCCTTTGTTTTTGAACGGCAAATTTATTTCGGTGGATGGATATGAAAGAGTTCCGGTCTTCGCCCTTTGTACCGAAAAAAATAACGCCGGACGGCTTCACTGTCCCCAACATTTTTTGTCGTCCAAAACTTTTCTCAATCCCTCCTTCCTTCTTGTTGTGTGCCGTAAAAAAAGGCTCATAAACTCAGATGGGGCAATAGCTGCAAATAGCTATAGAACTATTAGTTAAGGGAAGTGTTAATGATTTTTAGTGGACACGTGTGAACCTATAGGTTAGCCTGTATTCCTTAAATCGCCTGCCCAGTTCCGCTATGATTTCCGGATTGGCCATGGCTTGGGTGATGTGATTCGTTGTCATATCGCAAAGGTAAATATATTAACTGTTAAATCAAAATATGATAGATAACAATTAATATATTTACTATTATATTGAATGGTACAGGATGCCGTTTGTGTGTTAATCCCCCAATTCCATGCTACGCTTATTGCCGCCTATAATCGGGCTTTGCACAGGCTTTATGTCCTGAAGGCTTTTTAGCATCCCTTCCATTTGGAAGATTTTGGCGGCAGCGATGAAGTTGGTGGCGGATATATCCGGCTGGAGGCTTTTCAGTACGTTCTCCGATGGCTGATATCCTCTCATCTTCAGTTCCAGGATGGCGTTGAAGTCATCATTTCGCATAGCCTTCATGAAAGCCTGCTCTTGTTCGTTGGCAATGTCCGGCATTTGGATGGTATGCAGTTGCTTGCCGAACAAGAGCAGGTTTTTTCCGATAAAATCGGCGTGTTCCGGCTTGACCCCGCAATCCTTGGCAGTCTCATGCCAATACGATACGGTTTCCTGTACCTTTTCGATAATCTGTTTGTGTTCCCGGATGCCCATGTTCTCACCTACCTTTTGCAGATCTTCCATCGTGAAATTGTCTTGTTTGCCGTTGAGTGACAGTTGGTGGCGGTTCGTCCATTTGCCGCCCGGTGTGTATGAGTAGCAGAGGTCGTATGCCGGGGCCAGTTTCCATTTCCCTTGTCTATCCATCAGGAAAGAGAAGTTCTTGCTATGGTCATCATGGTTACGGCTCATGACGTTGAACACCATTCTTCGGTATAGTTCCTCCTGATCTGGATAAGGGAGGTTCATCTGCCGCATGATACGGAATATCTCTTCGTATGAATGGCGTTGGTCACGGTCATAGTGGGCAAGCCCGGCCAATGTCTGTACATGGATTTTCTCTCCGTCTTTCATACGGTCAAAACGGCGTGTCATAAAGTGATATGACTCTTTTTCCTGAAGTAACCGGCATTCCATCATATCGATACCGCAGGCTTTTGCCATCCGGTGATAGGCATATTCGATATTTCCTATTCCTTGTGGATTGTCCGTTATCTGCGTGTGTTCGCTGTATTTGCCGCCATCAAATTTCAACAGCCAATATCCGAATCCTTCAGGAGCTTTTACCTGTCCGGAGCGTACCTCTCCGGTAATATCGTTGTAGGCGATGATGGCCTTGGGCTTGGCACCTCCGGCAGATGTTCCCACTTTCAGTATATCCAGAATGTTTCTTCCTTCCTGGCGCAGTTGGACCTGAAAAGCCATTCTGTCCGTGAATACGGATTTGGCAAGCTCCGTCAGTTCCTCGATATGGAGCACTGATGATTCGTTCATGCCGTTGATTGGCGAGGACGGCTCAAACTCCAGTGCGCCCATGCCACGTTTGCCTACATAGCAAAGCCTGTCTAAAGGGGTAATCTCTTCTCCGGACAATCCCTTGCTGGCAAACCATTCATTGATGATCTGGTTTCCGAAAGTGTCCGGCAGTGAATCGGCAAACAGGCCGGGCAACCCCTTGAAACAGTCGGTACGGTTTTCAAGGAACCGGTAGGGGGTGTTCCTGTACTGGCTGATGGGCATGATGATGGGAGAAATGTCAAGACCGGAGCGGATGAACTTCCGTTCATAGTCGAACAAGGCGGCATTGCTTTCCTTTTCCCAATAGAGAGAGCCTACGCTTTCTCCCCATAGCTTTACATCTACTATCAAATCATTCATGGTTATCTTGTTTTAAATGGCGTACACGGTAGCGTTTCTTTCCTTGCAGTTTTTTGAGCTCTATCGGGCTGACCCGGATTTCCGGTACCAGTTGCTCCAGGTTCTCCAGCAGGCCGAGCGAGCGGAGTACGCTGATGAACAACAGCAGCGATACCGATTTGCCCTTCTCGATGTTCGCAACGGTCAAGGGGCTTACACCGGAAGCCGTTGCCAGTTCTTCCTGCGTGATATGCTGCCTGATACGTGTCTCTTTGATGCGCTGGCCGATTCTCATCAGCACAGCTGGATTGCTCATTTCATTCCACATGGTTGTTCCTTTTTTGCAAATATACAAATAATCCATGTAAATATATAGATTAACTTGAATATATGATGTTAATCTATATGAATACAATGATTATAGTTGCTTTATCGGCTGTTTTTTTCTTTGAACTAGGATGAAAACTGACTAAAATCACAATGTGTTGTGAATATGAAAGAGCTAGGAAAGATGATTAAAGAGTGCAGGAAGAGTTTGAAGGTCAATCAGCTGGAACTTCTCCGAACTGGCGGGCGTGGGCATCAATACGCTGGTGGCCATCGAGCGTGGAGAAGGCAATCCTAAATTGGCTACTGCTTTCCATTGGAGTTGATTAAAGTGCGGAAAAATGTATAAGATTGCTTCTATTATCTGCTTATTTTAGTATATTTGTGCTTTAAATAAGTGCGGATAAATGT
>MNQS01000078.1 GCA_001915545.1 Bacteroides sp. 43_108 | reverse complement strand
TTTTCTTTTATTGCATTTCAAATTTCTCACAAAAATAAGATGAACGAACAAACCGGAGAATAGAAATTCATTCATTTTCCTGTTTATTCGTTCAACCAATAGTACATATATCCTAATCAGAGTAGCGACAAGGCTAGAAACTAGGGTGCGGCGGTTGGTTATACGCTACATTCTGCCAAGCTATCGCCAACCTGTACTGACGGTCATTCATCCATGTGGCACGTCTGTCCACAGCCGGTATGGTAGTAGAATAAATACGTAATTCCGTCTGGTCTTCGGAAGGCCAAATGACCTCTTCTCGCCAATCTCCTAAAATATCACCCGACAAACACGGATTACCTTTTGTTCCATTATTGGAAACAACTCCCTCGGCTTTCAATAATAAATCCGTACTTTCCGCATTCCAATTCCATTTACTGATGGAAACATGATCCAGTAATTCCGCTAAGGGATCAGCGTCCCAATAAATGGTAAAATTACAGGAGTCAGGCTTTCTATTACAGATTATTTCTCCGGTATCCCCTCTTCTCAAACCTCCTATATTGCACCAACACTCTGCTCCATCATAACGCGGATCGATATCGGCAGCTACTCCACGACCGGCATCTTGTCCCAAACCATCCTGCCAGATAATTTCTCCGGTCGCTCCATCAAACATAGCTACGGCAGGAGTACGCTTTACAATTTCATTATCGCCTTCATTTTCATGCACGCCAAAAACCTGCATACCTTGACGGGAAGGAATAAAACGTCCGGCATGTAAAGCATCACCGTGACGCAAGCCCGTAGTAAACAGTCCTTTACCATCATGGTCTACAGTCATAGCCCCCACACAGATTTCATCACAACCATCACCATCAAAATCCGCTACGGTCACACTATGATTTCCCATGCCCGAATAGGCCTCCCACCCCGGTGCCGCACTATCAAAAGTCCATGTATGTTTCAATGCCCCGTTTGTAAAAGTCCATGCAGCCACCACCGTCCGTCCGTACCATCCTCTTACCATGATAGGTGAAGGCGTTTTTCCATCCAGAAAAGCTACTCCAGCTGTAAAACGGTCTGAACGACCACCAGTATTATCATTACCACAATTGCCACCGACACCTCCCCAACCATCCAAGGGATAACGGGTTGGAATATATTCTTTCGAATCCAGTTCTTTTCCGGTACGTCCCTCAAAAACCGTGAGGTATTCCGGGCCATTTACTATCTTACCATACGTAGGACTTTTTTTATCCCATGTCCTCCAGTCGGCTTGGGCATCTCCTATCCGATGTCCCAGCCCATCGACAGTACCATCTCCTGTCTTACAACAGATTTCCGCACATCCATCTCCATCAAAATCAAAAACCAAGAAATTAGTAGTGGCTGCTCCGGAACGTACATTCGGTCCCAAATCAATACGCCACAATCTTCTTCCATCCATTTTATATGCGTCCAAATAGGTATTACCGGTAAAGCCACGTTGTGGCGGTCGCTTTGAATTAGAAGGAGACCATTTTAAAATAATCTCATACTCTCCATCACCATCCAGATCACCTACACTACAATCATTAGCTGTATAAGTGAATGATTCACCTGCTATTTCTCCGTCCTCCGGTTTACAAACAGGAATACTTAAATAAGGATTCCGTTTCTCTCCCTTCAAACGGGTCCAGGTAGCGACTTCCCCGGTAGTTGCTTTTAAAGTCCAACGATTATCCACCGTATAATCAACCGTACGGTCTAAAAAATCGGAAGTCCGATCTATCGGTTCTTTATTTAATTTTACCTCCGCACCTCCACCGGAACTACGGTATAAATCAAATTGTAATCCGGCTGCATCCTCCAAGGTCATGCGCCAGCTAAAATACATTCCTTCCTCTGTAGGAATTCCAATCAATCCTCTTGAAAGCTTTTCTCCACTATAAGGTTGGGAGAAAGCGAATATGCTTCCGACAAGCAGAAGCATATTCATCATAACCCAATGTTTCATCTAACAATTTATAAAACCTTAATACAAGCGGGGAGTTTCCCCGCCTATCTACTTAAAAAAGAAACTCCTGTCTATCAATCTTTACCTCTAAAAAATATCCACATCTCTATTGCCACAAATTCTCTTTAAACTCAATTTCAACAATGCGTAACTCGTGATTGGTTTTATCGCCATTTTTTGCCTTAAACAAATCCAATTCACCCGCAGCAGGCGCAGCAACCTCTACAATTTGTCCGAAACCGTCACCTTCCTTGCTGGCACCTTTCAAACGAATGGTTATCTCATTTGTCAATACAGGTTTTACATTCAGGTGGATATAT
>MNQS01000077.1 GCA_001915545.1 Bacteroides sp. 43_108 | reverse complement strand
ACGTAAACACATGATGAGCAGAGAAAAATTTATCTCCGTTCTTTTCCGTCAGCAGCAGAGTGGTTTGTCCATTGCTGATTTTTGTGAGAATGAAGGTTATAGCCGTAGTAGATTCTATCTTTGGAAACAAAAATACGGTATAACGGAGCGGGAGTTATTGGCAGAAGCCTCCCGCTTAGGGGTTAAAGACAGCTTTGTCCCCATAGTAATCAATGGCGACACGCCATCCCCCGGTATATCTCACGAGACTCCCCTGCCATCTCCCCAGCCTAGCGTCCCCTTTCCCTTGAAAGGAAAGGACAGCTCTGAAATATCCTTGGAATTACCCAACGGATTGAAGTTGAAGTTTAAAGGGTCTTCCGGCTGTGAAGCTGCCCTGAATCTGATCTCTAAAATATATAATGCCAATGTTCTGCCTAAATGACAGCATGAGATATTTCCTATGCCCCGGTTATACGGACATGAGGAAAGGTATGTTCACTCTTTGCGGCCTTGTGCATGAGAGGATGGGAGGCGACATCAGAAGTGGGGACGTATTCATTTTCTACAACCGTTTCCGGACCAAGATAAAATTGCTCCATGCCGAACCGGGCGGTCTGGTCCTTTACGAGAAACTGCTTGAAGAAGGCACCTTCAAGATACCCGCCTATGATCCTGCCACCCGTTCTTACCCCATGACCTGGAGTGACCTGGTCGTTATGGTGGAAGGCATCAATGAAGATGTCAGCAAAGGCAGGCAAAGACGGCTTTCCAATTTGAAAAAGCATTGGTAAACAGTTGTAAACAAACAGCTTGAAGGCTTGTTTTTCTTATAGCTTTTCGCTATCTTTATATCATCAAAAAAGGATATTGAATGGCAAAAGAAGATGCAACCGGACAAGCTGTGGAATCCTCAATGGAACAGCTGCTGGATATCAACCGTAAACAGAGTGAGATCATCTCGGCCCAGGCAAGGACCATAGAAGAGCTCCGGGGTACGATAGTTGAGCTGAACGCCTCCCTGGCATGGCTGAAGAGGAAGGTGTTCGGAAAGATGAGTGAGAAATGCAAGCCTGTCGATAACGGAGACCCGAAGCTCCCTTTTGACTATGGCGACCTGGAACAGATAGAGGCGGAAATCGAAGAGGCCCGGAGCAGGGCGGCTGAACAGATTACCGTCCCCAAGTCCCGGGCCGCCAATAAAACGCCACGCCGTAACCGGGTCGTCATGAATAACCTTCCGGTTGTAACAGTCGTCATCGAACCGGAGAATGTCGATTTAAGCAGATACGTCAAGATAGGCGAGGAACATACCAGGACCCTTGAGATGAAACCCGGCTACCTCTATGTGAAAGACACGGTACGTCCCACATATGCCCTGAAAAATGAAATGGAGGCCGTTGACAACGGAGAAAAGGCTGTAATAACCGCTCCCATGCCACTGATGCCCATATATAAAGGCATGCCCGGGGCTTCCATGCTCGCTGAGGTCCTTTTACAGAAGTACGAATATCATGTCCCGTTCTACCGACAAGTGAAACAGCTGGAACATCTGGGTGTGAAACTGTCCAGAAACACATTGGACGGCTGGTTCAGACCGGTCTGCGAACTTCTCAGACCACTTTATCTGGAACTCAGGAAGAAAGTACTGGCCGCAGATTACCTCCAGGTTGACGAGACCACGCTTCCGGTTATAAACCATGAGAGGCATAAAGCCGCAAAAGAATACATCTGGATAGTCCGAGCGGCTGTGCCGCGTCTGCTCTTCTTCCATTACGACAACGGATCGCGTTCACAAAAAGTTGCGGTCAGGCTTTTGAAAAACTTCAAAGGATATCTCCAAAGTGACGGCCATCCTATTTATGACGCCTTTGAAGATAGAGAGGATGTGTGCCTGTGTGGCTGTCTCGCACATATCCGCAGGCATATAGAGCTGTGCAAGGAAGAAAATCCGGAATATGCCATGCAGGGACTCAAATTTATCCAGGATATGTATAATGTGGAATACATGGCGGATAAACAGGAACTCCCGTATGAAAAACGTGCTGAATTACGTCAACGTCTATCCGAGCCGATACTTGACAGCTTTGAACTTTGGCTTAAAAACACATACCCTAAAGTTCTAAAACGAAGTCTTATAGGGAAAGCCATAGCCTATGCCTACTCCCTGCTGCCAAGAATGAAACCGTATCTCCATGACGGAAGAATCTTTATAGACAACAACCGCTGTGAGAATGCCCTGAGGCCACTGGTCATATCAAGAAAGAACATGCTGTTCTGCGGAAATCACGAAGCTGCTGAGAATACGGCTATAATCTGCTCC
>MNQS01000108.1 GCA_001915545.1 Bacteroides sp. 43_108 | reverse complement strand
CCCGAAGCCGAGCTTGCACCTCCCTCCTCCGCCCTTTCCGCTACGCTCCAAGGGCGGAGGAGGGAGGTGGAGAAGTTGCACTTCTAACTTGACTGTAGCTATATACAGCAGCTGATCTGCCACATAACAAAAACAAAAGGAGGATGCAGCGAAAGCGCACCCTCCTCGAAAATCAACTAATGTATGAAACTTTGATTATCTTACAAGATATTTCTTACCGTTCATGATGTATATACCCTTCTGCAAACCATTGAGTGCATCATTGCTATGAACCTTGCTCTTTACAAGACGTCCGTCAATGGAATATACATTCACATAAATTGCATCTTTGGAATTTTCGTCCGTAATAGAATCTATTCCGTCAGGAAGCTGATCTGCGGTAAATATGTCTATATACTGTATAAAGGTAACTGCGCCTATGCTCTTTGTGAACGAACCGGATGTATCGCTTACCATATCACATGTTGTAGATGTTGTTGTGATGTAGTTCGATCCACCTTTACCAAAACCGAACATTACATATTCACCATACTGTACATTAGGAACAGTTATGCTACCTTTGCTCATAAAATAAAGACCGAGTGTTCCAACTTCTTCTCCCTGTTTTGGAGTGTACATCAAGAGTGTACCGTTGTTCTTTGCATTTGGTGGGCAATCTACTATAAGTCCGTCATGGAAGAGTCCTGTCTTATCCTCTGCATTATAGGCTGTAACGATAGTTGTGTCACCGATAATTGTCACACCATCTTCATCGTATACAGGCTGAACAATTGTATCGAACAGAACTTCTATTGTTGCACGACTGTTGCCAGCATCGTAACCAACCCATCCCAACTTCTTATATTCAGTTGTAAACTCAAATGAAGGCGGATTGTTGATAACATCATCAGCAGAGAGTATTACAGTATCCTGAGTAGCCTCATCAATATACCATCCATAGTCAATGATCTTGCCTTCAATACCCTGTATTACAGAATCTGGAAGATTGAGGAAGTCCCAATTATGTAAGCCGGAAGCAACATCATTCTTCTTATACAAAGGATTACCTTCCTGGTCGAGTTCTTCCAATGTTGCAGTACCGTCATCATAACCTGCACACTGAACTACAGCCGAAATTCTAGAGCTAACTCTAATTGTCTGACCAAGCTGTACGTCTGTAATTTCCTCCTGCTCATCGTTAGCATATACTGTGATACTTACAGGCTCACCGACCAAAGTATTGTTTGTCCAGTTCACTGTATAATCTCTATATATGTCATCCACTCCGACAAGCGTAAATGTAGGTGCATTAAGCGTTACGACACCGACATTGAAAGGAACAGAAGTAACCTCAGACATAAGTCCGGAAACCTTATTGATTGTTACGGCCTTTACTGTTACATTGCCATTAATATCCATTATTTCAGGCATACTGTTATCAATAGTAATAGGAGAACCGTCATACAAATTTTCTCCCCAATAGAGAGTTCCGTCTACATCAACAGGCTTAGGTTCGAAACCGCCATAAACAAGAGTATCTCTACCATCTTCTGTCTTTTCCGTTACCCAGATAGTATCACCGTAAATTGGGCAAGAACCATCTATACTGTAGTAAGTCTCAACTTCTGAACCATAAGAAGAACTACCCTCAGTTACACCAACAAGGCGCTCTTCGTAATAAACTTCCTGAAGTTTGAGAACAGGAGATGTGATGAACTCCGGAGCATTTGCATCACCAAGTATAGCGGCTGCTACCAAACAGCATCCACGGCCTACAGAAACGTCAAGGCGGCCGTTTTCAAGCATCTGGAAATAGAAGAAATTGTCAGGAGTTTTGCCTGCATCAGTCTGAACCTGATGAATTGAATCAGAAACATCCTTTGCATTTTCTGTATTTACAAGATCGCAAATAAGTCCACGTCCCTGTGCATCAAGGTTTTGGATTACGACATACTGATCCTTCTGCAAATCACCGATAGCAAAAGCTCTTCCACCTGAACCATAATTGTAAAGTCCCCATCCGTCACGGAACTGGAGAGCGTTACCGCCATAAAAAGCAAAGATGTTGGTAATACCTGTTGTAGTAAACTGAACACATCCTTGTTTGTTTATCGAAAAGCCTGCATCAACATAAGTGATTTCGCCCAATGGCTCTCCGTCAACAGCTTTGTTACAGAAATCATAAATGTGGTTTACGCGCAATCCTTCCAACTGCAAAGTATCTTCGCCCAAAACATAATCTGGAGCAGCCTTCACAACTGAAGTGGAACCAAGAAGCAAACCAACCAAAACAGCGTAGATTTTCTTCATTTTAAAAATTCGATTTAAAGTTAATAAATTTAGTGTTTCGTTATTTGTGCCTCAAACATATACAAATAAATTGAATCTGCAAATAAAAAAACCAGTAAAAAATAATCAAAAATTTATTCAAACGATTGAATCATAAATTATAAAACTTACCCACATCCCCAAGTGGTCATCAATGCAAAATCCATATATCATTTTACCATGTACAACAGTGAACGCCACACATCAGAATCAAATATAAAATTAGTCAATAAACAAACAATGAATACATTTATTTTCAGCGGTTTGGAATAAAATGCATAACTTTGCAAAGTTTTTTGAGGATAGAAAGATGAAAACAAACATATTCAAGACTTTTATGCTGACCTTTTTGGTAACAGCATCATTGCTGGCATTATATTATCTGCCTCCTATTTCATTATGGGGCACCCAACTCAGGAAAGTAAATATTCTGTCTGATATCTCCTACAAAAAAGCAGACAACCAGCCTTTATATCCAGAGATGGCCGTTTCAGCCGATACAATCAATGCAAAAATAGATTCAGCTCTTAAAAAGAATATAGCGGCAAGCAAGGACATTGTCCCTGACGGAATGTCCATAATAGAAGATTATGCTGATTCGACAGGCATGCACCGCGAAATGGACAAATTCTATAATTCATTGTCAAATGCGGATTCATATCAGCGCCCTATACGCATTGCATACTATGGCGATTCTTTCATTGAAGGCGATATTCTAACTGAAGATCTCCGCAACATGATGCAGTCAAAATTCGGAGGAAAAGGTGTAGGATTTGTCGACATGAAATCTCTTACATCGGGATTCCGTCAGACAGTACGTGAATATTCTGAAGGATGGACCGTATGCAGCGCGAACGACAGAGGGAAACAATTTGAGCCTTCACGACAGAGCATCAGCGGCAGATACTGTACCGTTCAAACGGAAGCTTTTGCAGAATTCTCCGGGCAAAAGCGCAAATATGGCAAACAGCTTGATACATGCGAAGTTGCCACCATTTATTTCACACCTTCATACGGTATGAATATTTCTGCAACAGTAAACGGCAAAGAACAACACCAGCTTTACGCATGTATAGACTCTACATCAGCCGACCATAAATTAATGTATAAGACCGTCAACGGAAATATAGGAAGAATCAGATGGTCTGTCAGAGACAACAGCAGTTCAACCTTCCTTGGCGCTTCACTCGAAAGCCGTAACGGAATAATCGTAGACAATCTCAGTATGAGAGGTAGTGACGGCAATCATCTGGCAAAAATTCCGGCATCGACGTTAAAAGCCTTCAACTCTGTCAGGCCATACGATCTTATAATTCTCCACTTCGGACTTAATGTAGCGTCACCTGAAGTCAAGAATTACTCCTATTATACCAAACAATTCTCAAATGTCATTGCAAAATTCAAGCGTGCATTTCCTGAAGCGAGCATTCTTGTAGTCAGTGTAGGCGACCGCGATGCTAAAAATGAATACGGTGAACTGACAACGATGGAAGGAGTTACAAATCTGGTTGCATACCAGCGCAAGATGGCGGCAGACTCTAAAGTAGCTTTCTGGAATCTGTATCAGGCTATGGGAGGAAACGGAAGCATGGCCAGAATGACCGAAAAGAAAATGGCCAATCTTGATTATACACACATAAATTTCTCAGGAGGCAGACATCTCGCAAAACTGCTGTTTGATGCTCTTATGAACGGAAAAGAGAATTATGACAGGAGAACAGGTATATGAGCAAAACACTGAACCGACGCAACATGAAAATATATACGAAAATGCAAAAAAGTATGAGAGCTGTAACTATTGCCGCGGCATTCTCCGCAATAGGTATAGCATATTCATTGACTGCAAGATCCGAGGGCAAACAACCCATAAACATACAGGATTCCGAATTAAGCAGTAAGACCGGCTCTGCCATGGCCGCGGCCGCGGTGCCGGAATCAGCATCTCCAGTGGCTTTTCACAACACAGAAATGCCAAATGCCTTCCACGGACTTGCAGACAACATAATCTCTGGAAGCGAATACCTCAGCAGCACATTCAACCTCATTGCAAGAAGGGACACTGTAGTAAGAATACTGCAGATAGGCGATTCACACGTACGCGGACACTATTTTCCTGGCGCAGTACGCTCAACACTAGAAGAAGCATTTGGGAATCAAGCAACAGGCAACGACGTCATTTCCTATCGAAGCAGCTGCATCGCAACAGAGACCGGAGAACCGGGAATAGTATACAGTGCAATAGGTATAAACGGCGCTACAACTTCAAGATTTCTGGAAAATGACAAAATTGAAGAAATAAAAGAGCTGAAGCCAAATCTTGTCGTAATATCCTTCGGGACAAACGAGAGCTGCGGACGATATGACAGCACAGAACACACCAGAGTGCTGGACTCACTCATCAGCCGTCTGTCTGCTGAATGCAATGGCGTACAATTCCTGCTGACAACACCTCCTGGGTCATATAAATCAGTACGTTCGGGCAGAACATATAGAGACAGACGCGGAAGAAAGCGTTATGCCAAGGTCCGCAAACCAAACGAAACGACATCACAAGTAGCATCGACTATTGTAAAATACGGTAAAGACAACAATATAGCCGTATGGGACATGTACAATATTGCAGGAGGTGAAAGTAATGCATGTACCAACTGGCGAAACGCAGGATTGATGAACAAAGATCAGATTCATTACACAATGGCAGGCTACAAGCTCCAAGGTCAGATGCTGGGTGAAGCCATAATCAAAGCTTACAATAAATATGTGGAACATTGATTGGTCGAAAATAGGCGAAGAACTGTCCTACAATCCCGATTCGCCCATGATATTCAACAGCGGAGTATTCTTGTTTCTGTTTCTGGGATTCTCAATCATATATTGGAAACTGCGTAAAGCCGACACTTTGCGTCTGATTTTCGTACTGCTCTTCTCATACTATTTCTATTACAAGAGCAGCGGTATATACTTTATAATTCTGGCACTTGTCACCATATCCGACTATTATATAGCAAAAGCCATCGAACTAGACAGAGAGAACAACCGCGACCTCGGCCAGGACAGACACACGTGGACACAGCGCTTCCTGCTGTTCTTCAGCCTTGTCATAGACCTAGGGTTTCTCTGTTTCTTCAAATATACCAACTTTTTCGGAGAACTGGCAGCGTCATTCTCCGGAGGCCAGTTCCGTCCGCTCGACATATTCCTGCCGGTAGGAATTTCGTTCTTCACGTTCCAATCTTTGAGCTACACCATTGATGTTTACCGCGGACAGCTGAAAGCCCTGAACAGTCTCCTGGACTATGCCTTCTTCGTCTCGTTCTTTCCACAGCTTGTTGCTGGCCCGATTGTACGAGCCAAGGACTTCATTCCTCAGATCCGGCGTCCGCTGTGCGTTACGGACGAGATGTTCGGCAACGGAGTGTTCTTCATCATTAGCGGTCTGTTCAAGAAAGCCGTCATCTCGGACTATATAAGCGTAAACTTTGTTGAGCGGGTATTCGCACAACCGGAGCTGTATTCAGGATTCGAGAATCTCATGGCTGTCTACGGATATGCCTTGCAGATTTATTGTGATTTCTCAGGCTACAGCGACATGGCCATAGGTATAGCCCTGCTTCTGGGATTCAAGTTCCCGATGAACTTCGACTCGCCTTACAAATCCGTATCCATAACAGAATTCTGGCGCAGGTGGCACATATCCTTGTCGTCATGGCTCAAGGACTACCTGTATATATCCCTTGGAGGAAACCGCCACGGCAAGATACGCCAGTACTTGAACCTCATCATAACAATGCTTCTCGGAGGATTGTGGCACGGAGCATCTCTCAATTTCGTCGCATGGGGCGGACTGCACGGTGTAGCCCTGGCTCTTGACAAAATAAAGAATACGTTGCTCAAACGTCCGAAAGACTACAAGAGCCACGGCATGACACGTGTCATCGAGACAGTCATCACCTTCCACTTCGTCTGCTTCTGCTGGATATTCTTCCGCAACAGCACATTCGAAGGTTCATGGACAATGATAAGTCAGATATTTACCAATTTCAGCCCGCAGATTGCAGGCGAATGGGTCACCTCATATTGGGCCGTAGGTTCACTTATGCTTCTCGGATATCTGCTCCACTTCACCCCTTCAAACTGGACAGGCAAATTCAAATGGCTTGTATCGCGCACACCGCTTCCTATCCAAGCACTGATGATTGTCATCGTTATATTCATCGTGATACAGATAAAGAGCAGCGACATACAACCATTCATATATTTCCAGTTCTAATATGCTACAAAACTCGCCGGCATAAAAAATGCAACAAAATTCAGAGCCGGTGCATTCGTATTAAAAATTCGCCTATCTAAAAAATACCACAAATAAAACAACCTCGGCATTTGCAGTTGCCGAGGTTATTATTCATCAGATAATAAGAACATTTCAATAGACAAAGATGTACCACTACTGCTAGTGTACTTATACAATTACTGTATCCTCACAGCATGTTTCTCATGCCACGCTCTAATGTTTTCTTTCGTTTTCGTATATATTCGAAAAACATTTTGAATTCAAATATATCTATAAAATAGAATATATTATCAATCCTTCACATTCAGTTCAACATCTTCCAGAAGAACAGCCTTAGGCGAGATAAAAATACCGCCACCACCATATCCTGGGTGTACGATTTCTTCCTCAGACGCATCTTTGATTTTCATAACGGCACGTCTCGAATCAGGCTTGACAATGTTTCCGACCACAAGCTTCTCCTTGCCTGTAGACACATCCACTCGAAGCAGTTCGTCCGGTGCAGTCCTACTGCTCCTTACAATATATGCATGGTCGAGACCTGCATCCTTGGCCGATTTGAGCAGTTTCCTGTAAAGTTTCCTTAACGGCACAGTCTTGTCGGACTGTACACGTATAGCGTATAAGCCCGTCCTTACCCTTATTTCACCTCCGATTCTCACAAAGACAGAATTGCCGGTCGATTCCGGACTGCCCGCCGCAGAAAACCTGCCGGAAAGCCTGTGCTTCAGCTTTCCATTTTCTATGACGGTGAGAGACGCATGGCGCTGTCCGTCGGCATCCACCTGGCGGAATCCCTTGAGCTTCATGCCGTTGTATTCCGTATCCTCTCCTATCTGACTCACGCTGAGGAAAGAAGGATACACTTCGGAATCTATATCTGCATACGTACCGAAAAGCATATTGCTCGACAAAGATAGGCGAAACAGATTTACAGCTTCATCATCTACATATAGAACCGGGCCTCTGTAATTTTCAACCATGCTGTCCGCGCCGCATTTCCTGCACAGATGTTCTGCAAACGTCCGCAATTCGGCCTTAATCTCTTCCTCTGTCGGAAGGTCACCCATGCCTCCCACGTTCAGCGTATAAGTATCGCCTGCCGTGCGTCCGCCGCATTCCACCTCCACACGTGCCTTGATGCCGAATAGCGTGTCTGGCTGCATTATCTTCTGTCCGTCAGAAGTCAGACGATAGTAGTTGGAACGTTTCTGACTTACCGTAACCTTGTTGCTGACGACATGCGGATATTCCATGAACACGGCCGACAGGCTGTCGGCAAGCTTCTCCATGCTCACGGCCGTGCATGCTCCATCAAATGCCGACCGGCCCATCCATACAGCCGGCGGCAGTTTTCTCGGAACTTGCGATGCGGCCGCACCGGCATCGCCATCAGCTTTCGATTTTTGACGTATGTCATCTACCTGCCTGCATGCATCAATATATGCCGAATCGCTCTTTAAGGCAAGACTGCGGCGCAGCATCCAGTAGTCCAAACTGTCGGGCATCATAGTCTGCGACAAGGCGTACGGCCTCGTACTGCTGACAGCCGTGCTGTCACCTGCAATGACAGATACAGACAATCTGTTATCGACCTTGCCGTCAACAGCATTGAGACATGCACCGGAGGAAGATACCACTTCGGTTGTCACGGTGCGGTCAAGCAGAAAATCGACAAGCAGCGGAACCTCATCACATTCAGACTGTATTTTCCCAAGAACGTGCCCCATTTCGTCTGCCATGGCCTCGAATATCACCGAATCGAGCGGCGTGTCCGCTGCAGGTGTCCTGTCCCCAGTTGACTGAACGAAGGCGGATACGCTGCTGTTCCTTTCTCCGGCTTTGTCACTCTTCATCTCAACCCTGGACAAGTAGAGTGCAGGAGAAACGACAGACATTTCAATGAATCCTTTTGGAGAACCGCAACGTCCTGTGTAAACGTGTGCCTCACGGCCTGCGGCCTCTATATGCGAAAGGAGTTCCACCGGATTGCCTTTCATGCGCGCTCCCCGCATAAGCTGGTCTTCGCGTCCATCGGCAAACACACGGTACACCTCAACCGGTATCATATCAATCTTCGCATTCTCTCTGGCACTTTCTCTGACAGCATAACCGCAATTTGCACTGCGGATATAGAATCCATATTCCATACCCTGTTTTTTCAGTTCTGCCACAAGCATAGCACGCAATTCCTCATCGGAGTACGGTTCTGAACTTTCCACAATGAGATTCGACATCTGCGCCACAGGTTCAAGTCCTGCACAGGAGCGTCCGTGACCGTTGCTCTTAAAAAATCCATCGGTAGCTGTACGCCCTGTTACATACTGTTGCAGCACACCGTTCTTGATACATTCGACCCGTTGTCCCATCACGCCTTCATCATCATACATGTAATGTCCGATAAGTTCGTGGCCTTTATAGCTCTTAAGCGTCGGATCTGCATAAACCTGGAACGCAGGAGGCAGAATACGTTGCCCCTTGAACTTGTAAAAATCATCCAAATCTGAATCACGCCTCTTGCTTTCTAAACGGCGTCCAAGTATCCTATTAAGCAGTGCAGCAGCTACATCCTCGGATATTATCACTGGACCAGAGTATTCATCTACCTGCGGTGCTTTGCTCACGGCAACCACTCTTTCTGCCAGCGAGCGGACTTTCTTTTCCAACTCGGATGGAGATGGAAGGCCTGATTGACTGAACGTAAACACATCATCCTCCAGCCGGCACATTGTGCCGTCAGCAGCCTTAGCACCGGCCTCAACCACAAGTGTAAAAGTTCGTCGGTTCTGCGCTATGACCGTACCTTCTGTGTTGACAAAATGTGTCCGTTTCACCAAAGATATTAAGGACACTCTACCAAGTCTCAAATCTTCATACTCTCGGAATATGCGGCTTGCGTCATCAATATATCTGCACAACTGCGATTTGTCAATATTCTTTTCTTCTTCCGACATGTCGGCTTCATAGTAGAACACCGATGGAGCCGCGGAAAACGAAAGCAAAGAATCATACTCCTGTCCGGTAGTATCTCCCCGATCCAGCATTGATCTGTACGCCAATACTCCTTCGGCATAACTGTGTTCAAGTCCTTTCCGTACTGCATTTCTGACTATCGATGGATCGCAGCCCTTCAATGGAAGAGCTATAGTATAAATTCCTGGATCATCGAATATTTCTGCAAATGTTGTTCTTCCCCGCCCAGCATAATTGTCCCATTGCGGACTGCTGACCCTGACATATGGTGCAAGCACGCGTGTATGCACATCATCTGTCGATGACAGGCCGAAGTCACTTGTAAGAGTAACCTTGTGCAGTTCCTCGGCCTTGAGAGATGCAAAATATGCAGGAACCTCACGTGCTTTAAGCTTATTCAGATTAGAGCAAACCTCTTCACGCATGATACTTAAAAGCGTATCATTGTTGGCATTTTGCGCATTAACAGAGCATATTAATGCAGATGAAATAAGGCCAAGCAACACAAATCCTTTTACAAAGTGCTTCATAATCTTATATTTTTTGAGGATGAGAAGAAAAACAGGAATACGATATATTTATTCCACCAAGAACATGCAATCACCGTATCCTCACAGCATGTTTTTCATGCCATGCCCTGATATTTTCTTTTGTTTTGGTATATATTCTGACGACGTTGAATGGTGACACGCCCTTCAAATCTTCAATTTCTGATGAACTTACAAGCTCTGCCGCCAAAACATATCCTCTGTCAATACGGTAAGATTTGGAATCATTGAATATAATACGCTCGTTTATCATATACATACAAGGAGCTTTCAAGTCCGGATAAAATTCATTTCTTATGGAGTCAAGCGAAACCAAATCCAGCTTAACCTCACTTGATGACAAATTAATAAAGCCCTTTTTGTATTCTACGCCATTTATTACAAGCGGTTTTTCTTTAAGTTTTTTGGGATCCACCACAATAAAGTTGTCTGTGCCGTCGATACCGCGCAACACAACCGGATTCATGCTTATGCCAACATCCTTTTTCAACATCAATGTGCTCAAATCGATACCTATCGGATTCTTTACAAACTCGCCGTTAACAGCAAAAGCAATACCAAAATTGTTGAAATCTGAATCGTACAACCAGTGAAAACTGTTGTCAGGACCATCACCGTCTTTGCTTTGTGCATATACTGGTTGGTATATGAACAGAGATATCAAGCATAATGCTATAAGTTTTGATATAATTCTCATAAGAAACATATTATAAAATACACTTTTGTTTTATCTATCGCCTTAGAATACATATTTATCGCACTTGAATATGCTCTCATTTAAGTCTGACAGTGCCTTCCTTATGCGGATAATCCTGCATATTGCGCTCGGTTTTTGTATAAATTCTTATTATGCTGAATTCCGGCACATTCTTCAGAGCTTCAAACTGCTTTGAAGATATCAGTTCAGTGTCCAAGATAAAGTTTCGGTCTATACGGTAAGACTCAACGTCATCGAACACAAGATGTTTGTTAAGCATATATACACACGGACCAAGAACTTCCGGATAACGCTCCGACTTGATATCGTCAAAGGAAGCAAGATCAAGCTCCACATCAGACGCCGTAAAATTGAAGATGCCAGTATAACCAGCTCCGTTTATCAAAACCGGAGCATTCTTCGTAGCAAAATGAGGCAGCTTCACTGTATCATTATCGGTCAATATTGCAAAAGACGGCCTTATGTCAATTCTGAAATCATCCCGCGAGCACAGTGAATCTAGGTTGACTCCTGCATAGCTTTTTACAAAAACGCCGTTCACCATGTGCCCGATCTCAACACTGTTGAAATCCTTGTCAAAAAACTCATCAAAACCCTCGTTTGCCTTACTCCATATTTTTTTATTGCCGTCATCTGTCAAATCCTGAGCACAAGCCGAAGAAAAAACGAACATAGAAATCAAGCACATTACAGTGCATTTTAATGTAATCTTCATACTATTAAGATTTAAAATCAAGATTATCACTTTTCAATATCACCTCATTGGCAACGTCCTCAAATAGAATAAATATCCACCATTTTAATGACGTAATGCTTTAAGGTTAACATGTAGCAAATTTAATATATTTATTTTTACCCCCCCCGAAAAAAATATGTTATTTAACAGCTTTACCGCTGAATATCAATAATATACTGAGAAAATGCCATGCTTATGTCGCAAAAACAAACAAAATACAAAACAATATAGGCATAACACAAGAGGCATGCAACCCGTGCCAGAATTGCATGCCTCTTGTGCGTTCTAAGAAATCCACAAATCTTCTATTAGACTAATCCTTACTTTCCATACTTTCCTCAAGAATACGATATACATACTTTTCGCAAGCCTTACGGCGGAATTCGTACCACTGATTTGCTACACTGCTGGAATTTATAAAATGGTTGAACTTTGAAAAGTCCTTATCATCGCTCAAAATTATCTGAAGCGTATCTTTTTCGTTTCCGTCAGGTAGATACTCGGTGAAATCGTGTATCATGCCCCATAATTCATCTGTACTCATGGGGGAAATCTTTACGACCGACGAATTGTTGTCCGAACCGGAAGAAAACGACATCTCCTGTCCGAATGATGAAGAATCGGGCATCATGGACACTCCCCAAAGCGAAGTGCTTGGAGCTTGGGCGACTTCAAATGTTTCAAGATTAACGAAAACTGTCGCGCCATCGGAAGCCAAGCCGTCAGCAATATCTTTGACGGCTTTCTTCTTTTTCTCTTCAAGGTTTTTTCTTGATATAAGCATAAGCAGGATTAGATATCCAAAGTGAATACTATAATTATCCGACAAGGCGAATCAAAAAGCCTCAACGGATATTCAAACAATGCAAATGTATGTCATTTGCATTGAACTCTAAACAAAACGGGCAATAAAATATGTTTACGGACACGAACAACAGACATACCAGACGATTTCATCGAAGAATTTCAAATCATATACACATAAGCATATACAAACGCGAGGGCTCACAGCACAAATTACGAGGGCTCGGAAATAAAATTCTGAGCGCCCGCAAAACAAAATACGAGCGCTCAGAATTCTTAATGCGGGCGCTCGCAGTAAACGAAATACTTCTAAAAAAAGAAAAAGCAGCAGGTCAGCGGGCTGTCAGCGGAAGACCGAAAGCATTGGGGAAATGCTCCAGTTCAAAATCGTTTTCGTCCTTGCACAAGATGGATATGATGTCGAAGCGATAGAACATATCAATGTCGAACTCACGCACATAAAGGTCGGCGGCCTTGCAGATATGCCTGATTTTCTTCGAATCCACCGCATCTTCCGGACGTTGAACAGAACCAGGGCGTCTGGTTTTCACCTCCACAAAGACGATTTCACCGTCTATTTCAGCCACGATGTCCAATTCATATCCTTTGTGAAGATTCCAATTGACATGACGGATAGTATATCCTTTGCGGGCGAGATATTCGGCAGCGAGTTCCTCACCGGTCTTTCCGAGTTCACTGGCTTTAGACATATATCATTTGCTTTTCTTGTTTGTGTGTATATTCATGCGTTCCCAAATGAATCCGGGTATAAGCGACCAGAAGAAAGTAACTATTGCGTATACCCAATCTATCACAACAACACGTTTTCGTCTGGAGATAGCCTTAACAATGTCTTCGGCCACCTTGCCGGCATCGAGCTGAAACGGATAATACTGATCGCCATCGAGCAGATGTGTCTTTACAAAGCCGGGACGAATGTCGGTGAAACATATATCAAGACGCTCCATTCGGGCAAGCTGGGAAAGGCACTGAAGATATGTGTTCTGAAATCTCTTTGATGCCGAATAGGCCGGTGCGGCACCCAGGCCGCGTGTTCCGGCAATGGATGAAACAGCGACAATATGTCCGCGGCCGGCAGAACGGAAATATGCAAATGCGGCATCTATCAATCTGACGAAACCGCCGCAGTTGGTGGATATAGTGTCAGACTCTATATCCGGATTGAGCATACGATTCTGGTGTCCGATTCCTGCACAATGCAGATACACGTCCATTCCACCGAGCTTTTCAATCAGTTCTGCCAAATGTTCGGGTGAATCGGAAGAAGTTACATCGATTCTTTCACAAACGACCCGTTCAGGACAGATGCGTCTCACCTCTTCAAGCATATCTGCACGGCGTCCGGCCACACCGACATGCCATCCTTGCCTGATATAGAGCTCTGCGACCTTACGGCCTATTCCGGAAGTTGCACCGATTATGACAATACGTTTAGCATCCATACACGGAGAAACTTCATTTCTTGATTATACGCTCGCACTCGAAAATATCTCCAACACGCAGATAGACCATATATCTGCCCTGGGGCATGTTGCGCATATCGAACTTGACCTCGCCTCCACGTACATAATCACTGGCAGTGAAATTTGCTCCGGTACTTCTGATTTCGACCTTGCACAGCTGGTCCTCATACTTTTCAGGAAGTACAACCTTCAAGGAATCATAAACAGTCGGAACAACATACTTGTTGCTGTCGGCATTTTCGCAGGCATCCAATCTGAAAAAGACTGATGCAAAAATCATAAACAGGATGTAACGCATATTTTTCAGTTTTCGGCAAAGATAATGAAAGGTGACAGCTGAGACAAATTGAAAGCAAGAATTTCATTTTGGCCCGGCCAACCATCATCACACATATATAAATATATTCTAAATATAGACTGAAGATTCCACAACATAAAGCAATAATTAGTATATTTGACTGACCACATATATATGAGTTATGGAAGAACGCAAAGTGAAACAGGTTATAATTATGCGCAAAGACCTACAGATGCGCAAAGGGAAAATGATTGCACAGGGTGCTCACGCTTCAGTCGACGCATTTCTGCAGCTGTTCAAGAACTGGTCGGACAAAGACGGAGTACACTATCATCTGAACTACACAAAAGATTCGTTTCTGGAAAAATGGATGGACGGCTCGTTCGCCAAGATATGCCTCTATGTTGATTCAGAGGATGAACTTGTGAATCTCTACGAACGGTTCTGCAACGAAAAGCCTGAAATACCTGCCGCACTCATAACTGATGCAGGAAAAACGGAATTTCATGGTGAGGAAACTGTTACATGCATGGCGGCAGGACCTTATTGGGCAGACGAAATAGACGAATTCACCAGACATCTCAGCCTACTGTGACATAAGAGCAGCAAACTGCTGAAGCTGATGCAAAACAGTTATATCAGACAATGGAACACAAGAAAATAAAAGTATCGGACAAGATACGCTCCGCTTGTCCTGAATTTACAGGCGCGGCTGTATATGCAGAGTTCTCAAACAGCAAGTATTCTGAAGGCTTATGGAAAGAAATAGACGAATATATCGCTGAATACAGAAACAGATATACAACTGAATCCATAAAAATGATGCCGTCGATACAAGCCACCAGGCAGGCCTACAAACGATGCGGAAAGGATCCGAGCAGATACAGGCCATCGGGCGAAGCTCTGGTAAGAAGGACTCTCCAAGGCAAGGACCTTTACCAGATTGATACATGCGTGGACCTGATAAACCTTGCATCGATAGCATACGGCTACAGCATCGGCGGCTTCGACTACGACAAGATTGAAGGCGATGAAATCGTGCTAGGCATAGGCGAAGAGGGTGAACCGTATGAAGGCATCGGCCGCGGCATGCTCAACATTGCAGGAATGCCTGTTTACCGCGATTCCATCGGCGGCATCGGCACACCGACAAGCGATAACGAAAGAACAAAGATAACGCCTGAGACAAAACGTCTGCTGGCTATCGTAAACGGATATGACGGCAACAAGGAAACCGTCATGGCCACAGCTCAGTATATTGCATCTTTGCTGTCAAAATATGCAGAAAGCAAAGATGCAGAAATAGATACTTTCTGAAAACAGACAGAAAGTGCAGCATAGACGCTGCTCGAAAACAAACAAAAAATAAATAAGAAATACAGGGAAAAAGGTTATGGAGGATTTTATTCACCTGCATGTACATACTCAGTATTCCATTCTTGACGGACAGGCCAGCATACCGAAGCTGGTGGACAAAGCCATCAAGGACGGAATGAAGGGGCTTGCTGTCACTGACCACGGAAATATGTTCGGCATAAAGGAACTGTTCAACTACTGCAAGAAAGTGAACGGCAAGAACCGCGACAAATATAAGGATGCTGAAAAGCTTATTGCCGATATCAACGAAGGCAAGCTTGAAAGGCTCGACAAGGACGGGAAAGACAAGTTTGACGGCAAGCCTGAGGCCGACATAAAGGCTGAAGCTGAAGCAACAATGGCCAAGCTGAAGCCGATGCTTGACTTCAAGCCTATATTCGGATGCGAAATGTATTGTGCCCGCAGAGGCATGAAAACGAAGGAGTCGCGCATAGACAGCAGCGGATGGCACCTCATCGTACTGGCAAAAAACGAAAAAGGATACCACAACCTTATAAAGCTTGTTTCGCATGCGTGGGTTGATGGATTCTACAACAGACCACGTACTGATCATGAAGAATTGGAGAAGTACCACGAAGGTCTCATAATCTGCTCTGCATGTATAGCCGGAGAAGTTCCGTCGTACATAAGAAACGGACAAATGGACAAGGCGGAAGAAGCCGTCGTATGGTTCAAGAACCTTTTCGGCGACGATTTCTATCTGGAGCTACAGAGACACGAAGTGAAAGACCCAAGGATAAGAGCCAACCGAGAAACTTTTCCACTGCAGCAACAGTGCAATGAAGGAATCATCAAACTTGCCAGAAAGCACAATGTGAAACTGGTATGTACTAACGATGTGCACTTCGTGGATGAGGAAAATGCAGAAGCACACGACCGACTGATCTGCTTGAGCACCAACAAGGAACTGGACGATCCGAACCGTATGCTCTACACAAAACAGGAATGGTTCAAGACCAGACAGGAGATGAACGATATCTTCTCGGACATTCCTGAAGCATTGTCGAACACGATAGAGGTGCTGAACAAGGTTGAAACTTATTCGATAGACCATGCACCTATCATGCCTAACTTCGAAATACCTGAAAGTTTCGGCACAGAAGAGGAATACAGGGCAAGGCTGACGGAGAAAGACCTCTTTGACGAATTCACCAGGGACGAGAACGGCAACGTGGTGATGAGCGAGGAAGAGGGCATGAAAAAGATTAAAAAGCTCGGTGGATTCGACAAATTGTACAGAATAAAGTTTGAAGCCGACTATCTTGCCAAACTTACATACGAGGGTGCCAAGAAGCTGTACGGCGATCCGTTGTCTAAAGAGGTTGAGGATCAGTTGCGGTTCGAGCTTCACATCATGAAGACAATGGGTTTCCCAGGATACTTCCTCATCGTGCAGGACTACATCAATGCGGCACGTAAAGAGCTTGGAGTATGGGTCGGTCCCGGACGTGGCTCTGCGGCGGGTTCAGCCGTTGCATACTGTCTGGGAATTACGAAGGTTGACCCTATAAAATATGACCTGCTGTTTGAACGTTTCCTCAACCCAGACCGAATATCCCTTCCGGATATCGATGTGGACTTCGACGATGACGGACGAGGCAAGGTTCTGCAATGGGTAACACAGAAATATGGTGCTGAAAAGGTTGCACACATCATCACTTACGGTACAATGGCAACCAAACTGGCAATAAAGGATGTGGCACGAGTGCAGAAACTGCCACTGGACATTTCAAATGCACTCTGTAAGGCAATACCGGATAAACTGCCGACAGGCAAGAAAATGAATCTGCCCAATGCCATTGAATGCGTCAAAGAGTTGCAAGATGCGGTGACTTCGCCTGATCCGTTGCTAAGAGACACGCTGAAATATGCCCAAATGCTCGAAAACAACGTAAGAAATACGGGTGTGCACGCCTGCGGTACTATTATATGCAGGGACGACATTTCCGACTGGGTACCTGTCAGCACAGCAGATGACAAGGAAACAGGAGAAAAGCTGAGATGTACGCAATACGACGGACACGTAATCGAAGAGACAGGACTTATAAAAATGGACTTCCTCGGACTGAAGACGCTGTCAATCCTCAAGGAGGCAGTAGAAAATGTACGAGAGAGTCTGGCGATAGAAATAGACATCGACAGTCTGGACATCAACGACCCGGCAACTTACCAGCTTTACAGTGACGGAAGAACCATCGGTACATTCCAGTTTGAATCGGCTGGTATGCAGAAATACCTGAGAGAGCTTCAGCCTACAACATTTGAAGACCTCATTGCCATGAACGCCCTTTACAGACCGGGACCAATGGACTATATCCCCGATTTCATCGACAGAAAACAGGGACGAAAGCCTATTGTATACGATATTCCGTGTATGGAAAAGTATCTTAAGGATACATACGGAATTACGGTCTATCAGGAGCAGGTCATGCTTCTGTCGCGTCTGCTGGCAGACTTCACCCGAGGCGAAAGCGATACGCTTCGTAAGGCCATGGGTAAGAAACTGAAGGAGAAACTGGACATGCTGCGTCCTAAGTTCTTCAACGGCGGACAGAAAAACGGCCACAAACTTGAAACCCTGCAGAAGATATGGGCTGACTGGGAGAAATTTGCATCGTACGCATTCAACAAGAGCCACGCCACATGCTATTCGTGGGTTGCATACCAGACGGCTTTCATGAAGGCCAACTACCCTGCCCAGTACATGGCGGCCGTGATGAGCCGAAGCATTGCCAACATCTCGGATATCAGAAAGCTGATGGACGAATGCAAATCGATGGGCATAAACACCCTTGGACCGGATGTGAACGAAAGTCGCCTAAAGTTCTCCGTAAACAAGAACGGCGACATACGTTTCGGAATGGGTGCAATAAAAGGCGTTGGAGAAAGTGCTGTACAAGCTATACTGGACGAAAGAGAGAAGAACGGACCGTTCAAATCGATATTTGATTTCGTGGAAAGAGTGAACCTGACATCGTGCAACAGAAAAAATATAGAAAACCTGGTTTTAGCCGGTGCCTTCGACAGTTTCAGCGAGGTTAAGAGGGAAACATTCTTCGAAGTATTCGGCAAAAACAACGAAACATTTACAGAAACTCTTGTTAGGTACGGCAACAGATACCAGATAGACAAACAGACGGCTACCAACAACCTCTTCGGAGGTATGGGTATGAATGTAGGCATAAGTCATCCGGAAATTCCTCAGGCGGAAAGCTGGAGCGACATGGAGCGCCTCAACAAGGAAAGGGAGCTCGTGGGTATTTATCTGTCGGCACATCCGCTTGACGAATATTCAATTGTGCTCAACCATGTATGCAATACCAATGTTACGCAGCTAGAAGACAAGGATGAACTGGCAAAGCTGGACGAAGTAACCTTCGGAGGCATCGTGACAGGCATAAGAGTGGGCGAAACAAAGAAAGGAAAGCCTTACGGAATCGTAAAAATAGAAGACTTTACGGGCGCAGGCGAAATTCCGCTGTTCGGCAAGGACTGGCTTGACTTCAGAAATTATTTCCTTGAAGGTGCCGCACTGTTCATACGCGCCAAGGCTGTTCCGAAACAATGGGGACAGGGAGGACACGACCTTGCACTAAAAAGCATAGAACTGCTTGCTGATGTCAAAGATACAGTTATTGAAAAGATTACGCTGAATGTCCCTCTTGACAAACTGAGCGTTGAAATGGTGGAGGATCTTGCGGAAATAGCGAAAGACAACCCAGGCAGGGCAGAACTGTTCTTCAATGTGCATTCTGCCGACCACATGAGAATACGTCTGTTTTCTAGGAAAATAAAGATTTCTGTACACAAGAGCCTCATCAACTACGTTTCTGACCATCCGGAGATTGAATTCTCAATAAATTGAATATCTTTGCATTCGGATTGGACGCAACGACTCACAAAGTCAAGTTTACAATCTAATTATCAGCGACTTAACACACAAACAAAGAAATATAAAATAAAAACCACATTCAAACATTTATCATTATGGAAATTACAGATGCAAACTACGAATCAATCGTAGCCGAAGGAAAACCAATCATGCTTGATTTCTGGGCTACATGGTGCGGTCCATGCAAAAAGATAGGTCCAGATATTGAAGCTTTGGCTGAAGAATACAAAGATCAGGTTATCGTAGGCAAAGCCAACGTTGAAGAAGCTGTTGAGCTGGCTGAAAAATTCATGGTCAGAAGTGTTCCTACTGTATTCTACATCAAAGACGGCAAGGTTGTCGACAAGATTGTAGGATCTGCTACAAAGGCTAAATTCGAGGAAAAGCTCAAGGCTCTCCTCTAAAATCTGGAAAAAACACTCTTAAAAAAGAAAAATATGGCAAATATAGATGATGAGCTTCTCCTTGAAGCTGAAGAAGATGCACGTGCAGTAGCATTCATAAAGAACAATCTGCCACAAGAACTCAAAGAAAAGTTCTCGGAAGATGAACTTTATTATTTTCTTGACGTCATTGCCGAATATTACACAAACAACGGTACTTTCGATGTAGAACCGGATGAAGACGGATATATCGACATCGATCTGGATAAGGTTGTAGACTATGTAATCAAACAGGCAAAGAAAGACGAAATCGGAACGTTCGAGCACGACGAAATCCTTTTTGTAGTTCAGGCAGAACTGGACTTCAACGAAAGCGGTGAGGAATAAGGCGGCTCTTCACTTTGTCATAAAACATAAAAGGCCTGAAACAAGGAATCAAAGATATTCATAATCTTGCATTCCTGTTTCAGGCCTTAATTTTATACCTGCATGTAGAAATAAAGAATTCAGATTCAGAATGACACGACACGAGATCCGTCCTCGCGCTCTTCTATAGTTACCTTTACAGCATCTTCAGGAAGCAGGTCCTCAATAAGTTCCGGCCACTCCATAAAACAGAGATTACCGCTGTAAACGTAGTCCTCGTAGCCCATGTCATAGACCTCTTCTTCCTTCTTTATTCTATAGAAATCAAAATGATATATAGGCTTTTCGTTGCCGTCGAGATACTCGTTGACAATTGCAAAAGTAGGCGAATTTATGACATCCGTAACTCCAAGGGCTTCACAAACAGCCTTTATAAACGTAGTCTTGCCGGCTCCCATCTTGCCGTAGAACGCAAAGACCTTGTTTCCGCCCATAGCGTCTACAAACTCTCTGGCAGCATCGTTGATGTGCTCCAATGAATCAATTATAATCTCCATATCTAATAGTTTTATATTTTATTGCGTAATCAGGCATACAAAGATACTCAGAAAAGGAATATATCGGTTTCATGACTTGCGCACATTTCGCTTGCTCTGCAATGTTATGAGCGGTACAAGCATTTCTTCCATCGATATTCCCCCATGCTGGAAAGTATCCTTGTAGTAGTTGACATAATAATTATAGTTGTTAGGATAAGCAAAGAAATCATCTCCTGTTGCAAATATGTATGCAGAACTAATGTTAGGTGCAGGAAGAAAAGCCTTCTTAGGGTCCTTTAAAACAAAAACCTGCTTAGGATTATAACTCAAATTCTTTCCAAGCTTATAGCGCAAATTGGTATTTGTATTCTTGTCTCCTATGACTTTTACCGGATTGTTCACTTTAATGCTTCCATGGTCAGTAGTAATGATTATTTTGCAGTCTGTATGCGACAGAGCTTCAAAGATGCCTCTAACAGGAGAATGACGGAACCATGAGGCAGTAATGCTTCTGTACGCATTCTCGTCAGAAGCCAACTCACGCACCATTTTGGATTCAGTGCGCGCATGGGAAAGCATGTCGATAAAGTTGATGACAATGACGTTCAAATTAAACTTTTCAAGCCTGTCAAACTGGTTGAGAAGTTTCTCTGAAGCGGAAGAATCATTCAACTTGTTGTATGAGAAATAATAATTCTTCCTGAAACGGTCAAGCTGAGTCTTTATCAGAGGCGATTCATTGAGATTTTTTCCTTCATCCTCATCTTCGTCAACCCAGAGTTCCGGAAACATACTTGCAATCTGGTCTGGCATAAGTCCTGCAAATATCGCGTTGCGGGCATACTGCGTCGCTGTCGGCAAGATGCTGAGATACATGTCGTCATCGAACACGAAATCATCGGCCAGTTCCTGACTGATGACACGCCACTGGTCATATCGGAAGTTGTCAAATACGATGAAATAAACTTTCTCACCGGCATCCAGCAATGGAAAAACTTTCTTTTTGAAGATGTCCGGACTCATTATAGGCCTGTCGAACGGATTTGACACCCAATCAATATAATTCTTCTTGACAAATTTAGCGAACCCATTATTGGCATCTGCTTTCTGCATCTGAAGCATCTCTGACATCTCACTGTTGGTCTCAGACAATTCCAATTCCCAGAAAACGAGTCTGCGATAGACATCTTTCCACTCATCCAAGCTGTAGGAGTCATTGATTTGCATGCCAATCTTAGAAAAGTTCTGCTGATAGCTTGTATTGGTCACTTCTGTTTCAATGGCCTTCTTGTGCAGATGTTTTTTCAGCGTAAGAAGTATCTGATTGGGATTTACGGGCTTTATGAGATAATCTGCTATTTTAGAACCGATAGCCTGGTCCATAATATTCTCTTCCTCGCTCTTGGTCACCATCACAACCGGTATTGTAGGATTGATTTCCTTGATACGCGACAGAGTTTCAAGTCCGCTCAGACCGGGCATGTTCTCATCAAGAAAAATAAGGTCGAACGATTGTTCCTGGCACAGATCGATAGCATCTTGTCCATTGGTAGCTGTGACAACTTCATAACTCTTCTTCTCCAGAAAAATGATGTAGGCCTTGAGAAGGTCTATCTCATCATCTACCCACAGCAATGTACCATTACTCATATTTCTTGAATTTAAAGGTTCCACAAATCAGAAAATAAAGTTCTCTTCGCCTTCATTCTCCTCATCTTCATACTCTTCTTCATTGCGAGGTTCAGGAAGCTCTGTCGGCTGGTCGAGAGTGCTCTCTTCCATATTGACATCGGTACCTATCTCCAGATTATCATCATAGAACCTGAAATAATCGGCAAAACTACGTCCTCGCATCAGCTTCTTGAGGTTGTCCTCTGCAATAATGAACGGCTTAAGGCCTTTAAGCTTATAAGCCATATCTTCGTTGTTCTGCAGGCGGTGAAGATAAATATAAGCTTCGTCAAAGTTCTGGAATGTCTGAACTTGAAGCATGTTTATACCATCTCCCTGCACGATGTTGATATCAAAGTTGCGAACTGTAAAATTGGTAAAGTTGTATCGTGCCATTTCATAAAGAAGCTGGTTCTCGTCAAGACTGTCACGAACATAAGCTATAACAAAGACGAAATTGCAGTTTTTCTCAGCAGTAAATGTTGTGTCAACCTGAAGCGAATCTTCCTCAGAACCAACTCCAATACGACGTTCCCAAATAGAACCCATATCCATCTTTCCGCTTGCAAGAAGACGTCCTTCTTTAAGTCCCTTGACATAGAGTCCTGCCAACTCGCTTACAGAACTTTCCGGATATGTTTCAACAATTTTCTTCATGTTGTCCATAAACTGTGCACGGTCACCAAGCTGCAGTTTAGCCATGGCGTCAAGATACATGAAGCGCGGCCTGTTGGCTCCTTCGGGATACTCTTCAACAGAGATACTGCAGTTGGCTTCAACTGTTCTGTAATCATCTGCCTGGAACGCATTATATGTTGCCGTATACAAAGAGTCCTCTACATGTTTTCCGAATCTGGCCTTATATTCAAAATCAGGGTCTGAAATTACGGACACATGTTTATTTTCCGGATATTCATCAATAAGCTTCTGTCTGTACTGCTCAGCTTCGTCCTTACGATCCAAACGTGAATAAAGCTGGAAAAGATTATAATAAACTTCATCTATAGAAGCATAAGCAGGGAAATCATTTAGTATACGCTGGAATGTCCTATCGGCCAAAGGCAGATTCTCCATACGGTCCTTATATATCACTCCTGCATTGAACAGTGCTTCTACAAGAATATCATTCGACGCCTGCATCTGCTCTTCTGTCAAAGGTATGTCCTTAAGATAATATTCTGGTCTATGAGGATCTTCTTCATAGTTTTCAGTCTCCTCGCTTTCTCCATTTTCGGCATTCCCGCTTATGCTGTCGGTTGAAGCCGCCGATGTGCTGTCTGAAGCCAAAGAATCAGCCATTACCTCATCTTCAGAGTTGAAATCATCCAATACGGTTTTGTTCTTTCTTCGCCAATTATCAGCCAGTTCTCTCTTACCCCACTTCTTCTGGAATTCCGTCTTTCCGGATGCTACAGCAGTAGGATTATAAAAATACCAAAGCGCAGGAGTCTTGGAGTTATTACCTATCTGCCCCTTATTGCCTGCAGTCGCCGCCTGCTTTCCTGCATTGTCCGTCTGTTTTTTCAGCTCATCAAGCTGTTCAGAGCGTTCTTTCTTTTTTTCCTGTTCTTTTACGTATTCAATAATATCATTGATGACTTTCATACGTTCAGCAGAATCCATTCTGGCCAGCAACTGCAAACTGTCTTGCAGTTCGATTGACTGTGCATGCGGCAAAAGCTCGTCGAGAACCTTAGAACGCCAATCTATATCATCATAATCATCGCGTTCCTTATCAACAAGTCCGATAACCTGCGAATAACATTCCTGAGCCTTTACAAACTCTTCCATATCCCAATACAGCTGGCCTAAGCGCAGAAGTACAACACCTTTTTCAACTCCGTTTCGGGTACTTTTTTCTGCACCGTCACGATATGACCAGACTGCATGCATAGTGTCATTCTGAGCAAGGTAAATGTTTCCAATGGCATAGTATATCTGATCAAGGAAGTCTTTATTCTTTGCGTTCTTAGCCATAGAATTAAGGCGCTTAATCATTTTTTTACGGTTCTGCGCAGTAGAAAGCACTTCAGTCTGCCTTATACGTGCATTGAACTCAAGCTCATAAGGCGGATTTTTTGCAATTGTCTTACCATATGCCTTATATGCAAGTTCAGGCTTGCCAACCTGCTGATAAAGCTGTCCGAGAAGGAAATACATACGTGCCTTCAACTTTGACCGCTTTTCTTTCTTTATGGCTTTTTGAAGATTGGGAATTGCTTCCTCATACAATCCGCGCCGTATCTGCAGATCTGCTTCTACGGAAGAGCGCAACCATTCCAGTTTTTTAGGGAAACTATCGCGTCGGGTATCGCTGATAAGACCGTCGGCATCGTACAACCATTCCATCTCGGCATAACATTTAGCCTGAAGAAGACGTGCCTCAGCAATGATATCAGGATGCGAAAAATACAATTGCTCCATGTATGCAAACGTGGAAGCGGCTTCCAGATATTCACCTTTCTGAAACTGCGCCTTGCCCATCAGAAACCATGCCTTGTAAAGGAATGGATTATACTCTTTCTGACTTAACCATATACGATCCTTTTCAGTTTTACGCTTATTGCTGTTCCATTCCGGACGTTTCGTTATTGTATGCTGCTTAATCGTTTTCTGGCATTTCTCAACAGCTCTGTCAAAATCCGATTTACCGATGCTGACAGTTGCCTTATTTCCTGTAATGTAAAGAGGAATAATATCAGTATAATTATCCTTGTTGCCGTTCTCCTGTGCAAGACATCCGTCTAGATAAGCAACATGACCATTGTAATAAGTATTGTATCTGGCTTTGAAGGCTTGAACAGCGCGTGTCATTCCTGTATTCTTATTATTAGAGCAAGAATACATGACAAAGACACCAAAAAGAAGCAACAAACTATTTACAATCTTATTCATATAAAAACAGGTACATGTTATAGAACGGCATTTGACAGGTTTTATTGCGCACCTGGACTTAGCAACCTACAAAATCACTCATTGCGCTTATGCCCGTCAGAACGACGTTCTCCGACAATTAGGAAGACTTCGTCTTTGATTACATCAGGAAGTTCTACGGCACGGAGCTGAAGACTGCGTACCCATCCTGCCACCTCGTAATCCTGCATGGAATAGAGAATCTCACGAAATTCTTCAACTTCTTCCTCACTATATTCTGTAGAAAGCCTGCCACGGAAACGGTCAAGTTCCTCATCGTCGTAATACTCAACATTACGGCTTACAGCAGCCAGAAGACTTTCTTTCTCGCAAACCTCATGCTGTCCGCAGCATTCCATATCCTCAACCTGCTGCAATGTAGGAAGTTCGGTTATCTCTCCTTTTTCCAACTTCTTTTTCATCCTCCGGTTACGGATATATCCTGCTACCATAGCAATCACAGCAAGAACAAACAAAGAAAATACAAGATATAGCATAAACACAATCTTATTATCAGTTCATAAACGAGTATTCACAATCTTAAAACCTGATTTCTCCAAGTCTGTCCAGAATCCCGGATATGACTTAGACACAACCTCAGGATTATTGATAAGTATATGTCCCAACTTTATTGCACAAGGAGCAAAAGACATAGCCATACGATGATCGTCATAAGTATCTATAGAAGGGTCTGCATCATCTGTGCCGACATGCGAGCCATCCCATTGGAGCACACTACCATCTTTCTCTGTTATTATAAATCCAAGTTTGCGCAATTCTGCAATCAATGCTGAAATCCTATCCGTTTCCTTTATCTTCAGACTCTGAAGACCTGAAAAGCGGAAAGTTACGTTCATCATACAGCACGTTACAACCAAAGTCTGCGCCAAATCAGGCTGATTTACCAGATCAAGTTCGAGATGCAGACAAGGCTTATCGCCCGATTTTGAAATGCGCACTGTGTCATCCTGCAAGAACTCAGTTTTCACACCAAGATAAGAAAAGAAGCGAGCCACAGCACTATCACCCTGACTGCTGTTGCTGAACAATCCTGGCAATGCAACAGAAGCATTATTGCTCAAAGCCACCATTTCATACCAATATGAAGCCGCACTCCAGTCGCTTTCCACAAAATATTTGCGGGAGACATACTTTACAGGTGACACACGTATAGTCCTATCGTCCGTCCATTCAGCTTCTGCTCCGAATTCACGCATAAGATGCAGCGTAAGGTTTATATAAGGACGCGAAATCACATCTCCTGTAAGATGCAGAACAAGCCCCTCCTTCATAACAGGAGCAATCATCAAAAGCGCAGAAATATATTGTGAACTAACCCCTCCTGGCAAAGACAGTTCGCCACCTTTCATTTCGGGATTACCTGTTATTGCCAATGGAGGAAAGCCTTCTTCACCCACATATTCGATATCGGCACCCAGTGTCCTCAAGGCGTCGACCAATATAGCAATAGGACGCTTACGCATGCGTTCAGATCCTGTTATTACCTTTCTACCTGCAGTAACAGCTAGAAGAGCCGTAGAAAACCTCATGGCCGTACCGGCGGCTTTTATGTCTACCACTTCGGGATCTTTGCTGAGCCAATCTATCATAACCTCCGTATCATCGCAGTCAGATACATTATCGGGCAACATTCCACGATTGCCTGACAATGCATTAATGACCAAAACTCTATTGCTGATGCTCTTTGAGGACGGCAGTTTCACCGATGTCTGCTGCAAATCTGTAGATTGGACTTCTATCTGCATAACTGGGATTTTTTCATTTCCGCAAAAGTACTAAAATAAGACGAAATCAAAGTTATTATCGCCAGCAAAAAGTCACATACAAGGACATGAAGCCAATCATTTTGCAGTAATTGACAAAAATCAACGACTGAATGTATACTCATACGCAAATACAAGAAAATCATTGACTATCTTTGCAGCATGGTTGAGAAATATGACAAAATAATACAGTTCGTAACAGAAGAAATGAAATGCGACAACAGTGGGCATGGTCTGATGCACGCATTGAGAGTTACGGACAATGCATGCAGAATAGCCGAAGCTGAAGGAGGAAACATGCATATTATTATAACAGCTGCACTAATGCACGATTGTGCAGACCATAAATTATTCCACGACATCGACACTCAACTTAACAAGATCAGAGCTTTTCTTGAAAACTGTGCATATCAACAGACAGACATTGCCCATATATTATACATCATACAGAACATTTCATACAATAAAGGCAGGAATGCAGAATTGTCCACATTGGAAGCAATGATTGTACGCGATGCTGATCGTCTGGACGCACTTGGCGCAATAGGAATAATACGCACAATTGAATATGGTACATCAAAAGGAAGACCATTTTACAGCAGTGCAGATCTTATGGATGAAAATACAACATTGAGCCACTTTTACGACAAACTTTTCAAACTAAAAAAGCTTATACATACCGAAACGGCAAGAAAGATGGCTGAAGAAAGAGATAAGTTCATGCACACATTCGTGGAACAATTCTACAAGGAAATAGGAGTCAGCGAATTCATGACTTCGAGGTCTATTCAAGATTAGGGAAACAAAGCAACAACACAATAAGGTAAAAAGATTATATGAAAAAAAGTTTCACAGCCCTGGCATTCGGTACATTCGGCCTGGGCATTACAGAATTCGTTATGATGGGAATTCTGCCATACGCCGCCAAAGAATTAGGCATAAGTATCCCTACAGCCGGTCACCTCATATCGGCCTATGCATTGGGCGTATGTACAGGAGCCCCGCTTCTTGTGCTATTTGCGCATTCATGGCCACTGAAACGCATGCTTGTACTGCTGATGTCGCTCTACACTATTGCGGCATTCACAACTGTGATTGCACCAAGCTATGCAACAGTATTCATCGCAAGATTCATCTCAGGACTCCCACACGGTGCTTACTTTGGAGTAGGTTCAATCGTCGCAGACAGACTCTCGCCAAAAGGAAAAAGCGCACTAGCAGTAGCTTTGATGAGCTCGGGAATGACATTTGCAAATCTAATAGGAATACCAATAGGTACATTCCTAAGCACATACTCGTGGCGTCTGGTATTTGCTCTGTCGGGCGTATGGGGATTAATAACCCTCTTTTCCATCATCAAATGGATTCCATACATGGAACCGCTGGCAAACACAGGATTTAAGGGACAATTCAAATTTCTCAAAAGTCCTGCACCATGGCTTATAATCGGCGCCACCTTGCTCGGAAACGGTGGTATATTCTGCTGGTACAGCTACATAAACCCACTGCTTACGACTGTCTCCGGCGTACCAGCAAACTACATATCATTGATGATGGTGCTTGCAGGCGGAGGCATGGTTTGCGGAAACCTGTTAGGAGGGCGTTTTGCAGACAAGTTCGGTCCAGGACATACAGGAAGAGCTTTCGAAATATGCATCTTTGTCCTGCTTACAAGTATATTCCTATTTTCACACATCACTTGGATATCAATAGTACTGATGTGCCTGACAACATTATGTCTGTTTGCTGTATCGGCACCTCAGCAGATACTGCTTCTACGATACTCTAAAGGCGGTGAACTTCTCGGTGGAGCCATGGTACAGCTGGCATTCAACTTCGGCAATGCCACCGGCGCATTCTGCGGCGGATTGCCTGTAGCAGCTGGTAAAGGTTACGAATGGACAGCTCTCGTAGGTGCATGCTTTGCACTGCTTGGAATAATATGCTACACAGCATTCTGCCGAAAATATGAAAGATACAGCGTAAAGCAGTAAATCCTGCTTATAAAATCATCAACATACAAGAACCCCTTGCCCAATGTATATATAACATTTCGGACAAGGGATTCTTAATATATATGCGACAACTAAATATTGTCGGATACCAGTTCAATGTTTACCATATATTCCCCCAATCATTTCTATCTTTGGCATCAAAACAAGCACCATCTTTGGCTTCCTCAGCTTCATCAAGATCAAGAATTAAGCTACTAGTAGCAAGTATCCCGCAATGTGCCTCGAAATCAACAATCATTATTTCAGGTTTAATATATTCTTCCCGCATAATCATCCTACATTTAATCATTTTACTAAAACCTTACGTTTCCCTATTATATAAATACCCTTGTCAAGTCCATCTGTGGCTTTTTTCTCTTCCACAGAAGCCTTGATCAAACGTCCGTCAATAGAATATACATCAACGAATCCAGCCCTGCCGACCTCAGTCGATTCAATAGAAGCTGGGACATCGTAGAGAACAATATCCACAGTCTTTAAATCATCATTAGAACGCTCAACAAAATACGCTCTGAACGGATTTACATAACCAACCTTGCCAACTCCTACATACTGTAATTTTCCACTGGAATAACCATAATATTTTGTAAATTCATCAGACCTCAATTCTTGACGCGACATCGTTCCACAAAAACTTAAAGCATCGTAAGACACGCTCATTTCTTCAGGCTCTGCAGGGAATGTATAATTTCCATTCTTACCTGATTGCAAATTCAAAAATGCAGTTCCTGTAGTTCGAATTATATATGGTTTATAAGCCTCAATTGAAGTAGCCTTAGCAAATTCCACTGTATGACCGTCATTAAAAGCAGTCATCTCATAAACATCAACTCCCTCAGGAATATCACATGAGAAAGGAAGGCATATAGTAGAGGTGGTACCACTAAAGTTTCTATTATAAGAAACATTAGTTGCGGTAAAAGATTCATACGCACAGAAAGGACTTTCACCATCTGTGAGCTCAATCTTCTCTGCTTTGCCTTCACATACCACATTAGACGTATTTTTAAGCTTTTCAAAAGCATCTCGTGTAACTACATATATGCAGTTTTCACGACTAGGCAATGTTACATTATTAGGCATACCTGTAACACTTGTTAGATCTATCCATGCAGCTTCTGGACAACCATCCATAATCGAAGAAAAAACATCGCTGTTCCACTCACCGGCAAGAACCAACTTTCTACCAGTTACAGAGGAAACATGTAAAGCTTGTCGGTATAGGTATAGGCTATAGCCTTTATTAAATACAAAACCTTCAGTGTACATTTTCCAACCGTTACCTGTATCAGATGATGTAGGGGCAAAATATCTTTTATTGTCATCTAACAAAGCAAAACAACAATTTTCATCTATTAACAAAGTCATCATTCTCGCATTTTGCACTAATACTTGGCTTACATTAAGTTCGCTTTTACTTTCGTCTAATAAACCGACATACAGATTATCATGACCTTTAATTCTATAATAATCACCATCTTTCTCTAAAAATGTCGTAACACATGTGCCGTAAATTAAATCATTTAGACTTGTTTGGCTTTTTGTATATCCAAACAAATATGTTTTTTCATTATAATCATCAAAATCAAACAGTCCAAAACTATCTTCAGCTTTCTGCCCGATTAACACATACTCACCAGAAGTTATATCACCAACATTCTTCAATCTTACGTACATCTTATCCGTTACATTAAGCGTATAAGATGTTTTCAATCCATTAGCACGATGTTTCGCTACTATTGTGCAATCACCAACTCCGTGTGCAGTAACCTTGCCTGTTTCTGCATCAACAGTTGCAATCATATCATCAGAACTGGAGTATTCAACTGCACCTGCTTCAACGTTTTCACCTTTATACAACAACGTTGGAAATGTTCCGTAGGTAGATGATACACCAGTAAAGTAAGCATCCCCCTCAGAAGACGAGAATTGAAAATCTGGAGATTCTTCAATGATCTCTGCACTCAAAGCAACTACAACATCTTTGCACCCATCACTCTTGAGAGTAAGCTTACCGGTCGAATTGGTTTCACCAGTGTACGTAACAGCTACAGAAGCATTGCTTGCTTCATCCTTTGAAATACTATCTTTATCTACAGAAAATCCGTCTCCCGATATTTCCACAGTGATATCACCAGTCAGATTCTTTCCGCTGACATTGATATTCTCGGTCTGGCGTCCTCCACTGGTAACATAAAACTGTATAGAACTTCTGGATGTTGTTAAAAATGAAGCATGAGTACATTTGAATATATACAAATTGTCCTTAAAGTTAGCATAATAGCCCAATGCTTGTAAAGTAAAACTAACATTAAGTCTGCGTTCCTCATCTAACTCTCTAATAAAAGCCAAACCATCAGAAGATATTTGAACATTCCAAACAGCATTCGACGTATTGTTAGATCCTAATAGTATATTGGTGTTATCCTTACCTTCACGACATATATAGCAATCTTCACTTCCTGTATCTCTTACATTAGAATCTACGATATACCACAAATTAGAAGACTCTGTCTTTAAAAACTCTATATATGATGGTTCTATATCAGACAATGATATTTCGGAAGGTATCTTATAAGTAGTCCCATCTGTATTAATAATACCAACTACATCAGTCTTAACTAGGGATATTCAGTAAATGTCCCTAAAAAGTAATATGGCATATAAAGTCGATAGAGTATAATCACTTTATGTGCCATTATTATTGCCCATTT
>MNQS01000076.1 GCA_001915545.1 Bacteroides sp. 43_108 | reverse complement strand
TAAACTATTATCTCTCACACTCTCTATATACATTTTTCCAAATTGATTTAATACTTCTTCGTTTTCCATTTCTTCCTTTTTTTTATTGACTGCTAATGTTCTGTGGATAATCGACCTTTAGGGGCGATTGATCTGCTTATTAGCGACCGTATTCTGTTTGAAATAGTTTCCAAATCTTCTCTGATGATACACTATAATCATTTAGTATATCTAACAATTCTTTATCCGACAGTGCGAAAACACTGATTGGGTATGATACATCATATTTCGATAGTGTAGCGAGAGATTTTTTATCAAATATTTCAAAGTTACATTGTCCTTTATAAAATACATTTATGAATATATTGGCATATTCTAATCCATTCTTTTTAAGAACACTATAATTATTCTCCATAAAATTCACATACCATTGATAATAACTCTCCATTTCATATTCAATCCCTATATCCGTAGGGTGTTCAAGAATTATATAATGTTGCTCTGTATCCACATCTACAACCTTAAATGACATATTGGTAATATCACCAAGAGTCTTTAATGTTATACAGTGATTGAAATATAAATCTATTGTAAGTTTTATCAATAACATATTTCTTTTGTTTTTTAGGACGCTAATGGGATGTAGATAGTAACCTGTTCGGGTTGCTTATCTACTTGTTAGCAATATTTTTATTCTAAATTAAAATACCATTCCAAAAAAGAATTAAAGTCTTTCCATTGTGGTAATAACTTTCCATTCTGGAAATTGATTAGTTTTTCGCCTAATTCAATTTCAATAACTTCCTCTGTTTTACGATTATAAAAGAAACCACCTTCTGCTTCAAAACTATCTAATGGGAGGTACTCATCTGGTATCTTTAGGATATTCCGAGCAGATTCGATAGCATAACTCAAATCGTCCGAATAAATACTGAACCAACATACATTATACATTTCACTATGCCGCCCAAGAAATGACATTTCAGTAGTATGTAAATTGAAAAATGCAAAATCGCTATTCAAATCAATACCTAAATTGATTAAAGCAGTTTTGTATTTTTCATCTTCCTTTTCTGAATAAATGCCTTGTTGTTTCAGATGTTCTATTATTTTATTGCTCAGCATAATTGAATGGTATTTTATTCATTTTACATTTTATTGCTAATGTCTGGCGGATAATCGACCATTAAGGGAGATTCATCCGCTTGTTATCTATTTTTTCAAGTGCATTGGCCGAAAAAGTATCCGAAACAATTATCTTTAATGAATAAATAGCCTATCGCATCATCAAGATATAAAAGATTAGTATATTGCAGTGGTAAATCACCTGCATAAAACTGAAAGCAAAATTTCATATCATGAACTAATTGTACCTCACTTTGCAGGAATTTTGGATTTCCACCTATGAAAGTCATTGTTTCATTTTCATTACTATGCGTATCAATCGCATATGCAGAAATAATAGTCAAACTTTCATTTCTTGCATTCTCGGCTCGTTTATGAATTAACACTTTTGTATAATTATTTTCAAAAATGAAATTCCCTATATCTCCATTATCAATCACTTCATCAAGGAAGTAGTCATTATTGTATGTGCTAAAAACCGAAACATACATATCGGAAGATAAGGCAATACCACAATGCTCATTTATAAAACTTGCAGGAAGAGAAAAAACAAGCGTTAGCTTTTCTTCATTACTATTAGTCGGCCATGCACAACCTATAGGTAAAAACGCATCACCTCCAAATCTCGCAATAGGAGAATCGGATTGAATTGGAGTCGTTATTTTCAAGTTTTTACTTTTCATTTCAAATAGATAATGTCTGGTGGCTAACCGACCTTTTCGGGGAGGTTGAGCCGCTTGTTATCCACCTTGCATTATTCTACTATAAATTCTTCTCTTTCACGATTTGGGAACAATTCTTCATTCTCAACAACCCATACTTCTTCTAACGGACACACTCTTTATATCCCCATTTATACCAGTTATCAATTAGCCAATTGGTATTGACAGCGCAAGTTTCATAAGTTGCCTCTGGAGGAAATATCACATTAGTCAAACCTGCCTTATACCCAGATACAACCCATAATTGGTAACGGTATTCACCAATGACTTCCGCCACCATAAAATCAACAACGGTTTCATACGGCCATTGACCTTTGCATCTTAAAATTGTTCCTCTACTTAAATGATATTTGTATTCAACTAATTTTATCATTTTGCATTTCTTATAATTGTTGGTGGATAACATGTAATTATCAGCGGTTTTCGCTGTTATTTTCTTATTTAACTATCTCATTATCACTTTCAAGAATATCATCCAATGGAGTGCGGATGCTGC
>MNQS01000075.1 GCA_001915545.1 Bacteroides sp. 43_108 | reverse complement strand
TGTTCCAATCTATATAGCATAAAACGGACTAACTCCTTCACATAAATACATGCCTTTACAGTATCCTTTCTTCCGGGATATATAAATTTTCCGCCACGTATTCCCCAATAAAGACGAGTGAAGTTTCCATTTTCCCCTTTACCGAATACCACACCCGGACGAACGATCGTCAATTGTCTTTCTGCCTGATTCCTAGCTTGCCAAATCATGTGAATCTTTTCAGCAACCAATTTTGATATTCCATAAGGAGTATTAGGAGTAGGAACTGTAGTTTCTTCCTTCAATTCTTCCGCTGCACCATATGGAGCAATGGAGGAAGTGAATACAATTTTCTTTATTCCATACTTTTCCGCAAAAGCCGTCACATTCTCTGCACCAAGAACATTTGTTTCAAAGTAGGCATAATCAGGATGTCCCGGAGTACGATGTACGGCAGCAAAATTAAAGATAACATCATCAGCCGTAACATTTACCCCTTCAAGCACAATAGGCTTGCGAACATCACAGCGAATGAATGTTGAAGCCAATTTTTGCCCCTTGCGCAATGCAGGCTTATAATCCTCCACACTAGGCAACGGTGTACCCGGCTCTACTATATCAAGATTATATACATTACATTCAGGGTGCAATTCTTGGAGAAGGTTGGTCAGGTGAGTACCTATAAAGCCAGTCCCACCTGTTATAAAATAGTTCATACTCAATTATTTATTAAATTCTTTATATTTCTCCTCTACAAATTCTTTTATTTCCCTTTTAAACCGTTCCTCTGAAAATCTTTCTGCCCAACTACGGCAATCCTCATATTTGAAAGGAGCACTCCCCATCGTTTCAAACTCTTTCACTGCATTTACTATGGCATCGGCCGTCTGCTCATAAAAAAACATTCCGGTTTTTCCATCACAGACCGTTTCCAATGAACCTCCATGTCCATAAGCTATCACAGGAGTACCACAGGCTTCAGCCTCTATAGGAATCATACCGAAATCTTCATCTGCTGCAAAAATAAAAGCTTTGGCATGTTGCATCTTCTCTTTCAGCAAATTAAAAGGTTGATAACCCATCACTGTAATATTTTCATTGGCCAATTCTTTATAATTCTTCAAATTCGGTCCTCCTCCAATCACGATCAATTTCTTATCGGGCATCCTATTGAAGGCTTCAATGATGATGTCTATCTTCTTATATGCTACAAGTCTGCTACTCGCTAAATAGTAATTCTGTTTATCATTGCAATATTCAAAGTTAGAAATATCAATATTAGGGTGAATCGTCACAGAGTTCCTGCGATAAGTTTCTTTGATGCGCCTTCCCACATAATCTGAATTACTGATAAAATAATCCACACGAAAGCTGGAAAGCATATCCCACTTCCTGATATTGTGTAGCATATACCTTACAAGCCAGCTCTTGAATCCTTCAGCCAAATTTGCTTCTTCCAAATATTCGTTATACATATCCCATACATAACGAACTGGAGAATGACAATAACAAATATGTAACTGGTCGGCTTTTGTCAGTACTCCTTTTGCCACCGCGTGACTTGAAGATATAATCACATCATATCCCCGCAAATCAAATTGTTCTATTGCAAAAGGAAACAATGGAAGATAAGCCCGATGCTTCTTTGTCCCCAAAGGCATCTTTTGAATAAAAGATGTATGTACTTTTTTCCAATCAATTCCTAATTCATCACAGACTTCTTTCTTGGCTACTAACGTAAATATATCTGCATTTGGAAACACATCAGCTATAGCTTTGACTACTTTGTCGGAACCTCCAACGGTTACTAACCATTCTTGAATAATCGCTACTTTCATACAATAAAGATTTTCAAAATAGTAGATTTAAATAAATCGTAATCAAAAAGAGAAACACTCTGATAAGATTCTTCCGCCAGCTTATTATATAAAACTCTATCCTTAACCATCATTTCAATATATTGCTTTATGCTTAAAGAATCTCCAACAGGAACAAGGAACCCGTCAATACCATTCCTTATAATTTCTGCTTGACCACCAAGATTAGTTACTATTGCAGGTAGTCCTACACTCTTAGCTTCAACAAGCACTAATGGCAAAGCTTCAGGAATAATAGTCGGCACAACTACAATATCAATAGATTCATACAGTTCATTCATTATATTTTCGCTAAATCCCATAAATTTCACTTTACCATTTGATAATGTTTCCAAAGTATCATGTAGAGGTCCTTCACCATATAATCTAAATTCAACAGGAAGTTTTTCCGAAACTTTATCAGCAGCCTTAATATAATATTCAAATCCTTTTATCTTGATAAGACTTCCCATCGCTGCCACTACAAATTTGTCT
>MNQS01000107.1 GCA_001915545.1 Bacteroides sp. 43_108 | reverse complement strand
AGTTTTGCTTATTAAAGCATTGAATTTAAGAGCATTGTATTAACAATAACGAGGGCGTTTTGTACTACGTTTTTAGGAACGTAGAACTGGACACCCTAGCTATTAATCATATAGCCGACTTGAAATCCAGAGGACTTACACCGGTCTGTTTTTTAAACCATTTACCGAAATACGACTGATTAGGGAAGTTCAGTCGATCTGATATTTCTTTTATAAGCAAAGAAGAATGAAGGAGAAGATTCTTTGCCTCTGCAAGCAGCATCATAGTAATCCACTGCATGGGTGTCTTACCTGAAGTCATCTTTACTATTGAAGAAAAATACCGACACGACAAATATTGCGATTCTGCATAATATGCAACTTCATGCTGTTCACGATAATTGGCACACAGCATGGTAATGAACTTACCGAAAATCTCGTCTTTTCTATCTGGTATATCCTTGTTCTGAAGTGTACGACCTGCAAAAATCTTAATCACTTCGAGCGCAAAACAATTATACAGGCTGTTGTTCTGAATGCGGCAAACGTGGAACAAGCGTCTGTTCTTGCGAACGTCATCGGAACTCATACGCTTGCTGTTCTCCATATAAAACCGAATATAAAGCATAAGCGATTCCAACTCAGCATCCGTAACAGCAATGGTCGGATTGCTACGTATAAGAAGTACGTTGTCGGTGTCTGTAACCTTATCCAATACCTGCATGACATCTCCTACATCTCCCCCGAGCAGCACTGCACGCATATCTGGCGAATAGCCCAGAATATGCAGAAAAGAATTAGGAAAATACATAACAAGAGATTTTGACTCAATGTGGTAATAGTTGCCGTCAAGAGTTATGTCGGCACTTCCTGCAAGCATAAGACAAACACCGACATTATCCATCTGCACAGGCGACAACTCGGCATTCAAAATATTATCCATCGAGCCATCAATTTCCTTGAACATAATATCAACCATACAAGAAAAAATGTAATTTTGAGTATTGAACAATACATAAAAAAAAGAAGTAACGGATACTGAAGATTTTTTGCAAACAAAATAACCAATTACGTGGTATTTCTGCAACAAAACGGAGTGGATATTTGTATTTGTAAGTACATATTGAACAATTAAAAGGAGCATTGCACCTTTGCAAATATCGGATATAAGCAGATATTTGCACCAATGCAAACAAAATAATATCAGTGAATTAAAAAACAAACGACTGAATATATGGAAACAAAGCATTTATTGATTGCCGCAGCGATGCTTGGACTCATTTCATGCGGAAGCAATGAGAAAAAAGAAAGCAGCCTGCAATATGTAAAGGTTGGTACAGCCCAAAGGGCCGAAGCCCAGTACAACCTGTCGTATCCGGGAAGAACAAAGCCTTCGGAAGATATCAATGTGTCTTTCAGAGTAAGCGGTCCTATTCTGAAAATGTATGTCAACGAGGGCGACCATGTGAGAAAAGGACAAATCATAGCACAAATGGATCCGAGAGACTACGAAACACAGCTCTCGGCTACCACTGCAGAATATGAACAGATCAAAAGTGATGCTGAAAGAATTGAAGCTCTTTACAAGGAAGGCAATACAACTGCCAGCAACTACGACAAAGCCAGATATGGACTTGAACAGATAACAGCAAAACTTAACAACAGCAAACATCAGCTTGCCGACACCAAACTGTATGCTCCAATCGACGGATATATAGAAAGTAGAATGCATGATGCCGGTGAAACGGTAGGGGCTGGAATGCCTATAGTCTCAATATTCGGAAGCGGTGCAACAGAAGTAGAAATCAATATTACTGCATCGGACTACACTAAAAAAGACAAGTTCGGCTCGTTCTACTGCACATTCGACCTTTTCCCAGACAGAAAATTCCCGTTGGAACTGGTAAGAATAAATCAAGACGCCAATGCAAATCAGCTGTATAACGTCAGGCTGAGAATGAAGGACGGCAATGAAACCGGCATTACTCCAGGCATGACAACAATGGTTTACATAAACATGAAAGGCAGCGAAAGCGAGCCGATAATAATCCCTACGACAGCGGTGTTCAACGATAACGACCAAACATTTGTTTATATATATAAAGACAAAAGCGGAACTGTCGAGAAAAGAGCTGTCACACTCAAGCATCTGCGCACTGACGGATACTGCGAAATCTCAAACGGTCTGAAAGAGAACGAAACCATCGTCACAGCAGGTGTACACGAAATAGAGAACGGACAGAAAGTCAAAGCTTTGCCAAGCATTAGCAAAACCAATGTAGGAGGACTGTTATGATCAATATGAGCAAATGGGCTCTCGACAACAGAAAGCTCATAAACTTTGTAATATTATGCTTGATTGTAGGTGGCATAATGTCGTATTACTCAATGAGTAAGCTTGAGGACCCTGCAATAAAGGTTAAACAGGCGATGATTGTGACTGCGTACCCTGGAGCTTCAGCACATCAGGTGGAGCTTGAGGTGACAGACAAGATTGAGAAATCGCTAAAGGAGATGTCGGGCATCGACAACATACAGAGCCAGTCGTACAACGACCTCAGCATCATCACGGCTGAACTGGAAACCACAGTCAAAGACGAAGACGTGGAACAGCACTGGGATATGCTGAGAAGAAAGGTTAGAAATATCCAACAAGAACTGCCTTCGGGCGCCTACCCTTCTACTGTCAAAGATGACTTCGGAGACGTATACGGAATGTTTTATGCTCTGACAGGTGACGGTTTCAACGACAGAGAGATGTCAGATTACGCAGAGCTTGTCAAGAGGGAGCTATCGGAAATAGAAGGAGTGACACGCGTGGAAATCTACGGCAAAAGAAACTCTTGCATAAACATTTCCCTTAAGGAAGACAAAATGGCCAATCTGGGAGTTATGCCGGCCGAGGTTCTCCAAACGCTTAACGGTCAAAACGAGACCGTTTATTCCGGTTATTACAAAAACGGAACAAACAGGATAAGGGTCACTGTAAATGACAAGTTCCGCGACATCAAGGACATCGGCAACATGATCATACAGGGACACGAAAACGACCAGCTGAGAATCCACGACATAGCCAGTGTTGAAAGGGAATACGAAGAGCCTACAAGAAACGAAATGAGCTATGACGGAGAAAGGGCTCTAGGCGTATCGATTGCGTGCTCGCCGGACTACGACATCATAAAAGTAGGAGAAAAAGTTGAAAATAAGCTTGAAGAGCTTAAAACGGACATGCCAGCCGGCATTAAATTCAATAAGGTGTTCTTCCAGCCTGAACGCGTGTCGGATGCTCTGAACACCTTCATGATAAACCTGATTGAATCCGTCATAATTGTCGTTGTTGTCCTCATATTCACTATGGGATTCAAGAGCGGTGTGATTATCGGTACAAGTCTTGTAATCATCGTGTTCGGTTCATTCACGGTACTTAAAGGTGTAGACGGCACATTGCAGAGAGTATCACTCGGCTCATTCATTCTGGCCATGGGTATGCTGGTAGACAATGCCATTGTGATTGTAGACGGCATTCTAATCGACCTCAAAAAGGGCAAAAGCAGAATGGAAGCGCTGACGAGCATCGGACAGAAAACGGCCATGCCACTGCTGGGAGCCACACTCATCGCCATACTGGCATTCCTGCCTATTTTTATGAGTCCAGACACAGCCGGTGTATATGTACACGACCTGTTCGTAGTTCTTGCGGTGTCATTGCTGCTGAGCTGGCTTCTTGCCCTGCTACATGTTCCATTGATGGCAGACAAGATGCTGAAAGTTGAACCCGCAGAACAAGGCCAACAGATATATTCCGGAATTGCATATACAATACTGAAAAAAATCCTTTCGTTCGGCCTCAACCACAGACTAATAATAATCTCATCGGCCATCGCACTGCTTGCGGCATGTGCATTCAGCTATAGGTTCATAAAACAGGAATTCTTCCCTGACATGGAATACGACCAGCTGTATATGGAATACAAACTGCCTGAAGGTACAAACTACAATCAGGTTGAAAAAGATTTGGTTGAAATTCAGAAATACCTGAAATCAAGAAAGGAAATAAAACATATTACAGCATCAGTAGGCGGTACTCCGAGCAGATATAATCTTGTGAGAAGCATCGCAACACCTTCACTTGCATACGGTGAGCTTATAATAGACTTCGAATCACCTGAGAGCCTCGTGGAAAACATGGACGAGATACAGGACGAACTGGCGAAGAGATATCCAAACGCTTATGTGAAGCTGAAGAGATACAACCTGATGTTCAAGAAATATCCGATCGAAGCCGTATTCAAAGGGCCAGATCCGGAAATTCTGCACCAGCTGACAGACAGCGCAATGAAAATTGCGCGAAACAACGACATGGTGTACCTTCAGACAACAGACTGGGAGCCTAAGATTCCTGTTCTATCAATCGACTACGATCAGGCATCTGCACGCGGAAGCGGTCTGAGCAGAAAGGACATCGGAACCTCACTTCTTGCGTATACAGACGGTATACCTATCGGTACATTCTATGACGGAATACACCCGGAAAACATTTATGTAAAATGTACTGACAGCGAAGGAAACGACATCGAGTCGCTGGAAAATGCAAATGTGTTCGGAATGGTGCCTAACATTGCAATACTGCTTGACGACGCCACAATAGGCAAACTCATGAGCGGTTCAATGAGCAAGAATGAAGCCATACAGACTGTAATGCAATCAATTCCGCTTAAACAGGCCATAAAGAACATCGACATCAAATGGGAGGATCCAGTGGTTCAGAGATTCAACGGACAAAGAGCCCAGCGCATGCAATGCAGTCCTAAACCAGGGATAGGAACCGAAGAAGCCAGACTGTCGATTGCAAAGGAGATTGAAAAGATACCGTTGCCTGCGGGCTACTCGCTCAGTTGGGAAGGCGAAAAAAAAGCCAGCGACCAATCAATGAAATATCTGTTCAGTAACTTTCCTCTATCGATTGTCCTTATGATAGCCATTCTGATAATGCTGTTCAAGGACTATAAAAAACCAGCTATAATCTTCTGCTGTATACCGATGATTCTTATAGGTGTCATACCATCAATCCTAATATCGGGAAAGAGCTTTGGATTTGTAGCCATTGTAGGTGTATTAGGACTTATAGGAATGATGATCAAAAACGGACTGGTGCTGATGGATGAAATATCAGACGAAATAGCGGCAGGCATAAATCCTCGCGATGCACTGATGAACAGTTCTATGAGCAGATTGCGTCCTGTAATGATGGCATCACTGACAACAATACTTGGAATGATACCTCTGATCAACGATGCCTTGTTCGGAGCTCTTGCTGTGACAATCATGGGAGGTCTATTTGTCGGTACGCTGATAACCCTCATTATCATACCTGTACTATATTCATTGTTTTTCAAATTAAAATAAGCCAATAAAGAGGATACTGAATATGAAAAGAATATCAATAACATTCATAATGGCGATTTCGCTGGCGGCATCAGTACATGCGCAAGAAGTACTTACACTGGACCGATGCTACTCGATGGCTCTAGAAAACAACAAAGAACTGAAATCGGCCAAGGTTACTCTTGAAAAAACAGGATATGACAAGAAGAGTGCAAAGAGTCTGTTTTTTCCAGACATCAGTCTTGTTGCCGGAGACATGTACGGATTCGGAAGCAACACTCTGACGATACCAGGCGGCAAACTGCCTATATACACTCTTGACCCGTCAACCGGTACATACGTGCCGAACGTAACGCCAAATCCAGACGGTTCATATACGATGAACCAGTATGCCGATTTTCCAGACATGAAAATCAAATATGAAATCAACAACGTTTTCATGGGCGGAATAATGTTGAAGCAACCTATATACATGGGAGGAAAAATCACATCGGCATACAAGATGTCTAAGATTGGTGAACAGATTGCATCGCAGAATGTGAGACTTACGGAAAGTGAAGTGATTGTTGAAACAGACAATGCATTCATCAATGCCGTAAAAGCAAAAGAGATGTGCAAGGTTGCAGTCAAATACAACGAAATGCTTACGGAACTGCTGAAAAATGTAGAAGGCGCATACAAGCACGGCATGAAAACAAAAAACGACGTGCTTAAGGTACAAGTGAAGCAAAACGAAAGCATTCTTATGATGCAGAAAGCGCAAAATGCGTTCAAGCTTGCCAAAATGAATCTATGCCATATCATAGGAATGGATATGGAAACGGATATCGACGTGGCATGCGACAACATGATTACAGAAAATGCGGCAACTGTCGGCGGCGACATAAGTGCACGCCCTGAACACGAGATATTGAGCAGCAAAGTGGAATTGGCAAAACAGAATATTGCCTTTACCCGAAGCGATTTCCTTCCAAACATAGCTTTGTCTGGAGGCTTCGCCTATGCCAATGGTGTAAAGATTGCCGGCAACAAACTTATGGACAACACCACTGGTTCCGTCATGCTTACACTGAACATTCCTGTATTCCATTTCGGCGAAGGCATCAACAAGGTGAAGGCGGCTAAGGCTGAACACCAGATTGCAATGCTCGAACAAAGCAATCTCAACGAAAAGATGGAGCTCGAACTTGCTCAGGCCAGAAACAACCTTGAAGAATCTGAGATTGAGATGGAAATTACGCAAAAGTCGCTCAAGCAAGCTGAAGAAAACATGAAAATGTCGAAGCAGCAATATGAGGTCGGAATGGAACTCCTTACGAACTATCTTGAAGCACAATCCATTTGGCAGCAGGCTTATGCAGACGAAATAAATGCCAGATGCTCACACTTCATCGCAACGAGCAAGTATCTGAAAGCTTCTGGATTGCTTGACAAAAGCATCACAGAAAAAAGGCTAAACAGCAACTGACAAGGCCTTGAAAACAACTGACGGAAGTCTAAATGACACGAGTTATCAGATAATTCCAAATTAACAAATTACGAAAATTGTGCGTGAAATACTGTATGTATTCACCACGTTTTCGTATATTTGCAGAAAAATATACACAAATAGGGACAACATGTGCGGAATTGTAGGTTATCTTGGAAATCGAGACGCGTATCCTGTTCTCATTAAAGGTTTGAAACGTCTGGAATATAGAGGATATGACAGTGCAGGAATAGCTTTGATAACAAAAAGCAATGAATTGAAGGTCTACAAAACAAAAGGTAAAGTTTCTGACCTCGAAGCATACGTGGCAGGGAAAGATATTTCAGGCTGCATCGGTATAGCACACACCAGATGGGCCACACATGGAGAACCCAACTCCACAAATGCACATCCGCACTTCTCTTCGTCCGGAAATCTAGCCATAATCCACAACGGCATAATTGAGAACTATGCCACAATCAAAGAAAGACTTATAGCCAAAGGCGTAAAATTCAGAAGCAATACCGATACAGAAGTATTGGTACAGCTCATTGAGTATGTACAGACAAAGAAGAATCTGGACACACTGTCGGCTGTAAGAATTGCATTGAGACAGGTAATTGGTGCTTATGCCATTGCACTGCTCGACAAGAAGAACCCTGACCAGATTATAGCTGCAAGAAAGAGCAGTCCGCTGGTCATAGGAATCGGCAAAGAAGAATTTTTCATCGGTTCAGATGCATCACCTATCATTGAATATACAGACAAGGTGGTATATCTGGAGGATAAGGACATAGCTATAATAAAGCGTAATCATGACGTAGAAATCGTTGACATAAACAACGTAAAGACAGATCATGACGTGAAGACGCTCGACATGAATCTCGGACAGATTGAAAAAGGCGGTTACCCGCACTTCATGCTGAAGGAGATTTTCGAACAGCCTGAATGCCTCAAAGACTGCATGAGAGGTAGAGTTAACGCAGAGGCCAACAATGTTGTGCTGTCAGCTGTTATAGACCACAAGCAGAAACTTTTGAATGCACGAAGATTCATAATCGTTGCATGCGGTACAAGCTGGCACGCAGGCCTCATCGGCAAACAGCTTATAGAAAATATCTGCCGTATACCAGTTGAAGTGGAATATGCGTCAGAATTCAGATACGGCAATCCGGTAATAACATCAGAAGATGTCGTGATTGCCATATCACAGTCAGGAGAAACCGCCGACACACTGGCGGCCGTAGAACTGGCTAAGGAAAAGGGAGCTTTCATATATGGTATATGCAACGCCATCGGCTCATCAATTCCTAGAGCTACTGATACAGGATCATACATCCACGTAGGACCGGAAATCGGTGTGGCCAGCACAAAAGCATTTACAGGTCAGGTTACAGTTCTGACAATGTTGGCACTGGCTATCGGAAAAGAGAAGCACAGCATCAGCGATGAAGAATATAAGGAACTTGTAGGCGAACTGCATGCTATTCCTGACAAGATGAAAATATTGCTCAAGGATAATGAAAGAATAGGCAAGCTTTCAAGAATATTTACTTACGCCCACAACTTCCTTTATCTCGGAAGAGGATACAATTATCCGGTAGCACTTGAAGGCGCTCTCAAGCTCAAAGAAATAAGTTATATTCATGCAGAAGGTTATCCTGCTGCAGAAATGAAGCACGGCCCTATCGCGCTCATCGACGAAGAAATGCCGGTAGTCATCATTGCCACAAAGAATATTCTTTATGACAAACTGATGAACAACATTCAGGAAATAAAGGCAAGACACGGTAAGGTCATTGCACTTGTATCCGAAGGCGACACTGTAGTGAAGAACATTGCAGATGACTTCATCGAACTGCCGCACACAGTGGAATGCCTGGAACCTCTCCTTTCTACAATTCCATTGCAGCTTCTTGCTTACCACATCGCAGTCTGCAAAGGCAAAAATGTAGACCAGCCGAGAAATCTTGCAAAATCAGTAACAGTTGAATAATGCAGCCGAAAAGGCGCATCACCACGAAGCTTCAGCCTGACTGAAGCTTCCACCTAGACTGAAACAATCATACCCACAAAAACGATAATAGCTGCCGGCCCTGCGCCGGAAATAAACATAAGATAATTAAGAACAAAGAAAGATTTTTTATATGGAACCTCTAAAACATGAATGCGGAATTGCAATGATCAGATTGCTGAAGCCACTGGAGTATTATCAGGACAAATATGGTACCTGGATGTACGGACTCAACAAACTGTATCTGATGATGGAGAAACAGCACAACAGAGGTCAAGAAGGTGCAGGTATAAGCAGCGTGAAACTGGAAGCATGTCCAGGCGAAGAATATATGTTCCGTGAGAAAGCACTTGGTTCAGGTGCCATTACGGAAATTTTTGCCAATGTACAGAGCAAATTCAAGAATTACAGCAAAGAGCAACTTTCTGACGCAACATTTGCAAAGCAGAACCTGCCTTTTGCAGGAGAACTTTATATGGGCCACCTCCGGTATTCAACAACCGGAAAGAGTGGTCTTTCTTATGTACACCCGTTCTTGAGAAGAAACAACTGGAGAGCCAAGAACCTCTGTATTTGCGGAAACTTCAACATGACAAATGTTGACGAGGTTTTCAGTGAAATCACAAAATTCGGTCAGCATCCGCGCGTCTACAGCGACACCTACATCATGCTGGAACAGATCGGCCACAGACTCGACAGAGAATCAGAAAGACTGTTTAAAGAAGCTGAAGAAAAAAATCTGAAAGGTACTGACATTACCAATTACATCGAAGACAACATCAGAATTGAGAACGTTCTCAAGACATCAAGCCATGTATGGGATGGCGGATATGTTGTCTGCGGCCAGACAGGAAGCGGAGAAATGTTCTCCATGAGAGACCCTTGGGGCATCAGACCTGCATTCTGGTATAAGGACGATGAAATTCTGGTAGTAGCCAGCGAGCGCCCAGTAATTCAGACTGCTCTTGACATCGACTATGAAAATGTCAAAGAGTTGAAGCCGGGAGAAGCCATCATTGTAACAAAGAAGGGCGAAGTCAGATTTGACCAGATCATTGCTCCGAAAGAGAACAAAGCGTGCTCTTTCGAAAGAATCTATTTCAGCCGCGGTTCCGACAAGGACATTTATCAGGAAAGAAAATCTTTGGGACGCCAGTTGTTGAATCCAATTCTCAAAGCCATCAATTATGATGTAGAAAACACAGTATTCTCTTTCATTCCAAATACTGCAGAAGTTGCTTTCTACGGAATGCTTGAAGGATTCAACGAATACGTAAACGAACTTAAGATAAAGGAAATTGAAAGCCTCGGACACAAGCCTACACACGAAGAACTGAGCAAGATTCTCAGTTTGAGAGTCCGCAATGAAAAGGTTGCCATCAAGGATATAAAACTCCGTACCTTCATTACTGAGAGCAACAGCAGAAATGACCTTGCCGCTCACGTTTACGACATAACTTACGGAAGTTTGAGAGCAGGAAAGGACAACCTTGTCATCATCGACGACAGTATTGTAAGAGGAACAACTCTGAGAGAAAGCATCATCAGAATTCTCGACAGACTCCATCCGAAGAAGATTGTAATTGTCTCTTCATCTCCTCAAGTAAGATACCCGGACTACTACGGAATCGACATGTCGAAGATGAGCGAATTCATTGCCTTCAGAGCGGCCATAGAGTTGCTTAAGGACAGAAAGATGGAGAACATCATTGATGAAGTCTACGACGAGTGCCTCAAGCAGCAGCACAAGCCTAAAGAAGAAATGGTCAACTATGTAAAAAGAATATACGAACCATTCACAGACGAAGACATTTCAAGAAAAATGGTTGAAATGCTCCGAGCACCAGGCGTCAACTCCGATATTGAAATTGTATACCAGGACATAGACGGACTTCACAAAGCCTGCCCTAACCACCACGGAGACTGGTACTTCAGCGGAGACTACCCTACTCTTGGAGGCGTAAAACTTATCAACAAAGCCTTTATCGAATATATTGAGAAAGTATACAAAAAGGCATAAATAAAATAATGTTCTAGGAAAACAATCCTGCACCCCTTTCAAAGGGTGCAGGAACATATAAGTCTGCAAAAAGAATATTTTTAAATACATAATCACAGGATAATGAGAAACGTAACACTAATCTTAGACGATGGGACCAAGTTTCACGGCACATCATTCGGATATGAGAAACCTGTTGCAGGAGAGGTTGTGTTCAACACTGCAATGATGGGATATCCAGAAAGTCTTACCGACCCGTCATACGCAGGCCAGATAATGACATTGACATACCCTTTGGTCGGAAATTATGGAGTACCGCCATTCACCATTGAGGAGAACGGAATAGCAACCTTCATGGAGAGTGAAAAGATACATGCCGAAGCTATAATTGTAAGCGACTACAGCACAGAGTATTCACACTGGAATGCAGTAGAAAGTCTTTCCGAATGGCTGAAACGCGAAAAAGTTCCAGGAATAACAGGTATCGACACCCGAGAACTTACAAAAATCCTTCGTGAACATGGTGTTATGATGGGCAAAATCATATTCAATGATGAGCCTGACAATATTCCTTCTGCAGAATACAGCGGTGTAAACTACATTGCCAAGGTTTCCTGCAAGGAAGTAATAAAGTACAATGAAGGCGCAGGCAAGAAAGTTGTCCTTGTTGACTGCGGTGTCAAGAACAACATCATAAGATGTCTTCTTAAGAGAAACGTTGAAGTCATAAGAGTTCCATGGAACTATGATTTCACCGACATGGCCTACGACGGTCTCTTCCTTGCAAACGGTCCAGGCGACCCTGACACAGCCAAAGAAGCCGTTGAGAACATAAAGAAGGCAATGGCCAAAAACAGCAAACTTCCTATTTTCGGTATCTGTATGGGCAATCAGCTTCTTGCTAAAGCCGGAGGTGCAAGCATCTACAAGCTCAAATACGGACATAGAAGCCACAACCAGCCTGTAAGACAGATCGGCACCAACAGATGTTTCATTACCAGCCAGAATCACGGATACGCTGTTGACAACAACACCCTCGGAAAGGATTGGGAACCATTGTTCATCAATATGAACGACGGATCAAATGAAGGTATCCGCCATAAAGAAAATCCTTGGTTCTCTGCACAGTTCCACCCAGAAGCATGCAGCGGACCTGTAGACACAGAGTTCCTTTTCGACGATTTTGTTAAACTGCTGTAAAACGTAGAAAGATGAAAAACGAAAATATAAAGAAGGTCCTGATATTGGGTTCAGGCGCATTGAAAATCGGTGAAGCCGGAGAGTTCGACTATTCCGGAAGCCAGGCATTGAAGGCCCTCAAGGAAGAAGGCATACAAACAGTACTCATTAATCCTAACATTGCTACAGTTCAAACCAGCGAAGGCGTTGCCGACCAGATTTATTTCTTGCCGGTCACTCCATTCTTCGTTGAGAAAGTTATCGCCAAGGAAAGACCAGACGGAATACTTCTCGCTTTCGGAGGACAGACTGCACTTAACTGCGGTGTCGAACTCTACAAAAGCAATATTCTTGAGAAATACAATGTACAGGTACTTGGTACTCCTGTACAGGCAATCATAGATACAGAAGACCGCGAACTCTTCGTCAAGAAGCTCGACGAAATAAACGTAAAAACCATCAAGAGCCACGCTTGCGAGAATATCGAAGAGGCACGCAAGGCCGCTAAAGAACTCGGATACCCTATCATCATCAGAGCAGCCTATGCACTCGGAGGTCTCGGTTCCGGTTTCTGCGACAACGAAGAAGAACTCAACAAGATTGCCGAAAAAGCATTCTCTTTCTCTCCGCAGGTACTCGTCGAGAAGAGTCTCAAAGGCTGGAAAGAAATAGAATACGAAGTCGTACGCGACAGATACGACAACTGCATCACAGTTTGTAACATGGAGAACTTCGACCCTCTCGGAATTCACACCGGAGAGTCCATCGTCATTGCTCCTTCACAGACACTTACAAACTCTGAATACCACAAGCTCCGCGCACTTTCAATAAAAATCATACGTCACATCGGAATCATCGGCGAGTGCAACGTTCAGTATGCGTTCGACCCTGAATCAGAGGACTACAGAGTAATCGAGGTGAACGCACGTCTTAGCCGTTCTTCAGCCCTTGCATCAAAAGCAACAGGTTATCCTTTGGCTTTCGTTGCAGCAAAGCTCGGAATGGGATACGGTCTGTTCGAACTTAAGAACTCTGTCACAAAAACCACAAGTGCATTTTTCGAACCAGCCCTCGACTACGTTGTGTGCAAGATTCCTCGCTGGGACCTCGGCAAGTTCCGCGGCGTAGACAGAGAACTCGGTTCTTCAATGAAGTCAGTAGGCGAAGTAATGGCCATCGGACGCACTTTTGAAGAAGCAATTCAGAAAGGCCTCCGCATGATAGGCCAGGGTCTGCACGGATTCATCGGAAACAAGGAACTTGTAATCGACGACATCGACCAGTCGCTGAAAGCACCTACAGACAAGCGCGTACTCATCATCGAGAAAGCAATGGGTAAAGGCTACACCATCGATCATATACACGAACTCACCAAGATCGACAAATGGTTCCTTTACAAACTTCAGAACATCCGAAACACATACCTTGAGCTGTCCACAAAAGGCAAGCTTGAGAATGTCGATGCTGAACTGATGCGCAAGGCAAAGGTTCAAGGCTTCACAGACTTCCAGATTGCACGTGCCATCGGCATGGAAAACGATATGGAAGTAGAAGCGGCCATCAACCTTGTACGCAAATACAGAAAAGAACAGGGCATCATTCCTGTTGTGAAGCAGATAGACACCCTTGCTGCTGAATATCCTGCACAGACCAACTATCTGTACTTGACATACAGCGGTGTAGCAAACGATATCAACTACGAAAACGACAAGAAATCCATCATCGTACTCGGTTCAGGAGCATACCGTATCGGTTCGTCTGTCGAATTCGACTGGTGCGGCGTTCAGGCTCTCAACACCATCCGCAAGAACGGCTACAGGTCAGTAATGATCAACTACAACCCAGAAACCGTATCTACCGACTACGACATGTGCGACCGTCTCTACTTCGACGAACTCACATTCGAGCGTGTGATGGACATCTACGAGCTCGAAAATCCACACGGAGTCATCGTCAGCACAGGTGGACAGATTCCTAACAACCTCGCAATGCGTCTCGATGCAGAGAATGTTCCAATTCTCGGAACTTCAGCAAAGAGCATCGACAATGCAGAAGACAGAGAGAAGTTCTCTGAGATGCTCAACCGGATCGGTGTTGACCAGCCGGCTTGGAGCGCATTGACATCAATGGAGGACATCAACGCCTTCATCGAGAAAGTAGGCTTCCCTGTTCTCGTACGTCCGTCATACGTACTCTCCGGTGCAGCCATGAACGTCTGCTCAAACCAGGACGAACTTGAGCGCTTCCTCAAGCTTGCAGCCAACGTAAGCAAGAAGCACCCGGTTGTAGTAAGCAGCTTCATCGAACATGCTAAGGAAGTTGAAATGGATGCCGTTGCAAAGGACGGAGAAATCATTGCATACGCAATCAGCGAGCACATCGAGTTTGCAGGTGTACACTCCGGCGATGCAACAATCCAGTTCCCTCCACAGAAACTCTATGTAGAAACAGTACGCCGAATCAAGAAGATTTCGCGCCAGATTGCAAAGGAACTCCACATCAGCGGACCGTTCAACATTCAGTATCTTGCAAAGGAGAACGACATAAAGGTAATCGAGTGCAACCTCCGCGCTTCACGAAGCTTCCCATTCGTAAGCAAGGTTCTTAAGATAAACCTCATCGAACTTGCAACGAGAGTAATGCTCGGCCTGCCGGTTGAGAAGCCGTCAAAGAACCTCTTCGACCTCGACTACGTCGGCATAAAGGCCAGCCAGTTCTCATTCAACCGTCTGCAGAAAGCCGACCCTGTACTCGGTGTCGACATGGCATCAACAGGCGAAGTAGGCTGCCTCGGCGACGACACATCGAGCGCCCTCCTCTGCTCAATGCTCTCCGTCGGCCAGCGCATACCGGCAAAGAACATTCTTCTTTCAACCGGAACAGGAAAGCAGAAAGCCGAAATGCTCGATGCGGCAAAGACACTCATCAAGCACGGCTACAAGCTTTATGCAACAGGCGGAACAAGCCGTTACCTCACTTCAAACGGCATCGAGAACACACTCGTATACTGGCCGAGCGAAGAAGGTCACCCGCAGGCTCTCGACATGCTTCACAAGAAAGAGATAGACATGGTTGTCAATGTTCCGAAAGACCTCACCGTAGGCGAGCTCGACAACGGATACAAGATCAGACGTGCAGCCATCGACCTCAATATTCCGCTCATAACAAATCCTCGTCTTGCCAGCGCATTCATCAATGCGTTCTGCAACATCTCTCTCGACGACATTGCAATAAAGGCATGGGGAGAATATTGATTGCTGTCTCAGAACACACAATAGAGACTGACTAAAGTTTTGCGGTGGTTAATGGCAAAGGACGCTGACTTCATCAACGTTCTTTACCATTAACCATCTGCCTTTTTAACCCGAATCATAAAAATCAGTAACGTGAGAATAGACATTATAACCGTACTGCCCGAACTCCTCGAGGGTTTCATTTCACAGTCTATACTTGGCAGAGCACAGAAGAAGGGACTTGTGGAAATACATCTGCACAACCTCCGCGACTACACAGAAGACAAGCACAAGCGCGTAGACGACTACCCTTTCGGAGGCTTTGCCGGCATGGTCATGCAGTGCCAGCCCATTGATGCATGCATCTCCGCACTCAAGGCCGAAAGAGATTATGACGAAATCATTTTCACCACCCCCGACGGCGAACAGTTCGACCAGCCCATGGCAAACGAGCTGTCCATGAAAGAGAACATAATAATCCTCTGCGGACACTACAAAGGCATAGACTACAGAATACGCGAGCACCTCATCACAAAAGAAGTCAGCATAGGCGACTTTGTACTCACCGGAGGCGAACTTGCCGCAGCATGTATGGCCGATGCCATCACACGCCTTGTGCCAGGCGTCATCGGCGACGAGCAGAGCGCACTCTCCGACTCTTTCCAGGACAATCTGCTTGCTGCGCCCGTCTACACACGACCGGCTGACTACAAAGGCTGGAAGGTACCTGATGTCCTTCTGTCAGGCCACGAGGCAAAAATCAAGGAGTGGGAACTCCAGCAGTCTCTTGAGAGAACCAAGCGTCTCCGCCCCGACCTGCTGAAAAAACAGAACAACCAGTAAGAAACTCAAGTCCAAAACAAAACACACGCATCCTATGGAATCAGCAAACAAAAGATATCTGCCGGCTGAGTGGTATCCGCAGGCTTTCGTGCAGCTCACATGGCCTCATGAAGAAACCGACTGGGCATACATGCTCGACGAGGCTCTCATCTGCTACTACAACATGGCAAGAGAAATCAGCAAGAGAGAGAAGCTCCTGATTGTTGCTCCCGACACAGACCTTGTCAGACATCAGCTGGAAAGCGGACTCGACGGAAAGATAAAAGATTCGGACAGAGTAACACCCTACATGATGAGAAACATAAGTTTCTTCACATGTCCGACCAACGACACATGGGCACGCGACCACGCCTTCATCACATGCCTCGAAGCCGACAGCACTCCTCTGCTCATGGACTTCCAGTTCAACGGATGGGGACTGAAGTTTGCATCGTGCCACGACAACATGATAAACCGCCGAATGCATCAGAAAGGCATCGTCAGCGGACACTACGAAAGCCGTCTCGACTTTGTCTTCGAAGGAGGCTCCATCGAAAGCGACGGACGCGGCACTCTCCTCACCACCTCTTCATGCCTTCTGGCTCCCAACCGCAACGAAGGCAAAGATAAAGGCGAAATAGAAGAATATCTCAAAAAAGCCTTCAATGCAGAAAGGGTACTCTGGCTTGAACACGGATGGATCAAGGGCGACGACACCGATGGTCATATCGACACACTTGCCCGCCTTTGCCCCAACGACACAATCGTCTATCAGTCATGCAATGATTCATCTGACGAGCACTACACACCGCTGAAAGAAATGGAGAACGAAATTAAAAGTTTCCTGACCGCCGACGGCAAGCCATACAAGACAGCAGCGCTACCGCTCTGCGACCCCATCTACGACGAAAGCGGTTACAGACTTCCAGCAACGTATGCCAACTTCCTGATAATGAACACGGCAGTCCTCTTCCCAACATACAGACAGCCGGAGTGCGACAACACCGTTCGCACCATCTTGCAGGATGTTTTCCCAGACAAAGAAATCATCGGCATCGACTGCACACCACTGGTCTTCCAGCACGGTTCTCTCCACTGCTGTACAATGCAATATCCAAAGGAAGTAAAATTGAACGATTAAAACTTTGTCGATGTAAATTGCAGTCCCGGTCGTTCCTCTCCCAGCTTCTAGTTACTGGTGATGAATCCGGGTTTTTAATGTATATACGCAAAGGTAAAATTATTTCAGGACTAGGAATAATCTATTAATCAGTTTTTCAGATTTATATACAAATCAATAGATTCTTTTTCAAAAAGGAAACTCATAATAAAACGGCGGAGAAGTCTACCAAACTCTCTGCCGTTTTTATTATATGTTTCACAAACAATATTTCATATAAACCTTAATGTTTATCTACACCCTGCTCATTCCATTCCATCAATAATTCATCACTGAGATATTCATCACTGAGACAGTGCATGTCTGCCACTCCGTTACTTATAAGTCTATAGGTATCGGAATCATAAAAAAAAGCAAGCGCATCATCGTATGAAATCTGCAGCTTATCAGCAAACAAACGGACAATACGCGCATACTTCATTTGCAAAACTGCTTTATCAGCCAACATGTCCTCCTCCTTCCAGTTTTATTTCTTCTGCACCAACACCGACTGAAGCATGATAAAGTCTCATTCCAACACTCCTTTCTCCTTCATGTAAGAAATCAAGTCTTCCACAATATATTCTTTACTGAACGTATGAAGCACATCATATCCGGGAAGCAGATACCCAGAAAGAATTCCTGATGAACGCAACATGCCATATACCTTACCAGCACTCATGTTCAATGCATCAGCCAAACTACCCACACAGAACGTGGTGAAACAGAGTTGTTCAAAATTCATAAAAATACAAATTAGTTCGTGCTATGCGCAAATATTAACTTGTCCATCCTGACGTCACAAGGCATCAGCCTGTTAGAACATGTGATGCATAGTCAGAGCACCACACCATTGATGTACAATAGTTTCAGTAGCGAAAATACTAAAAATATCGGAATAATAGCATTTTTCCGTCTAATTATACAAAGATGCAATCACCACCATTTCTACACCAGCATATTCATATATTACATCATTTTCGCTTTCATCGTTCAGAATGCGAAAAACGGCGGAGAAGTCAACCAAACTCTCTGCCGTTTTTATTATATGCTTCGCAAGCACTATTTCATATTTTTCGATTCCTCTACTTCACAGCCTCAACCGTATATCCCTGTTTTTTGAGCAGATTTAAAACACCTTTGTCGCCAACAAGATGTCCGCATCCAACAACAAAAAGTGTGGGTTTGCCGCTCATGATACCTGGCATACTTTCTGCCCAACGTGTATTGCGGTTATATACCAAGGCATCCTCTTCTTCAGGAAGAGCATCCAAGGCATTGCCGAACTTCTCGTTCATGGCCCTTTCCAATTTATCCAAATCCTGAGTCATATAGGCAACTGTCACTTCATTTGTCTGCTTTTCCACACAATCCAAATTGTTCACCGTTGCGAGCAGCTGCTCTGCCTGGCGCTTCAGGCTTTGCGAATCGAACAAAACGCCCATCTGAAAATCCACAGTTTCTAAACAGGTAACGGCCTTGCCAAGTTTCTTGGCCTCGGCCTGACACCATTCGTCAAGCTGTTGCTGCGGATTAAAGCCCGGAACTGATTTCATGGCAATGAGAACACCCAACTGCGTAGAAAGCAAGGCAGGCTTCATCTTATCGAACATATTTAAGTCTACTCCCATAAGTTCCTTTACCTTTGCGGCCAAGCTGTCATACTGTGCAGCTGTGAATAACGTATGCAAAGTTGTGTCGCCAGGCAAAATGGCAGCTTGCTGCATCTTCATCAATGTTGCAGGCGCTTTCATTTCTTCCATCACAACTTCACCACAGACCTGTTCCACATCGTTCATGGCTTGCTTCAAACCAGATATACTGTCCAATATCGATAAAGGAGCCAAATGATGAGTTCCTAAAACATAAGATGCCTTATTCAGACCTTTGCCTGAAACTTTCCATAACAACTGGGCATTAGCCCCTAAAGCAAAGATGCATAAAAGCATCCACAAAACTAAAATCTTTTTCATTATACTCTTTTTTTGAAATAGCGCAGATATGGCACAAGCCATCCTGACATGTTTGCAGAATCAGTCGTTCTCTTGCCTTGATAAGCCCTGTCCGCCTCTTTGATGAAGCGCTCTGTTGCTCATTCCTCACAACATAGAATTTGCTTTAACTTCCGATGCCGAAATCGGTCTTTATAAAAACTTCTGCAAAGGTGGGTATTTTTCTGCAGATATCCATGTTGCGACGTATTTTCTTATCATTCCGTTACTCAGTCCATGTACAAGCCTTATGTGGTCTTTCCCGCTATCTTGGTGCGCAGGTGTCTGGTTGCTATTGTTTTCTGTTTCATGCGGTATACCTCATTTTTTATATTATTCTTTTCTCCTTATTAAAATGCGGCCCACTGACCTTACGGTAGCGGGCTGCGGTGTCTGTATGATGTTACCGGGCACAATACTCCCGCCCGGAAAGGGAGTTCTTTTCTTTTGGGGTTATATTTCGGTTATCTTCCGTTTCGGGCGGAACTTTTCCCGCCCGACGGTTTACTATTTTTTCAAGGTAGGCAATTCTCCAGTGAGTTCGTAACGCCACTCTGAACCTGCATTCTGCAGGGCGGCGTTCATGGCATCAACGGCCGTCTTCCAGGTAACGGTCGTGCCGTCCACCTGCGTAGCTTCGCCTCTGCCAAGGCCGATGCCATTGCCGTCATAACCATTCCAGTAGCAGGCTATGACTTTAGCTAAACTGCCAGTCGCAATTCCTGTCACGCCGCCCACATACTGAGAGCCAGTGACGTTTCCCACATGGTAACAGGCAGTTAGTGAACCATAAGAGCTATTTCCCGCCACACCTCCAACATACTCGGAGCCGCTGACGCTACCCACATGGTAGCAGGCCGTAGCTATACCATTTCCTGTGAACCATCCCATCACGCCACCTACCTGTCGGACACCGCTGATGCCTCCCGACACCGAACAACCAATAATGGAGCCTCCCTTATTGGTACCTACTATTCCGCCGACATTATTGTTCGCTTTTATATTAACCTTATCCAGTTTTACATCCTGCACCATACCATTCTCACCAAGATTGCCAATAAGTCCTACATTGTTGGTTTCCGGTTGGTTAAAGGTCAGCCCCGTGATGGTCTTGCCGTTGCCGTCAAAGGTGCCGGTGTATTGTTTTTCATAATTTCCTATCGGCGTCCACTCTTTGCCTGTGAGGTCGAGGTCTGTGTCAAGGGTAATGTTAATGTCGGTCTTACCTCCGTTCACTAATTCGGCTACGTTCATCAGACCATCGGCAGTAGTCACGGTGTAGTTGCCCTGTCCGTCGTCGGTATATCCCTTGTTCTTATCCAGCGTGATGTTGTAGAACTTGCCTGCCTCAGGGGTGATGGCAGCAGAGAGGTTGCGTTCCTCGGTGCCGTTTGCCTGCAGCTTGGTTATTGTGTAACCGGGCACCACGTTCGCCTCCCAGCAAGTGATGGTTGCGCCGTTTTCGGTATATTCGCACTTCTTCATCTCTATCCAGCCCTCTTGCGAGCCTTGTCCGGCCTTGCCTTTTTCATAAGTACACTGTGTGTAGGTATAGAGCTGGAGGCTCTGCACTTCGCCGAGTGCATCGCCGGTGGGCGTGACGCGCACCTTGGCCAGCTGGTGGGCAAAGGTCAGCGTGACGGGTGTCTGGTAGTCTCCCGTGCCCGTGGCGTACAGCAGGTAGGCAAGACTTTGGCTCTGGTTGCCGAGATCGATGGTGCCACTCTTTGCGAGGTACCAGGCGGTGACGGTGTGTTCGCCGGTGTCGCTCCAGTACAGGGGTGTTTCGGCTTTGACGGTGTTGTTGTCCTGCACGGTGTAGGTGCCGACCTCTTCCTTGCCGTCTATCTGTACGGCGAACTTGTCGTCCGCGTCAAACTTGCTGCTGTTGCCGTCCGCAATCTCGCTGACGCGCGTCTGCGGTGTGCCCCAGGGCTGCGCCTCGCCGCCCTCCACGCCGAGGGTGATGCGGGCTATCTCAAGGGGGTATTGTCCTTCGGGCAGACGGTTGCCGTCCGCCAGTTCGTCCTTCGTGCAGGCAGCCGTGGCAAGTAGCAGCGCGGCTGAGATTGGACATATAAAATGTTTCAGTTGGTTCATATCGCTTCTAAGTTTATTGTTTCCTATAACTTACAAGCGTTCTGAACGAAAGAATGTAAAGAAGTGAATGATTATTTCAGCAACTTTCTGTTTGTGTCTTCCAAAATGCGCATCTGCTGAATTGCTATCTGGTTCAACTTTATAAGCCTCTCACGTTGCGGCAATCCTTCGTTGATAAAAACAGCATTCAGACTCTCCATATTCGAGAGACATATCAGTTCGTTTACTCCAGCACCGGACTTCGACAAGATACCAATAGCTCCAGTCAATTCCACCCATCTCGAAGGACTCATAGTGAAAGCATTGCTGCCTGCTTCTATTAGAAGGGGGTCGAATTCGACCCCTTTAAACATAGGGTTATTCAATTGCTCCCACAACCCAAGATATTCCAGTGTGTTTTTCAGACGCATCCAGTTCTTCACAACATCTTTAGGTTCTGCCTGATTTTTCTGTCGTGCGATGTCTGTAATACAGATATAGTCAATTCCATTTTGATGCAAGGTCCTTATGAGAGTTCCTTTCACCTGGAGAGACGATTTCTTTGCCATAGTATTCTTTTTCTTTGGGTTACAGACACAAATTTAGCCTATTCCATGCAATAATCATTCTGTTTTCAATACAATCTTTCAAAGAACTCACCTCCACGGTAAAGCCAAACTATTTTAAGCTATACCGAGGCGTGTCGTTGTTCTATTCACGGTTTTTCATATTGTTTCAATAAATCCCTACAAGCAGTCCACGTACCGGCACATGGCAGGATTATGGCACAGCAGAATGAGGCCACGCTTCGGCTGACTGATGAAGCATGGCAATACGGACCGAGATTTCACAAGGAAACCACGATCGACAAAAGAAATTATATAGAAAGGTATTAAAGTGTGTGTAAACTAAATCCGGACAAATCCAAATTTTGGGCCACATTTCGACGCATAAGTCTGTGAGAAACAAGCATGATGCCTGAGCGCACACCTGAACTCTCCATCAGGAATGGAGATATGGCGCTTGTATGCTTAATGCCTTCAGACATAGAAAAGATACGGCCTGTTTCTGTTTTGTCATATAGGGCCAAATTCTGATAGATTTAAAGGTTCAACGCTCACAAAAATAAAGGAAAACAAATATAAATCAACAAATATTTAAAAGATATGCAATTTTGTTATTCAAAAATTGACGGAATGAAAGAAAATCCGCCCTATATTGAACTGCAGACATTGCTATATGCACTTTTCCACCGCAACTGTACATAAAATCTGTTCTAACAAGAAACGGCATCTGTCCACACAAAGTGCATCAACATTCTGCGGACGCTTGCGCTCAAAACTACGGGCGCTCGAAACGAATACTGCGGGCGCTCGGAATTGTTGCCGCAAGGGCTCGGAAATGATGCGGATGTTAAGCATACGGGCTGACGTAGGCCAGAGCAAAACGAAAAAAAGGGAACAAGCTCCACAAAAAAGCTCGTTCCCCAAGTATATTCTTAATAAATGTCTTTACAGCTCTGAAAGTTATTTGCCGACTACGAAATCTTCGACCTGAAGCCAACCGGAATCATTGTTGAGCTGGGTGCGCGTACTGAAGAATCCCATTTTTGCACCAATCCATTTGCCTGGCTGGGCGGTAAACTCACGGCCGAGTGCCTTGAACTTCTTTCCGTCGGTGCTGTAGTACATACGGCAGTGGACGGACTTGAGGCCGTTGGGCAACGGGCGTCCCTCGACTTTCAGACGCATCCAGAGTTCTGTGCTGTAGAGGGTCATAAACTCTGTTTTCTCCATCTTCGGTGCAAAATATTTCTCGGAATATGCACGCGGAAGGGCCTCGGCGTCGAGCATTACGCTGTCTTCAACAGTTTCGCGTGTGCCGTCGAGCGCATCGGTGCAGGTGACACGTTTCAGACAGATGCCGTGGCCTGTATCCTCAATGCGCAAGGCTGTATAGTCGAGCCCCATGACCATGAAACCGGCACTCTCGCAATCGAGTTTCGGTTCGGACACAAACTTCACGTGTGCCGTAGCCGTAAAGTCTTCGGCCGGGAACTTCTGCAGGAGCAGATTTGGACAGTCGGAGAGATTGCGGTAGTTGGGACGGTTCTGAACGGAATAGAGACGGAGGTAGCCTTCGGCGGAATTCTGATAGCTCCAGTAGGGAGACGGAATGCCGTGCCACTGCCACTGGAGTCCGATGGACGGCGATGTGAAATCGTCGCTCTCGGAAGGCTGGAAATTGCCGGACGACGGCAGGTCGGGTTTTGCGTATTCCATAACGGGGTCGCCCACTCCATCGCCGTCCTTGTCAATACCGATTACGGGCCAGTCGTCGTGCCACGTCATAGGCTGAAGATGGACTACACGTCCGTATGCGGCCTTGTCCTGAAAATGGAGGAACCAGTCCTCGCCGTTCTGTGTGTGCACCCAGGCTCCCTGATGAGGGCCGTTGACAGGCGATTTGCCTTGTGCCATGACCACCCGTTCCTCGTATGGGCCGAAAGGCGATTTTGAGCGCAGAACGACCTGCCAGCCTGTGGGTACACCTCCGGCCGGAGAGAAGATATAGTAGTAGCCGTTGCGCTTGTAGAACTTGGTGCCTTCGATGGTGGGCTGCGTCACGTGGCCGTCGTAAACGATACGGCTACGGGAAAGGACTGCGGTTCCGTCGGGCGACATGGGTGCCACGAAGAGCACGCTCTTGTTGCCTGCACGGCTGCCGGCACATCCGTGGGAAAGGTAGGCACGGCCGTCGTCGTCCCACAGCGGACACGGGTCGATGAATCCCTTGCCTTCCATAACCCATACGGGCTTGCTCCAGGGACCGCGCACATCCTTGGCCTTGACCATGAAGATGCCACGGTCGGGGTCGCCGCAATAGATGTAGAACTCGCCGTTGTGGTGGCGTATGGCGGGTGCCCACACGGCCTTGCCGTGCTGTACGGACTCGGCCCACTCGTCGCCGGGATAGTCTTCGAGCGCGGCACCGACGATTTCCCAATTGACAAGGTCGGTGGAATGCAGAATCTGCAATCCGGGGAAACAGTTGAAGGATGACGAGGTCATGTAGTAGTCGTTTCCTACACGACAGACATCGGGGTCGGAATAGTCTGCATTTATGACAGGGTTGACGTATGTTTTTCCCTTGTCGGGATTCCACACAGCAGAAACCTGCTGTGCCGTGCCTGCTACGGTGCTGCAGAGCAATGCAGCACAGCAGGTCAATCGCATAAGGTTGTTCATGTTTGGTTCTGGTTTGTTATGTTTATCATGCTATCAGTACTGAACTTTCAGGTCATTTATATGTGTATGTCATTCATGTGTTTTCTCTTCATAGTCCTTCTTTCCGAAAGACGGGTCAATCTTCAGCATGGCGGAAACGACAAAGGTTATGATGCAGCTGAACACTACCCACACAAAGAAGTTGGAATAGCCGATGAGGTCGGTGAGCCAACCGGCCATCATGCCCGGAAGCATCATGCCGAGCGCCATGAACGCGGTGCAGATGGCGTAGACGGCAGTACTCTTTTCGCCACGGGCAAAGTATATGAGGTAGAGCATATAGGCTGTGAAACCGAAGCCGTAGCCGAACTGCTCGATGAAGACGCAGGAATTGACGACAAACATGTCGGCATTCTGTGTGCAGCTGAGATATACGTAGACAAGGTCGGGAACAGAAATGCTCAGCACCATGGGCCACAACCATTTCTTCAGTCCTCCGCGGGCCACGAGGAAACCGCCGAGCAGTCCGCCGAGGGTGAGACCGAGAATGCCTATAGTGCCGTAGACGAAACCAACCTGCTTGGTGGAAAGGCCGAGACCGCCATTCTCTATGCTGTCGAGCATGAAGGGGTTGACAATCTTGACAAGCTGAGCCTCGGGAAAACGGAAGAGCAGCATGAAGAGCAAGGCGGGGACGATCTGCGGTTTGCTGAAGAAAATCTTCAGGGTGCGGACAAACTCGCCCAGCTGAGAACGTACATCTGGTTTTACGGAGGCATGAACGTTTTCGACCTTAGGAAGGGCGAAACGGTGGTAGAGGTTCATGCAAAGGAAAAGGATGGCCATGACAAGGAACGTGGCGGCCCAGGAAAAAGGTATATTGCCGGAAACGCCGTTTCCACCTGACCAGAAACTTCCGAATCCTGACGAAAGTTCAAGCCAGCCGGCAAGCATGACGAGGGCGCCCTGACCGAAAATAGTGGCTATGCGGTAGAACGTGCTGCGTATGCCGACATACATGGCCTGGTCGTGGCTGTCGAGTGCCAGGATGTAAAAGCCGTCGGCGGCGATGTCGTGGGTGGCACTGCAGAAGGCTATGAGCCAGAAGAAGGCCAGTGTGGCCTGTATCCAGAAGGAAGCAGGAATGGTGAAGGCTATTCCGGCAAAGCCCAGGCCTACAAGAAACTGCATGGCGAGTATCCACCAGCGCTTGGTCTTGACGGCATCGACGAAAGGACTCCAGAGGGGCTTTATGACCCAAGGGAGGTAGAGCCAGCTGGTGTAAAGGGCGAGGTCGGTGTTCGACATGCCCATCTTCTTATACATGGTGACGGAAATTGTCATTACCGCCACGTACGGGAGTGCTTCGGCAAAATATAAAGACGGCACCCATTTGTATGGTTTATTGTTTTTCATAGGAATTCAAAATGAATTATTCGTTCAACGTATTTTTCTCACATAGCAATGACGCGCTCCTGTCACGGCGAAGATAACCCATGCCAACGGTGCACAGAGGGCATTGAGCAGGAAGAAACGGGTGAAACCCATAACTGTGACCAACCAGCCGGAAAGCATCATCGGTACTATCATCGACGCGGCAACAAAAGGTATGTAAAGGTAGTTTATGGTGCTCTGGTAGCGGTCGTCGGATATGTAGGCCACAAACATAATGGATATGTTGAGTCCGAAACCGAAGAGGAACTGCGCAAGGAAGGTCATTACGCTGAGTTGGCCGAGAGTTTCTGGATTGTGAAGTGTCATTATAAGATACAGCAGGGGCGACAAACCGACGGCGATGACCATCGGCCAGAATGTGCGGAATGCTCCGTAACGGCGCAGAAGCATGCGTCCGAGCAGAATGCCGGCTGAAAAGCCGATGACGCCGACTGTTCCCTGGGCGAAACCGATGTCCTGGATGGAACAGCCCAGCCCGCCGTCGTCGGAAGATGCCAGCAGGAAAAAAACACGGGTGTTGAACATCAGTGCTTGAGGGAGCATGAGGATGAACATGAAAAAGAATGTCCGCATGCTGTACTTGCGGCGCATCATGCGGTCGAGTATGCGGGCATCGGTCTTGACGGAACCGTAGAGGCTCGACTCGGAAGCAGAGATACCAAGATGCAAAGGCCTGCGGGGAGGCAGAAATATGTTTACAAGAAAGAACAGGAGAAACACACCTGCCATAATATAGCACGCCATGGACCAGGCATGGGGGATGTTGCGGAAAAAGATTTCAAGAAAACCGACAAGGATGATTATGACTCCGTAGGTCAGAATGAGAGTTGACAAGGTTGCAAAGGTCTTGACCTTATAGAAATATATCCTGTCGCGCAGATTCAGCGTCTTCTCATAATACATGCGGGCAAGAAGCTCATGCCACGAACAGAGCATGGATATAAGGAACATCCATATAAAAAGACTTTCGGGACTGGCGTTATGCGAATGTGTGGACAAGGCCATTGCACAGAGGGTCACAAATATAAGACCTTCGACAATGTTTATGCTCAACTTGTAGTTGCGGATGAGACGGATGCGGCTCCTGAAGAACGACTTGAGGACTGAGGGAACGAACAGCATCGACATGAAAACCGTTGCCAATGAGTATCCCACATCGAAACGGATAAACATAAGCAACGAAACAAATGTGAAAATGGCTGTCGGAATCCCTTGTGCACAAAATAAACCAGGAATCCATATCCATGGACTAATACGCTTCACTCCTGCAGATTTTATATAATCAAGAACTAAATGGTTTATCAATACAGCTTTTTAAGCTCGGCACCTCGATAGTAGTGCATCAGAATGGCTTTGTAATCAATGCCTTTCTCGCCCATTACGGCTGCTCCTATCTGGCAAAGGCCTACTCCGTGGCCCCAACCGGCACCATGGAGCACAAAAGCAGACGGAACTGCACCAGGGCCGGAGAATGTGCGGTCGACAACGAATGCAGAACTGAGCAGATGGCTGTCGGAAAGCACGCGGCGTATCTCTAGTTCTTTTCCGATTTCGAAAGTACGTTCTGTACCTACAATTCTCAAAACGCTTATTCGGCCGGACTTTCCACGCTTAAGAGGTATAAGGTCGACGATCTCTCCGAAATCCATCTTGAGATTGTTCTTCAAAAGTTCGGAAAGTTCAGACTGGGTGTATTCGACTGTCCAACGATAGAAATTCTCGGTTTCCTGATCATAATTGTTCAGGACCTGCGAAAGAACTTCTTCATTATCGGTGTTGCAGAATGCTTCAGGCGACGACATTATCCATTCGCGGACCTGATTTTCGTCCGACAGGTCGGGGATGATTTCGGAATCGTGGGATTTGTCGGCAATGGACTTAAGATACGGCTTGTCGATGTCTTCCCAGCATGTGGAGTATTCTTCTGTAACTCCTCCGCAACACTTTGAAAAGCGGGCATCGCATATTTCAGAATCGTGCATAAGCACCATACCCTGCGTAGCTCTGACTGCTTCCGAGGCCGTTTCGCATACGGCTCTGGTTATGCCCTGATATCGCTGGCAATGGTCGTCGGCACATACGTCGAATTCTGTATGGTCTTCTCTGTCATACCATCTGATGATCTGAGTATCGCTTTTTCTTACAGAGAAAAAGGCATCGCCGGGCTTGTTCTGCAGATTCTTCCTTTTGTCTATCTGAGCAAGCAACCAGCTTCGGGAAATTACGGCATGGGCTTTAAGAAAATTCAATGAGGCCTTTGCGCTCATCTCGGACGATATGACACTGACCAGATAGTCTTCGACGGGAAGAAGGTTTATGGCGCAAAGGCGTCCGTCATAGACAATGAAGCTCAAACAACCAGTGAAGACTTGATTCTCTTTTCTTTCCCAATGGAAATTGACACCGATAGTAACCTCGAACAGCGTAAATGAAGCATCGCTTTTCTGAGGATGAAACGTCAGGTCCTGATAAAGATTTCCGTTCCATCTTATGCCTCCTTCGCTGTACTCAACTGTCTGTATGCCCTCAACCGTTTCTCCTTTGGCAGAAAAAACGGAATTCAAAGAAAAAACAATCTTATCGGCACTGACTATGCCGACGCTCACTTCTGGTATATTGCCCATATTTGTAATAAAAATCTCGTGTAAAAAAGAAGCAAAGCAGTATCAGATACTGCTTCCCTTCAATGTGTTTATAAGTTCATGTTCCATGTCCATGGAATAGGTTACTTCTTTCAAAATGCTTTCGGCAACCTTTTCATCAACCTTGTTGTAGTCCTCTTCGCGAGGCAGTATTATCATACCGCCGACATCGAGCGCTCCTGGACTGACAATTATCTGCTCGTCGCCCTCCTTGTTGTAGCAGTCTGGGCGGTGCTTTGTTCGAGGAATTATAACCGAAACAATGCGCGGAGTTCCGTCATTCCTGCAGTTCATCGTCCAGGCCAGAATATTCATACGCGGCTCTATCTCGCCTTCCAAGATAGGCATGGACTTGTATATCTTCTTGAAAAGCATCTCGCTTGCCTCAGGAGTTCGAGTAACAATTATGAGTCCTGGACAGACGTAGTTGCGCAGAACGAATATTCCGGTATCATCGGCAACAGGCTCCATGCTTATTGCTTCCATGAATTCGTCGTCGCTCACAGGGTAAATTCTTGAACGCAATCCGCGGTACAACTCGTCCCAATCGCGCTCCAAAGGTACTACGCCACGCGACCCGGCCTGGAAGTGCATGTGATCCGGTGCTGATGCTCCGCAATAAGGACCGTTATAGAAGACAATTTTCTTATCAAGGTTCTGGGTAATCCTCATCATGTCCTTATAATAAGGTAGTATTTCTTGCGGTGTGTGTCTGCACAATGGTATTGTAAAATGTTCCGGCAAGATTGGATAAGGATTCACCAAAAGAAGGTACTTTCCTTCAAGCGGCATTCTTACCTGCTCTATTGGCTGATTGATGTCGCAAAGGAAACAAGGACGCTCCATTATGGACTTCTTGTCGACCTTTGCACCGGTAGATGATATTCGTGCCTTGTTGTTCTGAACGTCAAGTCTGAAATCGCCGTAATCGAAATGCTTGATGTCGACTGATTTGAGTTCTTCGTACCTGGCTCTTGCATTTGGCCACAGCTCCAACTGCTCGGAATAGAAAGTATCGACATCAGTATCACGAAGTTCCTTATTCCAGAAACGTGCCATTTCTTGACGAGCAAGGATTTCCATTGTTCTTACAGAATCCTTGTATATATTGTTGCGCAGAATCTTATCGTATGAGAGCGAAGCATCTGAATTTCCTCCCCATCGCCTGCATATATAGAGAACGTCATAGATGCGTCCAACCTTATATTTACGTGAGAACATCAAGCCTAAGGCATAGTCTTCTCCATAGCTGGTGTTAGGGACACAGAAATGGCGCAAAAGTAAAGTAAAGAAAGCACGAGGAGCGCCGAATCCATTGATTCTAAGAGCATTATTGCGTCCGTTCTCGTCACTCCACTCTCTATGATCAATTATTCCAGGCGGAATTGTATTCAAATCAAAGTCTGTAATTCTATAAGATCCGACAACCATTGCGCATTTCTCTTCGTAGAACTTATCCACGATTTTCTGCAATGTGTTCTCATCGCTATAGATATCATCACTGTCCAACTGCACAGCAAATCTACCGCATCTGCTGTCGGACACGGCCTGATTCCAGCATCCACCTATTCCCAAATCGTAACGTTCAGGAATTATATGTATGCATCTATTGTCTGAAGTGAATTTATCGATTATTTCTGTTGTTCCGTCTGTAGAATGGTTGTCAACAACAATGACATTATATTCAAAATTAGTTTTCTGGCTCAAAGCTGATTTCAAAGCATCAGCAATCGTGCGGACTCTATCTTTTACAGGAATAATGACTGACGCTTCGCATGGGAAATATCCTCTTTGCAGAGCAACTTCAGTAACACTGTCTGCGGGTATATATGCTCCTATTGCCTTGAGATGTTCTGTGCATACCTGCTCCATCTCAATCTGAACATCTCTGTTCTTTGGATCGACGTAAGCAAACTGCTGCTCACAATCGCATACGCCATCATTCTTATCTACTGTATACAAAAATTCATTGATATGGAAAATACTGTTTCTGTTTTCGCTCCGCGAAACAAATAATCTGAAATCGTATAATCCAGCATATTTGTAGTTGCTGTCAACCTGCTTGCAATATGATTTCAACGACTTCTTGCTTACAATCAGAAGTGGACCGAAATCAAAATCATCTCTTAAACTACCATATTGATAGTCGGCCGTTACAACATCTTCGAGCTTAGAACCATTCTTGATATGTCGGTCGGAATACAACCAGTCAGCGCATACATCAACCCCCACGCTTATCATTCTATCGATAACCTTATAACCAAATTCAAATCTGCACATGTCTGTACAAATAAGCGCGTAGTCAGACATGACATTACTTGAAATCTTGCGTAATGTTTCTGTACTGCTGAAATCAGAAACTTCTAAGCTGATGCACCCGCCAACATCAACGTGTTCCTTGCAGAGAACAAATATATTTCTGACAAAAACACAAGAAGCCAACTGGCTTGCAACCTCGTTGGTTATGTTTTCGTTGCAAAAAGGTATGAAACAATCAATTTTTCTATACATAATACACGCTTTGAATATTTTTAACCAAATGCAAACTTACAAAAAAATCGCATACAATCGTATTATATACATAACAAAAATCCCCCATCAATCCTGCACCTCATATATATAAAGTCCAATCGGTTCAAGTAATGATATACTCAAATATATACGATTTCATCCTATCAACAATCTTGCCCTACTACAAAACCACAAATGCTAAAGTTCACACATTAAAATAAAATCAAAATGGTCATTAGAGATTTTCTCGTACAAACATAAAGTTACCAACTACAATTATCACAAATCGGTCATTAGAAGAAATCACTTTCTTATTGTCTGAAACTTGCCGTATTTACAGCAAAAGGAACAATCAATAAACCATACATTTACTTATAACAGCAACTGTTTACTTACATTTTGTCAGTAAAAATCTCTAATGACCGATTTGCGATTATATGTCCATAATGTGGCGCATTTTATAAATTTTACCGTAAAAACTGTATATTTCAGACAAAAAAATGCCCACTTTCCTAATGATATATTGGGGTTCAAATAGAAACACAATTATAAAGCAGTCCCAATGAATTGCCCACATCACCACCACATAGAAAAGTAGTTATTTCTTTAATCACACAAATAAGCAAGCAAGAATCAACACATTTACACGGTGCTTCTGCAAGCTCACTGAAAAATTTCAAAAGATTATCAGCACACCCTAACATCACAGTATTCAATTAAACAGTCAAACTTACTGACCGCAGAACTCATCAGATATATGGATACTGTTTCAAAAAGTGTGTCTGAAACAGTCAGCCATAGGAGTGATGATGCAAAGTTAATAGACAAATTAAAATCTCAAATTAAATTCATTACTTTT
>MNQS01000074.1 GCA_001915545.1 Bacteroides sp. 43_108 | reverse complement strand
ATGTTAACATGGTTCCTGACAAAATCACTTTGGCTACCAGCCAATGTTAAATTCAAGACTAATTAATTAACAAAACTCGGTTTAGGGCACTGAAAAGTGCCCTTTCGAAGGGGGATGCCCTAAATTGAGTGCTTACAACAAGTCATAAAAATCAGTATCCTTTTTGATGTTGTTTGTTAGGAAATCGCCTTGTGGCAAGTTTCTTTGAGCTATATGTCAAAATTGAATGCTAATTTTTTAAGGTCACATTGAAAGCATATTTTAAATCTTTTCTATTTTGACAATTTTATTTGTGTGTGAAGTAGTATATTGTATATACAATTTATTAAATGTTGTTTTTTGTGAATAAGCATTATGATACTTAATATAAAATCTTATCTACTTAAGATTGATATATATTCCATTTTAGTATTGTTGATCTTTTTAGCAGCTCCATTAAGGTTTTATGTATCAACATCTATAATACTTGAGATTGTGACATTTGGACTGGTAGTATGGGGATTTGCAAAACATAAATTTACTAAAAAAATTTGGTCTCCAACTGCAAGCAAATTTGTTGTATACTTCTTTATTTATTTTATAATATCAAGCTTTATAAGTTACAACGGTTTTGATGAGGCTGGGTTTGCTAATGAGAATTATAGATTTTTCCTTTTCTTGATAATGTTGGCTGTAATGGCATCATTACCTTTGGATTTTGATAAATTATCAAAACTTTGTCTTTGGTGTTGCAAGATGCATATATTATTCACCTTATACGAATTTACTTATATAAATTTGTTGGCTTTAGGTGATTATGATGGAATTTTTTTAGTGGGTAAGGCAATGGCATCTTATGATGTTGATTCTCAATATTTGAGAGAATCGGACAATCTTGGTTTAATGGCAATTAGGCCTTTTGGCTTGATGTTACAGCCTCAAAAGAGTGGTTTCGTTTTTTGTGTCGGAATCATCCTTCAGTACATTAGAAATAGACTTTCTCATAGTCATTTCACTAATTTATGGTACATTCTTTTTGTTGTAGCAATTTTTCTTACTGGTGCCAAGACAGCACTATTATGTGCGTTGGTTTTGTTGATTGCAATAAAATTGAATATATACTTGGGGCAGAAAATGACAAGAAAAAGATTGGGGATATATCATGTTATTATATTCGTATTGATAGTCTATAGTTTATTTATTGGGATTGATATCCAAAATATCGCTTTAATAAGCTCTAACTCAGCTAGGAATGATGTCTTAAATGATAATTTGTGTTTTTTAAACTATGATATTCCTAATATACTATTAGGAATTGGAATTCCTTATCAAAAATCATTATTAATACATGGCTATATCTGTGAATGTTTTGAAGCTCGTTTGTTGGCACAAGTGGGAATTGTGAATTTTATTTTACTTCTATGGTTTCTTAAATCTTTTTATAAAACTTATGATAAGAGATTGAATTTTATGTTGTTGATTACTCTGTTTTTTATGTGTCTACATTACTGCGTTATTAATGCCTATTTTATATCGTTCTGTATGATTGTAATATACTGTTATGCAAAGCAATATAAGATATATACGATGTAACTATTTAAAATTATGTTCTAATATAGCATGATGCTATAATATAAATATCACCCTCTTTATTTGTTAAAATATAAGCTTAAAATCCTATTATCGAAAGAGTATATGAGGCGAATTATAATTATAGAGAATTCCGGTAAGGTAAATTTTGGTGGAGGCCAAAAAATAACTTTGCAAGTAGCTGAGATTTTGAGTAAAACTTGTGAACTTGTATTTGTAGATTTTGCAAAAGGCACTCGTTTTGAACAGATGATTAATGAAAAGTTTCCGGATTCTTCTAAAGTATTGCTAAAAGGTCGAAGTTTCTTTTTCCCTTTTAAATATTTGAATTGGTTATTAGATTTGGTGGTGTTGACGTGTCTCTTTCCTGGAAATTTAAGAAAGATTAAATATTATGTTACTAAGAAAACATTGATTTATGTTACAACAAAGAAAGGATTACTGTATGCATATATGATGAAAGTAATGTATGGTGTCCCATTCATATATCATGCTCATTTAGTTGAAAATACAAAATCAATATTTTATTTTTTATATAGATCTTGTTTGAAAAAAGCTGAGATGTCTTTATGTGTTTCAAAAGCAGTATATGATACCATTAAATTACCGAATAAAATTTTGCTGTACAACCCTAATATTAATGATAAAGGTTTTAAAGGTCGTAAAAATAAAGACAAATTTGTAGTGGCAGCGATGGGAAGTCTTATCAAGATAAAAGGATTTGAATATTATATTAAGGCTGCTGATAAAGTTTCGGAAAAACTTCCTGT
>MNQS01000073.1 GCA_001915545.1 Bacteroides sp. 43_108 | reverse complement strand
TTGCCCAACTGGATAGGAGATGCAAAATTAACCGATAAATAGACCTTTATACCATAAGGCCGGAAGACATCAGCCAATGCCTTGACTTTCTCCAGACTGGAGGTTGCCAGCACTTGGGGCGAAGCATTGACATTATTCAGCACCGTTCCATTAATACCCACAGAAGCATTGGCACGGGCGTATGCCTCGTAACGTGGTGACAAAGTTCCGGGAAGTTCTTCCCAATTCCACAAAGAACGACCGGCATAACCACGCTCCACCGTACCATCCGGATTATCCCAATGGTTCAAGATGCGAAGATCATACACAGGTTGTTCAGTAACCGACAGAGGTACTGTGACCTGCCCCGCCGCCTGCATACGCAACAGACAATAAACACCATAAAGTAATCCTGCCTCGGTGGATGAAAGAATACGGCCCTGATGTTCCGAAGAAGTGATGGCAAACCCATCCCCCTGCCCTGTCCTCTTTTTCTCCAAAAGTACAGGCTCTCCCTTCCAGGCGTTTTTCAACTCAGCAATGGCAATGGCTATGGTGGGTGACACTTTTCCTTTATATATAACTTCCACTTCCGCACCTTCCGCCGGGCGCATCACCGGCAACCACAAGCGGCTGCCGTCTTCTTCTGCCGGACAGGCATTGTCCGGTCGTGTACCGGCTTGCAACATTCCTGCCGCCAAGCACCCGCACATCATTCCTATCCAAACTGTCAATCTGATGTTTTTCATTGTCCATTCAGTTTATTTCTCCGGCAAGGAGATTCGTCCATAAACAAATAACTATCCTCATAACCGCCATAATCCACCACAATCTTTTCAAATACGATGGCAGGCTCCACCGGTTTCAGAACCAATGTATAGGTTCCGTCCGCACGGTCGGGCAGGCTCAACTTCACCCGGGTCTTCACCACCCGACGGGCCACTGTGGGATACAGTACGCGATATACATTATCCGGATGCTCGTTCAACTCCGCATTGAAACAGACAGTCTGCTCCTCCCCTCCTTCAAAACCTACTGTGTAGCGATGACCTTCCCGTCTGAGGAAGGGCAGGGTGGATTTCACAATGACATACACATTTACCGTATCTACTTTTTGCGGTATTTTCATTTTATAAGAGAGCGAAGCTCCCTCAGCAGACTGTGTATAAGGCATCAAAGCCACTCCGCTCAGCGTACGTCCCATGTGCGGTATGACTGTCCAGGCAGTTTCCGGTGCCGCGGATGATGCAAAATAATGCTCCGCCTCCATGGAAACCACCCCTTTGTCACCGGCAAACAAATACCCTCCTACAGCCTGTTCCGGTTGCTCTATCCGGTAAACTTCCGGCAAACGGTCGGCAGGGAAATCATCGTTCCACGAAGTATAGCCTATATGTTTCTGCATCATCATTCCGTTCCACTTGCCTCCCGACATTTCTTCGTTGTATTCCCTGCACAATTCCGCATCGCGCCTAAACGCCTTCTCCACCTTGTCGGCCCACTCATTCGCCTGCGGATTGTTCTCCTGGTACAATTTGTGATTCATGGCTTGTGCATAGTACATTTCATACAGATTGGCCATCGCCTGCACAGGAAAAAGAATCAGTTGGCGATAAGCATCCCTGTAAGCGGCCTCCAGTTTCAAATACTGCCGCAAGGCTTCCGCCTCCAGCTTCACATATTCATCGGCCACCTGCCTCCATTCCCCCGAAGCCAAGTGATAAGTATCCTTATCCAGCATCTCGGGAGTCACGCGTCCATTGTACTTGCAATACAGGTTCAGGATACGCATGGCCTCATCCGCCTGTTCCTCACCGAACTGCTGCGCACAGAACGCTCGTGTATGCTCCAACAGATTCCCTGCCGCATAGCGTTCCGGATTCCAAGCCATATTCATAAAAAGAGTGATAGGATACTCCATCGGCTTCAAATCACCCACATTCAATATCCAAAGCTTATCCACCCCATAGCTGTAAGTCAACTGAAGCTGTTCCCACATATTTTGTATAGGAGTTACATTCAACCATTTGGAATTACGGGGAGCCCCCACATAATCTACATGATAATACATCCCCCATCCGCCGGAACGCTTCCGTCCTTTGGCATCCGGCAACCGGCGCACATCCCCCCAGTTGTCATCACTCAGCAACATAATCACATCATCGGGCACACGGAGTCCCATGTCATAATAGCGTTGCACCTCTTTATAAATAGCCCATACCTGCGGACGTTTCTCCGGCGCTTTTCCCGTCACTTCCTTGATAATACGACGCTGATTCCGGAATATCTTCTCCATCAGGCGCATGTTTTCCTCATCACGCGGCACATATTTGTCATCTTCTCCTTCCTTTCCACCCATCGGAGTATCACCGTCACCTCTCATACCAATGGTAATCAAATCTTCCGTA